>JAYQAI010000016.1:0-56223 GCA_038136715.1 Gammaproteobacteria bacterium | reverse complement strand
GTCGCTCAGGCGGATTCTTCCCTGATGAACTCCGGCCAGGAAGCCATGTACTCGATGAACTTTGGTGACAGGCCTTCTTCACCCAGGTAGGAACGGGTAACTGGCAGCTCCGTGGGCGGGAACTCGCTGTCGTCGGCATATCGGTCAGGGAAGTCATGCTGCAGAATGGCGGCGCGACCAAGCATGACCCAGTCGAGCTGCTCAACCGCGGCGGCCGCAGCCTGGGGTGTTCTGATTTTGCCGGCAGCGCCGAGTCTGACGTCAGCCCGTTCCAGTTCGGCAAACCAGTCGAGCAGTGACTTGCCGTGATATTGCTCGTCGACAGGTTCCTTGAAGATGTCCCAGAGCGACATATCGAGAAAATCGAGCCGCGGATCTGTCAGCAGTTGTGCTGCCATTGTCAGCGCCTCGCCGGTGTCGATGCCGAACCTTTCCGGCGACAGGCGCACGCCCAGCTGGAAGTCCGCGCGGCAGTTGTGGCGAATGCCCTCGATGATCTCGTTGAGAATGCGGTAGCGGTTTTCGAATGAACCACCGTACTCATCTTCCCGCCGGTTGGTTTCTTCAGCGAAGAACTGGCAGAGAATGTAGCCATGGGCACCGTGGAGCTCCACACCATCGAAGCCTGCCTGGTCGCAGCGGATGGCGGCAGCAATAAAATCGTCGCGCAGCTGGCGGACCTCGTCCGTGCTGAGTGCGCGCGCGCCGGTCTCCTCGTCCGCGGAAGCGCTGACGGGGGCCTCACCGATTATTTCACTGGGTGAGCGCATGCCGGCATGATGCAGCTGGACATTCGACAGGCTGCCGTAGCGCTTGATGCCCTCAGCCAGTCGCTTCAATCCTGAAAGATGATCGTCACTGAATGCGCCAAGCTGGCCGGGAAATCCCTTGCCGACTTCCTGGACATGAGCGGCACAGGTCATTGTCAGCCCAAATCCCCCTTTGGCGCGCATCGTCAGCCAGTGATACTCCTCCTCTGAGAGTGTGCCGTCTTCATGGCTCTGGGAGTTCGTCAGTGGTGCGAGCATGAACCGGTTCTTCATGTCGGGTCCGTGTGCAAAAGATAATGGTGATAACAATTTGCTCATGGTTTGCCTGGGTTCTGATCAAAGGCGCAAGTATGCCCGCTTGCCTGCGCGAAGCCAGCCCTGCAGAGCTATTCGCCTGAGTGATAGTCGGTGCCGTAGCACCCGCTTGCGCGGATCCATTGCACAGAGCCGGCGCTCTGCTCCACCGTTGCTTTCTGGTAAGGTGCCGGCATGAAAAACGCCTACGAGCAACTGACAGAACACTATAAAAAAGTGGGTGATCTAAGACATGTCTATATGATCACTTCCTGGGACGAGGCAGCCATGATGCCGATCGGTGGTGGTGAAGCCAGGGGTGAAGCCCTGGCTTCACTCGATGTCGTTATTCATGAAATGGTCGCAAACAGTCAGGTCGGCGAGTGGATTGAAACCTGCTCAAACCTTGATCTCGACGACTGGCAGCACGCCAATCTGAGAGAGATCAAGCGCGAATACGATGAGATGACCTGCCTGCCGTCGGATTTCGTGCGCACCCAGTCCGTTGCTCGCGCCAAAGCGGAACAGGCCTGGCGCCTGCTCCGGGGAGAGAATGACTGGCAGACCTTCCTGCCGCTGCTCGAAGAAGTCGTGACGCATGCGCGGGAAGAAGCCGAAGTCCGGTCAGCACGAACCGGTCTTGGCAAGTACGATGCGTTGCTGGAGACATTCGAGCCGGGTATGCGCGCGGTGGTGCTCGATGACCTCTTCGCCCGGCTCAAGACGACGCTGCCCGATATGGTGACGGCCGCGCTGGATAAGCAGGCGCAACGGCCGCTGCTGCCGCTCGGCGATCAGTTCGACATCGACAAGCAGCGGGAACTGGGTCTGCGGGTCATGGATCTGCTGGGATTTGATTTCGACCATGGCCGCCTCGATGTTTCCCACCACCCGTTCTGTGGCGGCGTCAAGGAAGACGTTCGCATCACAACGCGTTACACCACCGACAACTTCGTTGAGTCCCTCATGGCGGTGGTACATGAAACCGGTCACGCCATGTACGAACAGGGCAGGCCGAAAGGACTTTCAGGACAACCCGTGACTAACGCGCGTTCTGCGGGTGTGCATGAAAGTCAGTCGCTGATGATGGAGATGCAGATCGGTCGTTCCCGGCAGTTCCTGGGTTTCATTGCACCCATCATCCGCGATGTGTTCGGCGTCTCGGATAGCCAGCCCGCCTGGTCGGACCAGAATCTGCACAGGCTCTATACCGGGGTTGAGCGAAGCCTGATCCGGGTAGATGCCGATGAACTCACCTACCCGCTGCATGTGATACTGCGCTACGAAATTGAACGGGCGCTGATTGAAGGTGCGATTGAAGCACGTGATATCCCGGCACTGTGGGATGAGAAGATGATGGCTTACCTCGAACGTGATACCCGCGGCGACTACAGGAACGGCTGCATGCAGGACGTACACTGGTCAGCATCGCTGTTTGGCTATTTTCCGACCTATACGCTCGGTGCCATGATGGCAGCGCAGCAGTTTGCAGCGATGCAGCAGGCGCTGCCAGATGTTCTGGCGAACATTGGCACAGGAGATCTTACTGCGGCTGTCGGCTGGCTGCGGGAGAACATCCACAACCAGGGCAGTCGTCTGAGAACGGCTGAACTGATGACGGAAGCAACGGGGGAGACGTTAAATGCCGATTATTTTCTCTCTCATCTGCAGCGCCGGTATGTCGATAACGTCTGAGCTGTCAGAATAGGCAGCGCTGATGGCTGACAGGATCTGTTCAGCTTGAAACTTTAAAATAATTTGCACATCTAATGCTTAAGACCGAAACCGCCGGAGTGTACCCATGCGATACCTGATGCTATTGACCTTGATGATGCTGGGCCCCGCCGCCTGGGCTGATAACTACGACGGTACGCTCGATGTGTTTGAGTCCGCGCCCGAGCTCAAGCCCTATTTTGACAATGCTTATGGCTATGCGGTTTTTCCCACCGTCGGTAAGGGCGGCATTGGTGTAGGCGGTGCTTTCGGCAAGGGCCGGGTTTATGAACAGGAAAAGGTGGCGGGCAATGTCACGCTGACCAAGGTCACCATCGGCTTTCAGCTCGGGGGCCAGGCGTTCAGCGAGATCATTTTCATGCAGGACAAGCGGGCCTTCGATGAGTTTGTCTCCGGCAGGTTTGAGTTTGATGCCAGTGCGTCGGCGATCGTGGTGACGGCGGGCGCCCAGGCGCGAGCGGGTACCGATGGTGCGTCGGCCAGTGCGGGCACGGGGCCGGCAGCCACGACCCAGGTCGAGCTTGGCTACAACAAGGGCATGGCGGTGTTTATCCATCCGCTGGGTGGCCTGATGTACGAGGCCAGTATCGGCGGTCAGAAGTTCAAGTTCACCCCGCTGACGCCAGACGCTAACTAGCGAAGGCCTGTTGCAGCGCTGCGACACACTCGGCTATCAGTGCCTTGCCGTCATCGAGCACCGGTGACAGCTGAAACAGCAGGTGGGGCTGACCGGCCCACTCGCGAAATTGAACCGCGACACCGGCAGCTTTCAGTTTCTCTGCGTACAGATTACCTTCATCCCGAATCGGATCGCACTGGCAGGTTGCGATGTACGCCGGCGCGACCCCCGCATGGCTGTCCGCCAGCAGTGGTGACATGCGCCAGTCGCTGGTCACGCTGAGGTGATCATTGGCGCCGCAAACGTGCATGGCGAAGTAAGACATGGTGTCTCGGGTCAGACCGGGACCCTCAGCATTCTCCAGCAGCGAGGGCAGTGGTTCGTGCTTGCTGTCAGGATGATGCGCGCGGCCGTCGGTCGCGGGGTAAACCAGCAGCTGCAGCTTTAATGTGTGACCGGCATTGCGGGCCGCCAGTGCAACATACGCAGCGAGGTTACCGCCCGCTGAGTCCCCGCCAACAGCAATACAGTCGGGGTTGCCACCCAGGGCAGCGGCGTTCGCCAGCACCCAGACCACAGCATCCCAGCAGTCGATGTGACCCGCCGGAAAGGGATATTCCGGCGCCAGCCTGTAGTCAACGGAAACCACGAGACAGGGAGTTTCTGCCGCCAGCAGCCGGCATTCGCGGTCATGGGTATCAAGGTCGCCAATGACCCAGCCACCTCCATGGAAGTAAACCAGCACTGGCAAAGGCCCTTCACTTTCCGGTGAATAGATGCGCACGGGGATGTCATTTTCTGAACCCGGGATTATCCGATCTTCCGTTTTCAGATCAGGACCAGGACCGAAAGCTGCCGCCAGAGCTCGATAACCGGCCCGCGCATCTTCGGGGCTTAGCTCATGGGTTTTTGGTCGGCCGTTCTCGGCGAGGGCATTGAAGAAGGCTTCCGTCTGTGGGTTCAGCGCCATGGTGTCAGTTCCGGTGTCAGAAAAGCTGCAAGAATCCGGCAGTTACCCCTGCCGGGTCAAACCGGGTTCAGTCCCGTGACTCTCCGCCGAGGGCAGAAAACAGCGCTGGCAGGAAACGTGAGAGTTCGAGGGTCATGTTGACGAACGCTGCATCCAGTTGCGCGATCGGGTCCTCATCATCCTCGGCAGCATCATCCGATGACAGCACTTTCAGTTGGCGCAGGATCAGGTCCTTGTCGACGATGACTTTTAAATCATCGTGCCAGACCAGTGCGAGTTTGGTGCAAACCTTGCCCGCATCGAGGTGCACGCGCACTTCGCTGGTGGCGAGGTCCTGTTTGCGCAGGCTCACGGCGCTCAGGTCTTCCGGATCAAACAGGTCACACTGATCACCAAAAGCGAAGTGCTCTGGCAGCTTGCGGGTGCGCAGCCAGTGCGTAAAAGTGTCCGCGGGTTTGGCCTGGACCTGGGGTGGTACGACTTTGAGACTGCCGAAAGTCTCCCGCAGGCAGTTGAGAAAGAGCTCCGCTTCCGCGGACGATGACGTATCGATCACCAGCAGGTCCTCTGACTGGCTCAGGTAGCCAAAGATCTGCTTTGACTTGGGCAGTGCCCGCGGCACCAGTTCGGCCAGGGCGTCCTCTTTCAACCGCCTTTTCTCCTTCGCTCTGATGGGGCGGCCTTCCATGGATTCGAGTCTCGAAATCTTTTCATCCAGCGTGTCTGCCAGAGCGGTCGGCGGGACGACCTTGTCCTCCCGCTTGGCGCAGAACAGCATGCAGCCAGCCACTTCATGCACCAGCGTTCCCTCGGGAATGGCAGGGACCCAGCCGAAAGAGGAAGGGCGTGCGCCGCTGCAGGGAATAAATGCCCGGGCCTGCAGCAGTTCCTCGCAGGCGCTCGCCTCCAGATTCAGCTTCTCGGTGAGGCGGTAGACATGGGCATTCTTAAAAATCATGGGCTGAATCAGACTTCGGAGGACGGCGCATTATACGCTAAGACGACCCGCTGAGGTGGCCTTGGCTGGTATAATCAGGATGTCGACAGGCTGCGCCGCAAGGCGGCTGCCAGAGTTTCATCGTTAGGATTTATTTATGCTGCGTGCTTCAGGCCTGAGTTGTGAGAGAGACCGGCGGCAGCTTTTTTCTGCCCTGGACGTCTCGCTGGATGGCGGTCAGCTGGTGCAGGTTACGGGTCGGAATGGCTCAGGGAAGACCACGCTGCTGAAGATCCTGAGTGGCCTCTACACTGATTTTGAAGGCGAGGTAGCCTGGTCGATCGACAGACCCCCGCTCTACCTGGGTCACAGCCCTGGCGTGAACCCGCGATTAACCGTAACAGAGAATCTCAACTGGCTCTGTCACCTGCAGGACACCGACCCGGCAGCCGGTGATCTTGACGACGTCCTGAGTGTCCTTGGGATGGCAGGCTACCAGGACACCCTGTGCCATAACCTGTCGGAGGGGCAGCGCAAGCGGGTCAACCTGGCGCGGTTTCTACTTTGTGAGAACGCCTGCTGGATCATGGATGAGCCCTTCAGCTCCATTGACACGGCAGGGCTGCGTTACCTTGAAGACCGAATGCAGGGGCACCTTGAACAGGGCGGCGGTATTATCCTGACCAGTCACCAGCGGCCCATGTTTGCCGTCGATATCCAGCCGGTAGCACTGTCATCATGAACTTCTACCTGCGAACATTGCGGCGCGACCTCAGGATACACCTGCGCGGCCTGTCAGAGGTGATCAACCCGCTCGTGTTTTTCGTAGTAGTGATCAGCCTCTTCCCGCTGGGCCTGGGACCTTCGCCGCAGCAGCTCAGCGAGGTGGCGCCGGGGGTCATCTGGGTGGCAGCGCTGCTCGCCACACTGATGTCGATGGACCTGATGTTCCGCGACGACTTCAGCGACGGCTCACTCGAACAGGTGGTGGTCTCGGGGCAACCGCTGCTGGTTTTTGTCTTCGCCAAGGTCACGGCACACTGGCTCATATCGGGTCTGCCGCTGGTGCTGCTGGTGCCGGTTGTGGGTCTGGTGATGTTCGTTGATGGCGACAGGCTCCAGGCGATGGTGGTGACACTCGTGCTGGTCTCGCCAACCCTGAGTCTGCTCGGCGCGATCGGCGCGGCACTGACTGTCAGCCTGGCCCGCGGCGGTCTGCTGGTGAGTATCCTGGTGCTGCCGCTGTATGTTCCGGTGCTGGTGCTGGCAACGGCGATGGTGCAGGCGGCTGGCAGTGAAGCCGATACCGCCGGTTACTTGTACTGGCTGCTGGCGGCACTGTTAGCTTCGATCACGCTGGCTCCGCTGGCGATCGCAGCCGGCCTGCGGCTGGCCGTCGACAGGTAGACAACGTCTGTCACCTGGTTGACGGGGTATCTGATAAAATGCGTACGCTAATCTGAAAGGAAGTTATCGGTTTTCGTGCTTAAGTGGTTTCACAGGCTGGGTTCGCCAAAAACCTTTTTCGAGCTCTCCGCGAAGTGGCATCCCTGGCTGCTGGCATTGTCGATGCTGTCGCTCACCAGCGGTATCATCTGGGCGCTCCTGTTTGTGCCGCCTGACTACCAGCAGGGTAACAGCGTTCGCATCATGTATATCCATGTCCCTGCGGCCATTCTGGCCCAGAGTGGCTATATGATGATGGCGGGAGCCGCCGCGGTTTTTCTGATCTGGCGTATGAAGCTGGCAGATATGGCGGTTGCCGCGATTGCGCCGCTGGGCGCCGCCATGACTTTTCTCGCACTCGTCACCGGCGCGATCTGGGGCAAACCAACCTGGGGTACCTGGTGGGTCTGGGACGCCAGACTGACGTCAACGCTGGTGTTGTTCTTCTTATACATCGGCATGATCGCGCTGCGCTCAGCGCTGGACAGGCAGGCAACGGCGGGCCGGGCCTGTGCCATACTGGCACTGGTGGGCGTGGTGAATCTGCCCATCATCAAGTACTCGGTTGAATGGTGGTTCACCCTGCATCAGCCCGCCAGCTTCTCTTTAACTGAAAAGCCCGCGATGCCGGCCGAAATGTGGATGCCGTTGCTTTTTATGGTGGTTGCTTATTATTTGTTCTTTATCACTGCTTTGCTGAGTCGTCTGCGGAACGAGATCCTGGACCGTGAGAGAGATACTGACTGGGTCAGAAAGTGGGTGGCTGCGCAATGAAATTTGACAGCTTCGCTGCTTTTTTTGCGATGGACGGCCATGGTACCTATGTCTGGCTCGCCTACGGCATCACGTTGCTCGCCATCGTATTAAGTCTCTGGCTGCCGGGCCTGACCCGGCGCGCATTCGTGCAGACTGAGAAGCGGCTGGCCCAGCGCGCTGCCGTCGCAGAAAACGAAGGAGAAACCCCATGAAATTCGGCACGATGAAGCCGCATCGCCGCAACCGTTTGCTGCTGGCATTGTTTCTGGTTGTCGGTGCAGGTGGTGCAACCACCTTTGCGCTGCTGGCACTGAACGAAAACATCAACCTGTTTTACTCACCGGAACAGATCGTTTCCGGGGAGGCACCGATGGGTAAAACTATCAGGGCCGGTGGCATGGTGCTGGCTGGCAGCGTTGTGCGCTCCGAGACCGACCTGGGTGTGAGTTTCCGTATCTCGGATATGCAGTCCGCCGAAGTCACCGTTGCCTATGAAGGCATCCTGCCAGACCTGTTTCGGGAGGGTCAGGGTATCGTGGCTCGCGGTGAGTTGAATGATAAAGGGGTTTTCATCGCTGATGAGGTGCTGGCCAAGCACGATGAAAACTACATGCCGCCTGAAGTGGCTGATGCTATCGCCGAAGCGCATGCCGATGCGAAGATAGTGAATGAGACGGCAGCCCCGGGTGGACAGGCCACTGACGAAAAGTTGAGTGGAGTGCGCGAAGGATGATCCCGGAGTTTGGCCATTTCTCTTTGTTACTCGCCTTTGGGCTCAGCATTGCGCTGACCGTGTTGCCGGCGCTCGGCGTCTATCGCGGTGACCAGCTGCTCATGCGTACCGGCCCCTCGCTCGCCGCTGGCATCTTTATGTTCCTGCTGTTCAGTTTTTTCTGCCTGATGGAGTCTTTTCTCGCAGATGACTTCAGCGTGACTTATGTCGCCAACAACTCGAATTCAGCGCTGCCGGTGCAGTACAAAGTGTCTGCGATCTGGGGCGCCCATGAGGGCTCGTTCCTGCTCTGGACACTCATTTCAGCCGGTTGGACCCTGGCGGTGGCCTTTTTCAGCGGGTCGCTGACAGCGGACATGAAAGCGAGGGTGCTGGCGGTGCTGGGCTTTCTTAATGTGGGTTTCCTGGCCTTTCTGCTGTTCGCGTCAAATCCGTTCGAGCGCTCCCTGCCGTTTCATCCGCAGGATGGCGCCGACTTGAATCCTTTGCTGCAGGACTTTGGCCTGATCGTGCATCCACCGATGCTGTACATGGGTTATGTTGGTTTTGCGGTACCGTTTGCGCTGGCGATTGCGACCCTGACGACGGGACGGCTTGATGCCGCCTGGGCTCGCTGGTCCAGACCATGGACCAACGCGGCCTGGGCGTTCCTGACGATCGGTATAACGCTGGGCAGCTGGTGGGCATACTACGAGCTGGGCTGGGGCGGCTGGTGGTTCTGGGACGCTGTGGAAAATGCTTCGTTCATGCCCTGGCTGGTGGGTACTGCGCTGATCCACTCCCTGGCAGCCAGTGAGAAACGCGGCGTCTTCAAGAGCTGGACCGTGCTGCTGGCGATCGCTACTTTCTCGCTCAGTCTGCTAGGTGCATTTCTGGTGCGATCGGGGGTGCTGACTTCTGTCCATGCCTTCGCGGTCGATCCGACCCGGGGGCTCTTCATCCTGGTCTTCCTGGTGATGATTATCGGCAGCTCGCTGACACTGTTTGCTGTCAAGGCATCGGGTATCAAGAGCGATGCCCGGTTTGAATGGACCTCGCGAGAGGCCATGCTGTTGACCAACAACCTGCTGCTGGTGGTGTCTACGGCGGCGGTACTGCTGGGTACGCTATACCCGCTGATCTACGAAGTGATTACCGACGGCGATAAAATTTCAGTGGGCCCGCCGTATTTCAATGCGGTGTTTGTGCCGATTACCCTGCTGCTTTTTACGGTGATGATTGTCGCGCCGTTTTCACGCTGGCGGAAAACGCCGGTGAAACGGCTGATTCAGGATCACTGGCCCTGGCTCGCCATCGGCCCGATTGCCGTGATTGCCGGTGCCCTGGTGACAGGTGCCTCCCGGGAACCCCTTGCGCTGTTCATCCAGACGATTGCGGTGCTGATCTTCCTGCTGCTCGTCAAGCACTGGCTTGTGACAGTAAAGAGCGGATGGAAGGTTCCATCGGCGTCTTACCTCGGCATGATCCTGGGCCACCTTGGTATTCTTGTGGCGATTCTCGGGGTCGTCATCACGGTCTACGACTCAGATGGGCGGGATGTTCGAATGGCGCCGGGTGACCAGGTGGAACTTGGCGGATACCAGTTCACGTTCCGCGAGCTGGGGAAAGTCCAGGGCCCAAATTATGTATCCGATCAGGCTGTGTTTGATGTGCAGCGTGATGGCAACCCGGTGACGGTGCTGAAGCCGGAAAAACGTTTTTATTCGGTCGCCCGTAACGTGATGACGGAGGCTGACCTCGATCCTGGTCTGTTCCGCGACCTTTACATCGCGCTCGGCGAACCTGTGGGTGGTGATGCCTGGGCCGTCAGGGTGCACGTCAAACCTTTCGTGCGCTGGATCTGGTTTGGTGGCCTGCTGATTGCACTGGGTGGCTTTGTCACGCTGGCAGATCGTCGCTACCGGCGGGAACGGGCCAGGGCAACGGTCGCAGCAGGAGTGACGGCTTGAATAAGAACCTGCTCATTCCACTGGGTGTTTTTCTGCTCCTCGTTGTTTTCCTCGGGCTGGGCTTTCAACTCCGGGATCCGCACTTCCTGCCGTCTGAACTGATCGACAGGCCATTCCCGGAGTTTGAACTCGTTGATCTCCATGATGGCAGTGTTGTCCGGTCCCGACGGGACCTGGTGGGTGAGATCTCACTGGTGAATGTCTGGGCGACCTGGTGTCCAAACTGTGTGATTGAACACCCCGAACTCGTCCGAATTGCGGCAGAAGAAGGTGTCCCGATCTACGGGGTAAATTACAACGACGATACCCCCAAGGCCATTGCCTGGCTTCAGCGCCGCAAGGATCCTTACCAGTTCAGCCTGGTCGATGACGAAGGCAGGCTTGCCATCGACCTTGGCGTCTATGGCGCGCCAGAGACCTTTGTGCTGGATGAAAAGGGTGTCATTCAGTACCGGCACGTCGGAACCGTTACCAATGAAGTCTGGCGGCAGGATCTCCTGCCCGTGATTGAACATCTGCGAGGGCGACGTGAAGGCTAGGCTGGCGGCGGCACTTTGCCTGCTCATGGCATCGTTCGCTATGAAGGCGTCGATCGACGCTTACCCTTTCCCGAACGAGGAACTGGCGGTGCGCTACGATGCGCTGATTGCGGAGCTGCGCTGCCCGCAGTGCCTGAACACTAACCTTGCGGGTTCAGATGCCATGATTGCCCAGGACCTGCGGCGTGAGGTGCACCGCATGCTGCTCGACGGCAGGTCCAATGATGAGATCCTCGATTTCATGCATGAGCGTTACGGCGACTTTATTCTCTACGATCCGAAAATCAGTGGCGCGACTTTCGTACTTTGGTTTGGCCCGGCCTTACTGCTGCTGCTGGCGGGCTTTGTCATGTATCGCCTGATCTCCAATCGTCCGACCGAGGCGTTGCTGACCGAAGATGAGCAGGCAAGGATCAACCAGTTACTGGCAGGGAACGATCGCGAATGATGTTCTGGCTGGTGTTACTGCTCCTCTGCGCCCTTGCCGCGGCCTTTGCTGCTGCCCCACTTTTGCTCGCCGCCCGCGACGATGATGCCGAGACCCGGCGTGAGCTGAACCTTGCGCTCTATCGTGAGAATGTCTCGGACATTGTCGCTGAAGACGTTGACGCTGTGGCACTGGAGCAGGAAGCCCAGCGAGCCCTGTTGCAGGACATGGAAGGTGCGGATATCGCTGTCCCTCCCAGCGCCGCGAGCAATGGCCGCAAGCTGCTGCTGGCAACCTGCCTGTTGGTGCCGGTGCTCGGCATGGTGATTTACGCAGACTTCGGTGCTGGCCGCGGTGCCATCACAGACCTGCGCCTGAAGCAGGAACTGGCGGACTTTGATGCGACGGCTCCGGACGCCCACAGGCAGCTGACGGCGAAGCTGGCGGCGCGTGCCGAGCAGCGACCTGAAGATGCGGAGTTGAGTTTTTTCCTGGCGCGGTCCTACAGCGCTCAGGGCCAGTATGAAAAGGCGGCCACCGTTTACCTTCGCCTGATAGATGAATACCCGAATGACGCGGGTTTACGGTCTTACTATGCGGAGTCGCTGTTTGTTGCTGATGATCGCAGGATGAGCGAACGGGTTCGAGAGGCGGTGGATGCCGGCATGAGCATGAATCCGCACGACATCACACTGCTGGAGATTGAAGGCATTGCAGCTGTCGCTGAAGGGCGGACCCGGGATGCGCTTGACTGGTTCCAGAAAGCGCTGGCGACCGGCGTCACGGGACAGCGCGCTGAACTCATCAGGGTCGCGGTTAGTCGTTTGCACGCCGAGGCAGGCCTCGTCGGGCAGGCTGAAGCGGCAACTCAGGCAGCCGAGGGTGACAGCGCCATGCGTGTGTTGAAGATCAATGTCAGCGCTGCCGATTCGGTGACACTGCCGCGGAGTGCTGCCGTGTTTGTTTATGCCAGGGCGGCGGCCGGGCCGCCGGCACCACTCGCAGTGCAGCGACTTACGCTCGGCGATCTGCCGACGACTGTCAGGCTGGATGAGCGCATGGCGATGATGGAAGGCATGGGCCTCGCCAATTTCGACTCGGTTATCGTTGTTGCCAGGGCTTCAAGCACAGGCGGGGTCACACCGTCTGCTGGGGACTTTGAGGCCCGCACAGACGCGATCGATATGACGTCGCCATCTGGGGTGCTGAACCTCTTGATTGAAAAACCGCTGCCCTAAGCGGGCGTCAGACGTCTTTGTCTTCCTCCGATGCTTTTCGTTCGACCAATGCCGGCCTGATAATCAGGAAATAAAGCCCTGCCCCCATGATGGTGCCAAAGCCGATGCCGATGAAGATGAGAGCCATAATTTGAGTCATCCGGGTGCGTTGCAAGCAGGCAGGGAGTATACCTGTTTGCCGCCGACAAAAGCGTTTTACAAGCCTTCAGGTGCAGGCTAACGTACGCTGCAACAAGAAAGACAACACTTGTTGCATGAAGTACTACCTTTCGTTGATACCCTGGCTGCTTCTGCTGGCACCATGCCTGTCGGCAGGTGCAGAAGCCGGTCATTTTGCTGCTCAGTTCGAGAGTCGCCACGTAAGGTCGCTGGTGGATCAGACGCCGGGCGGCGCCCTGGTCATTGTAGAGCGGGGCCAGGTGGTCATGCAGAGAACCTACGGGGTGACGCAGTCAGGCGGGCAGGAGCCTGTGACCGATGCCACCCTGTTCCGGATAGCCTCGTTGTCGAAGTCCTTTGCGGCTGCAGCCGCCTCAATCCTGGTGCGGGATACGTCGGTGACCTGGCAGACACCGCTCAAAGCCCACCTGGCAGACCTGGAATTCAAGGAGCCGGCGCTGGGCGAGCAGATCAATCTCAGGCACATCATGTCCCAGACCACGGGACTAATGCCTCATGCCTATACCAACCTGATTGAAGAGAACATGTCTTACCCGAAGATCCTCTCGAGGCTGAACCGGGTAGATCACGTCTGCCCGCCGGGTCGATGTTATGGCTACCAGAATGTTGTGTTCAGTCTGGTCGGTGACCTGGTTGAATCACAGACATCACTGGACTACCCCAGTTTCGTTCGGCGGGAATTGTTTGAGCCGCTCGACATGAGCCGAGCTTCGTTCGGTCACAAACCTTACGTCGAGGACACGAATCGGGCCCGGCCCCACGTCTGGAATGGTAAGCGCTGGCGCACGGTTCGAGCCACCGATCATTACTACAAAGTGCCACCGGCAGCGGGCGTCAATGCCAGCCTCTCGGACATGACGACCTGGCTGTTGGCACAGCTCGGGCAGAGACCTGCTGTGCTCAATGATGACCTGCTGGAAGAAATGCATCGTGGCATTATCAGAACCTCACGCTACAAGGCGCACTATCCAAAACGACCTGAGCTGGGTGATGTTTATTACGGACTCGGCTGGCGGGTGTTTGACTATGGTGCCCAGCAGGGTTTCGTCCATCACGGTGGCTACGTCCGTGGTATGACCAGTTCCATGGTGTTCCACCGTCCGAGCCAGACAGGCATGGTGCTGTTGACCAATGCAGAGCCACGCGGCATCAATGAACTGGTGCTTGATTTTGCCGACATGCACGACACCTTCCAGCTGGCAGAAAGAGCCAGGCAGAGCGGTTTCGGCGAGGACTGAGTTGCGTCTCAGGCGGCTGAGACCTTCGCGTGCGGTGATGGGATGAAACAGCCGCCGCTGATACCTTCATTCGAGAACTGAACCACCTGGGGCAGGGCAAACAGGTTAGGATTAACGCCGTTAGGTCTGACAGCGAGAGTGCCAAAGCAGGCCTCAAGGTGGGCCCTGATCTCTGGTGCGGCGTGATCCATAAGTGTGACCAGCTCCGTACCCGAGACATCGATTCGAGGGTGGTGGATTGCGTCATCGACGCTCATGCCATAGTCAGTCATAAACACGACGAGCTGGAACACGGCAGGGAAAATGCGTCGACCGCCGCAGGCGCCGATAGCCGTGACGGTATCACCGGGTCCTTCAAGTATGACCGGGCACATATTGCACAGGGGACGACGACCGCCAAGCACCGAGTTCGGTCCGCCCGGTGTCGGGTCAAACCACATCATGCCATTGTTCATAAGAATTCCACTGTCAGGCAGCATGATGCGTGCGCCGAAAGCAGACATGATGGTCTGGGTCAGAGACACCACGTTGCCCGCTGCATCTGCAACGGCAACATGAGAGGTGTTGCCCTGGCTGCCCTCGCCGAGATTGGCCAGGCGGTCCGCGTAAGCAGTAAACAGGGCCTGTGCCAGTGCCTCGTAAGTCGCGCCATCGGTAGCACCGCCGGGCATGGTAGGTGCTGCGAACTCGTTCAGGGCGCGGATGATCGAAGGCCCTGCGGTCAGCGGCCCGGAGACGTTGAGCGTGGTGTCACGATGTGCTGTCGTCAGCGGAGAGGCGATATTGACGTCGTAGTCTGCGAGGTCTGCCGCCGTGATCCGTGAACCTGCGCTCGCGAGATCTCCTGCGATACTGCCTGCCAACTCACCCTGATAGAAGGCTTCGGGACCGTGCTGCTGCAGGTAGCGGTAGGTACCGGCCAGTTTACCCAGCCTGAGTCGCTCGAGGCTGCCATCGATATTCGCAACCGGTGGCAGGCCATCAGCGAGATAAGTTTCGCGGGTTGTTTCGTACAGACGCAGGCCCCGCGCAAATTGATTGATTTTCTGTGCACTGAACCAGTCGATAGGCAGGCCCGCTTCCGCCTGGACGCAGGCGGGTTCAATCAGGTCTGCCCAGTCCCAGGTACCGAAGTTATCCAGCGCTTTCGCAAGCCCCTTGAGGTAGCCCGGCACGGCAACAGCCTTTGGGCCGTGTATGTTGGTGTCGTCGATCACCTTGGGCCAGTTGAAGGCATCACTGGCGTTCGCCCCTGCGCCAGCCAGCGGATAGTCGGCTGCTGTGGATTCAAGTGGCGCACGCATGCCGAATTCCACGACCTGGGTACGGCGGGTCCTGGCGTCAAATACGGTCATATAGCCACCGCCGCCGATGCCGCTCATCCAGGGTTCGACGACACCAAGGGCTAGACCCGCGGCGATCGCCGCATCAATGGCATTGCCGCCGCGCCGCAGAACATCGGCGCCGATGTCAGAGGCCAGGTAGTGCTGAGTTGCCACCAGTCCCTTATCGGAAGTGATGGCGGCTTTGCGCAGTTGCCAGTGCTGCTCTACAGATTCTGTCATGGGCTGATGTTACTACAGTGGGACCGTCAGGCGTTGCGATTGAGTTTTAGGCGGGCGCTGGTTATGGTCGAGGTTCACACAAAAATGAGGGAAGACGATGAGTGCAGATGGCGCTTGGAACGTAACGATTAACTCACCCATGGGCGCGCAGCAGGCAACCATGACGCTGGTCACTGACGGCAGCAGCCTGTCTGGCAAGATGGAAGGTGCTCAGGGCACCCAGGAATTCGCCGGCGGCACCGTCGACGGTGATAACCTCGAATGGAAGGTCGAGATGACATCGCCCATGCCGATGACGCTGGAAGTCAGTGCCACGGTTGAAGGCGACGCCATTTCCGGCAATGTCAAACTGGGTGCTTTTGGTAACGCGACTTTCTCGGGTGAGCGCGCCTAGCTGTTTTCGAGTAGTTCGACCCAGTTCCCGTCCGGATCCTCAACCATACAGATCTTCACACCGGGGCGAATCTCCCTCGGTGTGACGGGAATCTTGCAGCCGGCCTCTTCACACCGGGCGGCTGCAGCGTCGAGGTTGCCAACCGTGATGGTCCAATAGCGGTAACCGGTTCCCCCGGCAATCCCGCCCGCAGGCGCGCTCGCCGTCATGTCCTGCTTGTGCTGCAATACCTTGATCAGACTGTCGCCGCACCACATACGGTGCATCGTGGTACCGCCCGGCATATCGAGAGCCGCTTCATAGCGGAAGCCGAGTACGTCGCGGTAGAACGCGACCATGGGCTCTGCGTTATTGGTAACAATACCGAGATCGATTGCAGTTTTTTTCAGGTCCAGTGACACAGTGCTTCCCTCCAGCAGTGAAAACGCCACTATACGTGGCTGGCGCTGGGCTGCAACGGTTGGGAACACCACGAGGCGCGATAAGAGACGCGATAAATCGGGGTGATGTTGAAGATTCTCGATACTGCAAGGGTGATGCGGTATTTTGTGTTGATCTCCAACTGTGAGCCTCGATAAACAACTGATAAGGAGGGTGGGATGCACGATCTGGTTATTCGCAACGGACTGGTGGTCGACGGGACCGGCAGCGAACCTTATGTTGCCGACATTGCGATTGACGGCAACGAAATTGTTGCTGTCGGTGAGGTCAGTGGCAGTGCAGAGAAAGAAATAGATGCGAGCGGGCATATAGTCACGCCCGGTTTTGTTGATATTCACACCCACCTCGACGCCCAGATTGGCTGGGATCCGATGCTGACACCGATTTCCTGGCATGGTGTGACGACGGCGCTGCTGGGTAATTGCGGAGTCACCTTCGCGCCAGTGAAGTCTACTGACCGGGAACTGCTTGCGGGCATGATGGAAACCGTCGAAGACATTCCGCGCGACGCGATCATGACGGGTCTCTCCTGGAACTGGGAACACTATGGCGAATACCTCGATGAGCTCGAGCGCCTGAACCCGGCGATCAATGTTGCCGGCCTGGTGGGCCACTGCGCCCTGCGTTTTTATGTGATGGGCGAGCGCGGAGTTGAAGAGCAAGCCACGCCGGAAGAAAAGCAGAAAATGGCAGAGATCGTCCGCAAGGCGATCCAGGATGGTGCTGTCGGCTTCTCGACGTCGAGATTTCTTGGACACTACCTGCCAGACGGTCGTCATGTGCCGGGCACTCACGCCGAGCACGAGGAACTGGTGGAAATCGCCAGAGCCGTCGGCGCTGAAAATGCCCTGATGCAGAATGTCACAAACTTCGGTTCAGACTTTGATGGCGAGATGGCGCTGATCCGCAAGGAAGCAGAGCAGGCCAGGGTGCTGTTCAGCCACGGCACCGGGCGTTCGTCCTCCTACGGTGACAAAGTAGAAAAACTGATCATGGGTATGCGTGATCAGGGTCTCGATGTCAGTGCGATTGCGATTCCGCGCGCATCGGGCTTCGTCACAGGCCTGCAGGCCTATCTGCCCTGGCGTGGCGGTGCCTGGTCAGAGCTGCACGACATGAACTTCGACGATCGTCTCGCCGCGATCAATGATCCAGACTTCTGTGCCCGCCTGCTTGACCGGGCGCAGGAAAAAGGCCCGTTGATTGCTGCTGATCAGATCTTCTACCTCGGTGCGGGTGATAAACCCGAATATGCGGGCGGCCCTGACGCCTCCCTGCAGGCGGTTTCCGCCGCTGCTGGCGAAGCACCGGCAGAGACGTTTCTGCGGATCTCCCGTGAAACAGACGGCCGTGCCCTGTTCACACTGCGCTTTTTCAACCAGAACATGGACGCGCTCGCTGAAGCGATTTCCAGTGAGTTCTGCATCCCCAGCCTCGGTGATGCCGGCGCCCACGTCAGCCAGATCATGGATTCCGGTTGGGCAACCTTCGTCATGACGCACTGGCATCGCGATACGGGACTGTTCACGTTGCCGGAAGCAGTGCGACGCCTGACAGCAGTGCCGGCCAGGATCATTGGCCTGAAGGATCGGGGCGTACTGGAAGCCGGCAAAAAAGCTGATTTGAATGTGATCAAACTGGAAGAGTTATCCGAGCGCATGCCGGAAATCGTGCACGACTTCCCGAATGCAGCGCCGCGGTTCATCCAGCAGGCCCGTGGCTATCGCGCCACGGTCTGTAATGGCCAGGTGATCCTCGAAAACGACCAGCATACGGGTGCTCGCAGCGGCACCGTGCTGCGTCACAGCGCCTGAGAACGGCTGTCGCTCGCAGCGTTACCGCTGGGTGGGGCTCACGCAAGATAAATCCTCGCGTCACTGATCTGCTGGCTTTTATTGCGCGTAGAAGTCCCCATATCAGGCAGTAGCGAGCCAGGATGGTGCGTTTAGCCGCTCCATTCAAGCGATGAATCGACTTGAATGGGTTTCATAAGCGGCTAAAATAGCATCGACAGACATTCACCAGCAGAGACAAGGGCGCTCAATCAGCCCGCTCCGCAGCCCTGCGGAGTGCTTTCTATTGGGAAGATCAATAATTCCAACGTCTCGGTATTAACGATTGAAAACGACAGGTTTTCTGCGGGAGACAACGTGAGCAACAAAAATCTGCTGGTCGCCCTTTTCGTCATAGGTATGACGGTTTGGGTGTTTTCCGGTGAACTGACAAACAACACAGTAACAGCGGATGAGACGACCGCGACGGGCGATATTGCACCCGAAGTCGCAAAAGTGCGCGGTATCAAGAGCACGGCGGACCGGCAAACGGTGTATCTCGACGTCAGGGGGCAGACGCGGGCCCATCGAACGGTTCAGGTGAAATCCGAGATTTCAGGCAAAGTTGTGGCGCTGCCGGGTGAGAAAGGGTCCCGCGTGAAGGCGGGCGACCTGCTCTGCCGGGTGGCGGTGGACGCGCGCGAGAACGAATATCAGCAGGCCCTGGCGGAATTGAAGAGCGCGCGACTGGAATATTCGGGCATGGCTGACCTGAACAAAAAGGGTCTGCAGTCTGAGATTCTGGTGGCGAAGTCAAAGGCAGTACTGGAGCAGAGTAAGACGCGGGCGAAAATGGCGAAGCTTGCGCTCGAGAAAACCGCGATCGTAGCGCCGTTTGACGGCGTCGTGGCCGAACAGCCGGTCGAAGTCGGTGACTTTTTATCGCCCGGAGCGCCCTGCGTCACGCTCATGGAGGTCGATCCAATTCTCGTGACAGGTCAGGTGGCAGAGAAAAGCATTCAACATCTCGCGCTGGATGATGATGTGCAGATCGAGCTGATCACCGGCCAGGTATTGACGGGCACCGTCAGCTATATTGCGCACTCGCCGGATCAGGCGACGCGCACCTTCCCGATTGAGGTGACGGTTGCCAACCCAGGAGCAGATATCCGCACCGGGATAACCTCGGACATGAAAGTACCGATGGGTGCTGAGGAAGTGCACCTGATTTCGCCCGCATCCCTGGTGCTGGACGATTTGGGCCGACTCGGCGTGCGGCTGGTTGATGAAGACAGTCGGGTGCGATTCAGCCTGGTGGAAGTTGTTGGCGAAGGCCCGGCAGGTGTCTGGGTGAAGGGGCTACCGGCAGAAATCAGCCTGATCACCGTCGGTCATGAAGAAGTTTACGACGGTCAGATCGTCAAGATCGACTACAGCCCGCTGGCTTCACTCGTCCAGCAGTAAGACGAGGAACCAGCCATGAGCCTGATCAGTTCCGCGATCGACAGAACGCGTACCATGATGTCGTTGCTGGCGGCGATCATGTTCGCAGGCATCATGTCCTACACTGCCATCCCCATCGAGATGGACCCGGATGTCCCCATCCCCATCATTTTCGTGCTGATCCCGCACGAAGGGATTTCACCCGAAGACTCTGAACGCCTGCTGGTCAGGCCCATGGAACTGGAGCTCCGCACATTGGAAGGCGTCAAGGAGTTGAACGCCTACGCCGGTGAAGGTTCCGCCACCATTATTGTTGAGTTCGACTCAAGCTTTGACCAGGACAAGGCGTTTTCAGATGTCCGTGAAGCCGTGGACATGGCGAAAGCAAAGATCCCCAGCACGGCAGAGGAACCGATCGTCCGTGAAGTCTCTGCGGCGGACTTCCCGATCATTACTGTGGCCGTCGGCGGTGAAGGGATTCCCGACCGCGTCAGGTATCGGCTCGGACGTGCCCTGAAAGATGAGATCGAAACGATTCCAGAGGTGCTGGAAGCCCGGCTGGAAGGCGATAGCGAAGAGCTGCTGGAGGCGGTCATCGATCCAAGCCAGCTCGAAGCTTATGGCATCAGCAACGAAGAACTGCTGTCGGCGGTTGCGCGCAACAACCGTCTGATTGCGGCAGGTTCGGTGGATACCGGTCGAGGCAGTTTCTCGGTGAAGATTCCCAGCGTGATCGAGTCCGGCGAAGACGTGCTTTCGATCCCAGTCAAGGCAACGCCCGATGGGGTGATTACTCTCGCCGACGTCGTTCAGTTGCGACGCACCTTCAAGGACGCAAGCGGTTATTCCCGTGCTAATGGCTCCCCGGCGGTTGCGGTCGAGGTCACCAAGCGTGCCGGCACCTCGGTGGTCAAGGTCGTTGGTAAGATCAAGGAACTGGTCGAGGAGATCAAGCAGGATTTCCCTTCTAATGTCGAGATTTCGTACATCGCCGACACGACACCCGACACCCTCGACCAGATTCAGACACTCGAAGGCAATATCACCACCGCGGTGTTCCTGGTGCTGACCGTCGTCGTGGCAACAATCGGTATCCGCTCAGGGCTGCTGGTGGCCTTCGGTATTCCGTTCTCCTTTATGTTTGCTTTCATGGTCGTGAACCTGCTGGATTACACCTACAACTTCATGGTGATGTTCGGCATGCTGCTGGGTCTCGGCATGCTGATTGATGGCGCCATTGTCGTGGTTGAACTGGCGGACCGACGACTGAAGGACGGCGACACGCCGAAGCAGGCCTTTGCCTATGCGGTGCGCCGTATGTTCCTGCCCATTCTGGCGTCGACGGGGACCACGCTCGCCGCGTTCCTGCCGCTCATGTTCTGGCCGGGTGTCACCGGGGAGTTCATGAAGTATCTGCCGACGACAGTTTTTGCTGTCCTGGTGGGCTCGTTGATTTATGCACTGCTGTTCGCGCCAGTACTGGGTGCGATGATCAGCAGGAGGAAAGACCGGGATGAAGAGGCGAAGCACACCCTGGTAGAACAGGGTAAGTTTGATGAGGCAGGCGGCGTTATCGGCGGCTATGCCAGAGTGCTGAAATTCTCGACCACGCACCCGCTCAGTCTCATTGCCGTCACGTTAGGGCTGCTCTATGGGATCATTGTCTGGTACGGCAATTCCGGCCTGGGATCACAGTTTTTTATCGATGTCGAACCGAACTTTCTGCGCGTTAACGTTGCGGCCCGCGGCAACTACTCCGCGGAAGAATTGCGTGACATCGTCGTCGACGTCGAAGAGCGCGTGATGGCGGTCGGCTACATCGACAGTATTTACACGCGCTCTGGTGCCGGTGGTATCAGCTTTGGCCAGGGCGGGACCTCACCGGACCGCATTGGCACCATGTTCATCAAGCTGACAGACAGGCGCACCCGCGACCTGGATGGCTTCGAGATCACGAGCCTGATGGAGCAGGCGGTAGTGGGGATTCCGGGTGTCAGGGCGGAAGTCAGTCAGATGGGCATGGGTCCGCCGGTTGGCAAGGATATACAGATTCAGCTGATTGGTGACGACCTCGATCTCCTGGCGGAGCAGACCCGCAGGCTCAAAGCCTACATGGCCGAGATTGATGGCCTCGTCGGCGTTGACGATACCTCACCTGTGCCGGGCATCGAGTGGCAGGTCGAAGTTGATCGACCCAAAGCGGCCATGACAGGGGCCGATGTCTCGAGCGTTGGCGCCGCTATCCAGCTCATTACCAATGGCGTGCTGGTCGGCAAGTACCGACCCGACGACGTGGATGATGAAGTCGATATCCGGGTGCGTTACCCGACGGAATATCGTGGGATATCCCAGCTGGACTCGCTGCGAGTCAGCACTCGCGAAGGCCAGGTGCCGATCAGCAGCTTCGTTGAACGAAATCCCAGGCCGAAGGTCTCTACCATCTTCCGCCAGAACGGCAAGCGCGTCATGTATGCACGGGCGAATACGTCGCCAGGTGTGCTCGCCAATGACAAGCTTGACCAGATCAGAGAGTGGCTCGCGAGCCAGGATGTGGACCCTTCCATCGAGATAGTTTTCCGTGGTGCTAATGAGGAGCAGGAAGAGGTGAATGCCTTCATCGGCGTCGCCTTCACGCTGGCGCTAATGATGATGGGTATTCTGCTGGTGACGCAGTTCAACAGTTTCTACCAGGCGCTGCTGATTCTGTCTGCGGTCATCATGTCGACCATCGGGGTATTGCTGGGGCTGATTGTTACAAGCACGCCTTTCAGCGCGATTATGACGGGTATTGGTATCGTTGCGCTCGCCGGCATTATCGTTAATAACAATATTGTACTGATTGATACGTTCAATTATCTCAGGCGGGAGAACCCCGGCTGGGACCTGCAGCGTGTCATCATGACCACGGGTTGCCAGCGTCTGCGCCCGGTGTTCCTCACCACGTTCACGACGGGATTCGGCCTGCTGCCGCTGGCAAGCGGCATCTCCATCGATCTAATTGGGCGTGAAATCGAGGTAGGCGGCCCCATTGCGTCTTTCTGGGAGTCTCTGGCGTCCACCATTATCTCGGGCCTGACCTTCGCGACTGTGCTGACGCTGCTGGTGACACCGGCGCTGTTGATTGCACCGCAGGCGATTCGGGAGCAATTGCAGAAGGTTGGTGCCCTGTTCAAGGGTCGCACTGCACCTACCCCTACCCCTGCCAAATAGCGGCTGGCGGTCCAGACGCGCGGAGGGTTTTGCCGCGGCTTCCGCTCAGGGTCAGACTACAACAGAATCGTAGTACTATTGGCTGAGTTTCTGATCCGTTGCGTATAACGGATATCCCACACCGGCAGCCAGGAGGAAAACAGCATGAGTGAAAGACAGTACGACGTCGTGATCTGGGGGGCGACGGGCTTTACCGGTCGCCTCGTGGCGGAATACATGATCCAGACTTATGGTGTTGCCGGTGACGTGCGCTGGGCTGTTGCCGGTCGCAATGCTGTCAAACTCTCTGAAGTGATGAACAGCGTGGCGCCTGGCGTCGAGATCCCGCAGATAATTGCTGACAGCGCGGATGAGACATCGCTGCGTGAGATGGTGAAGTCAACAGCTGCGGTCTGCACCACCGTGGGCCCCTACGCACTCTACGGATCGCTGCTGGTCCAGCTGTGCGCGGAGGAGGGGACGCACTATGCCGACCTTACAGGTGAGGTGCAGTGGATGCGCAAGATGATAGACACTCACCACACTGCTGCCGAGGCCTCCGGCGCCCGTATCGTGCATACCTGCGGCTTTGACAGCATCCCATCAGATCTCGGCGTCTGGTACGCGCAGCAGCAGTTGTCGGCTGCGCATGGCGTCTATGCATCCAGGGTCAAGTACCGTGTAGTCAAATCTCGTGGCGGCGTCAGTGGCGGCACGATCGCCAGCATGATGAATATGATGGAAGAGACCAAGGTCGACCCCGGTATTTTGGATATTATCAACGATCCCTATGCGCTGAATCCGCCTAACCTGCCGCGGGGTGATGACGGTGCTGATCAGACCGGCGCAGAGTACGACCAGGATTTCAGGCAGTGGACGGCACCGTTCGTGATGGCAGGTATAAACACCCGTGTCGTCAGACGTACCCATGCCCTGCTCGATTATCCCTGGGGCAAACACTTCCGCTATGACGAAGCGATTCTCACAGGTGACGGGCCCGGCGGCTTTGCTCGGGCATCGGTGGTCGCCGGCGGCACGGGTCTGATGATGCTGGCTTCGGCTTTCTCGCCAACCCGTAACCTGCTCGGACGGGTTGCACCGGCACCTGGGGAGGGGCCGTCAGAGGAAACCATGGTCAATGGTTTCTTCGATATTGAATTGCATGCGCCACATCCGAGCGATCCTCGGAAAAACATGCTCATCCGGGTCACCGGAGACCGTGATCCCGGCTACGGGGCTACCTCCAAGATGATCGCGGAGAGCGCGGTCTGCCTGGCCTGCGATGATCTGGACACACCGACGGGCATCCTCACGCCTGCGGCCGCCATGGGCCAGAAGCTGGTTGACCGTCTGTCTGCAAAAGCCGGCATGACGTTCTCAGTTGTGAAAGGCTCGGTCGCCGAGGCTGATTGACTCACAGTCTGGGCGGAGCGGTCACCGCCCGGTGAAATTTGCCGTGCTGATCTCTTCAGTGAGACCAGCCATTCGTATATGATCAGACGCATCTAATCGATTCACTTCAGGGTCCCCCCAGTCCGGCAATGACCGACGAATTCGTCCATCTCCGCGTTCACTCAGAATATTCATTGAGCGACGGAATGGTACGGATCAAGCCTCTGGTCGCCCGTTGTGCCGAGATGGGCATGCCTGCGGTGACCGTCAGTGACCGCAATAATCTGTTTGCGCTGATCAAGTTTTACAACGCGGCCCAGGGCAGCGGTATCAAACCTGTTGTGTCATCCGATATCTGGGTCACGGGTGACAATACCAACGAAGAAGCGACGCCGCTGGTACTGATTGCCAGGACGGACCAGGGCTATCGCCATCTGTCTGAGCTGATTTCCCGGTCCTATGCCGAAGGCCAGTCCATGGGGGTTGCGGGTTTGAAGCGCGGCTGGATTGCCGAGCGTGCTGAAGGTCTGATCGCACTGTCTGGCGGTAGAGAAGGCGATGTTGGACGTGCCTTGCTGGCAGGCAATATAGAAGAAGCGAAACGACGTGCCCGGCGCTGGATGGAGCTATTCCCGGATGCCTTTTACCTTGAGCTGCACCGTACCGGCCGGGAACACGAGGAAGATTACAACACCCTGGCGGTGAGCCTGGCGATAGCACTGGAATGCCCGGTGGTTGCAACCAATGACGTCCGCTTCCTGACCCGCGATGAGTTTGAAGCCCATGAAGTCAGGGTCTGTATCCACGATGGCAGGACGCTGGATGACCCGCGACGCGAACGCCGTTACTCGGAGGAGCAGTACCTCAAATCCGCTGCCGAAATGACAGCGTTGTTTGCGGACATACCCGAGGCCATTGCCAACACGATGGAAATCGCCCGGCGCTGCAATGTCACGCTGGATCTCGGCAACAACTATCTGCCGGCGTACCCGGTGCCTGAAGGCTCGACCACCGAATCGTTCCTTTGTGATCTTTCCCTCAAAGGGTTGCACGAGCGGCTTGAGAAGATTCTTGACCCGTCCGCTGAGAATTATGCGGCTGAACTGCAGCGCTACCTCGACCGGCTCGATTTTGAGCTGGGCGTCATCAACAAGATGGGCTTTCCCGGTTACTTCCTGATTGTCATGGAGTTCATCCAGTGGGCGAAAGACAATGACATCCCGGTGGGCCCCGGCAGGGGTTCCGGTGCCGGCTCGCTCGTCGCCTACGCTTTGAAGATCACGGATATCGACCCGCTTGAATACGACCTGTTGTTCGAGCGCTTCCTCAATCCGGAGCGGATCTCGATGCCGGACTTCGATATCGACTTCTGCATGGACGGCCGCGACAAGGTGATTCAGCACGTCACCGAACTGTATGGCCGAGAAGCCGTATCCCAGATTATTACGTTCGGCACCATGGCGGCGAAGGCGGTGGTTCGTGACGTCGCTCGTGTTCAGGGCAAACCCTACGGTCTCGCTGACAAGTTGTCGAAACTGATCCCGTTTGAGCCGGGCATGACATTGACCAAAGCGCTCGAGGAAGAGCCGCTGTTGAAGGAATTTGTCGAGACCAGCGAGGAGGCCGACGAGATTATGGAGATGGCCTTTAAGCTCGAAGGCCTCGCCAGAAATGTGGGCAAGCACGCCGGTGGTGTCGTCATCGCACCCACAAAGCTGACCGATTTCTCGCCGACTTATTGCGATGAGACCGGCCAGGGGCTGATGACCCAGTTCGATATGGTCGACGTTGAGCAGGCCGGCCTTGTCAAATTTGACTTCCTCGGTCTGCGCACCCTGACGATCATTGATAACGCGGTTAAAAGTATCAATGCCCGGAACCAGACACTGGGTGAGGCGCTGGTCGATATTGATGCCATTTCCCTTGAAGATCCTGCGATATACCAGGACCTGCAGGACGCCAGGACCACTGCGGTATTCCAGCTTGAATCCCGTGGTATGAAAGACCTGATGAAAAAGGTAAAGCCCAGCCGCTTCGCCGATATCGTCGCCCTGGTTGCCCTGTTCCGGCCGGGTCCGATGCAGCTGGCTGATGATTTCATCCGTCGCAAGCACGGTATCGATGAAGTCGACTACCTGCACCCCAGTCTCAAGCACGTGCTGGAAGGCTCTTATGGCGTGATGCTTTATCAGGAGCAGGTGATGCAGATCGCGCAGATCCTGGCTGGTTACACGTTGGCAGATGCCGACCTGCTGCGTCGTGCCATGGGTAAAAAGAAACCGGAGGAAATGGCCAAGCAGCGTGCCGTATTCCTCGAGGGCGCCACTAAAAATGGCGTTGATAAACAGCAGGCGGATCACATCTTTAACCTGATGGAAAAGTTCGCCGGCTATGGCTTCAATAAGCCTCACTCGGTGGCCTACGCACTGATTGCCTATCAGACTGCCTGGCTCAAGCACTATTACCCAGCGGATTTCATGGCCGCTGTGCTCTCTGCTGATATGCAGAACACCGACAAGGTGGTCACGAATATCGAAGAGTGTCGCGAGATGGAGATCGAACTGAGGCCACCCGATGTGAACCGGGGTGAATTCCGTTTCGTCGCTGACACACCAATGAGCATTGTCTATGGCCTGGGTGCGATCAAGGGCCTGGGTGAGGGTCCGATTGAATCTCTGGTCGCCTGTCGGCAGCAGGATGGTGGCTTCCGGGACCTGTATGATTTCTGTGAGCGCGTTGATCAGCGCAAAGTTAACAAGCGCGCCATCGAGGCACTGATTGGCAGCGGCGCGCTCGACAATCTGGTGGCCCAGGTGCCCGAGGCAACCAATGACGTTATTGGTTACAAGCGGGCGCTGTTGACGGCAAATCAGGAAGACGCGGTCGGCCTTGCCGAGCAGAAATCCCGCAATGAAGACAGTGGCCTCACGGACCTGTTTGGCAGCAGCGTGCTGGTCAGCGAGAGCGAGGAAGGTCGCTATAACCACTGTGAAAACCTGAAGCCGCTCAGCTTCAAGGATCGCCTGAACAAGGAAAAGGATTCTCTGGGCCTGTTCCTGACCGGACACCTCGTTGATGAATACCGGGAAGAATTCAGGCACTTTATCGATTCCAGAATTGTCGACCTGCGGTCAGGACACGAGGACCACATGATCGGTGGCCTGATCGTTGGTATGCGCACGATGAAGAGTCGACGGGGTGAGACCATTGCCTTCGTCACGCTGGATGACAAGAGTGGCCGGGTCGAGGTCTCGATTTTTGGTGATGTCTACGACAACGTGCGGGAGAAACTGCAGAAAGACCAGGTGATTTTCGTCAGGGGAGGTACTGCCGAGGACGACTTTACCGGTGGCATCCGCATGCGTGCCAATGAGGTCTTCCTGATCGAAGAGGCCCGGGCTCGACAGGCCAGCAATCTGCGGCTGGAACTGCAGAGCAGTCATCTGTGTGAGGGCTTTGTTGACGAGCTTGCCGGCATGCTGCAACCGTTCCGGCCGAAAGGTTTCGGCGGCTGTCGCGTCGCCATCAACATCAAGAGCCATGATTCCGAGGGTGACGTCATCCTCGGCGAGGAATGGCGCGTCGTGCCCCATGACGATCTGATCCACAATCTCAAGGAACACTACGGGGCTGAGAAGGTCCGCCTCCAGTACGGCTGACATGGCGTCCCTGCTGCCAGATATTGCCGTCCGTCGCTGCCGCAGTGATGACGTTGATCGGCTTGTTGTCGCCTTGAGTGGCGGCATGGATTCTCTGTCGCTGCTGCATGCTGTGCATGCGCTGGCATTGCCAAAACCGCTTATCGCACTTCATGTTAATCACGGCCTGCAGACGGATGCGGCGGCTTTTGCACGACATTGCCGGACGGCATGCGAGGCATTATCTGTTCCTTTGGAAGAAATGGCTGTCGAGGTCAGCCCCAGCGGCAGTCTCGAGGCCCGGGCAAGGGAAGCACGCTACGCTGCCTTTGAGGCCTGGTTGCAGTCCGGTGACCTGCTCATGGTTGCCCATCATTTTGATGACCAGGTTGAGACGGCGCTGTTCCGTCTGTTCCGCGGCAGTGGGGTGGCGGGTCTTGACGGGATGCCGGTTGAACGCGACATTGGTCCGGCGCGATTGTACCGACCCCTGCTGTCGCTGCCGCGCCGCGTGATCGAAGACTATGCGCGTGAGCAGGCGCTGGACTGGATTGAGGACAGCACCAATGCGGCGCTGACGCAGGATCGTAACTACCTGCGGCATGCAGTGCTGCCATTGATTGAGCAGCGCTGGCCGGGTGCACGGGCAGTCATCACTGCTGGCATAGAGCGCGACCGGCAGGCCAGGGCAAGGCTGGCTGCTGCTGATACGGCGTTGCTGCAGAGTCACCTGGCGTCTGCCGATAGCCTGCCGCTGGCGGCCTGTCGTACATTGCCTGGCGCGCAACTGCGTGCGCTCTTGTTGGCCTGGTTTATCGCCGAAGGCAGGCATCTGCCTTCCACTGCGCAACTGGCGGAAGTGGCCCGCTGCATCCGTGAGCAACACCGGGTCAACCTGGTGGGGCCTGACTTTGAGCTGCGGCAACAGGCTGATGTGCTCTACCTGCTGGGCAGGCTGGCAGACCCGGTTGAGAATACATTCGCCCTGACGCCCGGTGAACAGGATATCGGACCGGGGGTTCTGGCGTGTCACCAGCAAATGGGCGTAGGTCTGCTGCCTGGGGACTATGTCGTCGGTTTTCGTCGTGGTGGCGACAGGCTGAGGATGGGGCGCAATCGGACCTTCAAGAATCTCTGCCAGGAGCAGGGTGTGCCAGCCTGGCTCCGGGACCGGCTGCCGCTCATCCGCCGGGGCGCCGAGGTGGTTGCGATGCCGGGGCTGCCTGCCTGGCAGGTGCCAATGCTGGTTGCCGACGGCTGGCGGTCAGAGCCTGGCGGCGAGGGGCTGGACATCCAGTTGCTGACCCGGGACCGGAGCCGGCACGTCGAGGGTGCCAGGCTGGTGCAGCCGGTCTAATTTGATCGCCGTGCCTGATTTTCATTGAGGCGCTTTCGGCCCCGTGCTATTCTACAAACCCATCTTGGTCGTACCTCTGAAAGCTATTTTTACTGTAGCTCACGGCCGCAAAAACAAGATGGGAGCCAGATGTCACGCTTTATTTTTGTCACCGGTGGAGTCGTTTCCTCACTAGGAAAGGGCATTACCGCCGCTTCCCTGGGCGCTGTGCTTGAGGCCCGCGGCCTCAACGTCACCATGCTGAAAATGGATCCTTATATCAACGTGGATCCCGGCACCATGAGCCCGCTGCAGCATGGCGAGGTTTATGTCACCGCCGACGGGACTGAGACGGACCTGGACCTTGGTCATTACGAACGCTTCGTTCGCGGCTGCTCCAACCTGACGCGTAACAACAATTTCACGACTGGCCGAGTTTACGCAGACGTCATCGCGAAAGAGCGCCGCGGAGACTACCTCGGCGCAACCATCCAGGTGATTCCGCACATCACCGACGCCATCAAGGAACGTATTCATCGTGCCGCTGACGGCAGTGATGTCGCGATCGTTGAGATTGGCGGCACGGTAGGCGATATCGAATCCCAGCCCTTTCTTGAAGCTGTGCGGCAGCTGCGTTTTGAGCTCGGGTCCAGCCGGGCCTTGCTGTTGCACCTGACGCTCGTACCTTTCATCGCGACAGCGGGTGAAACCAAGACGAAACCAACACAGCACTCAGTGCGAGACCTGCGCTCCATCGGTTTGCAGCCGGATATCCTGGTGGTTCGTTCTGATCACGAAATTCCCAAGAGCGCCCGTGACAAGATCGCGCTCTTCACCAACGTCGAACCCCGCGCGGTCATCGGTCTCTGTGATGCGGATACGATCTATCGCATCCCGAGCATGCTCAATGAGCAGGGCCTTGACGATATCGTCGTTGAAAAGCTTGGGCTTGAAGTCACTCCGGCAGACCTGTCTGACTGGGCCGAGGTGGTGGATGCACAGCTTAACCCGAAGCATCAGGTACGCCTGAAGATGGTCGGCAAGTACATGGAACTGCTGGATGCCTATATCTCGCTGACCGAGGCGATTGAGCATGCGGGCATCCATACTCACACCAGGGTTCAGATCGACTTCGTGGATTCCTCTGTCCTGGAAGAGAAGGGTGTCAGTGTCCTCGAGGATGCCGATGCGATCCTGGTACCGGGTGGCTTTGGTCCCAGAGGGTTTGAAGGCAAGATCATGGCGGCGGGCTACGCCCGGGAAAACAAGATTCCCTACCTCGGTATCTGTTACGGCCTGCATGCAGCGATCATCGATATCGCCCGTAACCGCGCGGGTCTCGAGAATGCCGATACCACTGAAAACAATCCCAATACCTGTCACCCGGTGATAGGCCTGATTACCGAGTGGGTCAACGAGGAAGGTGAAACCGAGCTCCGCGATGAGGATTCTGACCTCGGCGGCACCATGCGCATGGGCGAACAGCTCTGCAATCTCAACTGTGACTCGCTGACCTACCGGATCTATGGTGACAAGGAGATCAAGGAACGACACCGTCATCGCTATGAAGTGAACAATCGCTACCTGCCGGACCTGGAAAAAGCCGGGATGCGGGTCGCCGGGCGCAGCGCGGATAACTCGCTGGTTGAAGTGATAGAATATGCGGGTCATCCGTGGTTTGTGGCCAGTCAGTTCCACCCGGAATTCACCTCTTCGCCGAGAGACGGTCATCCGCTTTTCAAGAGTTTTATCGAGGCTGCGATCGTCCGCCACGGCGACTAGCAAAATCACTGACGACAGCAAAACGTAAAAGAGCCCTCAGTGTTGCTTGGGATAGTGTGAATGGGACCTGTTCAGGGTATGTGGGTAAAGCCAATGGGTAGGAGTCTATGAAATTATGCGGTTTTGACATTACGGATTCGTCGCCGTTCTTCCTGATTGCGGGCCCGTGTGTGATCGAGTCAGAATCGCTGGCACTTGATACAGCGGGATATTTGAAGGAACTGTGCTCCGGTCTCGGGGTGCCGTTCATTTACAAATCTTCCTACGACAAGGCCAACCGATCCTCCCACGAAAGCTATCGCGGTCCTGGCATAGAAGCGGGTCTCGCTATCCTCGAGAAGGTCAAGCGCGAGGTCGACGTGCCGGTACTGACTGATGTTCACGAGGACACCCCGCTCGACGAGGTGGCGGCGGTGGTATCAGTCTTGCAGACCCCGGCATTTCTCTGCCGTCAGACCAATTTCATTCAACGGGTGGCCGAGACTGGCCTGCCGGTCAATATCAAGAAGGGGCAGTTTCTTGCGCCCTGGGATATGAAGAATGTCGTCGACAAGGCAAAAGCAACCGGCAATGACGACATTATGGTGTGTGAACGCGGCGTCAGTTTTGGTTACAACAACCAGGTGTCTGATATGCGCTCGCTCGCGATTATGCGCGAAACCGGCTGCCCGGTTGTATTCGATGCGACCCACAGCGTGCAGTTGCCGGGCGGGCAGGGCACGACCTCAGGCGGTCAGCGTGAAATGGTACCGGTGCTTGCCCGGGCGGCAGTGGCGGTTGGTATACATGGCCTTTTCATGGAAACCCATCCCGACCCTGAAAAGGCCCTCAGCGATGGCCCTAACAGCTGGCCCATGTATGAACTCCGCCGCCTCCTTGAAACCCTCATGAGAATCGACGACGTCGTAAAAGAATAAACCATGGCAAAACATTCTCGAGCACGGGTTGTTAGAGATGAAAATCAGCAATCTGTAGTGACTGCTCGCGTCAGTACCTACAAACTGAAGAGGTAAACCAACTTGGAAATCACAGAAATCCTGGCCCGAGAAATCCTCGATTCCCGCGGCAACCCCACGGTCGAAGTCGACGTCGAAATTGATAACCAGTTTCGCGGCAGTGCCTGCGTCCCCTCCGGTGCCTCAACCGGTTCTCGCGAGGCCCTCGAACTGCGTGATGGAGACAAGTCACGGTACCTTGGCAAGGGTGTGCTGAAGGCCGTCGAGAACGTCAATACACGAATTCGCGAAGCGCTGCTCGGTCGAGATCCACTGGCGCAAGCGGATCTCGACAACTTTATGATCGAGATGGACGGCACGGATAACAAGGGCACTCTCGGCGCGAACGCGCTGCTCGGGGTCTCCATGGCCAATGCTCATGCAGCCGCTGCCGCGAGCGGTGTCGAGCTCTACGAATACCTGGCTGAACTGGACGGCAGCCCGGGTCGTTACAGCATGCCGGTGCCGATGATGAACATCCTGAACGGTGGCGAGCATGCTGATAATAATGTCGACATTCAGGAGTTCATGATCCAGCCGGTAGGTATGCCTAACTTCGCCGAAGCCCTGCGTTGCGGCGCGGAGATATTCCATACACTGAAGCAGGTGCTGAGTGATGGTGGCATGAGTACGGCCGTCGGTGATGAGGGCGGCTTTGCGCCGAACCTGCCCAGCAACGAGGCCGCGCTCGAGGCCATCATGAAATCCATTGAGCTGGCGGGTTACAAACCTGGCGATGAGGTTTTTCTGGCCCTCGACTGTGCTGCTTCGGAGTTCTACAAGGACGGTAAGTATGTTCTGTCAGGCGAAGGCAGCGAGTACGACGCGGCAGGGTTCAGTGATTACCTGGCCGATCTGGTTGATCGATATCCGATTCTCTCTATTGAAGACGGCCTGGATGAGAGTGACTGGGCGGGCTGGGCGTACCTTACCCAGAAGCTGGGCGACAAGGTGCAATTGGTAGGCGACGATCTGTTTGTGACAAATCCCGCTATTCTGCAGAAGGGCATTGATGAGGACATCGCCAACTCGATTCTGATTAAGGTCAACCAGATCGGCACCCTGACGGAAACCCTGGAGGCCATGCACAAGGCAAAGGCGGCGGGCTATACCACTGTGATGTCCCACAGGTCCGGCGAAACGGAAGACACGACCATTGCCGACCTGGCGGTGGCAACGGCGGCCGGACAGATAAAAACCGGGTCCCTGTGCCGGTCCGACAGGGTTGCAAAGTACAACCGGTTGCTGAGAATAGAGGACCATAGTGCTGCCATCTACAAAGGGTTGGCTGAATTCCGACGATGATCACACCCTATCGCATCTTCATTGGCATCCTGCTGTTGGCTATCGCCGGACTGCAGACCCGTCTCTGGACGGGTGCGGGCAGTTTTGCCCACGTCAATGGGCTGCGTGCTGAGGTGGAACAGCGCAGCGCCGAAAATGAGGCCAGACAGCAGCGCAATGCCATTCTCAAAGCTGAGATCATCGACCTGAAGCAAGGGCTGGAAGCCATTGAAGACATTGCCCGGAGTGAACTGGGTCTGATCAGAAAGGGAGAAACCTTCTTCCTCCTGGTTGAAGACTGAAGGTTACGCCATTCATGCAGGCTATGGCTGAAACCCCATCAGCGCCCTGGCGCGAAGAGACTTTTGCAACGCGCCTGGCGCCTCCGCATGTAAAGGGCCAGATCAGGACCACGCCGGAAGACTTTGTGGTGACGGAAACACTGCCCGTGGAACCGGGTGCCGGTGGTGAGCACCTGTACCTGTACGTGACCAAGGTTCGCGCCAATACGGGCTGGGTCGCTGAACAGCTGGCGGCTTTCGCCGGTGTTAAGCGCCAGGATGTAGGTTATGCGGGCCGCAAGGACAGGCATGCGGTGGTTCACCAGTGGTTCTCGATCTACCTGCCCGGCAGCGCTGAACCAGACTGGACAGACTTCCACGCAGAGGGTGTCACGATTGAGAAGATATGCCGAGACCAGCGCAAACTTCGCCCGGGCGATCTCGCAGATAACCAGTTCCAGATCAGCGTGCGCTATGCCGCAGCTGGCAGTGCAGCGCTTGAGGATGTTGCGCAGCGACTGGATCAGATTCAGCAGGAAGGCTTCCCGAATTATTTCGGCTACCAGCGTTTTGGCCGTGACCTGCATAACCTGGAGCGCGCGGATAACCTGCTCCGACTGCGACAGCGTCAGGGGGGTGATCGCGGTATGCTGATGTCGGCGGCGCGTGGCTGGTTGTTCAATATTGGGTTGTCTGATTGTCTCGCGGCGGGTGACAGCAGGGCTTCAGGTCCGTTATTTGGCAAATCTCGCGATCCACAGCCCGGTGAAGAGGCGCTGTGTGAAGTGTATGCGGGTTGGGTGGCCGGGCTCCGCCGCCTTGGAGCGAAGGTGGGTGAGCGTCCTCTGATAGTGCTGCCTGTCAACCTGACGTGGGAGATCAACGAGACGGTAACCCATCTGTCATTTCGTCTGCCCGCCGGCAGCTACGCCACCAGCCTGTTAAGAGAAGTGTTCGTTGTAGAGGATCTGGCAGCGTGACCACGGATATCAACCTGCGCGGTATCGGCATGACCTCTCAGCGCACCCGCACCCGCCTGGTTGAACGATTGAGGGCCCAGGGTATTGAGAACGAGACCCTGCTCGATGTCATTAGTGAGACGCCGCGTCACCTCCTGATTGACGAGGCGCTGGCACACCGTGCCTATGAAGACACCGCACTGCCGATCGGATTCAACCAGACGATTTCCCAGCCCTATGTGGTTGCCAGGATGACTGAAGCGCTGCTCGAGGCAGGGCCGCTTGGAACGGTGCTCGAGGTTGGCACCGGTTCTGGCTACCAGACTGCACTGCTGGCCCGTCTGGCAGATAAGGTCTACACGGTGGAGCGGATCAGTGGCCTGTTGAATCGCGCGAGGGAAAGGCTGGGTCAGATGGGCTACCGCAATATTTATTTTAAACACGCTGACGGTGGTCTTGGCTGGCCTGAGAAGGGACCTTTCCAGGCGATCATGGTCACTGCCTCGCCCCGGACGCTGCCGGCAGCGCTGATCGATCAACTCGCCGATGGCGGTCGAATGCTGGTGCCGGTTGGCGAGGCGCGGTCCCAGGATCTCCTCCTTATCACGAAACACGGCGACGAAATCGAGCAGACGGTGCTGGAACCCGTCCGCTTTGTGCCGCTGTTGGGTGGCAAGCTCTAAGGGGGCTGTCGTTGACTATTCGCATCATCCTGGTCGGACTGATGATGGGCGCAGCGGAAGTTGTGCCCGGTGTCTCTGGTGGCACCATTGCTTTCGTTTCCGGTCTCTATGATCGTCTGGTCCACGCGATTCAGCATTTCAACCCGGTGCGTTTATATGCGTTGCGAAAGCTCAGCATTGCACAGCTCTGGACGCAGCTGGATATCAATTTTCTGTTGCTGTTGTTCGGCTCAATGTTTGTCGCGATTCTGTCGCTGGCGCGGGGTGTGGGCTATCTGTTGGAGTATCACCCGATTCTGATCTGGTCTTTTTTCTTTGGCCTCGTGCTGGCTTCGGTCTATTCGGTTGGGCGCAAGCTGAAACCTTTCAACATAGAGGTCGTTATGGCCATGGCCTGCGGTGTCATGGTCGGTGTGATCGTCACGCATATCATGCCGATTGAAGCAGACATCACACCGCTGATGTTGTTCCTGGGCGGTAGTATTGCCGTCTGCGCGTGGATCCTGCCGGGCCTTTCTGGCAGTTTCATCCTGTTGATTCTGGGGCTCTACCCGACGGTCATCGGCGCTGTTCGCGATCTTGATATCCAGACGCTGGCCTATGTCGCCGTGGGTTGTGTCGTCGGGATTGTCAGCTTCTCGAAGCTTTTGGCTGCGCTGCTGGATCGGTTTCACACGATCACCGTGGCGGTCCTGGTCGGTTTCATGATGGGTTCACTCGGCAAGATATGGCCCTGGCAGCGCACGATCAGCTACCAGATCAAAGAAGATGGTAAGCAGGTGCCGGTGGTCCAGGAACCGGTGATGCCAGAAGCCTATCACCAGCTGACCGGCACTGACCCGAACCTGGTCGGTGCCTTGTTGGCCTGTCTGCTGGGTATCGCAATCATCCTGGTGCTTGATCGGTTCGCCTTCTTCGCGGAATCAGAGCCAGACTGGCATGAAGACAAGGGCTAGGCTGGCGCTACTGGCGATTGTCCTGGTGCTGGGTGGCTGCAGCGGGCTCCCACCTGTTTATTCGCCACTCGGCAGTCAGACCTACCGGGTCAAGCAGGGTGACACGCTCTATGCCATTGCCTTCAGGTATGGGCTCGACTACAAGAGTGTGGCCCAGCTGAATGGTATTGCCTATCCCTACGTTATCTATCCCAATCAGGTCATCCGGCTGAGTGGTTCAGCCCGCCAGCCGGAAAAAGATTCAGGCCCGGTCGTGGCAAAACCGGCAGGCAGGGTCGTCAAACCCGCTGCCGACACGTCGAGCCTGCCGGCGCAGGTCGGCAGCTGGCGCTGGCCCCTGGAGGGCAGGGTATTGCAGGGGTTTTCGCTCAAGAATCCGATCAACAAGGGCATTGACATTGCCGGTAAACGTGGCGACAAGGTGGTCGCGGCGGCTGACGGGGTGGTGGTGTATGCCGGTGGCAACCTGCGCGGCTACGGCAAGCTGGTGATCATCAAGCATAGCGACAATTATCTGTCAGCCTACGGCAATAATCGCTCTCTGCTGGTCAAAGAAGGCGATGCAGTGAGTGCGGGTAAGACTATCGCCCGGGTTGGCAGCAGTGCCAGTGACGAAGAGATGCTGCATTTCGAGATCCGGCGCGACGGCAAACCCGAGGACCCGATGAAGTACCTGCCGCCGAGTAAACTTCCGTAAACAGTCCTAAGAGTTGCTTGGTGATAAGCAACTGGGACTTGATTGAGGTAAGGGGGTATGGACGTCTGGTAGACGTCCATAGAGCATTAACCCATTTCGAGGTGTTCGCGCTTGCCCTTCGTATCAGCCCATTCCTCAGCATCAGGCAGCGGATCTTTTTTCTCGGTAATGTTGGGCCAGGTCTGGCTCAACTCGGCATTCAGCTCGAGGTACTCCTGCTCATCTTCCGGCAGTTCGTCTTCTGAGAAAATAGCGTCGACCGGGCACTCCGGTTCGCACAGGGCGCAGTCAATGCACTCGTCGGGGTTAATGACCAGGAAGTTGGGTCCTTCATAGAAGCAGTCAACCGGGCAAACCTCTACACAGTCAGTATGTTTGCATTTGATACATGCATCACTTACTACAAACGTCATACTTATTCCCTTGAGCTGAAACGATAAAAAGGGGCATTCTAGCAGCTTTTGCTGGCCAGACAATCGCCTTCGAACAGGCCTTTTCCGCGGTTATTTTTTCGCTTGCTGATTCAGTTCGTAGAGGAGATTCAAGGCGTCCCGCGGGGTCAGTGCGTCGACATCCAGGTCTTTCAGTCGCTCGCGGATTTCGTCTGGCTCCGCAGGCTGTGCGGCGATGAACAGGTCTGACTGTGTCGGTGTCGCGGCATGGTCAGCTCGAATTTCATTGTCCTCCAGGAAGCGCAGTTTGTCCCTTGCCGTCTGGATAACGCTGTCGGGGACCCCGGCGAGCTTGGCCACCTGCAGGCCATAGCTTTGCGAGGCGGGGCCTGCTGTCACGGCATACATGAAGATGATGTCGTCACCATGTTCGCGCGCTGAAAGATGCAGGTTCCTGGTAGCGGGAAGCTGGTCCGGCAAGGTCGTCAGTTCAAAGTAGTGGGTGGCAAACAAGGTCAGGGCGCCGATATCCAGCGCAATCGAATGGGCAACCGCCCAGGCCAGCGACAGGCCATCGAATGTCGAAGTGCCGCGACCGATTTCGTCCAGCAGCACCAGCGAATGTCGCGTCGCGTTATTCAGGATCAAGGCGGTTTCTGTCATTTCCACCATGAAGGTGGAGCGACCGCTGGCAAGATCGTCGGAGGAGCCGATGCGGGTGAAAATACGATCAACGGCGCCGACGGTGGCCCGGCGGGCCGGTACAAAACTGCCGATATGCGCTAACAATGTAATAATGGCGCACTGCCGCATATAGGTGGATTTGCCGCCCATGTTCGGGCCGGTGATGATCAGGAGCCTGGATTCGTCATCGAAGTTCAGGTCATTGGCAATGAAGGGAGCCGCCAGGGTCTGCTCGACGACCGGGTGTCGGCCTTCTTCAATCGTAATCTCGGATGCATCCGTCAGTACCGGTCTGACCCAGGCCAGGGTCATTGCGCGTTCGGCCAGCGTGTTCAGCACATCCAGCTCCGAGACAGCGGCCGCCAGCGACTGCAGGCGCGTCAGCGCCGCTGCGAGGGTTTCAATCAGCTCCTCGTACAGATGTTTTTCTCGGGCCAGTGCCCGGCTTTTGCTGCTGAGCGCCTTGTCTTCGAACGCCTTCAGTTCGGGTGTGATGAAGCGCTCGGCGTTTTTCAGGGTCTGGCGCCTGACATAGTGTACCGGCGCACTCTCGGCCTGGGCTTTGCTGATCTCAATGTAATAACCATGCACCTTGTTGAAACCAACTTTGAGCGTGCTGAGGCCGGTTGACTCTTTTTCGCTCTGCTCCATGCGTACCAGGAACTCAGCAGCGTTTTCGCTGATGGACCTGAGCTCGTCGAGTTCTGCATCGAAACCCTCGGCCAGGACACCGCCTTCCCTGATCACGACGGGTGGATTCTCGATGATGGCGCGCGACAAGAGATCGGCGAGGTCAGGCAGCGGCTGGCAGGCAGCAGCCAGTTCACGTGCCCGCATCGCGTCAAGATCAGCAAGGTCAGCATTCAGGTCGGGCAGAGCATTGAGGGCATCTTTCAGTCTGGCGAGATCCCGTGGCCGGGCAGAGCGCAGGGCGACGCGCGCCAGGATCCGCTCAATGTCACCGATAGCGCGAAAATGCGTGGCGAGTCGTTCCGTGTATTTTCCTTCAATCAGAACCGAGATCGTGTCGAACCGGTTGTTGAGTATGGTGCGTGAGCGGATCGGGCGGTTGATCCAGCGCTGCAGCAGCCGACTGCCCATGGCCGTCGATGCATGGTTCAGAGTGGCAAAGAGGGTATGCTCCTCACCGCCCTGAATATTGACAGAAAGCTCGAGGTTGCGTCTGGAGGCCCCGTCGATATGTACGGCTTCGTCGTTCCTCAAACGCTGCAGGCCGGTGATGTGAGGCAGCTCGTTGCGCTGGGTCTGTTTGACGTAATTCAAGAGGCAACCGGCAGCGGCCACAGCGAGCAGAAGTTCTTCACACTCGTAGCCAGACAGGTCCCGCACGCCGAACTGGCGGGTCAGCAGTTGCCGCGCATTTTCCAGGTCGAATTCCCACGGCGCCCGGCTCCTCGCGCCAGCGTGATTCAGGGCCGATGGCGGATAGGCACCATCTTCAGACAGGATAATCTCTGCCGGTGACAGTCGGTGCAGTTCGCTGACGAGCTCAGCTTCATTTTCTGTCTCGGTCAGCTCGAAGCGGCCGCTCGAGAGATCCAGGGTAGCCAGACCATAACGGGTCTCGTGGCTCAGGATGGCGGCAATCAGGTTGTCGCGATCGGCGTCCAGCAGTGCCTCGTCGGTAAGTGTGCCGGGTGTGACGATGCGGACCACCTCGCGCTCGACGGGGCCTTTGCTGGTAGCGGGGTCGCCAATCTGCTCGCAGATGGCGACCGAGATGCCCTGTCGTACGAGGCGTGCCAGGTAGGCGTCGACGGAGTGGTAAGGCACGCCGCACATCGGGATCGGCTCACCGGCGGACGAACCTCTCGCGGTGAGGGTGATATCGAGCAGATCAGCGGCCTGCTTTGCGTCGTCGTAAAACAGTTCGTAGAAGTCGCCCATACGATAGAACAGCAACTCTTCGGGGTGCTGAGCTTTGATGGCAAGGAACTGCTGCATCATCGGCGTGTGCTGGCTTGAGCTGGCGGTACTATTTGGAGCTTTACTCAATGCGCGCGCCGGGGAACAAAGTGAACGGTAGAGGTGAGATTCTACTGAATTTGGCTGTCAGAGAAAAAGTCGCTTGGCGATTCAGGCAATATGTGCATAATACTGGTTAAATATACAGGTAAAAGCCGGAGTTGGCGATAACAGCCACCCGCAGCTGAAAGTCTTAAATCAAGGGAGAAAGCAATGTCAGATGCAGAGAACACAGGTGCGAGCAAAGAGAAAGAAAAGGCACTCACAGCAGCCCTGTCACAGATAGAACGTCAGTTCGGCAAGGGCGCCATGATGCGCCTCGGCGATTCTCCGCAGGAGAAGATTCCGGCGATTTCCACTGGTTCACTGGGTCTCGACATCGCACTGGGTATTGGCGGTTTGCCAAAGGGCAGAATCGTTGAGATTTACGGGCCGGAGTCCTCGGGTAAAACCACGCTGACGCTGCAGGTCATCGCGGAAGCCCAGAAAGCCGGCGGTACCTGCGCTTTCATCGACGCGGAACACGCACTGGACCCGCAGTATGCCCAAAACCTGGGTGTTGATATTGAAAACCTGCTGGTGTCCCAGCCTGACACTGGCGAACAGGCGCTCGAGATCTGCGACATGATTGTGCGCTCCGGTGCTGTCGATGTTGTCATTGTAGACTCCGTTGCCGCGCTGACGCCGAAAGCGGAAATCGAAGGTGAGATGGGCGATCATCATGTTGGCCTGCAGGCCCGTCTCATGAGTCAGGCGCTGCGCAAGATGGCGGCGAATATTAAGAACTCCAACACACTGGTTGTCTTCATCAACCAGATCCGCATGAAGATCGGTGTCATGTTCGGCAGTCCGGAAACCACAACGGGTGGTAACGCGCTGAAGTTTTACTCCTCGGTTCGACTCGACATCCGTCGCATCGGCTCCATTAAGGAGGGCGACGAGATCGTCGGCAACGAAACCCGGGTCAAGGTCATCAAAAACAAGGTGGCGCCACCCTTCAAGCAGACCGAATTCCAGATTATGTACGGCAGGGGCATCTATCACATGGGTGAGGTCGTTGACCTGGGTGTCCAGCTTAACCTGGTCGATAAGGCCGGTGCCTGGTACAGCTACAAAGGTGACCGTATTGGTCAGGGCAAGAAGAATGCCTGCGAATTCCTGACCGAGAACCAGCACCTGGCCGATGACATCGAGCGTCAGATTCGTGCCAAGCTGCTGGAGGACCAGTCCGAAACCACCGATGAGGATGAAATGGACAACGTCACGCCAATTGGCGGGGCCTGATAATTCCAGGTAACGCAGGTGCGCTTAGCGCATCTGCGTAAACGCCAGCTTGACCGAGATCGATACCCTCGATAACACCAGAAACATTCGACTGGCCGCAATGGATCTGCTGGCCCGGCGCGAGCATTCGCGGCTGGAGCTTGAGCAGAAACTGCGCAAGCGTTTCTCGGACCGGCTCGAGACGATTGAGACTGAACTCGACAAGCTCGCCGCCGAGGGTCTGCAGAGCGACGAACGTCTCGCCGAGGCCTTTATCAGGGCTCGTTCCAATCGAGGCCAGGGACCCTCCAAAATTCGCATGGAACTGAGAAGCAAGGGTTTGAGTGACGACGCGATTTCCCTGGCGTTTGAAGCCATTGCAGTGGACTGGTACGAACTGGTGCACGAGGTGGCGCAAAAGAAGTTCGGGGATCAGCTCGAAGCTGCAAGAGACTTGAAACTGAAGGCGAAGGTCTCGCGTTTCCTGCAGGGTAGAGGCTTTTCCTACGATCATATTGCCAGCGTATTTGAGTGAATCAGTCGCGTTTCCAGGGCCTTCTAAAGTAGCCGCCTCCTGGCATTTTCTGTATCGTTAGCAGCCTCTGAAATGTTGATCATCAGGACGCATGACTGGACGTATGAATAGTCGCGAAATCCGTAAGGCCTTTATTGAGTACTTCAAGAGTAAGGATCACGCTATTGTCGATTCATCGTCGCTGGTGCCTGACAATGATCCGACGCTGTTGTTCACCAATTCCGGGATGGTTCAGTTCAAGGAAGCCTTTGCGTTCAGGGAAAACCGCGGCTATACCCGTGCAGCGACCTGCCAGCGTTGCGTTCGCGCCGGCGGCAAACACAACGATCTCGATAATGTCGGCTATACCGCACGGCACCACACTTTCTTCGAGATGCTCGGTAACTTCAGTTTTGGCGATTACTTTAAGGAAGAGGCAATCGCTTTCGCCTGGGAGTTTCTGACAGAGGTCCTGAAATTGCCGCAGGAAAGACTCTGGGTCACGATCCACGAAAGCGATGATGAAGCCGAAGACATCTGGATCAACAAGGTCGGCTTCGATCCGGCGCGAGTGACCCGGCTCGGTGATGATGACAATTTCTGGACTATGGGTGACACCGGACCTTGTGGCCCTTCCTCTGAAATATTCTGGGATCATGGTCCTGATGTACCCGGTGGGCCACCCGGCTCAGCAGAAGGCGACCTGGACCGCTATGTAGAAATCTGGAATCTGGTATTTACCCAGTATGATCGCGACGCCGACGGCACGCTGACACCGCTGCCGAAGCAATGTGTTGATACCGGCATGGGCCTGGAGCGTCTCGCTGCTGTCATGCAGGGCGTCCATAACAATTACGATATCGATCTCTTTCAAACGATCATTCACCACGCTGCGGAATTGCTTGACCATAAGGATCTGGACAATCCTTCACTCAAAGTTATTGCTGATCATATTCGCTCGGCCGTCTTCCTGATTGCTGACGGTGTCGTACCTTCGAACGAGGGCAGGGGGTATGTCATCCGTCGCATTATTCGTCGGGCCCTGCGACATGGCCACAAACTGCAATCCAGTGGGCCGTTCTTCCATAAATTGGTGGCAACGGTGGTCGATGAGATGGGCGAAGCCTATCCGCTGATCCAGAGCACTCGTGAACAAATCGAGCGGGTGCTGCTGAAAGAAGAGGAACAGTTCGAGCTGACTCTGGATCATGGTATGAGAATTCTCGGCGACGCCATTGCCGAACTCGATGGGAAGGAAATACCGGGTGAAGTGGTCTTCAAACTCTATGACACCTTCGGTTTTCCGACTGACCTGACAGCTGATATCGCGCGGGAACGTGACCTGTCGATAGACATGGCAGGGTTTGAGAAAGCGATGGAGGCTCAGCGCGAGAGAGCGCGGGCCGCCAGTCACTTTGATGCCGTCGATGCGGCTGACCTGGATCTCGCCTTTGAGACTGAGTTTGTCGGCTATGAAAGTGCGAGCTGCGATGCGTCAGTACTGGCACTGGTTCGCGGTGGCGAACAGGTTGACGGAGCGCAGGTGGATGATGAGGTCCTGGTCGTGCTCGACCGGACGCCATTCTACGCTGAGTCCGGCGGTCAGGTCGGCGATAAAGGGTCGATACAAACTGAATCTGTCGCGCTCCAGGTCGTTGACACCATCAAGAATGGAGAGACCTTTCTGCATCGCGCCAAAGTGACGCAAGGTGAACTGAGTGTTGGTGGCAGCGTGACGGCGAACATTGATGATTCGCTAAGAGGCAGTACGCGACTTAATCACTCAGCAACGCATCTGTTGCACGCCGCGCTCAGGTCTGTGTTGGGCGAGCACGTCAATCAGCGCGGCTCACTGGTAGATGCCGAGCGCCTGCGGTTTGACTTCTCGCATTTTGAAGCGGTGACAAAGGTGCAGCTCAGGGAAATTGAACGCCTGGTGAATGACGAGATCAGGCGTAACACCGCCATTCAGACAGAAGTCATGAATATTGAGGCGGCACGCGAGAAAGGTGCCATGGCGCTGTTTGGCGAGAAGTATGCCGAAGAAGTCCGGGTCCTGACGATGGGCGATGGCTTCTCCATCGAGCTGTGCGGCGGCACCCATGCTTCGCGCACCGGCGACATCGGGCTCTTTAAAATTGTTTCCGAGCAGGGGATTGCCTCGGGCGTCCGTCGTATCGAAGCAATAACCGGGGCTACCGCGGTAGCAGAAGTTGAGGTAACTGAGGATGTTCTGGGACAGGGGGCTGCCCTGTTAAAGGCGGACCGGACCAGCCTCAACGACAAGATTCAGGGCCTGTTGGATCAGAACAAGAAGCTCGAGAAGACCATCGCCGACCTGAACCGCAAGCTCGCAACCGGCGGCGGTCAGGACCTCGCAGATTCAGCCGTGGACCTGGGTGAGCTGAAACTGATTGTCAGCCAGCTGGATGGCGCTGATCCGAAATCACTGCCAGATGCGCTGGATCGCCTGAAAAACAAAGTTGGCACCGGCATTGTGGTGCTGGGCACGGTCAACGATGGCAAGGTCGGCCTGATCGCAGGCGTGACCAAAGACCTGACGGATCGCTTGCATGCAGGGGATATCGTTAACCACGTGGCCACCCAGGTCGGCGGTAAGGGTGGCGGTCGACCCGATATGGCGCGGGCAGGCGGCAGCGAGCCAGACGCGTTGCCGGCAGCGCTGGAGAGCGTCGAAGGATTTGTCCGAAACCTCTTGTAGTTTTCGCCTTGCTCCTATTTAATCTGCGGCTTTTCAAATCCGGCCGCGCCTGCGGTTAGATCAATGTCTTTATTGGTGAAGAAATTCGGCGGCACTTCGGTCGCCAGTATTGAGCACATCGAGCATGTGGCGCAGCGCGTGCTTGAAGCCAGGAAAGAAGGCCACGATGTTGTGGTCGTGGTTTCAGCCATGGGCGACTCTACTGACCGCCTGGTCGATCTTGCCAATGAAGTTGATCTACAGGATGTGTCAGCGCGGCGTGAAATGGACGTGCTGCTCTCAACCGGGGAGCAGGTCACGATAGCGCTTATGTCCATGACCCTGATGAAGATGGGGCAGCCGGCGCTTTCTTTCACGGGGCGCCAGGCGGGTATCCTGACAGACAGGGAACACTCAAAATCACGGATCCTCGATATCAATACGGATCGGCTCAGGGCCGCGCTTGCTGATGGTGCAGTGCCGGTTGTTGCCGGTTTTCAGGGTGCCGACGATGACGGCAACATCACGACACTGGGTCGCGGCGGATCAGATACAACAGCGGTCGCGCTGGCCGCTGTGCTGGAAGCGGATGAATGCCAGATCTATACGGATGTCAGGGGTGTCTTCACAACCGATCCCCGAGTGGTAGAAGGTGCTCGCTGTTTGAAAGAGATAACTTTTGAAGAAATGCTTGAGCTGGCCAGTCTTGGCTCAAGAGTGCTGCATTCGAGATCGGTCGAGTTTGCCAGCAAGTACCAGGTGCCGCTGCGGGTTCTCTCCACCTTCGAAGAGGCACCCGGCACGCTAATCACCAGGGAGGATGAATCCATGGAACAGCCCATTATTTCAGGTATCGCATTCACGCGAGACGAAGCCAAGCTGACGGTGCTCGGTGTAAAAGATGTGCCCGGTATCGCCTCTGCCATCCTTGGCCCCATCAGCGAGGCTAATATCGAAGTCGACATGATAGTCCAGAACGTCGCTGCCGATCAGAGTACAGACTTTACGTTTACGGTGCGGCGCGAGGATTACGAGCAGGCGATGGCTATTTTGGAGAATATCGCCAGAAACATTGATGCCAGGGAAGTGTCCGGTGACAACAAAATCGCGAAGCTCTCCATGGTTGGTGTCGGCATGAGATCACATGCTGGCGTTGCCAGCAGAATGTTTGACGTACTTGCAGAAGAATCGATTAACATCCAGATGATCTCGACCTCCGAGATCAAGATCTCCGTGGTGATCGATGAAAAATATCTCGAACTGGCAGCCCGGGCATTGCACTCTGCTTTTGAACTGTCCGAGGAAACCAGCTGATCGGGCGTATCGATCAGACACTCACCCAAACAGGTTCAGGCCGCAGTCACCTGCTTCAACAGGTTGTAATAGCTTCGGGTGAACTCGACCCCGTCGTAGAAGCCGCGCTCTTTCAGCAGGTTGTGCAGAGTGCGCAGTCTGTAGATCGGCACTGAGGCCAGCAGGTGGTGTTCCAGGTGATAGTTTAAATCATGAGGTGCGACCAGCAGACTTTCGAGCGGGCTGATATAGATGGTTCTTGTGTTCTTGCGGGCATCGAGGTCATACAGGTCAGGCACCGCCGCATGCTCTGAGATCTGGCGAATGCGGGCCACCAGCATATGACTGGTCATGAAGGCGGTGATCCAGAGCAGGTAGAGCCAGGGTTGGCCAAAAACGGTCAATATCCCAAGTAGCGCCAGGTTGACGCCGACACTGCGGATCATGGTCTGTCGAGTCTGCGCTGGAAGTTTGTCGAGGTTTTTCAGGGCCCTTGCGATTGACCTGACTCGGCGCCAGCCGATCTGGCCGGTCACGTCTCGCTTGATCTTTCGCCAGAACCGCTCTCGAGGAATGGGATAGTCCTGGTAGTTCTTCAGGTCGGGGTCATCCGATGTGCCGGCAGTGCGGTGGTGGACCAGGTGGCCCTTCATGTACGCGTCTTTATCTGAGAATACCCAGTAGCCCGAAAGCCAGGTGCCAACAAAATCGTTGAGCTGTGCTGAGTTGAACAGAGTCTTGTGGCCGGTTTCATGCACGAGGACGCCGAAGGCCATGTGGCGGCCCCCCAGCAGGACAACCACGGCCAGGTAAACCAGCGGGTTCGGGAACAGCGCCGCGATCACGAACAGGCCGATAATGATGCCCCAGTCCTGTGCCACCAGCAGCCAGGCCTTGATATCGTCCTTGCTGGTGACGTAGGCCAGTTCGTCCGGCGTCAGATAGTCTTTGAAGTTATCGCTCATGGCGCGATCATAACATGCACCAGGATGCCGTGCCGGAGCAGGTCGGCGGCTGTCCGGGCCGGCGTCTCTAGGTGCTGACAACCTGGTTGCGGCCCTTTTTCTTGGCCGAGTACAGCGCCTTGTCTGCCGCCTTCAATACGTCATCGGCATCAGGACCATCACCGGTGGGGTCGGCCACGCCGATCGAGACGGTGACCGAAACTGTCTTCTCAGCGTGACGGAAAGATCCCCGCTGACGCAGCCTTTTCTCATGTTTTTCCGCAGATGGGTCCTCTCGAGGCTTCTCTCGAATCACCAGGACGTAGTTTTCAATTGTTTTTCGTATCTCATCGAGATAGTAGAAAGCATCGGATTTTCCCATGCGCGGGAAGACGATGGAAAATTCCTCACCACCATAGCGGAAGGCCTTGCCGCCGCCACCGACCTTGCGGATTTTCTTTCCTATCATCTGCAGGACCTGGTCTCCGACATCATGGCCGTGAGTGTCGTTGAATTGCTTGAAGCGGTCTATGTCTACCATGGCGAGCGCGTAGCGGTTGCCGAGACTGAGCAGCTGTTCATTCAGCGCCCTTCGATGCGGCAGGCCGGTGAGCTCATCCTTGTAAGCCATGTTGTAGGAATCCCGGATAATGCAGGCGGCGAGGTAGAAGCTGCCGGCCATGATAAAAATTTCCCAGGCGTTCACGCTGCCCATGGCGAAGCCGATAACGATGGCGAGCATCGTTGTGGTCAAACCCTGGGTAATCAGGGTGTGGTCTCTTGCCTTGACGATCATGCAACCAACGAAACTGACCAGCAGTAACACGGTTGTCAGTTGATTGAATGGCAAGAGACCGAACAGCGGGTCCATGGTCGCCGGGAAGGGCGCCAGTATCGCTGGTGAGAGTGGCGTTCGCAGGTTGATCCAGTACATCAGGATGACGAACTCAAATAACAGCAGTGCCAGACGCATCAGGCCGATGAAGGTGAAGACACCGCGTTCCTGGAACAGGCAGATGATGAGGATATTGAGTGGCACGATAGCGACGATAATTATCTCATCCAGTTGCGCGCTCATGTACTGGCCTTCGATCGCCAGACAAAAGGCCAGCAGGGCACACACAAACAGCACTCGCGAGCGATTGTAGGAAAGCGCCAGCGTGCCTGTGATGGCGATGGCGACACTTGGGCCAGTGAGCCAAAGGTTCTCTGGCATTACCGGCAGGTGCTGCAGGTTGAGACTGAGGACTGCGACCCCGATCAGGAATGTTGCCGGGACTATCAGGTTACCAATGGCGTGGTTCAACGGTGATGCCGCGCCTTACGGCCGGTGCGTAATTCAGTGTAGCGTCTGGCGTTCATGCTGGTCTCTGGTATTTTCAAACTGCACCGGTTGGCATCGAGTCTCTTCTGCTCGATTATAGTCGACTTTATTCCGGAAGAGACGGAATCATGGATAAGCGCCAGCGCTGGAATGAACGTTACGCGTCGAGCGGGCTGACCTGGTTGGCAGGCCCCAATGCATTGTTTGCTGAAATCGCTGCGGAAATAGTGCCTGGCCGAGCCCTGGATGCGGCGACCGGCGAGGGCCGGAACGCGCTCTGGCTGGCAAGCCAGGGCTGGCAGGTCGATGCCATCGATTTTTCCGATGTTGGCATCGACAAGGGCCGGCACATCGCCGCTGAGAGATCACTAGAGCTGAACTGGATAGTTGCTGACGTGAACACCCACGCTTTGCCAGCGTCAGTCTACGACCTTGTGGCAGTGCTTTACCTGCATACGTCGGCGGAGGAGCGGGCCGGGTGGCTGCCGGCGCTGATTCACGCAGTCAAACCCGGCGGCAGCCTGATCTATATCGGTCATGATCCATTGAACATCGATCAGGGTGTCGGTGGACCACAGGACCCGGCCTTGCTGCCAGGCATCGATGACATCACCCCGATGTTGTCCGAGTTTGAGCTGAAACGGGCCGAGATTTACCGGCGCCCCGTGAACAGCGACCCTGGCCATGGGGCAAGTGGTGAAGGCATCGCACTCGATACGCTCATCTGGGCTGTGCGCCGCTGACAGCCGAGAAACGGCCGCTGCCTGGTCAGGGATCCACGAGAGGAATATTGGCCGGGATAATCGCCCCTGGATGCTGGATGACAGTGGCTGCGACCCGAACCGCAAGAGCTGCGGCGTCAGCCGGATCTGTACCCTGCAAGCGCCGGTAGAGGTAACCGGCGTTGAAGGCGTCACCGGCAGCGGTGGTGTCTGCGATGGCTGGCACAGTGGAAGCGGCCACCCGCTCGGTACCTCTGGCCAGTGCCAGCGTTACGCCCTCTGCGCCGCGCTTGAGTACAACTTCCTGCGCACCCATTGCCTGAATATGAGTGATCGGGTCATGGCTCTCTGTGTTCTCCCGAAGCAGAGCCTCATCGTCTGCCGATGGCATTGCGAAATCACAGACCTGATATGCCGCGTCCACCCAGTTTGCCGCAATGTCAGCAGAGGGCCAGAGACCTGCTCGGTAGTTGGGATCGAACCCGATTGTGCCGCCCTGGGCGCGAAATCGTTTCAGCAGCTCAAGCAGGTGTGTCTTGTCTGCGTCGGGTAACAGTGCCAGCGTGATGCTGGAAAAATAAAGGCAGTCACAGTCTCTCAACTTCTCGAAGAGATCATCTCGATACTGGCCAGATCGCAGCCAGTGCCGGAACGGTGACGCTTCGCGCCAGTACTGGAATGACCGTTCGCCCTGACTGTCAATCGCAATGATATAAAGCGAGGGTTTCATGCCCGACAGTTGGCGTACGTGACTTGTATCGACACCTTCACCCGCCCAGGCGTTCAGCAGGTAGGCCGAATAATGGTCGTCGCCTGTCGCGGAGAAGAATCGGGTTTCAAGGCCGAGTCGGGCGGCATAGACCGCCGTATTGAAAACGTCGCCGCCGTAGCCAAGCCGGTAGTTTTCCCCGTCGGCGCGCAGCTCCAGCATGCACTCGCCGATGACACCCAGTGACTTCATCGTGCCCCTGTCTCTGTAAACATGGTTGTATACCTTTGACGCTATGGATCGTCAAATCTTGTGGTTGCAGGGGATTCTCGGTCTAAATGTAGTGAAACTACACATAAAAGTGGATATATCCTTATAAAGAGTAATATTATTACATTTTAGGCATTTCGGACCCACCGCGTGAATCATGCATTCCTGGAACAACTGCAGACCCGACAGACCTCGCTGAGTCGCTCAGAGGCAAAAGTCGGCGCCTGGATACTGGCCAACCCTGCTGAGGCCGTTGATGCATCGGTCCAGAAAGTGGCAGCGCATGCTGCGGTCAGTGAGCCCACCGTCATCCGCTTTTGTCGGAGTATGGGGCTGGGCGGGTTTCGGGAGCTGAAGACCCAACTGATTGCATCGCTGCAGAAGTCCGAGAGTTATCTTCACCACGATGTCAGCGACGCGGACAGTCCTGGCTCAGCCGCCGTGAAGGTGCTGGAAAGTGCCATCAGTGCACTTGTTGATTTGCGGCGAGAGATTTCTGCCATGCCGTTCGAAGCCGCCGTTGAGCGAATATTGGGGGCGCGGCAAATTATTTTCACCGGACTCGGCGCATCATCCCACGTTGCCGAAGACATGCGTCACAAGTTCTTCCGGCTCGGTATTCCGTGTGTCGCTGTGACTGACCCACCCACACTGCTGCAGCAGGCAGCAGTGAGCTCGGCGGATGACGTCTGGGTGGTGATCTCGCACACGGGCACCTGGCCAGCCCTGGTCGAGGCGATGGCGTTCGCTGTCGCGCGCGGCGCGACGGTGCTGGCTGTCACGGACCCCGGCTCTGCCCTGGCCCGGCTGGCGACGATCCTTTTCCCCTGTCACGCCGATGAAGACACGAATATTTACACACCGATGAGCTCCAGGCTGGCACAGCTGACGTTGCTCGATGCGCTGCAGGTCAGCGTTGCACTGCAGATGGGCAGCGAGGCCGAAGAAAACCTGCGCTCAACGAAGGCGGCGCTCTCAGCCAGGGCTGAGTCAGGCCGTCAACACTAGAGAGGAAACAGACGAATGAGAAAGATACGCATCGGGTTGATGGGGCTGGGTCAGATCGGCCGCCAGATCTACCGACTCGCCCTGCAGGATGAACGCTTTGAGGTGGTCGCGATTTCAGACATTGGCAGACCGGAGATTCTGCATCACCTGCTCAACAAGGCCATGGGCAAGGCCGCGGAGATCCGCCTGGAATCGAACTACCTGGTGGGTGGTGAAATGAAAAGCCGACTGATTCCCGCCGATCACCCGACAGAAATTCCCTGGGATGTTTTTGGCGCTGATGTCGTGATTGATGCGACCGGTAAGTTTCGCTCTGCCGAGGAACTGCAGCCACATGTAGACAACGGTGCCGGCCGCGTCATTATCTCGACCCTGCCCCTGGGAGACATTGACCGGGTTGTGCTCTGCGGCGTCAACGAGGACTCCGCAGAAGCGACGGACCGGATCATCTCCGCCGGCTCTGGCTCAACGACGGCAACAGCGCTCGCACTCAAAGTGATTGCCGAGCGCTTCGAAATCAATCACGCCACGATGACGTCGGTGCATGCCTACACCAGTGATCAGAGCCTGCAGGACTATGCCGGTCCTGACTATCGTCGGAGTCGATCGGGCGCTGAGAACATTATTCCTAACGTGACGCCCGCGCTCGACTGGGTTCAGCGTGCGCTGCCGGCCGTCGATGGCCGCCTGACTGCCTATGCGTTGAATGTACCGGTGCAGGTGGGTTCAATGCTCGATGTCACCGCCTCGTTGGCGGAACCGCTCGAAGACATCGATGTGATTCGCGACCTGTTTGTTGCGGCGGCACAGAAGATGCCGCACCTGATTGAAACCACGGCAGAACCCGTTGTTTCGTCTGATGTTAAGGGCAGTGCCTGTTCTCTGCTGGTCGACCTGAAAGGCACGATGCAGGCAGGCACGCGTATGGCTAAGCTCATTGCCTGGCACGAGTCACTCGGGCATGCGAGCAGAATCCTGGATGTGGCAGCACTCTACAGCGGCATGCCGGTTGCAACCCTGAAGGAGGCTTGCTGATGCGAATAGCGATTAATGGTTTTGGCCGTATTGGCCGGGCGGTTTTCAGAATTGCTGAGGGGCTGGATGACGTCGAAGTCGTTGCCATCAACGACCTGTTTGATCCGAACGCACTGCGTTACCTGCTGACCTTCGATACCGTGATGGGTCGGTTCAATGGCGGTGTGTCCATTGAAGGTGAGTACCTGGTCACGCCTAATTCGCGGGCGCGGATGTACCAGGAGCGCCAACCCGAGGACCTGCCCTGGGCCGAGCTTGGGATAGACGCCGTGGTCGAGTCGACCGGTGTCTTTCGCGCACGAGACCAGCTGCAGCGCCACCTGGATGCCGGCGCAAAGCGCGTCCTGCTGACGGTGCCAGCGAAGGACGATATCGACTATACGGTTGTGCTTGGGGTTAACGATGGTGGTCTTGCCGCAGATCACCGCATCGTGTCCAACGCCAGCTGTACCACTAACTGCCTCGCCCCGCTGGCGAAGGTACTGCAGGATGCCTTTGGCATCCGTGAAGGTGTGATCAACACCGTGCATGCCTATACCAACGATCAGAGCCTGGCTGATGTGCCGCACTCGGACTGGCGCCGCAGCCGTGCTGCTGCAGAAAACATTATTCCGACCTCCACCGGTGCTGCCAAGGCGGTGGGTGAAGTGCTGCCGGAACTGAATGGTCGCCTCGATGGCATAGCCTCCCGCGTGCCGGTGCCGGATGGCTCCGTGGTGGATCTGTTTGCGGAACTCGAAACCGAGGTCACGGTGGCTGAGGTCAATCGCGTGGTGCAAGCCGCTGCCGAGACAGAGACGCTGGCGGGTGTGCTGGAATACACGGTTGAGCCGATCGTCTCGTCTGACATTATTGGTAATCCGCATTCTTCCATCTTCGATGCGTCATTTACCCAGGTTGGCAATGGTCGCTTTATTAAGACCCTGAGCTGGTACGACAACGAATGGGGTTACTCCAACCGGGTCTGTGACGTACTGCGCATGATGGCGAAGCTGGACGCATGACAATGAATACGCTCGAGCTTTTTCGCAGCACGCCGATCGTGCCGGTGGTGGTGCTTGACGATGCCGACCAGGCCGCACCGCTGGCAGAGGCACTGCTGAAAGCCGGCATCGGCGCGATCGAAATCACACTCAGGACAGAAGCCGCCCTCGCTGCGATTGAACGAGTTGCCAGCGGTTTCCCTGAACTCTGCGTCGGCGCTGGCAGTATCCGACGGGCAGAGCAGATCGCGCAGGTCTCGGATCTGGGGGCCCGTTTCTGCGTCAGCCCGGGGTTCTCTGCGGGGATCCTCGCTGCGGCTGAGTCTGCGGGCAGTCACCTGATACCCGGTGCCAGCACAGCAGCGGAAGCCCTGCAGCTGTATGAGCACGGCTATGATCTGGTGAAGTTTTTCCCCGCTGAACTGTCAGGAGGTACAGCGATGATCAAGGCGCTGTCCGCACCTTTGCCGGAGCTGAACTTTTTCCCTACTGGAGGTATCACTGCAGAACTGGCCGTTCAGTACCTGGCGCTTGATTGTGTTGCCTGTGTCGGTGGCACCTGGTTCGTCGCACCGGACCGCATCCGTGCGGGAGACTTTGACTGGATCACCGAGCAGGCAGCGGCAGCGCTGCGCGCTGTCAGCTAAGCGGGAGACAGCTTTGCAGGCGAAAGAAGAAAACAGCCCTTCCGCGAGGAAAATCAAGCATCTCGAAGCGCCACTGCGTGATGACGTTCGGCACCTCGGCCGGGTACTGGGTCGGGTGATTGCAGATGATCGTGGTGAAGCATTCCTGGATCAGATCGAAGAGATTCGTACGCTCGCCAAGGCAGCGAGGAATGGCGGCGATGCCGAGTGGCAGCACTTGAGTAGTTTCCTCGCCGCCATACCGGCGGAAGACATGGTGGATGTGGCGCGAGCATTCAACCAGTTCCTGAACCTTGCCAATATCGCTGAGCAACATCACCTGACCCGGCCGGAACGTGACCAGGCGGTCGAGTTGAAACTGCCCGAGCATCCGCAGTTGAAGGAAACACTGGCGACCATCGACATTGAGCTCGTGCTGACCGCGCATCCGACTGAAGTACTGCGCCGGACCATGATCCAGAAATATGACGCCATTGCCGTGCTGCTGGCCGACAGAGACAAAGACAAATACAAATACAAATATAAGGAAGGCGTGAATCGCAATAACGATCGGGCCGTTTACCGCCTGATTGCCGAGGCCTGGCACAGTGACGAGATCCGCCAGACCCGACCGACACCGCAGGATGAGGCGCGCTGGGGCTTCGCCGTGGTTGAGACCTCGCTCTGGCAGGCACTGCCGGACTTTCTGCGCGAGCTGGATGCCGCGCTGCTCGATCGCGGTATGGACAGCCTGCCGATTGATGCGGCACCCCTGCGGTTTGCGACGTGGATGGGCGGCGACCGCGACGGCAATCCGAATGTCACTGCGGCTGTCACGCGCGAGGTCCTGATGCTCGGTCGCTGGATGGCAGCGGACCTGTTCCTGCGGGATGTCGATGAGCTCCACAACTCGCTGTCGATGCGCCGCTGTACGGATGAGGTTCGTGAGCTGGTGGGTGACGTCAGGGAGCCGTACCGCGAATTGCTGAAACAGGTGCGGGAGCGTCTGCTGAATACCCGTGAGTGGGCAGCGGACAATCTTCAGGGCGACATTGCAGCGGACGAGACGCTGTATCTCGACAGCGATTCCCTGTTCGAGCCACTGGCACTTTGTTACGAATCGCTCACTGCCTGCGGTATGCAGGCCATCGCAGATGGCCCGCTGCTCGACACCCTGCGCCGTGTGCGCGCCTTTGGTGTGCACCTGGTACGACTCGACGTGCGCCAGGATTCGGGGCGCCACACCCAGGTGTTCGATGAACTGACGCGTTATCTTAATATTTACCGCGACGGCGCCAGCTACGCCGACTGGGGCGAGCCGGAACGCCAGCGGTTCCTGTTGTCAGAGCTCGAAAATCGGCGCCCGCTGTTCCCCGCTGAATGGCCGGTGAGTGCAGAGGGAGCGGAAGTGCTGGATACCTTCAGGACTGTCGCGCTGGGCAACGGCGCCGGGATTGCCCAGTACGTGATCTCAATGGCAACGGCGCCGAGCGATGTGCTGGCCGTGATCCTGCTGCTGCGGGAGTGCGGCTTGAAACGCAACCTGCCGGTGGTGCCGCTGTTCGAAACCCTTGCCGATCTGGAAGGGGCCGCAGGTGCGATGGACCAGCTGTTGTCGATCCCCTGGTATCGCGAGTACGTGGATGACTACCAGCAGGTCATGATCGGTTACTCGGATTCAGCCAAAGATGCGGGCCAGTTTGCTGCCGCCTGGGCGCAGTACCAGGCCCAGGAGCAACTCGTGGCTGTTGCAGCGAAGCATGGTGTGAGGCTGGTGTTGTTCCACGGTCGTGGTGGCGCCGTCGGCCGCGGCGGCGGCCCGGCACAGCAGGCTATCCTGTCGCAGCCACCGGGATCAGTGGCCGGTGCGATTCGCGTCACAGAGCAGGGCGAGATGATCCGCTGGAAGCTCGGGCTGCCCAGGCTTGCCCAGCAGAACTTCCGCCGTTACGTCAGCGCGACACTGACGGGTAGTTTGAATCCGCCCGCAGCACCCAGCCAGGAATGGCGGGACCGTATTTCCGCCATGTCGCAGTCGGCGGTGAAGGCCTACCGCGCTATTGTGCGGGAAGACGAGAAGTTTGTAGCGCTGCTGCGCAGCCTCACGCCAGAGCAGGAACTGGGTATCCTGGCGCTTGGCAGTCGCCCTGCTCGCCGCAAACCCAGCGCCGGTATTGAAGGCCTGCGGGCGATTCCCTGGGTGTTTGCCTGGACGCAGGTGCGATTGATGTTGCCCGCCTGGCTTGGAACCAACAAAGCCCTGCATGAAGCGCTGGAAACGCAGCCAGAGCAGTTGCGCGCCATGCTCGACTGGCCTTTCTATCGCATGCAGACCGACATGCTGGAGATGGTGGTCGCCAAATCCGATGTCGCCCTGGTGCGTTACTATGCCAAGCGACTCACAAGCGAGGAGCAGCAGGCAACGGTCGATGCACTTTGTGAGCAACTGACTGGTTTGACGAGCAGTCTCCTCAGTCTGACGGGCGAGGCCCACTTGCTGGCCAATGACCCTGAACTGGCAGAGTCACTCTCCGTGCGCAATACCTACCTTGACCCGCTACACTTGTTGCAGGCTGAACTGCTGGCCCGCTGGCGTGACAAGTCGGGCAGCCAGGATGCAGTAGAGCGCGCATTGAAAGTGACGATGGCAGGGATTGCGAGCGGTTTGAGGAATACGGGCTAGGCTCGTTTTGTGGTTAGAGTCAGGTAATGATGGCGGAGAGAGAGGGATTCGAACCCTCGATGGGCTATTAACCCATACTCCCTTAGCAGGGGAGCGCCTTCGACCGCTCGGCCATCTCTCCACAAACTGTGTCATGTCGACCAAAGGCCGCGGAGCAGCGGTAGGCTTGATACCACAGGTTGAGGTGCATTGAGTACGCCCTCGGGACCACGCTCAGAATGACAAAAATATGGCGCGCTGGGAGGGAGTCGAACCCCCGACCTTCTGGTTCGTAGCCAGATGCTCTATCCAGCTGAGCTACCAGCGCGGCGAGGGGCGAATTATAGAGATTCAATTCCCCGAGTGCCAGCCAAACAACACATAACCTGTGCTGGCCAAAGAGAGTGCCCGGGTTTATGGTTCTCAGCCCCTTGAAAGGCGCCAGGCATGGCAGATTACCGACAATTCAC
>JAYQAI010000015.1:35857-56961 GCA_038136715.1 Gammaproteobacteria bacterium | reverse complement strand
TTTTCAGGTCATCAACTGAAAGATTCTCAAGGTCCTGCTTGATCTCTTCCACCTGCTGAAAAATATCAACAATTGCCATGGGCACTCCTCACGCATTTACCGCATCATCGGTATTTACCACGGTGCTGTAAAGCGTGCGGGCCTCTGCCTACAATAGGGCCATGCGCGGCTTTCTGCACAGCCTCTCAATCTATCACTGGGTCATACTGCTGATCGGACTCGGCATGACCTTCGCTGCTGTCTGGCCCAGGCAAACTGAAATCCTCTCCAAGGAAGCGCTGCCACCACCCGCCCTGGAAAATTCGATGGCAAGCGTAAAGGAGGTTTCATTGGAAAACTCCGCGCCTGCACCAACCCCTGTACCCCCGGAACAACCCGTCGCCGGCATTGCGCAGGTTACAGCGGCGGCAGAAAGCGAAGCCCCCGGTTATACCGGAGTCGGTATGCAAACCTTTGATGACGGACGCATCTTCCGCGGCGAGATGTTGTCAGGCCTGCCTCACGGCCAGGGTCATATGCAGTTTCCAGATGGCCGCAGCTACACTGGCAGCTTCTATTATGGCAGGCGCCAGGGTGCAGGCGAGATGCACTGGCCAGACGGCAGTTACTACAACGGCGAGTTCATCAATAACCAGGTATCCGGCCGCGGCGAGTACAACGCCGCCCATGGTGATCGCTTCGTCGGCTCCTTCGTCAATGAGAAACCTCATGGATACGGTACCTATACGATGCACAACAAAAACGTGTACGTCGGCGAAGTGCGGCAGGGCATCATCGAGGGCCACGGTACTCTCACATTCTCCGATGGCAGCGTTTATTCGGGCGAGTTTGTTGGCGGGCGCATGCAGGGTAAGGGTGAGCGTTACTGGCCAAACGGCAACCACTACACTGGCGAGTTCAAGAACGATACTTTTCATGGTACCGGCACCGCAACCTTTAGCGGTGGCAGTACCTACCAGGGCCAGTTTGCGGAAGGCAAACCCCACGGCGAAGGCCGCCGGCGCTGGCCTGATGGCAGGGTTTATCGCGGGCTCTGGGACAACGGCCTGCAACAAGGCTTCGGGGTGCTCACGTTCGCCAACGGCGACTGGTTCGAAGGCGAATTCGAGGCCGGCAAGATGCATGGCGTCGGTACCTGTGTCACTGGCGGTGTTGAATCCAGCTGCACCTTTTTCCAGGGCGAGATGCTGAATTGACCTGCTGTTCCGGCAAGGATGGAATCCGCAGCGCAAGACGCTATGCTGTGCGAAAAGCCTGAGGAATTTCTGACATGAAGATTGGCACCTTTTCCACGTTCATGTCACCGATCTGCACGCCAGAGGTGATCGGTGACATTGGGCGTCGCGCAGAAGAGATTGGCCTGGATTCCATTTGGATGGGTGAGCATGTTGTGCTGTTCGACAAAACCGAGACGCCCTACCCCGGTTCAGCCGATGGCAAGCTGCCGGTGCCTGAGGGAGGCGGCATGCTCGATACAGTCGCAACCTTTGGTTATCTCGCAGCCTGCACAAAAACGCTGCGCTTCGGCACGGGTATCACGCTGCTGCCTCAGCGCAACCCGGTCTACACTGCAAAGGAATTCACCACGCTCGACTGGCTCACTGGCGGTCGGATTGATTTCGGCATCGGAGTTGGCTGGTGCAAGGAAGAGGTCGAGGCCTGCGGCTATGATTTCAGCACCCGAGGACGACGCTGTGATGAAATCCTCGAGATGATGCAGCAGCTCTGGACCGAGCCACTGGCCGAATTCCATGGCGAGTTCTACGACCTGGAACTCTGCCGCATGGACCCGAAACCGTTGCAGAAACCACACATTCCCATCATCGTCGGTGGCCATAGCCCGGCAGGTTTCAAGCGTGCCGCAAAATACGGAGCTGGCTGGTACGGCTTCCAGCTGGATATTGAAAATACGGCCAGCATCATTACTGCACTCGATGCGGCACTGGCTGAGGAAGGTCGGTCCCGCGATGATTTCGAACTGATCATTACGCCGCCGTATCGGGTCTCTGTCGACATGGTGAAAGGTTACGCTGACCTTGGCGTCGACCGACTGATTGTGCACCTTGGCAGCCAGAAACAGGAACGGGTTGATGCGCGCATGAAAGAGATGGAACTAATGGTCGAGAGCCTCGCGTGACCGAGTACGACTATATTATTGTCGGCGCTGGCACCGCCGGCTGCGTGCTTGCCAACCGCCTGTCAGCCGACCCCGCCAAGCAGGTGCTGCTGCTTGAGGCGGGCAAGAAAGATGACTATTTCTGGATCGATATCCCCGTGGGTTATCTCTACACCATTGCCAACCCACGCACCGACTGGTGCTATGAAATCGAGCCCGACCCGGGATTGAACGGCCGCAGCATCGGCTATGCCCGCGGCAAGGTACTGGGCGGCTGCTCCTCCATCAACGCCATGATCTACATGCGCGGCCAACGCTCGGACTATGACCACTGGGCCCAGCTCGGCAATCGTGGCTGGAGCTGGGATGACGTGCTACCGGTCTTCAAGCAGTCAGAGGACTACCAGCACGGCGCCGATGAATTCCACGGCGAGGGTGGTGAGCTGCGCGTCGAGGAACGCCGGGTTAACTGGGAGATTCTTGATGCCTGGCGAGATGCTGCCGAGGCCTGTGGGATCCCGAAGATTGATGAGTTCAATCGCGGTGACAATTTCGGCAATGCCTACTTCCAGATGAACCAGCGCCGCGGCAGGCGCTGGAGTGGTGTGCGCGCCTATCTAGACCCGGTACGCCATCGCAGCAACCTGACCATATTGACCGAGGCCCACGTCCAGCACCTCGTGTTTGACCATGAGGGTGAACGGCCACAGTGCACCGGCATTAAAGTTCAGACGCGTACCGGCACGCAGACGTTTACGGCGAGGCAGGAGGTACTGCTCTCTGCCGGCTCGATTGGTTCGGTGCAGATTCTTCAACTTTCAGGCGTCGGCAACCCGGATCATCTAGCGACGGCAGGCATCAAACCACTGCATAAGCTCCCCGGTGTCGGCGAGAACCTGCAGGACCATCTGCAGGTGCGTACTATCTACAAGGTCAACAATACGGTGACCCTGAACCAGCGGGTCAATTCGATCTTTGGCCTCGCTGCCATGGGTCTTGAGTACTTCCTGCTGCGCAAGGGCCCGCTCACCATGCCGCCATCGCAGTTGGGCGCCTTCGCGAAAAGTGATCCTGATCAGCCCACAGCCAACATCGAGTGGCATGTGCAGCCTTTGTCACTGGATAAATTTGGGGAACCCCTGCACAAGTACAACGCCATTACGCCGTCGGTTTGCAACCTGCGGCCGTCCAGTCGCGGTCATGTGCGTATTCGCTCTAACGACCCAGCTGAGGCGCCAGCATTAACCCTTAACTACCTGTCAACCGATGAGGACCGCGAGGTCGCGGTCAGGGGCCTTAAATTCACCCGCGAGATCATGGCAGCAGAGGCCCTCGCCCGCTTCGAGCCCGAGGAAATAAAACCTGGGCCCCATATCGTCACTGATGAGGACCTTCGCCAGGCGGCCGGCGATCTCGGCACCACGATTTTTCACCCGGTGGGTACCTGCAAGATGGGGTCTGATCCTATGGCGGTGGTCGATGACCGTCTCAAGGTACATGGCATCGAACGGTTGCGGGTGATCGATGCCTCGGTAATGCCAACCATTACGTCAGGCAACACCAATACACCGACCGTGATGATTGCAGAAAAGGGTGCCGAGTTTATTCTCGGCGGCGAGTAAACGCCTAGGCGTCGATGCCAACCGCTTCGGCAGACGCCTGCCAGAACGCCTCCCGCAATGATGCATCGTCGGCAAACGGCGAGTAGTCATCCAGCTCACACTGGTTGTAGTACTTGCCGGTCACTGTCTCGAGCGCCGGGTCACTCGCCAGCATGACCGTCGTCGCAGCGCCTTTCTCGGGCGAGATAAACATGAAGCCGATAATCTTGCGGATCAGCCAGGGCAGATCGCGAATGATGTCGGTCGCCACCGCGCCGGGGTGCAGCACGTTCGAGGTGACGCCGGAACCTTCGAGGCGTTTGGCCAGCTCAACCGCAAACAGCACGTTACCCAGCTTTGACTGGTTATAAGCGTTACTACTGTTGTATTTCTCGAAGCCGCGGAAGGTTGAGAGATCCATCTCGGCTTTTTTGTGCAGCATACTCGAAACTGAGATAACACGGGCTGGCGCACTCGCCTTCATGCAGTCGAGCAGCAAGTGCGTCAAAAGGAAATGGCTCAGGTGATTTACACCCATCTGCATCTCGAAACCGTCTTCGGTCATGCGCTGCTTCGGCGGAAACAAACCGGCATTGTTAACGAGCACATCCAGACGGTCGTAGCGCTCGAGAAAGGCAGCAGCAAGGTCTCGAACGCTCTGCAGGCTGGCAAGTTCGACAGGCAGGTTGACCGGCGCTACCGCCGCACCCTCGCCGATCACCTTGAGCGCCTCGGTGGTTTTCTCGGAATCTCGACAAGCCAGCACGACCTCGGCGCCCATGCTTGCCAGTTCCCGGGCAGCGACGACACCAATGCCGCTGTTACCCCCTGTGATCAGTATTCGCTTGCCGTTCAGGTCCGTCATGTCCTCTCTCCCGGTTTTTCTTGTTATCGGCGTCGCTATTCCACGATCGACCGACGCCTGATGCTGTACAGACTAGACCCTAGGTAAAGATACAGCAATATCAGCAGCATACCGGCGGCGGCGACCAGCACCGTCGGTCTGAGGCCAATAAACTCAACGCAGATCCCAACCGCTGCAGAACCGATCGGCATGCCGCCCATCATGCCAAGAGAGAACACACTCATCAGGCGAGCCCGATGCGTTGGTGGTGAGGCCTCCTGCACAATAGCGCGTGACAGCGTCATGCTGATACCGCCGCACAGACCCCAGAGATAAATCACGAAGTAAAACAGCCAGGCCGGCAGCTCAAAGTAGAGGCAGGAAAGTACCGCGGAGCTGATGATCCCGCCCAGAATCAGCATCCTGCCCGGCAGCTCGATGCCGCCACGGCGCATGATGAAAAAGATCATCGTGCAGGTGCCCAGCATATTGGCACCGTAGGCCATTGCGATACCGCGGGCGCCGCCATCATAAACATCCCGCACAAACAGCGGCAACAGCACCATGTAAGACGAGGCAAAGAACAGGCCGACCCCGAAAATCAGTATGATCGCCGGACGGATTTCTTCCGTGTGCCAGGCCACCTGCAACCCGGCTTTGATCTCGGACAGCGCCGGGCGGCGTTCACCCTCGTCTGGCGCGGCAGGCATGCGCGGCAATTGCGCTGTGGTAATGGCCGCCCCGAGCATGAATACCGACATGCAGCCGAGCACGATCTCAGGACCGAGCACATCGGCACTGGAGCCAATCGCAAACCCTAATATCTGGACGCCAAACTGAATCCCGATCACCAGGGTGACCGCCTGCTGCACATGCGCGCCGGCAACGTGATTCAACATCGCATCACGGGCTGGCTGGGCAAAAGCGCCGATACAGCCGACAAAAACCACCCAGGCCAGCAGCATGAAATAAGTCACATCAGTGAAATAGAACAGCGCAGCCATAACGAGTGGCGGCAACGCCAACAGCCCGCTGAGTCTCACCGAGAGATTACGCTGATCAATCCGATCACCGAGCCAACCGCCAAACAGAATCAGGAACAGCATCGGCAGCGGCCCAGCCATCTGGGCGATACCGACACGGCTCGGAGACTCCATCAGGTAGACGGCGATGAGCCACGGGAACAACACACTTTGGATACCGCCCGGCACCAGGTAAAACGCCGTGCTGGTGATATACCACTTGAGGGGTGCGGTCAGGTTCATGCCGGATCTTCTGCCGACTAGCGGCTGATGGCCTTCAGCTGCCGCTCGAAGTCACGGCGGTTACGCTCATCAATCGGCAGCGCGAGGTACCGCTGCAGTTCATCTACACTCAGCTTTCTTTTCATATCAGCCAGAAAGGTCGGCAGCGGAATGCGGTCGCGGGCATATAGCTGCAGCTCGAACTCGTCCCCGACACCGACCGACCCCTCTTTCAGCACCCGGCAATAAGCACCGGATCGACCGATTTGCATAAAGCGCTTCGAGAAACCCTTGATACCGACCCGCGCTTCCAGTGTGTTACAGGGTACCCGGGGAGCCGTAACCTGCAGGACCAGCTGCTCGGACACCAGCTGATCGCCGATGCAGAGCGCCGCCAGATCAAGACCGCTGGTGGTTAGGTTTTCGCCGAAAGTGCCAGGCAGAATCGCCTCTGGCAGACCCTCGCTGAGCCTTACGTAGTCTTCCCGGCTATAGAGGTACACCGCCTGGTCAGCGCCGCCATGCCACTTGCTGTCGATAATGGTATCGCCCGCCAGCCCCATCGCGGCAACCTCGACGCGATCGGTCGCCGCCGTCTTATAAATCCCGGTTTTATAGCTCCGCCGGCTGGAACTGATCATCCTGCTGACACCAATGTTGACCTGTTCTATACGCATGGCAACTCCCTGACGGAAGGCATTATCCCGTATTTCCTCTTGGGAATAATTATTGAATCACTGGAATATAACAGTATCCAATTATTCCATTATTGCTGTTTATCCTCGCTGGTAACCTGCGCCCCCACCTATATATACCCAAAGGATCTGATCATGGCTGGTTACCTCCAGGAGATCGAAAAAACAGCTGCGCTCTGTAGCACTCAGGGCGATGCCTGGAACGGCATTAACCCCGAATATGCGGTTCGCATGAAGCTGCAGAACCGCTTCAAGTCCGGCCTGGAAATCGCACAGTACACTGCCGACATCATGCGCAAGGATATGGCAGATTACGACGCCGATTCCAGCAACTACACCCAGTCGCTGGGCTGCTGGCATGGCTTTGTGGCACAGCAGAAGGCGATCGCGATCAAGCGGCACCGCGGCACCCTCAACAAGAAGTACATATACCTGTCCGGCTGGATGGTTGCGGCACTGCGCAGCAAGTTTGGCCCGCTGCCTGACCAGAGCATGCACGAGAAGACCAGTGTACCGTCACTGATCAGCGAGATTTACACCTTCCTCAAGCAGGCCGATGCGGTTGAGCTTGAGCGCCTCTTCTCCCAGCTTGACGACGCCCGTGAAACCGGCGGCGACGAAGCGGCCATCATCGAGCAGATCGACAGCTTTGAAACCCACGTGGTGCCGATCATTGCCGACATCGACGCGGGTTTTGGTAACGAGGAGGCTACTTACCTGCTGGCGAAGCAGATGATCGAAGCCGGCGCCTGCGCGATCCAGCTGGAAAACCAGGTTTCTGAGGTCAAGCAGTGTGGCCACCAGGCCGGCAAGGTCACCGTACCGCACGAAGTTTTCCTGGCGAAGATCAATGCGGTGCGCTACGCATTCCTCGAGCTGGGTATTGAGAACGGCGTCATCGTCGCACGCACTGACTCTCTCGGTGCTGGCCTGACCCAGGTCGTACCCGTGTCCAAAGAGCCAGGTGACCTCGCCAGCCAGTACAACAGCTTCCTCGAAACCCATGAAGTGCATAATGTTGATGAACTGCAGGAGCACGACCAGGTGTTCCACCAGGATGGCAAACTGGTCCAGCCAAATCGACTCGACAACGGTCTTTATTCCTTCCGCGAAGGCACTGGTTTCGACCGCGTGGTTCTTGACTGCATCACCAGCCTGCGCCACGGCGCAGACCTGCTGTGGATCGAAACAGAACGACCTAACGTTGCCCAGATCGCCGAGATGGTAAATGCAGTGCGTGAGGTCATCCCGAATGCCAAGCTGGTTTACAACAATTCACCGTCTTTCAACTGGACACTGAAGTTCCGCGAGCAGGTTTACGAAGAGATGGCTGAAGCAGGCAAAGACATGTCTGCCTACCCAAATCCGGCTGAGGACCCGCTCGGTCTCATGAGCGCTGACCTGGACAACTCCGAACTGGCGCAGCAGGCTGACGCCTACATCCAGTCTTTCCAGGCAGATGCAGCCCGCGAAGCCGGCATCTTCCATCACCTGATCACGCTGCCGACCTACCACGAGACGGCACTTGGCGTAGACACCCTGGCTGAAGGGTACTTCGGCGACATGGGCATGCTTGCCTATGTACGCGGCGTCCAACGGCAGGAAATCCGCCGCAACATGAATGTGGTCAAGCACCAGGAAATGGCAGGCACCACCATCGGCGATCACCACAAGGAGTATTTCGCCGGAGAAAATGCCCTGCTCGCAGGCGGAAAAGAGAATACGATGAGTCAGTTCGGATAAGCTGCGCTTTTCCAAACTGATTCAGCGTAAACCTCGTTTGAGCCAAACCCTTGCAAGGGCAGTACTACTGCTCTTGCAAGGTTCTAGGTTACAATCCCCGCGGCTGCGAATAACCAGGCAAACGTGACACCACTCCATCCCTTCGTTGTATCCCTGTTCGGTGGATTCTGTATCGGCATCGCCGCCGTCCTAATGATGGTGCTGCTCGGTCGCATTGCAGGTATCACTGGCATCATCATGCAAGGCATGCGGGCGCCTGCCACTAACCAGTGGGCTCTTGCTTTTATAGCCGGCCTGCCGGCCGGAGCCCTCCTGTTTCATTCGCTCACGGGCACACCGATGCCCCCATTTGATGCACCCCTGCCGATGGTCATTGCCGGCGGCTTTATCGTCGGGTTCGGCGCTCGGCTGGGCAGTGGCTGCACATCCGGTCACGGCATCTGCGGTCTTGGCAGGTTTTCGGTGCGGTCGATCATCGCTGTCTGCACTTTCATGCTGTTCGCCTTCCTCACCGTTTTTGTGCGCCTGCATGGGGGCGTCGGATGAACCTCTTGGCAGCGCTCGGCTGTGGCATCCTGTTTGGGGTGGGCCTCGCCATGTCAGGCATGACCGACACAGAGCGAGTCATTGGTTTCTTCGACGTTTTCGGCAACTGGGATCCATCGCTCGCGTTTGTCATGGGCGGTGGCCTTCTGATCAGCCTGCCCTTCTTCCAGCTTTTACAGCCAAAGCTCAAAGGTCCGGTTTTCGGTGACGTCTTCCGTGTGCCTGACCGGACCGATATTGATGGCCGGCTAATCGGCGGCGCTGCACTCTTCGGAATTGGCTGGGGGCTGACAGGGCTGTGCCCGGGGCCTGCAGTTGCTGCCCTCGCCCATCTTGATGTCGACATTATCTGGGCGACGCTGGCGATGCTGGCCGGCATGCTGGCGGCGGACCAGATTGACCGCCTGCTGGATGCCGGCAAGACCAGCCGCGCCTAGTAAATCTTCTCAGTCTCAGCAGGACTGAAACCTTCCGCTCCGGGCACCGGTGGTTCAGTAAATTCATAGCTGCCGTTGAACACGGTGGTATCTCCGCCCGGTGCCCACCAGACCCAGATCGCCTTCACCAGCTCGTTGGTCCGGTTCTCCATCCGGTGCACCTGGCCAGGCTGTGTCAGTATGGTCATGCCCGGCGTTACTTCACGGGTCTCGTCACCCACGGTCCAGATCGCATGACCTTCAAGGATGTAGTAGATTTCCGGGGAATCGTGGCGGTGGCCCTGATAGGTCGAATTCGGTGCCAGCTGCCAGATGCCAAACTGGATATCTGCGTCATTCAGCTGGCCGCCCTCGCTGCCACCGACCAGGGTTTTCCAGCGCGAGGTACTCTGCTCGTTGACCTTCCAGCTGATACTGCCCGCATCGAGGAATGCGCTCGGCGCTTCGGCCACAGCGCTGCCAGCGACCAGCAGCGCTGTTCCGATCAGCACGAGCCTAGATGCGAAGACCAGCATCCAACTCAATGACTCGGCCACTCAGGTAGTCGTTCTCAAGAATATAGCGAACTGTATGCGCCACCTCTTCCGGCTGACCGAGTCGCTTCAGCGGAATGCCTGCCGCCATTTTCTCGAGAGCTTCAGGCTTCATGCTGGCAACCATTTCGGTTGCGATGAAACCCGGGGCAATCGCCGCCGCACGAATACCGTAGCGGGCCAGCTCTTTTGCCCACACCGTCGCCATGGCGGCCACCCCGGCCTTGGCCGCAGAGTAGTTGGTCTGACCCATGTTACCGGCCTTCGAAATGCTCGAAATATTAATGATGCAGCCCGGAGTACCCTTCTGGATCATGCGGGTAGCAGCCTCACGGCCGCACAGGAACACCCCTGTCAGGTTGACATCAATCACCGCCTGCCACTCTGCCAGCGACATGCGCTTGTCGATCTCGCCATCTTTGACCTTCACTAGCAAACCGTCGCGCAGAATGCCCGCGTTGTTGACGATGGCATGGACCTCGCCAAAATCAGCTTCGATCGCATCGAAGGTCGCGATCACGTCCTCCTCTTTTGCCACGTTCGCCATATAAGGTCTGGCATCGCCACCGGCATCCTTGCAGAGCTGCACGGCTTCGGCGAGCGGCTCTTCATTCAGATCAATCAGCGCGAGGTTAGAGCCGGCGGCCGCCAGCTCTATGGCCATCGCGCGGCCAAGACCCTGGCCGCCACCCGTCACTACAATTGTTTTACCCTTGAGCTCCATACCCGTTTCTCCGGCCTGAAAAATTCGCCCGGCATGATAACGCACCCAAATGATCCAGCCTACCCACCCGACGCATCGAAATTGTGCTGAGTGCTCAACATCAAATCTTAATCAGAGGGCCGCAACACCTTTAAAACCCTGATAAAGACTAATGTTTACTGAAAAAAGGCGTCTTCTCCAAGTTGGCACAGCGCTTGCTCCCCGCTCTGCACAACCTGACGTAAAGGAAATTCACAATGTCTGAGCTGCGATTAGAAAGTACTGTCACTGAACCTGAGTTTGGCGGGCCTCACACCTGGCAGACTCAACTCTGGGCAAAGCTGGTCCGACGGGGGCTGAGGCACCGTGAGTACCTTCGTTGGGTTGACCAATACTGCACATCCGTTTCGGTGAAAGGCCGGGAGCACCTTGAGAGACTGGATGGGCCGGCGATCTTTATCGCCAATCACCAGAGCCACATGGACACCCCGGTGCTTATGTCGGCGATGACCAGGAAAGTGCAGAACAACCTCTACTTCGGGGCCGCTGCAGATCGCTGGTTTGTCAAAGGTAAAAAGAAACTGATTTTACAGCCCTGGTACCAGTCCCTTGCACTGGGCAATTTCCCGATTGTCCGGGGAGGCGGTTCAAAGACCCTGGACTACGCCGGCGGACTGCTCGACAAAGGCTGCAACATCTGCATTTTCCCTGAAGGCACCCGCGCCACAGACAATGCCCTCGGTCAGTTCCGCCATGGTGTCAGCCTGCTGGCCCTGCGCAAGGAAGTACCCGTCGTGCCCGTCGTATTGAAGGGCCTGCGGGAGCTGCGACCCAAAGGTGCCCGCGCCATCACGCCCGGACCGGTGGGTGTTTCGATTCTAGAGCCAGTAAAGCTCACCGAAGAGTTGGGCGTCTCTGACGCGACTCAGTTGCTCTGGGAAAAAATGAACAATGAATTTTTCCAAAGACTCAGCTTCCCTGTGCCCGCTGTCAAAGAGGAAACTGAGAAGGCTGCCTGAGGTGCCCGCCCACTCGGGCTTTTCGGCATAAGCGAATCAGCTCTTCATGGTCAAAGTCACCAGCGCTATCAGTCGCGTCGTGGTGTCTTACTGCTTTTCCTGTGAATATTGCAGTATAGCCCGTTGACGGATGCGGGTAGGCGGTGCAAAGACGAATGGCGGTTGTTTATTGCAGACCGGCTTGCACCGCGACCTCAATCAGCGGACCTGCCTGGCTCGCGATGGACCGGAGCCTGACGGGGTCATAACCAGTGATCCTTGGTACATGGATGTGACCGCTTCGCACCCGGCCGCCAAACTTGCTAAGGCGCTGAATGACACGATAGGAAATCTCATTACTGAGATATCCGCCCCCACTGCCATTGACGGCGGTGGCAGCAGTAAGGTCGGCCAGCTGCTGTGCCGCAAGATCGCCAGATTCCAGCGTCGTCACGTTGCGGTTATCCCTCACCGGGTAATCGCCCTCGATCTCCAACATCTCGGTGGCGGGCAGGGAAAATTCAACGAACTCGGGACCTTCAAGCCCGGCAGGTATCAGGGGCCTCGCCGCCGAGCCACCGCCATAACAGCGTTCATTGTCGGGTTGTTCACTGGATCGGCGTCGACCGGGGAACCGCTCGAGATCGAAGCCATCCCGCCCCATGCTGACCGTGATGATCATATCAACGCTCGCTACGAGTTGATCCACCAGCGCTTCAATGAGGCCATCATCGAAGTCCCTGAACCTGACGGGTACGATCAGGCTGCGCAGGTCAGCCCGCCCTCCGGCGCAGTCAATCTTCACGCCGTCATGCTGCAGAGCGATGACACCAGAGGGATTGCTCTGCTCTATTGCTTCGTCAAGGTGAAACGGATCAAATCCTGTTACCAGCACCCGGTACTGCGCATCGGCATCGAACACCGGATCATAGTTACGACTGCTTCTTTCAAACCCGCGCGCGTCTCGTTCACTTAGCCCAACTATTTGCTCAAGTCGTTGCCAGTAAAGGGGCCGATCGTCCAGTTCACCTGCCTGCACGGAGGTGACGGCCGCCTGCCAGAGCGCAGCACCACGCTCTACCGCTGTTTCGGCGGTTAGCCCAACGGCGCGACGCCACTCAATTGGGCTGTCAGCGAGCCGGCTTACCTCAGCTACTGATCCAGTAACCGCGTTCATTCGTCAGATAGCCGAGGGAGGTGTAGGCTGCGTCGACCAGCGACTGGCCACGATTATTAACGAGAATACCAGCACCCAGTTTGTTCATGGCATAGCCGAAGCCCATGTGGCACTCGGTATCGGCGAAGCCAAGACTACCACCGGCGCCAGCATGGCCAAACGCCTGCTTACCCATGATCACGGTCTCGAGCGCGCCCGTCGGTCGGTGGCGGTTATCCATGCTCAACATAAATCCCAGCGAAAACCGGCTGGGCAGCAGCAGGGTGGCATCCATACCAGACACGGATGTGGCCGACATGCGCTCCAGTGCGAGTGCGTCAACCAGCTCACCGCCGCCATTGGCGAGTGGCCGGTACATGCCGGCGATGCCATGGGCAGAGGCCAGACCGCCACCGGCGCCAAACTCGCAGCGATAGCTTTCCGGGGTATCTGACTTGAAACCACCATGGTTCATGAAGGCGCGGTTCTGGATCGAGCTTTTGTCCTGCAGCAGCGCGTGAGTGAAGGCAGAAACCGGGTCACCTCTCTTCGGTGTCCAGCGCATCGTTCGTGACACGCGGTGGTGCTCGGAATCCGGCAGGCCGATGTAAAAGTCAAGATTGAGCGGTTTGGCCACCCGTTGGCTGAAATACTCACCTAACGACATACCAGAGGCGCGTCTCACCAGTTCGCCCACGGTCCAGCCGTAGGTCGACATCTGGTAGCCGTGGCGGTCGCCCGGTGTCCAGAAGGCTTCTTCATTCGCAATCCGCTCTACCATGTAGTCCCAGTCGTAGTAGGCGCCTTCTTTCAAAGGTTCACGAAATGCCGGCATACCGCAGCTATGATTCAACATCATGGCGACCGAGGTCTCCTCTTTACCTGCCTGACCATACTCGGGCCAGTAGTCAGTCACCGGTGCATGCAGGGCGAGCTTGCCCTCTGCCAGAAGAATATGCGCGCACAGCGATACCGCCGCCTTGGTCACAGAATGCACGATGCAGAGCGTATCTTGTTCCCAGTCAGCATCCTGTTTTGGGTGCTGCCGCCCACCCCAGAGCTGAACGACATCCTCGCCCTCGATGTTGATGCTGATCGAGGCACCCACTTCTTCGTCACTGTTGAAGTTGGCGACGAAGGCATCAAGCACCGCTTCAAAGCGCTCGTCGCAATAGCCGTGGACGGTTCCTTTGCCTGCTGCGAGGGGGATCTCTACTGACTGAGCCATAACTGAAGTTGTCTTGCGAAAAGCTCGCATCCTAACATAGCTGCGAAATCGCCCGCGTAATCAGCGACGCTGATGAACGCATTACCGTGCCAGGTTTGACCAGGGCTTCGCGTACAATACCGCCCCTCCATCCAGCGCAATACAGCCATGCTGACCTTTCTTTTAAAGAAGTCAGATCCGACCTTCGTGGGTTGGCGCATGGTGGCGGTTGCATTCTTTGTCGACTTTATCGCTGTCGGTTTTTTCTTTTACTCCTATGGCGTATTTTTCAAAGCGATCGCGGCCGAGTTCGGTGATTCCCGGCTGGGCGTTTCGATCGGCACCACTGTCACCATGGGCGCAGGTGCCATCATGGCGCCTTTTATCGGCCGGGCACTCGATCTCTACCCATTGAAGATTGTGATGGCGACCGGTGCTGTCTCAATGGGCCTTGGTTTCCTCCTGCTAGGCTTTGTTGTCACCCCCTGGCAGTTCTATCTCGTGCTTGGCATTTTCATCGGCTTTGGTGCCGGTGCCATGGGCCAACTAGCGACCTCGAAGTTGGTCAGCAACTGGTTTGTCATGCAGCGCGGAACAGCTCTCGGCATCGCAGCCACCGGTATTTCTGTTTCCGGCGTGATCATGCCCGCCGTCTCGGCCTACATCATCGGTGAGTATGGCTGGCGCAACGGCTTCATCACGTACGGCCTGATTACGCTGCTGGTGGTCGTGCCTGTCGTCCTGCGACTCGTCATTTCGCGACCGGAAGACATCGGGCTCTTGCCGGACGGGGCGGAAGAAATCGCAAGTTTGCCCCCTGCCAGGGAAACGCTGCATACCAGAGAGTTTTTAAGAGATCCCAACTTCTGGTACCTCACCCTCACCATCGGGCTGTTGTTCTGCATACAGAGCGCCACCCTGATTCATATGGTGCCGCGACTGACCGACCGTGGCATGGACCTGATGGCGGCCTCCTTTATCGCATCATCGACCGCATTGTTTGGCGTTTTTGGCAAGCTGATCTACGGTATGCTGGTGGATCGCTGGGACGTCCGCCACGCGCTCTGGCTCGGCATCGCTTTCCAGATCGCCGGACACCTGTTCATGCTGTTTGGTGACGGTTATTTCAGCTTCCTCGCCGGGGCGGCCATGTTCGGGTTTGGCATGGGCGGCATCGTCCCGATGCAGGGCGCCGTCGTCGGTGCCGCTTTCGGCCGGGAGAGTTTTGGCAAGGTCCTGGGTGCGATGCGGCCTGCGATGTCAGTCATTCACCTGCTGGGAGTGCCTTTTGCAGGCTGGTGGTATGACAACAATGGCAGTTACCAGGGTGCCTTCTATGTTTTCCTTGGGCTCTACCTGCTGACCTCACTCGTAGTCTACGGCCTGCGGGTTGAGACCCGCTCGGCGCGTCTCGCCCCCGTCAGAGCATAGCAGCTCGGGTCACGGCGTAAGCCCACCCGCAACCGAAAGCGCAACGCCAGTGACATTCCTCGCGGTCGCAAGATAAAGCGCCGCTGCCCCCATATCTTCAGCCGTCTGCGGCCGCCCGAGGGGTATCCGCTGCGCCATCACCGCTTCAAAGCCAGCTTCTTTGTCCTGGTCATTCGTAAGGTTTGATGGCATCAGGTGATCAAGCCACATGGCGGTTCCGACAATACCCGGACACAGTGCATTGACCGTAATCTGGTAGGGCGCCAGCTCTTTCGCCAGCGACTGCGTAATACCGATGGCAGCAAACTTTGAGCCGCAGTAGGCCGACATGTTGGCGTTACCTTCTTTGCCGGCAATGGAGGCGGTGTTGACCACGGCACCGGCTTCAGAGCCCTTGAGCGCGGCCAGCGCGGCCTTCGTCATCAGGAAAATGCCCTTGGTATTGACCGCGAATATTCGATCCCAGTTATCCTCACTGAAATCGACAATGGGGCCGGTCTCGACCACGCCAGCATTGTTAACCAGGATATCCAGACCACCGAACTTATCGATCGTTGCCGCCACAGCAGCAGCGCAACTATCAGCATCCGTTACATTGAGCTCGCAGCCGGCGACTTCGCCCACGCCAGCTTCGCCGGCAATCGCTTTCTCAATCTGGTCGGTGTCGGACAGGCTGTAATTCCAGTCTCCCGCGGTATGGGCACTGCCGAGATCACCAATCATGACCTTGTGTCCGGCTGCTGCAAATGCATGCACAATGCCCAGACCAATACCCCGGGCGCCGCCCGTGACGAGTACAACTGCCATCGTCAGTATCCTCTAAGCTTCATCAATGAAACCGCCCAGGCGTTCGTGGGCAGCGAGAAAATCTTCCATAAAATCGTAAACCACCTGCCGCGCCGACAGAGACTGGTTCATCAAACCGACACCCTGACCGACCCAGTAGGTTGCCAGCTGTCTTGCGCCTTCATGCCCGCCCTCGGCGAGTTTCGTGACCTTCGATAGCGCCGGTTCGCTGACCCGCGACTGCAAAGGCATTGGCAGTGGCGACGGCGCATCGCCGTCTTCCCAGGCATCAGTCCAGGGGGAACGAATCTGCCGCGAGTACTTACCGGTGCGGCTTTTTGAACGCACGGTCTGATTACTGGTCGCCGCCAGGAACTTTTCCTTGATGACCGGGGAGGTCTCCGCCTCCTGGGTCGTCAGCCAGACCGAGCCAGTCCACGCGCCATGAGCCCCCATGGCCATGGCAGCGGCCATCTGGCGGCCGGTAACTATACCGCCCGCTGCCAGGATAGAAACATCCGGGTAGGCAGCAACCGCTTCAGACACCTCAGGCACCAGCACCATAGTCGACACGTCACCACAGTGGCCGCCAGCTTCACCGCCGGAAACAATTAGTATGTCGACGCCCGCTTCGGCCTGTTTTACCGCGTGGTGCTTCGCACCCACCAGAGCACCCGTTGGCACGCCGTGTTGTTTCGCCAGCTCCAGCATATAAGCCGGTGGCACGCCAAGGGCATTCACAATCATCTTGATCGGATGGGCAAAAGCAACATCGAGAATATTCGCCGCACCCTTCTCTCCGAGCATGCCGCTGCCGGCACGGACCCGATCGTCATAAACATCAGCGGTATCGATGTTGTGACGGGCGAGAATACCTGCGGCAAAATTTTTCAGGTCATCCGGCACCATGGCAGCCAGTTCATCCGGTGACATGGAATCATCCTTGTTCACCATGCTGGTCGGTGCGATGAGGTCAACACCGTAAGGTTTACCGTCGATGTGCTCGTCGATCCAGGTGAGTTCAATTTCAAGTTGCTTGGGGCCATAGCCCGCGGCTCCAAGCACGCCCATACCGCCCGCCTTGGAAACCTCGACAACAACATCGCGGCAGTGCGTAAACGCCACCAGCGGAAACTCGATGCCCAGCAGATCACAGATTGGTGATTTCATTGTCTTCCTTCTGTTCTATCTATCTATTCAACAATATCAGAGAGTGCTTTGGTAAACAGCGCACGATTAACGTTACCGCCGGTCAGCACGATACCTACGCGCTTGCCCTTGATATCCTGATCCTGCAACGCGGCGGCTAGTGGCGCAGCCCCCGCGCCCTCAGCCACGTTATGGGTATCGGCAAAGTAGCAGCCCATGGCCTGCATCACCTGCGCATCATCAACGGCAGCGATTCTCGACACATGGTCCCTGATGACAGCGAGGGCCTCGGCGGAGGCATTCCTCACTGCAAGACCATCGGCAATGGTGTCAGCACTCTCAGTGCCCACCGGCTCGCCTGCTGCAAGGGAAAGCTGGTACGTATTGGCATGCGCTGAGACGACACCTACTATCTCGGTATCGAGATTCAGTGCCCGTTTCGCGGCAATCACACCCAGCACTCCGGAGCCCAGTCCGATTGGCACGTAGATCCGGTCAAGCGCTGGCGCTGCCTGAAAGAACTCCAGCGCGTAAGTCGCCACACCGGGAATCAGATCACCATCAATGGAAGGCATAAAATGCAGGTCCTGATCTGCTGCCAGCTGCCGGGCATGCTCAAGCGCTACATCAAAATCCTTGCCATGCACAATGAGTTCAGCACCGAACGCCTGCATGGCAGCATTCTTGTCAGGACTGTTGCCTTCTGGCACAACAATCACCACTCGCAATCCATGCAGCGCCGCAGCAAAGGCGGCACTCTGACCATGGTTGCCACGGGTCGCGGCACAAATACCGCTGATACCCGGCTGTTTTTCAACCAGGCGGTTAAGGTAAATCAGCCCACCCCGCACCTTGAATGCACCCGTCGGATTCTGATTCTCGTGCTTGATCCAGGCTTCGCAGCCGAGGCGCTCATTTAGGAGCGGCCAGCTGAGCTGAGGGCTCGCCTGCATTGACTGGTAAACAAGTTCAGCAGCCGATTCAATCTCGGCGAGCCCGGGCAGTTGCATCTCAGTCCGTCGACTGAATAAGGCTGGCGAGGTCACCACCGCTGACCAGGCTGTCGAGGAACTCCTGATCATAGGCTGCTGTCGGCTGAGCCCTCACCATTTCATCGAGACGATGGGCATCATCTCCTACCAGGATGCGCCACTCGCCAGCCCTGACGCCATCAAGAATGATCGTCGCCGCCTGAGCGGCAGAGGTGGGTGCTTTCTCGCGGAAATCGAGCCCGCGCTGATGGATTGCTTCTTTAATCTGATCATCCGACAGGTTCATGATCATCTCTGACAGGGGACCCCCGGATTTCATCAGCTGCTCGCGCATGTCACGCACATCATCTTGCGTCATTTCGAGCGCTGCAGGCCGCCCCAGGACCTGGCCGGAATTCTGCACAATAGAGGTACCGATGTGCCCTGGCATGACGACGGAAACGCCGATGTGCGGCGCATTGGCCCTGAGGTCAGTAATCAGTGCTTCGGTAAAACCTTTGACGGCAAACTTAGCCGCACAATAGGCCGTATGCGGCGTCGCGGCACCGAGCCGAGCCCAGAAACCATTAATGCTGCTGGTGTTGATGATGTGAGCCTCGTCCGCTGCCAGCAGATTGGGCATGAAGGCGCGGCAGCCGTAGTAGACGCCATACCAGCAGATATTGAAGGTGCGCTCCCATTCGTCGCGGGTCTCTTCAGAAGTCATGCTGCCGCCACCACCAATACCAGCATTGTTGAATAAGAGATTCAGTTGCTCGCCGTGAGCTGCCGTCACCTCGTCACGGAAACGGCGCAGATCAGCCTCGCTGGAAACATCACACTGGTGCGTCGTGACCTTCACACCGGGTGCGGCTTCGGCGCAGAGCGCCTGGGTCGCCTCGAGGTTCTCCATAATGACGTCACAGGTTGCGACGGCACAGCCTTCTTTTACGAGCTGCAGACACAGCTCCCGCCCCATCCCCGTGCCACCGCCGGTGACAACTGCCAGTTTACCTTTGAAGTTATCCATCTAATCTTTGCCTTCTGATTCAGTTGTTGATTCTTTTTTTCCTGCTGCAGCGCTTTTTTCTGCTGCGGCGCTTTTTTCGGCTGCAGCGCTTAGCTCCGCTGTCTCTGCCACTACTGTATCAGCGGCCAGGCCGTTGAACTGTGGTTTCGCCCGCCACAGGAAAAGCCCCAGCACCGCAAACGGGATGCCAATGAGGACAGAGATATAGAGAGGCGCATCACCATAGAGCCAGCCCCAGACCACCATTGCGATTGCCACCTGGAAGACGTAGAGGGCCGCCCAGGGAAACATCCAGGTCTTCATCTTCAGGAATCCGTAGAAACCCGCGCCATAAATCACCCAGTGAATCGGTGCCGTCGCTTTCGCCGCCCAGCCGTGCAGCATATAACCAAACCAGACTTCTTCATCCTGGTCGACAGGTTTAAGAAAAATGTCGAACGGCATGTAGATGAAGGTCATGTAGGCGCAAAACGCCATGAGCGCATTCATATAAAGCGGTCGGCCCGCAAAAATCTGTTTCAGATTATCCATAACATCACGCCTCCCTCGACGTAGCGCTGAAGTAGTTGTCCCAGCGTTCATCCAGCAAACGGCAGGCTTCATCCAGGTCAACCACGCTGTAGCGACCCTCTCTTTCCTGGGCAAGACCCAGTCGTGTCAGTTTATTCAGACCGTCGTCCACCTCAAAGTCGATCTCCATCTGCCATTTTTCCCGGAACCAGGCTTCGACTTCATCATCAAGCTCGGCGGCAGACAACCCGGCGCTACGCTGCCTGAGAAAGTAATAGGCGAGGATCGCTTCTTTGCACTCCTCTTCTTCCGCGTCGTCAACGAGACGGTAGAAAACACCCGCGTTGTTATCCAGGTTCTTGAAGTAAAGACTGCGCGTAAGTGACTGCATGAACAGCAGTTTGCGATTTTTGAAATTGCTGTACTGCTTCCAGATGTAGCTGCCGAGACCGCCGAGGCCGGCAAGTATCGCCAGGAGTCGGGCTTCGTCCAGTTCTATCGCTTCAGATGACAACCCAAGGTAAAACCCAAGAAAGGCGACAAGCAGCAGCAACGACGCGCCAGCATTGGTCATGACGATGGCCCCGGCACCGATCAGCGCAGGCACGCCAATCATAAATTTGTCTATGGTCCGCATGCCGAGTCGTGTCCCCGGAAACAGCATTTCTACATCCGCTCGCGGCACATTCTGGAAGAGTTTAAGCAGGGTCACGCCTGGTTTGCCAGCGGACAACTCTGAGGCGACATGCTCTTTCATGCGGACATAAAGGACGACGCGGTCATAGTTAATAAAAGTGACCTCTTTTTTGACCAGGCCAAAGACCGCTTTTACCGTCTCTGTGACCTGGCTCTCACCACGGGTGTAAAGCATCACCTCAGCATAATCGTCAAAATTCACGTTGAGCTTCAGCTGGAACAGGGACGACTCATCAAACGCGGCCATCAGCGCTCTCTGATCCAGACGTTCGTAGTTCGCTTTGTCGAGCACTTCATCAAGCGCCACCGCGAAAGAACCCTGGTCGGCCTCGGCCACGCTAACCACCCGCGTATCACGATCCGGGTTGATCGGCGCGTAAAGGTCCTTCAGCGTTTCCAATTTGTCGTGGTACTCGAAGTGAAAGACGCTTTTCAGCAGATCAGTAAATGTGCGGAAGCGGGCCTGTGATTCATCACCCAGCTCACCTGAAGCCAGGCACATGCTGATCACATCTTTCTTGCGAAACGGAATGAATCGCAGTCTTGATACGGGGCTGGTGGGTTGCTCTGACAGTTTTGGCAAACTCTTTACTGGCCGAAACACTATGGTTGACCACCTGCACTAAAGAGTAAAGAGATGTAAAACAGCCCTGAGCCAGAGAGCAGGTAAACAGCCCTGAGCCAGAGAGCAGGTAAACAGCCCTGAGC
>JAYQAI010000015.1:33250-35757 GCA_038136715.1 Gammaproteobacteria bacterium | reverse complement strand
AGCCAGAGAGCAGGTAAACAGCCCTGAGCCAGAGAGCAGGTAAACAGCCCTGAGCCAGAGAGCAGGTAAACAGCCCTGAGCTAAAAAGAAGAAAGGGGCGCTAAGCCCCTTTCTCGTCAACCATCTTATCGAACATCGTTGTTCGTATTGGCATCAGCCCTCGATAAATGATTTAAGCTGCTCAGATCGGGCCGGGTGCCGCAACTTGCGCAGCGCCTTCGCCTCAATCTGCCGGATGCGTTCACGGGTGACCGAGAACTGCCGACCCACCTCTTCGAGGGTGTGGTCTGTGTTCATATCTATACCGAACCGCATCCTCAGCACCTTTGCCTCTCTTTCAGTGAGCGCTGTCAGTACACTGGTCGTGGTTTCACGCAGGCCCTCGTCGGTTGCGTGATCCATCGGCGATTCCACCGACGTGTCACTGACGAGGTTCCACATGGTGGAGTCATCATCGTCACCCACAGGCGTTTCCAGCGAAATGGGCTGCTTGGCGACATCCAGTGCCTTCAGCACCTTGTCTTCAGGCAAGTCCATCTTCTTTGACAGCTCCTCAATGGTCGGCGAACGACCCAGTTCCTGAATCAGCTGGCGTTGCAGCCGATTCAATTTGTTGACCGTTTCCATCATATGCACCGGCACTCGAATGGTGCGCGCCAGGTCGGAAATGGAGCGCGTAATCGCCTGCCTGATCCACCAGGTGGCATATGTGGAGAACTTGAAGCCACGGCGGTATTCAAACTTGTCAACTGCCTTCATCAGGCCAATATTGCCTTCCTGAATCAGGTCGAGGAAATGTAAGCCGCGATTCGTGTACTTTTTCGCGATGGAAATCACCAGTCGCAAGTTTGCTTCGATCATGTCTTTCTTCGCCGCACGGGTCTTGCCGACCGCCAGGAAGAGACGGCGATTCAGATCCTTGATCTCGGCGATGTCCATATCGGTCTTATCGCAGACCCGCTTGATCAGCTTGTGGCCATGCCGGATCGAAATGCGTGACTGTTGCAGCTTGCCGGCACATTCCGGCAACTCCGCAATCATTTCGTCGACCCAGTCGACATTGGTCTCATTGCCGATGTAACGGCTCAGGAAGACGTCACGCGGCATCTTGGACCGCCGAACGCAGAGATCTCGAATGGTCTTTTCCTGATCACGGATTTGCTGCATGTCGTCACGCACCATCTCGAGAATCGGGTCCATCAGTGCTGGCACGAGCTTGAACAGACTGAAAGCATCTGCGAGCTTCTGCTGCGCCTTGACGGTCTTTGAATCCTTGCGACCGTGCTTGTCTCGAGCCCGCTCGAAAGACTTGTAGGCTTTCTCGAGGGCCTTGAAGCGCTGATGGCCCAGATCATGGTCAAGCTTACCGGTGTTGTCGTCTTCGCCGGCCGTGTAATTACCTGAGGACTTGGCCTGGGCAATCTCGGACATATCGGGAATGACATCTTCCGGATCAAGGAAGCCGGAAATCAGGGAGGATACCTCACCTTCATCTGCGACGATCTGCTCATACTCACCCAGCACCAACTCTACTGTGCCGGGATACACTGCCAGAATCGCCATGGTTTCACGAATCCCGTCTTCGATGCGTTTAGCTATTTCAATCTCACCCTCGCGGGTGAGCAGCGGCACCGTGCCCATTTCACGCATATACATGCGGACCGGATCCATTGTACGGCCGACAACTGATTCAACCCCACCGATGGTAGTGTCTTCGCTCTCAGCGTTGTCTTCAGTATTACTCTTCAGGGTTGCCGGGTCCGGCGCCGCTTCGTAGATTGAAACGCCCATCTCTTCAAACATGAGAACGATGCTTTCAAACTCATCGGTTTCCTCAATGCTCTCCGGCAACGCTTCAGTCAGCTGGTCGTAAGTCAGATAGCCCTGCTCTTTGCCCGTATCGATGAGAACCTTGAGCTTGGATTCCTCGGCACCATCATCGTCATCATCCTCGTCAGCGGCTTTTTTCTGACCCGCGAGTTCTTCAAGCGCATCCAGCTCGTCGGTTGCATCATCAAGGTTTTCGTCGTCGAGGATTGTGTCGAAATCACCATCGTCGTTTGTCATAAGGCGTGGGCTCCATTAGGACTGCGGTTTTACGTCTGTACAAATCGGATAAGACAACCTCCGTTTACCCTTAATTGGCTCTTTGTTCGACATTGGCTTCAGCAACTTGAACGGTCACCAAATAATACCGGCCATCGCGCCAGCTGCTGGCTGGCGGACAAACGAGAAGCAAGTAAGGTCTGGGGTTGTATTATCGAGTTTTCCACTCAGGCATGTCCATAGCAAAACCGGAAAAGACAGGCTTTTTAAGTGAAAAAATCGACCTTCGTTCACGGAAATTCAAGATTTGACCCCCAGGTCAGTCTCGGTAACCGCCATTGAGAGAAAAAGGGTCTCTGGTATCCGCTGATTTACGGCAAGGTTTCCGCCGTGGCTGGTCGCATCAAGGTGAGTCCTTCGTTGACCCACTCTCGTCAGCCGATGCTCTTTTAAGCCGATGC
>JAYQAI010000015.1:0-33150 GCA_038136715.1 Gammaproteobacteria bacterium | reverse complement strand
AGCCGATGCTCTTTTAAGCCGATGCACTTTTTATCCGATGCTCTTTTCAGCCGACTGTCAGCCGATAGCAGTCAACGTCACCAAGACCTATTCTCTCGCCCCTATTTGAGGGCAGGGAGCAATGATTTCAAGCCAAAGTGCAAGATTTTTCGACGCGAAAAATTTTCAGGCAGCGCGCTGAGAACCCGTTCGGATCAAAAATATTCCTGAATTCATAACCTTAGATGCGAATTCTAAATGTCAAGGGAAAACCCCTTCAGGAATCTCCATTTTTACCCTCTTTTCAAAGCAAAAATCCGGCGTTATATTAGTCAACCTCGCTAGCCGAAGCTGTATGAATAAACAGTATTCTCCTCGGCAGGATGGATGCGCATACAGCTTCGCTAGCCGAGACCAATCCCTCCAAACCCCCGATTTTACTGGCCTCGCCGCTACTACCTGCCACTGCGTGACTTTTTGTCAGTACACTGAGCACAGGTTGTACACAGCCGGGACCCCGCTTTCCAACAGGTTTTCCCCAGGTTTCTCCACTGGCTCTATGACCGGGGGATCTCCACCGTTCCAAGGATCTCCAGCCATCTGAATTCGGGATCACCCAGGACATAGAAAAACGGGTTCAGGATATCTTCCTTGGTGTTGTAGCGCAGTGTATTGAGTGCAGCATCAACGACGCGTCCCCCGGCTGCCTCAACCACTGCCTGAGCCGCGGCGGTATCCCATTCAGAGGTCGGTGCCAGCCTGGGATAGAGGTCGGCTCTGCCTTCTGCGACGAGGCAGAGTTTGAGCGACGAGCCCATGTTGGTCGTATCGAGCTCAGCAAAATGTTGATTCAGGACATCAAGACATGCCTGCAGTGCCTCGCCGCCGTGGCGTCGACTGGCGACCAGAGTCAGCGGCCGCGATGTATCCACCTTTCGAGCCCGAATGACCTCGGTGGTGCCCTGGCGCGTTACCGTGGCAAGCCCAGCCGACTGGTCGCCGGCATAGAGCACGTCCTTGACCGGCACATAGACCACACCCTGTACCGGCACGCCATTCTCGATCAGGGCAATGTTGACGGTGAACTCACCGTTCCGGGAAATAAACTCCTTGGTACCATCAAGTGGGTCGACCAGGAAGTAGGCCTGCCAGCTGCGCCGCTGCGCCCACGTAATGCCGCCGGATTCTTCCGACAACACCGGAATCTCGGGCAAGGCCGCCGTTAATCCGTTCACCAGGATTTCGTGGGCAGCGAGGTCCGCCCGGGTCAACGGCGATGCGTCATCCTTGGTTTCAATTCCGAAGTCGTCCTCACCATAAATCGCCAGGATGGCATCGCCAGCCTCCCGTGCAAGCGAGGACATTATTTCAAGCGTGTTACTCATAGCCGCTGGCTTCCGCGTGACAGGAAGCCGCGATTGAACACTATTGGTCGCCTTGCCACAACAGCAGGCGGTACAATGCGATCATGGGCGTACGAGTAGACAAATGGCTGTGGGCAGCCCGCTTCTTCAAGACCCGGGCGAAGGCGAAGGAAGCGATTGACGGTGGCAAGGTCGACATCAATGGCACCCGAGCCAAACCCAGCAAGGAACTCCAGGTTGGCGACGAACTTAGCATCACCCAGGGCTGGGATGAGAAGGTCGTAGTGGTTGATGGCCTGTCTGACAGACGCGGTTCGGCAACTATCGCGCAAACGCTGTATAGCGAAACCGAAGACAGCATCTCCAGGCGCGAGATGATTGCCGAGCAGCGTCGAGCGGCAGGTGGCCAGGTCCGCAGCGAGGGTCGCCCCAGTAAAAAGGATCGACGCCAGATCCACCAGTTCCGCAGTCGCAACCAATAAGATTTAATCAATTAATCAAGGCTGTCATGATTGGCCAAGACTGTTATCTTTGCTCCGCCAGTTGCGGCATGACCCAGTTATTAACAGGCTCCCAGAGTGTCCAACCCATCCGCCATTGCTGAACTGAAAGGGATCGAACAAGCCGATTTGATGGCGTTTCGGCGCGGTATCGAGCGCGAAGCGCTGCGGGTAATGCCGTCGGGCGCCCTCGCAATGACGCCCCATCCTGACTTTCTTGGCAGCAAGCTGACCCATCCGAAGATCACCACGGACTTCTCGGAATCTCAACTTGAGCTGATCACACCTGTGCACACGACGGCGGCTGCCGCGCTCGACGATCTCGACAAAGTTCACCGCTTCATCTACACCGGGCTTGAAAATGAAATCCTCTGGTCAGCCAGCATGCCCTGTGTGCTCGCCGACAACCCCGCGATACCGTTGGCCTACTATGGTGAATCCAATATTGCACGCCTCAAGACCACCTATCGGAACGGTCTGGGTTATCGCTACGGCCGGGCGATGCAGACCATCTGTGCCGTCCACTACAATTTCTCGTTTCCGCCCGCATTCTGGCAGTGGCTGAAATCTGCCGAGAGCAGCACGGAGTCCGACCAGGACTTCAAAACCCGGCGCTACTTCGACCTGATGCGCAACTTCCGCCGCTGGTCCTGGCTGCTGACCTACCTGTTCGGCGCTTCGCCCGCGGTTTGCAATTCGTTTGTGCGCGGTCGCGAGCATACACTGCAGCCCTGGGACGAAGGCACCTCGTACCTGCCCGGGGGAACCTCCCTGCGCAGCGGTAATCTCGGGTACCAGAGTGACGCCCAGGCCGACCACATGCAGGTCTGCTATAACTCGCTGGCCTCCTATGTTGGTTCACTCGCGAGCGCGATCTGTGAACCCTATGCGGCATATGGTGAAATTGGCATAAAAGTGGGCGACGAATATCGTCAGATCAATGACTGCATCCTGCAGTCAGAAGCAGAGTTCTATTCCTCCATCCGTGCCAAGCGCGTGCCCGGCAAAGGCCAGAATTTCCTCGCCAGCCTGATGACCGATGGGGTCGAGTACATCGAAGTGCGTCTGCTGGATGTGAACCCATACCTGCCACTGGGTATCGACGCGGCAGAAATTCATTTCCTCGATGCCTTCCTGCTGTACTGCCTGCTCTCACCCAGCCCCGAACATACACCGGAAGTCTGCGGCGATGTACGCGTCAATACCATGCGCACCGTACATGAGGGCAGGAACCCGGACCTCACATTGCTGGACCAGGGCAACGAGCGGTCGCTGCGCGAATGGGCACAGTGCCTCCTGGCTGATATGGCTCCGGTGGTGCAGGAACTGGATCGGCTGGCAGGGAGCGACCACTACCAGCAGGCACTGACCGTCCAGGCCGAGCGCATCGCTGATGATCTGCAGACTCCCTCTGGTGCCATTCTCGAGGACATGCGGCGGGAGGGCGTGCCGTTTTTCCGCTTCGCCATGAACGAGGCGCTGGCCCATCGCGAGTACTTCCGCAGCCGACCACTCGATGCCACAGATATCGAGGCCTTTGAAACGATGGCGGCACAGTCACAGCTGGATCAGCAGGCCATCGAGGCAACGGATGCTGGTCACTTTGATGACTACCTGGCCGATGTGTTGAGCCAGTACCAGCTTCTCGCGTCGTAAGACCGGTTTTTCGCCGCCCATGAATCACCTGGCTCACCTGGCACTGGCAGGCGATGAAACGCCACTGCTGCTGGGTGCCATCCTTGGCGACCACGTGAAAGGCCGATTGAAAGGTGAGTTCCCAGCGGCCATAGAGCGCGGCATTCACCTGCATCGAGCGATTGATGCCTACACCGACCAGCACCCTCTGGTCGGTGCCTGCCTCGAACGTCTCGCACCAGGGTTTCGCCGCTACGGCGGCATCATGCTTGATGTCCAGTTTGACTACTTCCTGGCAAACAACTTTGAGCAGTATCACGAGCAATCGCTGGCGTCCTTCTCATTGCACACCCTCGGCAAGATTGCGGCGCACAGTGACAAGTTACCGGCACCGGCATCGCAGCAGGTCCAGCGCATGCACCAGCGCAATTCCCTGGCTCATCACGGCACTGATGCGTACCTCGAGAATGCCCTGATTCACCTCTCGACCCGTCTGAAACACGACAACCCGCTGGCTGAAGCCTACGCCGAATGTCGGCGACTGGAGCCGCAGGTGCGACGGGACTTCGAAAACTTTTACCCTGACCTGATGTCCTATGTGAGTGACTGGAAGACACAACACTGAACGGGCACTGGGTTACAATGTGCCCGGGATGAGCGCCGCAACCACATGCTCCGCCAAACCCAGATTCATTCATGACATGCAGCAACTGAATATGATCCAACTGATCCTCGCTCCCCGGAACCTAAACTGGCTGATCGGCCTGGGCTGCATGTTCATGATGGGTGTCGCCCTGGTGTTTGAACACTACATGCACCTGGAACCCTGCCCGATGTGCATATTCCAGCGGGTGGCCGTGATTGCTGCCGGGCTGATTGCACTCATCGCCGCGATTCATGGTCCAGGGCAGACCGGCATCCGCGTTTACGGTGGCCTGACGGCACTGGCAGCAGCTATCGGTGCGACGATCTCAATGCGCCACCTGTGGTTGCAGAGCCTGCCGGAAGACGAGGTCCCCGCCTGTGGCCCTGGGCTGGATTACCTGATGGACATTTTCCCGCTGTTCGACGTCATCACGATGGTGCTGCGGGGTGACGGCAGCTGTGCTGAGGTTGTCTGGTCATTCATGGGCCTCAGCATTCCTGGATGGACGCTGGTCGGGTTCATCGGCCTCATCGCGTTAAGTGGCTACCAGATACTTCGCCCGGCAACCGCACCTGCGACGGCCTGATCGTTCAGGGGTTCGACGGCAGCACTGCGTCGACATCTGCCTTGCGCTGATCGACCGTTTCCTGCAGGTTCGTGACCGTCTCCATCATGTCCTTGACCTGATCCGGTGAGACCGTCATGGGTCCACTCGGCAGTGCAACCTCGTGACTCGAAGCAGCAGCCTGCTGTGTCCTCTCAACGGGCGGGGGCTGCATGATATTGATATCGCCATCGAGCTCCATCGTTTCCGCATCAGTGACATCGGCAGGTGGTGCCGATGAAAAATGCCACTGACCATTTTCATCCTGCCACTTGTAGACCGTCGTCGGTTCATCAGGCGCGCCCATTTCCTGCACGTCCTGCGGAATCAGCTCGTCGACGGGACCCGGCATCCAGTCCTGCAGCGACATCAGCGGTTCACCGTCCGGTCCTTTGATAAACAGCGGCGCAATGCATGCGATAATCAGCGCCGCGATCAGTAACTTTGCCATGTTCGACTCCGGCCAACGCCAGCGGTATCGGGGATTAATAGCAGCAGCATACTGAGTTGCGGAACAACGAATCAACCGAATTTCACCGCATGTTGTCATTCAGGAACGTATCTTTAAGGCGCGGCATCAATGTGCTGTTCAGCGCAGCAAACTTCACCGTGCACCGGGGCAACCGGGTCGGTTTGATCGGCGCCAATGGTTCCGGCAAGTCAAGCCTGTTTCAAATGATCCTTAGTGAGTTAGAAGCTGATACCGGCGAGATCGAGCTGGCCGGGGACAATCGCATCGCTCACATGGCACAGGAGGTGAGTGCCAGCCAACAGCCGGCGATTGAGTACGTCATGGCCGGTGATGACGCCCTCGGTGAAACCCTCGAAGCCCTGCGCAGCGCTGAGCAGGACGAGGCGTTTGAACGTCTCGCCGCACTGCATGAAAAAATGGAAAACATTGACGGCTACTCGGCACGGGCGCGAGCGGCCACTCTGCTCGATGGCCTGGGTTTCAAGACGGATGAAATTGAACGCCCGATCACTGACTTTTCCGGCGGCTGGCGCATTCGTCTCAACCTGGCGCGGACCCTGATGAGCCCCGCCGAGCTGATGCTGCTGGATGAGCCCACCAACCACCTCGACCTCGATGCGATTATCTGGCTGACAGACTGGATCAGGCACTACCCAGGTACTCTGATCCTGATTTCACACGACCGTGAGTTTCTCGACAGCACAGTGAACTATATCGCCCATCTGCATGGTGGCACCATCGAGCTGTATACCGGCAACTACACGGCGTTTGAGCGAATTCGCAGTGAACGCCTCGCCCTGCAGCAGGCCAGCTACGAGAAACAGCAGCGCGAGATCGCCCACATGCAGGATTTTGTCAGGCGTTTCCGCGCCAAGGCTACGAAAGCGAAGCAGGCCCAAAGCCGGATCAAGGCACTGGAGCGCATGGAACTAATCGCCCCTGCCCACGTCGACTCACCCTTCTCCTTCGAGATCCTCGCCCAGGAGAAAACTTCAACGCCCCTGTTATCCCTGCAGGACGCAGCACTTGGATATGACGCGCCAGTCCTTTCTGACGTTAATCTCAGCCTGCTGCCAGGTGACCGGCTCGGCCTGCTCGGAGCCAACGGCGCCGGCAAAAGCACCTTGATCAAAACCCTGAAGCAGGAACTGCCACTACTGGCAGGCCAGCTGACGGCAGGAGCCAACCTTAAAACCGGTTACTTCTCCCAACACCAGATGGACGATCTAACAGTGACCTCAAGTGCGCTGGATCACATGGTCGAGCTCGGCAGGCAGCTTGACGACATTCCGAGGGAACAGACCATCCGGGATTTTCTCGGCGGCTACAACTTTCAGGGCGACAAGGTGCTTGAGCCCGTATCGAGCTTTTCCGGCGGCGAAAAGGCCAGGCTGGCGCTCGCCTTGATTGCGTGGACAAGACCTAACCTGCTGCTGATGGACGAACCCACCAACCACCTTGACCTCGAGATGCGCCAGGCCCTGACAGTCGCATTGCAGGCTTTCAGCGGTGCCATTGTGCTGGTCTCGCACGATCAGCACCTGATGGCAAACTCAGTGGATCAGTTCCTGCTGGTTGAATCAGGCCAGGCTGAACCTTTCCAGGGCGATCTTGCCGACTACCGGAGCCGCGTACTGCCAAAGGCAGGTACAGGAGCGAAGCAAACAAAGTCGGAGACCCGTGTCCACTCACCAGCACCCGCGAAACAGCAGCGGCCGGGTAAGGAAACGCGGCAGTTGAAAACACGCCTGAATACCGTCAATCAACGCCTGGAGCGGCTGCAGCGCAAGTTATCTGAAGTGGAGACCAGACTGGCAGATCCGTCAATCTATGAAGACCGCGACAATCCCGAACTGCAGTCACTGATTCGCGATCAGCTGTCCCTGAAAGAAGAAATTGAGCCACTGGAAGAGGAGTGGCTCGAGTTGAGCGAGCAGCTTGAGGTGAGTTAGCCTGCGACTTTGTTCGGGTCCTTCTCGCCTTCAACAACACTTCGGCCCAGCGCCGGATACACCGGGATGTCAGCATCGGCCGGCATCGGCATGTACTGTTTACGGGCCATGGCAGCTTCTATATACGGGGCGAGTTCTTCCGCCTTGCGGGCCTCACGTTCAGCTTCACGTTGCTTGAACTCCGGCATCACCTCCGCAGCGAAGAGCTCGAGTGATTCACAGATGTGCTCGTGCTTGTTCAGTCCCGCCTGTTGAATAAAAGTCACCTGATCGACACCGACTTTCTCGAACTTACGCAGGTGCTCGCGCATGTCATCGGGTGTACCAATACCACCGCGCTCGCCGCCAAGTGCCTGGCCAATCTCAACCGGTGACTGCGACTGCCGCATGGACTGGAACTCTTTAAAAATGTCAGTTCGCCCTGGCTTGTGCTCGCCAAAGCCATAGAGGAATCCCAGGGCATAACCGAAGAATTCAAAACCTTCGAGGCCGCGTTCAATCGCCACTGCGCGGTCATGATGCAGCGAGAAGCTCGTGACCATGCAGATATTGGCATTGACCGAGTGGCCAATAGGTACACATTCATCGCTCTTGATGATGCTGTAGTACTCATCGACCCAGTGTTGCGCCTCTAACGGATCGACAAAGGCGAAGGTGAGCGCACCAATGCCCAGTCGCGCAGCCATCTTGATGGTTTCCCGGTTGGAACAGGCGACCCAGATCGGCGGGTGCGGTTTCTGGACAGGTTTAGGCACGATGTTGCGGCAGGGCATGCTGAAATACTTGCCATCAAACCCGGGGTATGGATCCATCGCCAGCATGTTGCAGATCTGCTCGGTTGCCTCGAGATACTGCTCACGCTTGCTCGCGACCGGAATATCAAATCCGCCGAGCTCCAGAATGGCCGAGGACTCACCGGTACCGAAGTCGACGCGACCATTTGAGACCAGGTCCAACGTCGCAATACATTCAGCGGTACGGGCAGGGTGGTTGTAGTTGGCGATCACCTGGCGGATACCGTGGCCCAGCCTGATCCTGCTGGTGCGCTGGGACGCAGCAGCCAGGAATATCTCTGGTGCTGAAGAATGCGAGTATTCTTCAAGGAAGTGGTGTTCGACTTCCCAGGCATAATCGATACCGAGCTGGTCAGCCAGCTCTACCTGTTCAAGTGCCTCCTGGAAGAGTTTTTGCTCGGCGCCCTCAAACCAGGGCTTGGGCAACTGATGTTCGTAAAAGATGCCAAATTTCATGCTGCCAGTGCCTCGAACTGTTGGTAGAGCGCATCACCGTTAGCCTGCGCCATCAGTTTCTGCCGAACGTCAGCAATTGCAGCCGGCCGGTTGACCTCATGCATTTCAACCCCGTGCCAGTGCACCATGGCTGCCCAGACCGGATCGAGAATGTCTGCGCCCCTGACGCAATCACCATCAACCGTCTTCACGGTAAAGCTCCTGAACTCAGAAATCGCCGCCCTGAGCCAGGCGACGTGAACCGCTTCATCCTTGCGGATCCGGTCGACGAGGTCGACAGCGTGACGGGACTCCTTCTCCCTGCCAACGAAAGTTTCTGCTGAAGCGATGACCCGCTCGTAGAAATCGAAGGCGCGCTCTGCCCTGACTTCGATCATCAGCAGATTCATGAGGAAAGCAATGAGACCTTCATACTCCGGTGACAGTTGTAGCATCTCGCGCGCTTCTTTCTCGCGGCCAATGCTCGCCGGTGCTTCAGGGATCGGGTACTTGTCTTTACCGAAGACGAGATCCCTGACTGCGAACCACATGACATCGTGGCCGCCGATGCCGGTACCGGGCCGGCCACCCTCATCCCAGCCGTGGGAGGTAAAGAGGCCCTGGTTGATGTGACCCAACGCCGTGCCCGTCAGGTCTTCTTCGATGATGTCCTGGAAATCCGGCGCGACCAGGTCAGCCAGCGCCTTGCCTCGCGCCTCAATCAGGCCCGTAATCGTGATCGAATCCCAGAACGACTGTTCGATGCCATTCTTTAAAAGGAATATCTGTTGTTCAACGTTGGGGAAGTTAGGTTCCCGCAGAAGGCTCGTCGAGGCTTCGACAATAGGCGCACCGGATGCATTCAGCTGCTCATGCCAGGCAGCAATAGCATCCCAGCGATACCGGGTTCGTGGGCTGATATAGTTGCCCTTCTCATCAAACCCGCCGTGCAGCTTCAGACCACATTCAATGTGGGGTGTCGCATAATCGTGTTCCGCTTCCAGCTCCTCACGGGTATAAACCACTTTTTTCATACGATATCTCCTTCTGCCGACAATCTATCATATTCCACCCGGCATAGACGGAGACCGGTATAATCAGCGTTTTCAGGCAGGAGACTGCGGTCATGGCAATAAGCAGAGAATTCCCGGCAACCCGTATGCGCCGCCTGCGCACCAACGACTGGGCGCGGCGACTGGTGCAGGAAAACGATTTGAGCGTCAGCGATCTGATTTACCCGGTTTTTGTTCATGAAGGTGAGAACAAGACAGAGGCGGTGCCTTCAATGCCGGGCGTCGCCAGGAAGTCAATTGATCTTATCGTCGAGGAAGCGAGGCTCGTGGAATCACTCGGCATCCCGGTGCTGGCTCTGTTCCCGGTGATCCCACAGGAGAAGAAATCGCTCGACGGCGCTGAGGCTTTCAATCCTGATGGCCTGACCCAACGCACCGTTGCTGCACTCAAGGCTGCCTGCCCCAATCTTGGTATCATGACCGATGTCGCCCTCGACCCGTACACTAGCCATGGCCAGGACGGCATTCTCGACGACGACGGTTACATTGATAACGACGTCACGCTGGATACGCTGGTGCAGCAGGCAGTATCGCAAGCCGATGCTGGCGTCGATATTGTCGCGCCATCGGACATGATGGATGGCCGGATCGGCGCCATTCGCGAAGCGCTCGAGGCCAGCGGTCACGTCACCACCAAAATCATGGCCTACTCGGCGAAATATGCCTCGGCCTACTATGGGCCTTTCCGGGATGCGGTTGGTTCAGCCGCCAACCTCGGCAAAGGCGACAAGATGACCTACCAGATGAATCCCGCGAATACCGATGAGGCCCTGCATGAGGTGGCACTCGATATCGAAGAAGGCGCCGATATGGTCATGGTCAAGCCTGGCATGCCTTACCTGGACATCGTTCGCCGCGTCAAGGACACCTTTGAAGTCCCAACAATGGTGTACCAGGTCAGTGGTGAGTACGCGATGCTGCGCGCTGCCATCGAAAAAGGCTGGCTGTCAGAGGCCGTCATCACTGAATCGCTCCTGGCCATGAAACGCGCCGGCGCCGACGCCATCCTTACTTACTTCGCCGTCGAAGTCGCCCAGCAGCTCAACGGACAATAGAGAGCCCTCAGCGCTACTTGCAGATGGGTCACTGGACCTGTTCAAGGTCCACGGGTAAAGCCGTTAGGCCGGCCTATATAAATAGCGAATATCAGTTGTCTATTCATAGCACGCAGCTTAGGATTACGCCTCAATTCCACCAAACAATCGCACTCTGGAGACCGCAACAATGGCAGACATCCAACACGTATCTGACAGCTCATTCGAGTCTGAGGTACTGAATTCAGACGTTCCAGTCCTCGTCGACTACTGGGCAGAATGGTGCGGACCCTGCAAGGTCATCGCACCCGTGCTTGAGGAAATTGCCGATGAGTACGACGGAAAGATGAAGGTCTGCAAACTGGATATTGATGCCAACGAAGACACCCCACCGAAGTATGGGATTCGCGGTATTCCAACTCTGATGCTGTTCAAGAACGGCGCAGTTGAAGCCACCAAGGTGGGTGCGCTGTCAAAATCTCAGCTTACTGCCTTTCTCGATTCGAATATCTGACCGCTTTTTGGCCGCCCAGCGGGCGGCCAAAAATCCTTGACATAACAGGCAAAACATCGCATTTTTGGCCTGCATGACCTGCAGCGGTCATCGCACTTCGGCATACCTCCCTAAGAATTCCCAAGAATTACGTAGCCAAAGACCCTAAAAACTTCTATCTATCAACTTCAATGCCCACGCGTTCGCGAACGGCAACTTTCAGACATTACAAGTGAATCTATGAACCTAACCGACCTCAAGACTAAACCTATTCCTGAACTGCTCGAAATTGCCCATGAGATGGGCATGGATAACCTGGGACGCTCACGCAAACAGGAGATCATCGCCTCAGTCCTGCGCAAGCACGCGAAAAGTGGCGAAGCGATATACGGCGACGGCACTCTCGAGATTCTCCAGGATGGGTTTGGCTTTCTGCGTTCACCGGACTCCTCGTACCTTGCGGGTCCTGACGATATTTATGTATCACCAAGCCAGATCAGACGCTTCAATCTCCGCACCGGAGATACCGTCTCAGGCAAGATCCGGCCGCCAAAAGACAGTGAGCGTTACTTTGCCCTGTTGAAGGTGGATCAGATCAACTTCACTGACCCCGGTGAAAGCAAGAACAAGATCCTGTTTGAAAACCTGACGCCACTGTTCCCGGATGAGGGCCTTACCCTGGAGGCCGGCAATGGCAGCACCGAAGACCTGACGGCCCGCATCATTGACCTGACGTCACCGATTGGTAAGGGTCAGCGCGGTCTCATAGTATCGCCACCGAAAGCTGGTAAGACACTGATCCTGCAGAACATCGCGCAGTCGATCATGCGCAACAATCCAGAGTGTCACCTGATCGTGCTGCTGATCGATGAGCGCCCGGAGGAAGTGACAGAGATGCAGCGTTCGGTCAGGGGCGAGGTAGTCGCCAGCACCTTCGACGAGCCACCGTCACGCCATGTTCAGGTCGCCGAAATGGTTATCGAGAAGGCCAAGCGCCTGGTGGAACACAAGACTGACGTCATCATCCTGCTGGATTCCATCACCCGCCTGGCACGTGCTTACAACACGGTGATTCCGGCGTCAGGCAAGGTCCTGACGGGTGGTGTTGATGCCCACGCTCTGGAGCGACCGAAGCGATTCTTTGGTGCCGCCCGTAACATTGAGGAAGGCGGCAGCCTAACGATCATGGCGACAGCCCTGATCGACACCGGCTCGAAGATGGACGAGGTGATCTACGAGGAATTCAAGGGTACCGGTAACCTAGAACTGCACCTGGAACGCAAGATTGCAGAAAAGCGCGTTTTCCCCGCTATCAATATCCGGCGGTCAGGTACGCGTCGCGAAGACCTGCTTATGTCTGAGGACGACCTGCAGAAGGTCTGGATTCTGCGCAAGATCCTGCACGAGATGGACGACCTTGCTGCCATTGAGTTCCTGCTCGAAAGGATGAAGAAGACGAAGACCAATGAAGAGTTCTTCGCCAGCATGAAGAGAAAGTAAAGCAATGAAGCAGTTGACCTGCCCGATCGCATCGATCGAAAACTACAACGATGACACCCGGCGGATCTTTCTTGATCTGCCGGAACCAGTCGAGTTTAAGGCAGGTCAGTATCTACAGATGGTGCTGCCCGAAAAGAAGTATCCGTTCTCCATCGCCAGCTGCCCACATGTGCAGGATCAACTGGAACTGCATGTCAGGCCCACAGCGGGCTCAGCAGACTCGGATCGGGTTGAAGCCCTCCTCGACAGTGCCACTGAGCTGACCATCGAAGTGCCGCTGGGTGACTGCTTCCTGACCGCAGCTCCCGAGAACACGCTGATCCTGATGGCGGCAAGTACTGGCATTACCCAGATGAAGAGCATCATCGAGTTCATGGCACCGGAAGGTTTCAGTCAACCTGTCTACCTTTACTGGGGGGTCCTGTCAGACAAGGACCTGTATATGGCAGAGCTTTGCGCCCAATGGCAGCAGAGACACGACAATTTCCACTTCGTACCGGTTGTCAGTGAGCCCGACACGTCACCAGAATGGCAAGGCAGAACTGGCCTGGTCGGGGATGCGGTCCTGGAAGATTTCGATGATCTGACAAACGTGACCGTTTTTGTCTCCGGCGGACCCGCGATGGTCTACGCGACGCTCGATGCTTTCGTTGAACGCGGGATGCCCGAAGAAAATATGTCGTCGGATATTTTCTCTTACGCCCCAAGGCCGAAATAACGAATAGGGCGTTGTCCGCCAGTTGCCTACGGGATTCGATTCAGCCGTGCTTCAACAGCTGATCAACAGCACGCTCGTACTGGCCCTCTGAGGCCAGCAGCTCACCCAGACGGCGCCTCACTCCGGGCACCTCACCCAGCTCAATGCAGCGCATCAGACACTCTTTCGCCAGGCTGGCGTCACCGGTATCAGCATAAATGCAGCCCAGGCAGTACTGCAGAGCGGCGTCCGTGCTGTGCTTTTTCTGCCAGCTCTCAGCGTGCTTCAGGCGGACAATGGCTGAGCTTTCGCCGAGCTCGCCATAGAGTGCAACCACTTCAGGCAGCCAGGCTTTTTTCAGCAGTGATCGCAGTACCGGTTCAGCAGCTGCGTCATCATCAAGGGACTTCACATACAAAGCGATACAGGCGGGATCGCCTCGCATCTCGGCAGAAAGAGATTTGTAAAGCTGGTGTTTGCCCTCGTCATCAACACTTGTGTCAGCGAAACCCAACGCCACTAAACGCCGTTCGAGCATGCGGGCAGCATCAGGCAGCACCTTGCGAATTTCGGGCAGTGCGAGCAGCGTCTCGCGCCAGTCGTGACTGGCCTGCAGCGCCTGCGCTTTCAGGGCAAGAATATGTTCATTGCCTTTGAGATTTTGCAGCAGCCGCAGTGCGCTCTCGGGCTCGTCTCGATCCAGCGCCAGTTCTGCGGCAACGACGGCCCGGGCCCTGGCCAGACTGCTGTCACTCTCTTCTGCCCGGCGCAGAAAGGTCTCTCGCGCTTCACCATCACCAGCATGGTCGGCTGCAATCGCCGCCTCGAGGTAGTTCACCGCACTTGCGCTGTTATGTTCTGCACCGCTTTCAAGGAATTTCCTGGCGCGGGCATACTCGCCTTCCGCCAGCAGGCGCTGACCTTTCATCGTCAGGTTTTCGGCCCGACGAGATTGCTGACTGCCTCGCCAGCTCTTGACGGCACGCGGCACACGGCGGATTACACCCGTTAGCCGCAGCAAAACATAGGTTGAGATAAACAGGGATGCACCCAACCCCAGCATCACCCAGAGGCTCGACTGCAGGGAATAGTTGCCGTAAGTGATCAAAACGTAGCCTGGATCCTTCGCAATCAATATGCCGAGATAGCCCGCCGCAATGATGACGCCGAGCAGGATGACAAGTTGGCGCTTCACTCAGCTTCGCTCCGGTGAAAATCACTCAGCAGCTGGCGCGCGGCATCGAGCGACGCCGAGATATCGGGTAGATCAATTCCGACATCCTCACTGGCCAGTCGCGTGAGAGAGGCCCGCATGGCTTCTGCCGCCTTGTTGTTGTCAAAGGACTCCTCGACCCACTGACCGGCCTCGATCAACGTCCCGCGGTAAACCTCTGCCTCTCCTTCCAGCAGCGCCATCTGGGCAATCTGCAGTTTCAGGATAAGATTCTGCCGCAGATAGTATTGCTGCTCTGGCGGCAGAACCGGCTTGATCTCAACGCCACCGCGCCGGAAGTCCAACAGTTGGCCCAGGCGGCCAAAGGCGCTTCGGGCCAGAGCTGCGATTTCAGCTAGAAATCCCTCTGCCGCTGACGGGGCTTCTGTTCGTGCCATGGGCGCTTGATAGGCAGGTAACTTCCGTTCAAGTGCACTGACCTGGCGGATCTGCGCCGATATTTCGAGGTAAAGACCCTGGACGTCGGGTGCAGACACTGCCTGCAGCGCAGCAATATCATCGGCCAGTGCTGCTCTCAGCTCATGTGCGGCGATACCTTCTGCGTCCCGGACAATCCGATCTGCTGAAAGCAGCAGGTGCAGGGCAGCATCCGGATCCTGTTCCATAAGAACGCGCTGGTTTGCCATTCGCACCAGGTATTCGACCTCGGCGAAGAGCCAGTCTTCGGAACTGGTCGACAGACGCGAGCGAATATCACTCAAATCATTTTCAATACGCGTGGCCAGGGTCTCCAAGGCTGCCGGTGTGACGCCTTCCTGGGTTGGCAGCGAAGCAAGCAGTTGCTCGAGCTCGGCGAATCGTGCCTGCTGTGTCTGTTCCATTGTTGTCAGTGACGCCGTCAGCTCCCTGACGCGGTCTGCTTCGGGCACGGTTTCAGCGTTGCCGAAGCTTTCATAGGCCGCATAGGAAGAGATACCAATTGCAATCAGTGCCAGTATCAATGCCAGCATGCCGGCGATACCTGAGCCAGCGGATTCGCCGGACTGCGGTCGGGTCTGCTCAAGTTCTTCGAAGGCCGCTTCCAGCTGCGCTTCTGAGGTTGGCCGACCGTTTTCGCTCATGACTGATCTAACTGTTGGAGTGATGTAACCGCATCATACAACGCCTGTTCAGAAGCTCCACCTGCATTTGTCAGCGACCCGAAACCGTAGCGCGTTGCAGCTTCTGCGATTCTTGTTGAGGCTGCAATCAAGTCAATGTTCTCGGGTTTTACCCCTGCCTGCTGGGTTAGGCACTCCATGATTTCGACACTCGTCGCAAGCACAATTAAGGGTGCCTGGCCGATGTTCCAGTCGTTGTAATTAACGGGTTCACGGCCGTAGGTCTCGAGGTAATCAACCACGGCACCGCGCGCCCGCAGCGTTTCTGCCAGCAGCTCCCTGCCACCCCGACCACGAACGATCAACACGTTAAGATTCCCGACATCCGTCAGTGCCGACAGGGCCAGCAAACCCTCGCTGCCGGCCTGTATCGGATAGCGCGCGTCGATATCCCAATCCTTCAGCAGTTCGGCTGTGCCCGCGCCAACACTGAGCCAGGTGACGGCAGCCGGCCAGGCCGGCCAGTAGCGATCGAACAACGTCATTCCGGTTTTCACCGCCGCCTTGCTGACGAAAATTACCCGGTCATAGCGATCAAGGTTCATGACCGTCTCACGTGCCTGGGGCGTGACGTCCAGATCTAACAACTCTATGAGGGGGCGAATGAACACCTCGATGCCATCGGCTTCAAGGCGAGCAGCGAGGGCCTCGTTTTCACCAGCCGGCCGGGTGAGAACAACGGGACGCTTCATGAGGCTGCGATCAGCTCCCCGGCACCCTGTGCCAGCAACCTGGTGCCCAGTTCATCAGCCAGCGCCAGGGATTCGCTCGCCTTGCCACTCAGGCCCTCCCTGATCACATGATTGCCGGTCTTGTCTGACACGTAGCTCGAGAGACTGACGATGCCATCTTTAAGCTCGGCAAAAGCGGCGATCGGCAGATTACAGGTCGCGCCGAGCGCCAGCGTTACCCTGCGCTCAGCACCCACGCAGAGGGCTGTCGGTTCGTGGTTGATGGCGGCAAGCAGCCTGTTAGTGATCACATCATCAACGCGACTTTCGATTCCTACCGCACCCTGACCTGCAGCCGGAATACTCACGCTGGCATCAATCTCACTGCGAATACGCGCTTTCAGACCGAGCCGGGTAAGACCGGCAACAGCAAGAATTATTGCGGCGTGCTGGCCTTCGTCCAGTTTTCGCAGGCGTGTATCAACATTGCCACGCAGTTCTTCGAACTTCAGGTGAGGATAGGCGGCCTTGATCTGCAGAACCCGGCGCAAGCTGGAAGAACCCACACTTGCACCTTCTGGTAGATGAGCCAGCGTTTCGTAGTGGTTCGATACAAAGGCATCGCGCGGACTGGCCCGTTCGCAAATCGCCGTGATGGCGAGGCCTGCCGGCAATTCGCCGGGGACATCCTTCATTGAGTGAACAGCGATATCGACCCGCTCCTCCAACAGCGCCACCTCAAGCTCTTTGACAAAGACGCCCTTGCCACCCATCTGGCTGAGCGGGGACACTTTGTTGCGATCACCTTCTGTCGTCATACCGACAATCTCACAGGTCAAACCTTCGTGGGTCGATTCAAGCAGACCCTTGACATGGTTGGCCTGCCAGAGCGCAAGGGCACTTTCACGGGTAGCAATTCGAATCGTGTTCATGATCTTCGGTGTCTCGGGAGAAAGCAGGGCAACCTTAATGATTCAGACTGCATCAATCAACGCAGCAATCGCTGCCGGACGAGATCCTCAAAAAGAAAAGGGGCGTGATCCTGGTTGGATCACGCCCCGACAGTTCACAAAGAGCGTTGGGGGGAACTCAATGTGTCATAAAAAGTTCGGCAATCAGTGCCGTTCAGCGAAATGGCTCGACTAGATGTTCGGTTACAGACTCTGAACGAGCCGACGCAGTCCGCTCACATGACGCCGGCTGACATCCAGCCTTTCATCGACGCCGCGCATCCGCACCTGGTAATGGCCCGAAGGATCCCGCTCAAGGCCTTCCAGATGGTCTGTCATGACCAGCGCATTGCGATGTATACGTACAAGCCTGTCTCCAAATTCCGACTCAAGTTCACGTAACGTGTCATCAATCAGGACTTCTCCACCTTCATGCCGCACCGTAACGTACTTGTGGTCAGCCTGAAAAAACTTCACCTCAGTCAGTGGAATTAACTCAATACCTCGACGGGTCTTCGCACTGATGTGCGTTCGGGTCCGTTCATCCGGTTCGGCTTTACTGCCCAGCACACTTTCCATCTGGACTTTGTTCACCGTCGCGACGCGCGCCAGAGAATCAATCAGTGCTTCCCGCCGCACCGGTTTCATGAGGTAAGCAGAAGCGTTGACCTCAAAAGCCTCAATTGCATGCTCACCGAAGGCCGTGCAATAGATTACTGCTGGTGGTGACGCCAGCGATGCCAGCTGACGGCCAGCCTCCATGCCATCCATACCCGGCATCCGAATATCCAGCAGCACGATATCCGGTGCCAGTCGGATGGACTGGCGCACCGCTTCTTCACCGCTGTCCGCAATCCCAGCCACTTCGTAGCCATCAAGCGTTTCCACCATGCGAATCAGCCTTTCTCTGGCTAATTTCTCATCGTCTACGATTAATATCCTCATCATCTGGACTCCCGTAATCCAATTTCAGCCTGGATCCCCTGCCCAACAAAGATTTTTCGTCAGCGGGCAGGTTTGCCATGTAGGATAACTTAACGCTTCAACACAAGAATTCTGCGACCTAGCGCACATTTTTGACAAAATTCCAAGGAAAACCAAAGTTCAGACCCTGGGATAGCTGAGCACTGTCACAAACTCATCACCTTCCCCGTCCGTGGTCAGCGTGGCTTCTGGCCCATAGAGCGCAAGCATGCGATTTCGAATATTGTCGAGCGCCATACGATTGCCGCCCTCATGACGGTTCTCAAGCCCACCAAGCGGATTGGTGATGGCAATTTTTATCTGGTCCCTTGTTTCACTGACACTGACTGTGACCGTACCACCCTCGGGCAGCGGCTGTATCCCGTGATAGACCGCATTTTCAACCAGAGGCTGCAGCGTCAAGAGCGGAATTCTAAGAGCCCGGGTGTCGGCTTCAATCTGCCAGACAACCTTCAGTCGGTCGTCGAGCCTGAGTGACTCAATATGCAGGTACTTACGACACAGGTTGATCTCCTCTTCCAGCCTGACCGGTTCGCTCGTCGCTTCATTAAGACTCGCCCGGAACAGGACTGAGAGATCCTCAACAACCTCTTCCGCCAGATCAGGGTCAACAGCAATGAGGCTGGCAATAATGTTCATGGAGTTAAACAGGAAGTGGGGCCGGATTCGTGACTGCAGGGCCTGGATTCTGGCCGTGAGCTCGGCCTGCTCCCTGACTCGCAACTGGTGCGCCAGAAAAAAGTAACGGAATGCGATCCCCGTCATGATGACCGCAATCACCAGGTTGCGGCCAATCCGGGTGAGAGATTCGCCCACGATAAACTCACCACTGACGACCCATTCAGCTCCGAAACTGAAGATGAGCGTGATGACAAGAATCAGGCTGTAGGCGATCGCAGTCGCCTTGCCAACCGACAACTGCATCAGCCAGGGCCTGATGTTGCAGAGCAGCGCGGCAGAACTCAGCACCAGCCACTGGACAAACAAGGAGGTGAGGCCAAGTTCAGCCCAGTTGAAGCCCGAGGCTGCAGAGCCATACAGCACCAGCACCAGCACCAGCAGCTCTGTCACCAGTACCAGGAACAGGATGCTGTTCGCCTGACAGAGGTCGGGCAGAAAGAAGTCCGTTGTTTCTTCTGCGTCGGCAGTTTGGCTCATGGCAATCTTTTGGCGGAGATACGGGCAGATTATGCCTGCTAATGGGAACAGACGGAAAAAGTCCTGACCAAACGGACCACTCGCGAGTACTGATCCATGGGTCCGCTGGGCTATAATCGCGCCTTTCTCGCGGCAGGAAAATCATCGGGGTGGTGCAAGTTGAGCGATAAACAGGACAAACTCTGGGACGGCAGGTTCAGCGAGGCGACCGATGCCTTTGTTGAGGAGTTCACAGCCTCCGTCAGCTTTGACAAGGTGCTGGCCCGTTACGATATAGCGGGTTCCATCGCCCATGCAAGCATGCTGGAAGCCGTGGGTGTACTCGACAGCAGGGAACTTGACCAGATCAGGGGTGGACTCGAAGCCATCGCAGCGGAAATCGAAGCAGGCCAGTTCACCTGGTCAGTAGCGCTTGAGGACGTGCATATGAACGTTGAAGCTGCCCTCACAGCGCGCATTGGTGACGTCGGCAAGAAGCTGCACACCGGCCGCTCGCGCAATGACCAAGTCGCCACCGATATCCGCCTCTACCTGCGTGACATGATCGATCAGGTCTGTCTCGGTATTCGTGAAACACAGAAGGGACTGATTGATCTCGCCAGCACCGAGACTGACACCATCATGCCAGGGTTTACCCACCTACAGGTGGCACAGCCGATTTCATTTGCGCATCATCTGATGGCCTGGTTTGAGATGGTCGAGCGTGACTATGCGCGATTTCAGGACTGCCGCCGCCGGGTGAACGTGATGCCGCTGGGTGCTGCTGCTCTGGCAGGTACGACTTTTCCAATTGACAGGAACATGACCGCCGATCTTCTGGGTTTCGATGCCGTCAGCGAGAACTCACTGGATGCGGTCAGTGATCGCGACTTTGCCATCGAGTTCTGCGCCGCGGCCAGCATGCTGTTGATGCACCTGTCGCGCTGGGCCGAAGAAATGATCATTTGGACCTCACCTCAGTTCAGCTTTATTGAGCTGCCCGATCGATTCTGCACCGGCTCATCCATCATGCCGCAGAAGAAGAATCCTGATGTGCCAGAGCTGGTACGGGGCAAAACCGGCAGGGTCTATGGCGCCCTGATGTCTCTGTTGACCCTGATGAAGAGCCAGCCCCTTGCCTACAACAAGGACAACCAGGAGGACAAGGAACCACTGTTCGATACGGTGACCACCGTACTGGGCGCGCTGACAGCTTTTGCCGACATGATCCCTGCAATTGAGCCGCAGCGCGACAACATGCGGGCCGCAACGCTGAAGGGCTACGCCACAGCAACCGATCTCGCTGACTACCTGGTGAAAAAAGGCCTGCCCTTCCGCGACGCCCACGACGTGGTTGGCCGACTCGTTGCGCTGGGTATTCGTGAGGGCAAAGACCTGTCAGAACTCAGCCTCGAGCAGCTAAGTGCGGCCAGCGACCTGATCGCCGCCGACGTTTTTGATGTACTGACGCTGGAGGGTTCGCTCAGCGCAAGAGATCATTGGGGTGGTACAGCCCCCGCCCAGGTCAGTTCTGCCATCGAGCGCGCCAGAACGAAAATCACGCCTTAAATCTTTGCTGCCTCAGCGACGTCACCCTATCCAAACGGTGCGGTGCTTGCCTGCTCGGTAAAGACTCGGTTCACGAGTGCCGGCAGGGCCTCGCCAGTAGCGCCACAAAGCCAGTCTTCGTTGTCCTGGTGCAGGTGAAAGCCACCCGACTTCGCCGCCACCCAGATTTCGTGGCTGCCAATCTGCCGGCTGAAAATAATGCTGCTGCCATCCGGCAGTGTGAATGTCAGGATGCCGCCCGAGGAATCGATATCAATATCGAGATCGAGTTCATCCACCCGATCTTCGAGGTCATAGAAAATCTCATCGACGAGATCGTTAAAACTAGCGTCGTCCAAGGATTGCCTGCTCTGTTTTCTATTCAAGAGGGGCGTCAAGTATACTGCACCCTGCCCGAGGATTGAGCGATGAAAAAGCATTACCTGATTGCCCTGACATGCCTGCTGCTGACCGCCTGTGGTCAGAAAGGTCCGCTGTATCTGCCGGATGAGAGCACTGCCACAAGCCAGTCTGCAGAACAGACCCAACACCGGCCTGACCAACTCGAATACATCAAGCTCGCCAGCCAGCACGAACAGGAAAAATAACATGCTGCACCGCGTTGACGGTGATCTCTACATGGAGCAGGTACCACTCCGCAGGATCGCTGAAGAATATGGTACGCCTGCCTACATCTATTCGGAGGCCGCGATCACTAACGCTTATCAGGCGTTCGATCAGGCATTCGCTGGCCAGGCTCATACGGTCTGCTACGCCGTAAAAGCAAATTCCAACATCGCAGTGCTGGCGCTCCTGGCAAAACTGGGCGCTGGCTTTGACATCGTCTCTGGCGGTGAACTGCAGCGGGTCATGGCAGCCGGCGGCGCAACGGATCGCGTTGTTTTCTCTGGTGTCGGCAAGCAGGACTGGGAAATCCGCCTGGCCCTCGAAGCAGGCATCGGCTGCTTCAATGTCGAGTCGGCTTCAGAGCTCGACCGCATTGCTCGCATCGCCGCTGCTGAACAGCGAGTTGCACCGGTTTCTATCCGCGTAAACCCCGATGTCGACCCGAAGACTCATCCCTATATCGCCACCGGTCTGAGGGAGAACAAATTCGGCGTTTCGACTGAGGACGCGCTCGAACTTTACGGACGCGCGGCGGCTCACCCCGCCCTCGCTATCAGGGGCATCGACTGCCATATCGGCTCACAGATTACTGAGTTATCGCCCTTTCTGGATGCACTGATGAAGCTGCTGGTGGTTTGCGACGAATTAAGCGACCGCGGCATTGAAGTCGAACACCTGGACCTGGGTGGCGGCATCGGTGTCTGTTACCAGGATGAAACCCCGATCGATCTGCATGACTTTGCCGCTGCGATCGCACAGACCATGAGCGGCAGGCCCCAGAGCCTGCTGTTCGAGCCGGGCCGAAGTATTGTTGCCAGTGCCGGCGTGCTGCTGACCCGAGTCAACACCCTGAAGAGTAATGAGGGTAAGAACTTCGCCGTAGTCGATGCGGCCATGAACGATCTGATCAGGCCGGCACTATATCAGGCCTGGCAGGAAGTTGTGCCTGTGACTCAGCGACCCAGCGACGAGGCAAACTGGGATATCGTCGGACCCGTATGCGAAACCGGCGATTTTCTCGCGAAGGACCGCAATCTCTCCTTACAGGAGGACGATCTGCTTGCCGTCCTGTCATCCGGTGCCTATGGTTTCGTCATGGCATCAAACTACAACACGCGCGGCAGAGCTCCGGAGATCCTGATCCGTGAGGCAGAGCATTTCTGCATCAGGCGGCGCGAGACCATCGACGACCTGCTGGCCCTGGAATCCCTGGTGGACGCCTGAGATGCTGCTTCGCTTTACCAAGATGCACGGACTGGGCAACGACTTCATGATGGTCGACCTCATCTCTCAGCGTGCGCAACTGCGACCGGAGCTGATCCAGGAATTGTCGGACCGCAGAACCGGCATCGGTTTTGATCAGCTGCTGACGGTATCACCACCCGACGACCCAGACGCCGATTTTCGCTATCGCATCTACAATGCTGATGGCTCAGAGGCAGAACAATGCGGCAACGGTGCACGCTGTTTCCTGCGTTTTGTGCGCGACGAGGGTCTGACGACGAAGTCCGTGATCCGTCTGCAGACTAATACAGGATCGATCGTCTGCAGCCTGGAGAGGGACGGCAACATCACCGTCGATATGGGCACACCCGTGCTGCAGCCTGCCCGCATCCCTTTCAAAGCGGCGTCAGCTCAGATCGTCTACCCACTGTCACTGGCACCCGATCTCGCGGAGAGCGTCGAACTCACCGCCATCAATGTCGGCAACCCTCACGCAGTACTGCTGGTCGATGATGTCGACACCGCCAGGGTGGAAGAAATCGGCCCCTTGATCGAGCGCCATGAGCGCTTTCCCGAGCGTGTCAATGTCGGCTTCCTGCAGGTGTTATCGCCTAATCGGGTTCGGCTGCGAGTGTTCGAACGGGGTGTGGGCGAAACCAGCGCTTGTGGTTCCGGCGCCTGTGCTGCCGTGGTGGCCGGTCGACTTCAGGGCCTTATCGATGAGAACGTCGAGGTTGAATTGAGGGGTGGAAATCTACGTCTCAGCTGGGCTGGAGACAATGCATCGATTAAGATGACCGGACCTGCCTGTCGCGTTTACGAGGGTCGACTGCAAATATGACCAAAGTATTGAGTGCCGCTGAAGTAGCAGCTTTCCTGGCAGAAAACCCTGACTTCTTCTCTGAGAATGAAGATCTCCTGACCAGTCTGAAACTGCCGGATTCGCGCAAAGGCACAGTTTCTCTGGTTGAGAAGCAGATGGATGTCTTACGACAACAACAACGAAAATCGCGGCAGCAGCTGCAGTCTTTCGTTGATGCCGCAGAGCAAAACAAGGACATCTTCGACAAGTCGAGCCGACTGGTGCTTGACCTGATTGCAGCCAACAAAAGCAGTGCTTTCTTTGATGCACTGGAGCGTGGCCTAAAGCGGGATTTGAAGTGTAAGGCCTACTCACTGCTGGTTTTCGGTAAACCGCGCCAGATCAATCATTACACCTCGAGAATACCTACCGAATCTGCCCGCGAGTATGTTGGTGCCCTCATGAAGGCGCGGCAACCGACGCTGGGTGTGCTGCGGGACAGTGAGCAGGATTTCCTGTTCCGCCACCAGAGCGCGAAGGTCAAGTCGGCTGCGGTTCTGGCCGTACGGGAGCGCAACAAGCGTATCGCCTTACTGGCCATCGGCAGCGAAGACCCGCATTACTTTTCGCCTAACCTCGACACCCTCTTTATCAGTTTTATCGCCGATGCCCTGGCCAAGTTGCTGCCGAGGCATCTGCCGAAATAGATGGCACAGGCACTGGCAGAGCTTGTCACTGAGTTCCTGATTCACCTGTCAGATGAACGGCAGCTGTCGCCGCACACCGTCACTGGCTATCGTCGTGACCTGGGTGCCCTGCTGACTTATCTTGAGGCCGAGTCGATCGCCGACTGGAAGGCCGTGAGCGCCCATCACCTGAGACGATTTATCGCCGAGGGTCATCGCCAGGGCACATCAGGGAGATCACTTCAGCGTCGCCTGTCGGCCTGCCGAACTTTTTTCAATTACCTGGCGAAAGAGGGCGTCTGCTCAACTAACCCCGCCAGCGCGTTCTCGGCGCCAAAATCGAGAGGTGGCCTGCCCGTCACCATGGATACCGACCAGGTCAGCCGGCTACTCTCGATTGAGGGCCGGGACTGGCACAGCCAGCGTGATCGAGCGATGCTCGAGCTGTTTTACTCCTCTGGGCTGCGCCTTTCTGAACTCGTTGGCACCAACCTCAGCGATCTCAGCCTGAACGACGCTACTATCAAGGTACGCGGTAAAGGATCTAAAGAGAGAATGCTGCCGATTGGCTCGAAGGCCATTACAGCGCTCCGGACCTGGCTTAAAGCAAGACCGAATACCCCCCGCGGTGAGACCCAGGACGACGACGCCCTGTTCCTGAGTGAACGTGGTCGCCGTATCAGTGCCCGCAATGTGCAGGAACGCGTCAAACAATGGTGCCTGCGTCTCGGTATCAGCACCCGGGTTCATCCACATACATTGAGACACTCCTTTGCCAGCCACCTTCTCGAATCAAGCCAGGACCTGCGCGCTGTCCAGGAGCTTTTAGGTCACGCTGATATATCAACGACGCAGATCTACACCCATCTTGATTTTCAGCACCTGGCCGAGGTGTACGACAGGGCGCACCCGCGGGCACAGCGAGGTCAAAGCAAAGAGGAGTTTGATCAGTGATCCGCGTCGTCGCATTCGATCTTGATGATACGCTCTGGCATGTCGACCCCGTTATCCGGCGTGCTGAGGGTATCCTGAAAGCCTGGCTGGAAGATCGTGTCGTCGGCTTCATCTACGACCGTCAGCAGATCGGCAGGTATCGCAATGCCGTTGTTGAGGAACAGCCTGGGCTTGTGGGTCGGATGACCGATTTCCGGCGCGCGGTACTCGACAAGGCGCTGGCCGGTCATGGCGTTACAGAGGCAGTGCGAAACGGGATCGTCAATGAGGCCATTGAGATCTTTCTGACCGCACGTAACGACATTGAATTCTTCGAGGGTACACTTGAAACACTCGCTCATCTGGCAGAGGACTTCGTGCTAGGCGCCCTCAGCAATGGCAACGCTGATATACATCGACTCGGTCTTGCCGAACACTTCAGCTTCGCCTTCTCAGCAGAAGATGTTGGCTCCCCGAAGCCAGCACCGGATCTATTTCACGCAGCACTGAATCACATCGGTTGCAGACCTGAAGAAGTCGTTTATGTCGGTGATGACCCCATCAAGGACGTTGACGCTGCGAATGCCGTTGGTATGCAAAGCATATGGCTGCGGAATTCACTCAGACCTGGTCCCGGGCAGACCGAGCCGAGCGCAATCATTGAAGACATCAGGCAACTGCCTGCTGCCCTTGCCGGGCTCAAAGCGCGTTAAATTGCTCGATGAATGCCTGAACCGAATTCACTTCAGCCGGTAGAACCGTCTTGCGAGTTTCCGCATCTGCCAGGGCCATCAGCGTCGGGTGGGTGACCTCAACATCGGGCAGGGCCTTCGACATCACGTCGTCAAACTTCGCAGGATGAGCCGTCGCCATGCAGACCAGGGGCCCATCGTTGCTCTTCAACGCCAGCCCGACTTTGACCCCAACCGCAGTATGCGGATCAAGCAGGTAGCGATCTTCTGCGTACCTTGCACTGATGGTCTCTAGAATCTCTGCATCGGTGGCCGCGCCCGAGCGGAACGCACCGTCAAAATTCAGCGTATTGAAATTTATACTGGCTGAACCCGTGCGCTGAAAGTCATGCATGAATGCAGAGACTTTCGCGGGGTCCTGACCCATCTCGTAATAGAGATAACGTTCAAAGTTACTGGCAACCTGAATATCCATCGCCGGGCTGTGCGTGAAATGAACGTCGCCCCGCTCATAACGACCTGTCCGAAAGAAACGATCCAGGATGTCGTTTTGATTGGTCGCAAGGATCAGCGTGCTTATTGGCAGGCCCATCTTCCGGGCAATATAGCCCGCAAATATATTGCCGAAGTTACCAGTCGGCACAGCGACCTGAAATGCACTGGGGGAACCGAGTTGAACCCAGGCTGCGAAGTAGTAAACAACCTGCGCCAGCACTCTGGCCCAGTTGACAGAATTCACCGCTCCCATCTGGTGACGCTCTTTGAAAGGCAGGTCACTGAAGACCGTTTTCAGAATCGACTGGCAGTCATCGAAGCTGCCTTCGATCGCAATATTCTGCACATTTTCATCCAGCACGGACGTCATCTGTTTCTCTTGCAGGGGACTGGTTCTGCCTTCAGGAAACATAATAAAAATGTTGATACCGGTCTTGCCGCGAACACCCGCAATTGCTGCGCTACCGGTGTCGCCACTGGTTGCGCCGAGAATGTTCAGGTGGCCGCCGTCCCGCGTCAGGACGAATTCAAAGATGTTGCCGAGAAACTGCAGGGCAACATCTTTGAAGGCGAGGGTTGGGCCGTGAAACAGTTCAAGCACATGGTAATCAGCGGAAGGCTGCACCAGGGGTGTCACTAACGCATGATCGAAAGTCGCATAGCTGCGTTCGATAAGGTCAGTCAGTACGTCTTCTGGAATGTCGTCAATGAAGCGGCGCATGACCCGCTGCGCGATTGCGGTGTAGCCAAGTTCTGAAAGATCACCCAGTTCATCGCGGAAATCCGGGATAGATTCAGGGACGAGCAGCCCGCCGTCTGAGGCGAGCCCCATCATTACCGCATCACAAAAAGAGAGATCGGTGACTCCCCCGCGAGTGCTTACGTACCGCATACCGGCTCCAACTGGGACAATGAACCGGGGCCAGGGGCCCCATCCAAACGTTGGGCATTATAGAGAAATTCGTTGCCCCGCTCTCGCCGGATTTACAGGAGATCAGACAGCTTCTGCGCCTGTTTCACCAGTGCGGATCCTGACCACATCGTCAAGGCCGCTGACAAAGATCTTGCCATCACCCACCTTGCCCGTATTCGCCGCGCTGGAGATCGCTTCGATAACCGGATCCAGGTTCTCGTCCGCGATTGCGACTTCAATTTTCACCTTGGGCAGGAAGTCCACGACGTATTCGGCGCCACGATAGAGCTCAGTATGGCCTTTCTGTCGTCCGAAACCCTTTACCTCAGTCACCGTCATCCCTTGGACAGAGATCTCCGAGAGAGCTTCACGAACATCATCCAGCTTGAACGGTTTGATAATCGCAGAAACTAGTTTCATTTAATTTCTCCTAACTGCATCGCCACAACCATGGCAATGTAACGAATTTAAAGTTGTGAAGATAGTACCATGTACCCCTCTAGAGCACTCTCTATGCCAACTTCGAAATATAACGATAAAACAAGGGGTTAAGTCACCTGCCTGATTGAATCATCAACTTACCGCACCCAATCGGTGCGGGCGGTCATCAATGGTGGACAGCATTCGCACCAATATCGTGCGAGAGATGCGGTCAAACGCTGTCAGCATCAACAACCTTTACTGCCAGCGCGCGCCTGGCACCTGTTGGTAATGTGCGTAAATGCCTGTCGCCATTACCTATTCCAGTGCAGAGATCGGTATTGATGCACCGCGAGTGACCGTCGAGGTTGATGTATCACCAGGTCTGCCGCAGGTACTGATCGTCGGTATGGCGGAAACTGCCGTCAGAGAAAGTAAGGATCGAATCCGCGCCGCATTCAGAAGCTGCGGACTCAAGTTTCCGGATAAACGCATCACGGTCAACCTGGCGCCAGCGGATCTGCCCAAGACAGGTGGGCGCTACGACCTCGCTATCGCCATCGCCATTCTGGCTGCCAACGGGGAGATCAAAGAGCCAGCACTCACATCCCACGAGTTTCTTGGCGAGCTCTCCCTGACTGGTGAGCTGCGCGGTGTCGGTGGTGTCCTGCCTGCGGCTGTCAGACCCGGAGGCAAGGGCAGCAGCCTGATCGTCCCCGCTGCTAACGTTGACGAAGCGGCACTCAGTCCTGGAAACAACGTATTCACCAGCCGAAGTCTGATGGAGGTGATCAGCTACCTCAACGACGGCAAACCTTTGTCGCCGGCGCAGCGCGTTCCGGCTGCTGCAGTGGCCTCAGCGAGCCCTGGCCTGAGTGATGTGAGAGGGCAACAGGCCGCCAAGCGGGCCCTGATGATTGCGGCGGCTGGCGGCCACAATCTCCTGATGGTGGGGCCCCCCGGTACGGGTAAAACGATGCTGGCCAACCGGCTGCCTGCATTACTGCCTGACTTATCCCAATCAGAAGCGCTTGAAGTCGCGTCGATCGTGTCGGTCTCAGGTCATGCCCTGGATACGCAGCGCTGGCGCCAGCGCCCCTTTCGGGCACCACACCACACGACCAGTGCAGTTGCGCTGGTCGGCGGATCAAGGCCACCCAAACCCGGCGAGATTTCCCTTGCGCACCACGGCATTCTGTTCCTGGACGAACTCCCCGAGTTCCCCAGAAGAGTGCTGGAGGTCTTGAGAGAGCCACTGGAGTCGGGCGAAATCTGGATCAGCCGCGCAGGGCGCCAGGTGCGGTTTCCAGCGAAGTTTCAGCTCGTTGCTGCAATGAATCCCTGTCCCTGCGGTCACTATGGTGATGAACCCTCACCATGCAGATGTCCGCCCGACGTCGTAGAGCGTTACCGCACAAGGTTGTCCGGCCCGCTGCTGGACCGCATAGATTTACAGGTCCAGGTCCCCAGACCACCCGAAGGCACGCTCCAGCAACAGGTCAAGCCTGAGGGAACGCAGACGGCGCGAAGCCGGGTAGCAACGGCAAGTCGAACTGCGCTTGCACGTCAGGGTGTCACAAACAGCGGTCTGACCGGGAAGCAACTGGAGATACACTGTCTTCTCGACGGAGCAGATCACACATTGCTGGAAAATGCGGTCAGTCGACTGGGTTTGTCAGTGCGAGGCTACTTCAGGGTGTTGAGAGTAGCTCGTACGATTGCAGACCTGGAGGGCCAGGCAAAAATTAGCGCCGATGCACTGCTCGAGGCGCTGAGCTATCGCTCCGTTATTGGGAAGCGCTGACCATGTAGTCAACCAGTGCTTTCAGGTCATCATCGCTGCAACTGAAACACATACCTTTAGCTGGCATGGCGGGGGGCAGGCCGTTGATCACGCTGCCATAAAGCGTATCCATACCTTTGGCAATTCTCGTTTCCCAGGCGGCGACGTCCCCGGTCTTAGGAGCGCCGGCAACACCAGCAACGTGACAGGTGCTGCAGCTGCTGTTGTAGTTGTCTTCAACGCTCGCGCCACCGCTGCTGGCAGCTGCTACCGCCGCTGCCGATCCGTGACCGCAGTCTTCGCCTTCGACACAAACTTCACCGATTTTCTTGATGCGCTGGGCAATATCATCGCTGCTGGCCCAGACAGATCCGGACAGACAAAACCCAATCAGGATTGCCAGAATTCTGTACTTGCTCACTCTCTTTAACTCAGTAAAAAAACCGCGCCATTATACCGAAGCAACAGGCAATAACTAGCTGGAAATCCCGTGGTTTAACCCTAGTCACCCCAGCTACCGCCTTCAATTTCACGATTGGTCGTGAACTGGAAAACGGTTGATGTACCGGCTTCGACTACCGACTGTTCCGACACCAGGGTGAGCTGAGCCTGGTCCCTGAATTCCGCCAGTGAGTCAGAGCCGATATTCACCATGGTGGAGCGAAGTTTGTAGAGGGTTGTGCTCAGGACATCGGGCAACCCGCCAACCAGCGGGACATAGGCATCTACGCCTTCCTCGAAAACCAGGTCCCGGGTCGACATATCATCAGCGTAACGCTGCCAGTTCTGGGCACGCCGAGTTCCTTCGCCCCAGTAGGGCTTGTACATTTGACCGTTGATTGATGCCCTTGGCGTTGGGCTTTCTTCTGTCATCGCGAAGTAACGCCCCATCATGACAAAGTCGGCACCCATGGCTAGTGCTACGACGATCTGGGTGTCGTTGGAAAGACCGCCGTCGGAGCAGATTGGAATGTAGCGGCCAGTTTCGGCAAAGTACTCATCACGCCGCCTGGCCACATCCAGCAGCGCTGATGCCTGCCCCCGGCCGACACCTTTCTGTTCCCGGGTAATACAGATCGAACCACCACCCATACCGACCTTGATGAAGTCGACACCGCCAGATTCCACCAGATAGTCAAAACCCTCTGCCGATACTACGTTGCCGCCGCCAATGACGATGTTGCCGCCGCATTCCTGCCTGACCCAGTCAATGGCCTCTTTCTGGAATTCAGTGAAACCGTCAGATGAGTCAAAGCAGAGCGCATCAGCACCCGCCTCGATCAGCGCTGGCACTCGAGTCTTATAATCATGGGTGTTGATCGCAGCACCAACGCAAAGACGCTTGGATTCATCAAGCAATTCCTGCGGATGCCGCATATGGTCTTCATAATCTTTCTTGAACACCAGCGACTGCAGGTGTCCGGTTTCGTCCAGCACCGGCAGACAGTTCTTTTTGTGTTTGTGCAAGAGCTGATTGGCTTCGCGCAGCGAGATGCCTTCCTCACCGTAAATCACATCATGCAGCGGTGTCATATGCTGGCTTACCGGATTGCTGAGGTCATCTTCATACTCCCAGAAGTCCTGGTCCGTAATGACGCCAACCAGTTTGCCGGTCCCAGTGCCGTCTTCAGTCACCGGCACAGTGGAGTGGCCGGTTTTGTTCATCAGCGCAATGACGTCTTGCAGCGAGCAGTCAGCGGTGGCATTCGTATCACTGGAAACGAAACCGGCTTTATGCGCTTTCACCTGGTGCACCATTTCTGCCTGGCTCTCGATATCCTGGGAACAGAAGATGAACGCCAGGCCGCCCTGGCGTGCCAGTGAGATAGCCAGTCGAGGCCCGGAGACCGCCTGCATGGCAGCGGAAACAATCGGTACATTGATCTTGAGACGCGGCAACTGATTGGGTTCAACGGCTGACAGAGGCGTGCTGAGGTCAACCAGATCAGGGCGCTGGTCTTTGCGGGTCAGCCTTGGGATCAGCAGATATTCTGCAAACGTGCGAGAAACGCCTTCTAGTATCGTTGCCATAAATTCCTCCGGGTAACGGGTGTGCACGCAGCCAGGCACAATGCCACCGCTGCGGATCGACAGATAAAAAACTTGAAAATCAGGGGGCGGGCGCCGAGGGGAAGTAAGCAATTACTTACTGTATATCTCAGGTTTAGAGCATATGTACGCGCCATGGCGAATTCTAATGGATCGCCTTCGCCGATTCAATGAGGTGCGCGAATTTACCTCGCGGGCGGCGGTCTCGGCGCGCTGAGCTGTTGCTGCAGACGGGCGCGTTCAGCAATTGACCGGGCTTCGGCACTGACAGCACCGTGTTGCCCAAAAGGGTGTTGTGGATGATTGTCGCTGCGATCTGGTGGCATAGATACCTCCGGCTGGCGAGTCGCTATCCTAGCAGAGGATTGAAATTAATTAAACACTTGAGTTGTGCCTCATAACGTATTGAATATCATCACTATTTTAGTATGATATTTCTCGCCTTGTCTTCGAGCCAGCCGATGAACAAATCAGAACTGATTAAAAGGATGTCAGACAGGCTGGACCAGCTGTCCGGTCGCGACGTCGACCTGGCGGTTCACGCCCTGCTGGACATCATGTCCGAAAGCCTGGCCACAGGCGGAAGAATTGAGATCAGGGGCTTCGGCACATTTTCAAACCACTTTAGAAAGCCAAGAAAGGTACGGAACCCAAAAACGGGGGAAGCCGGCATCCACAAGCCTGGCAAGTTCGTGCCGCATTTTAAGCCGGGCAAAGAACTGCGGCGCCGGGTTGACGCCTCACGAGAAACTGAGCACCAACGCAAAGCAAGCGTCGCCCGCTACGAGGAACCGGGTTACCGGGACAGCGCACGCGATCTGTAAGAATTTATCAGGATGCGTCTTTCTGCAGTAGACGACGCTCTTTCGCCACCAGGAAATCAGCCACTTTGAGCATGTTGGCATTTGAATTATCGACCATGCTCGCTTCAATCCTGTACTTGCCGTTGACAATCAGCGCCGGCACGCCACCAGAGCGATACACCCGCTGGCGCGCAATTGCCTGCTGGTACATGGCTTTCACACCAAAGGAATCGTTAAAGGTTTTCACAAATTGTTCTGCGTCGACCCCATGTTGGGCAACGAACCGGGCTATGGAATCAAGATCGAGTAATCGCTGACGCTCGGCGTGGATCGCCCGAAACAAGGGTGCATGAATCTTGTCGAGCACGCCCAGTGCCTCTGCCGTATAGTAGGTTCTGGCATACAGCTCATAACCGGTCACGCCCCAGATTGCAGGCGTGCGATTAAAGTCCACGTCTTCTGGCAGGTTCTGCTCCCAATCATGGATCAGCGGATCAAAACGATAGCAGTGCGGGCAACCATAGGAAAAATACTCGGTCACTTCGATCAGGTCCGGGTTCTTGGTTTTGACCGGCACTTCCAGCTTCACATAGTGCGTGCCTTCCTCGTACTGAAAGCCTTCCGCCAGAACCGAAAATGAAAAAGTCGCTGCCAATACCAGGCTGACTAAACTGCGAATCATATTCTTTACTCCAAACTATCTAGTAAGGCCCGAGCCTTCAGCGTGAATTGGCGCCATACCAGTGGGGCCTGCCTAACATTTACAGGTAAGGCTGCAATGCAGGCCTATATATACAACAAAGGGCGGTGATGGCCGCCCTTCCAAGTATAAACGCTGGTTTACTTTAAACCGTAGATATATGACGCGACTGCGTTCATCTCCTGTTCATTCATGTCCAGCGCCGTGCTGCGCATCATCTT
>JAYQAI010000014.1:9199-57250 GCA_038136715.1 Gammaproteobacteria bacterium | reverse complement strand
GGAAGACACCAGGAAGGTCAGGATCGCGGTCGCCTGAATCAGATGCGACGCATTCTGGCCGATCAGGTTTTCACTCGTCGCAATAAACGCAATCAGCAGGGAGAACTCGCTGATCTGGCCGAGCCGGAACCCGGTTTCCCAGCCGAGTGCGCTGGTCTCGCTCATCTTACGCAACATGAACCGGAAGACCACGGGTTTGAGCACGAGGACCACGATCGCCATGACCAGTGCGGGAACAATGACGTGGCCCAGCAATTCTGTATGAAAACCAGCACCCAGTGAAAAGAAGAATAACACCAGGAAAAAATCTCTTAGCGGCTTCAGGTGATCAGCGATGTAGAGAGAGATTGGACTCGTGGCGAGCGTGACACCCGCGATGAAAGCGCCGATTTCCATCGACAAGCCAGCCCGCTCAGATAGCTCTGCCAGCGTCAGGCACCAGGCGATTGCCACCAGGAAGATATACTCGTGAAAGGCATCAAATTTCTCAAGCAGCCTCAAGAGCACGTATTTTACGAAGAGCCATGACAGGCCTATCATTAATGGCAGGCTGATCAGCACCCGGATGGCCTTGGTAGCACCGCTGAATTCAAGGAAGCCGCCGGTAAGTAGCAGCAGCACAATAATCGCTATCAGGTCCTGGATCAGCAGCAGGCTGATGATCAGTTCACCGGTGTGACGATGATGCAGCACAGTCGTCGGCAGGAGTTTGATGCCAATGATAGTGCTGGAGAACATCATGGCCAGGCCGATGATGATGGCCTCCTGCAGGGGATAACTGAATGCGATGGCAACGCCAAAGCCAGCGGCGAAAAAGATAATCGAACTGCCGATGCCGACGAGGGTGGCACTGCGGACCGTATTCAAGAGCTTCGATGGCTGCATATCCAGGCCCAGCAGAAATAAAAGGAAGATGATGCCGAATTTGGCAATGCTGCTGATCAGTTGTGGATTGTCGATATAGGCGAACCCCGAAGGGCCCAGCAGCATCCCCGTCAGGATGTAAACGATAATGAGCGGTTGCCGCGTAAATAGCGCGAGTGTCGCCAGCACGCCGGCACAGGCGAAGATCAGAAAAAACGAAAAGACAAAGGGATCAGAGCCCATTGATACCGGTGCTGCGATTGTAAATCGGAAATCTTACGGTATGCAGCAGTCGCTGACGAATGACGTCCTGTTCAGCCGCGGGCGCGAAAAACCGGATCACGATCAATCGTTGATTGGTAGCTGTAAGTGAAACCTGCGAGTTTCTCTGCGGCCAGCATCACATCCTGTCCGTCAGCAAGGTCGAAGGCATCGAAACCGCAGCGTACCATCTGCTCCAGCTGGTCAACTCTCACATCACCGACAGCGCGAATCTGACCTGCATAATCATAGGTGCGCCGCAAGATACTGGCCGAGGAATAGGCACGGCCATCAGTGAATGCGGGAAAGTTGAGCGCTACTATTTCAATCGAGGCCAAATGGTCAGCCAACGTTTCGATGTCCTCGCCGGCCTCGATGTACACCTGGCTGCCGCGCTCAGCGCCGAAAGCTTCCAGTGAGAGGAAAGATTCTGCGGCATCGACCTCGATGACCTCGCCCTGATGGTTAAGTACAGTCATGCCGCGTATACCGCCTCTTTGTATGGATCAATGCCAATCCTGCGATAGGTGTCGATAAAAGTCTCTTCGTCTTCGCGATGTTCCAGGTGCACATCAACCAGTTTTTGCACGATTTCAGGGATTTCATCCTGAGCGAACGATGGGCCGAGAATCTTCGCCAGTGAGGCATCTTCGTAGCCCGACCCGCCGATGGAAACCTGGTAGAACTCTTCGCCTTTTTTGTCGACGCCGAGGATGCCGATATTGCCCACGTGGTGATGACCACAGGCATTCATACAGCCGGAAATGTTAATGTCCAGTGCCCCAAGGTCCTGCAGTACAGCCAGGTCATCAAATTTACGCTGGATGGCTTCAGCGACCGGAATCGACTTGGCGTTGGCGAGGGAGCAGTAGTCGCCGCCAGGACAGCAGATGATATCGGTGAGCAGGCCAAGATTGGGCGTTGCCATGCCAGCATCTACGAGTGCTTGCCAGAGATCACGCAGTTTCTGCTTCGGCACATCAGCGAGTGTGACATTCTGTTCGTGTGTTACCCGAACTTCGCCGAAACTGTATTTGTCAGCGAGGTCAGCAAGTACTTCCAATTGTTCATCGGTGACGTCACCCGGGGCGACGGCAGTCGCCTTCAGTGCAATCGTGACGATGCTGTAGCCTGCGATACGATGGGGAGCAACGTTTTGCTGCAACCAGTCGCCGAATCCCGAAGTATCGCCGATCAGGTCGTCAACGCCTGGGGTGTGGTCTGCCAGTGTCGCATAATCCGGCGCAGTGAAGTGGCGACTGACCCGTTCGACTTCTCCACCGGTGAGTGTACCGGCGCCGTCCTTGATGACCTGCCACTCCATCTCGACTTTCTTGGCGAAGACTTCCGGGCCCATTGCTCTCACCAGAATCTTGATGCGCGCCTTGTATTTATTGTCACGACGACCATAACGATTGTAGACGCGCAGGACTGCATCAAGGTAGGTGAGCAGGTGTTCAGGTTCAAGGCCGCGCTTGATCACTGGTGCGATAACCGGTGTTCGGCCGAGGCCGCCGCCGACCAGAATTTCAAACCGCGTCTCGCCATTGTCCCTGTAAAGTCGAACGCCGATGTCATGAACCTGCACGGCTGCACGGTCATGCTCAGCAGCGGTGACGGCAATCTTGAACTTGCGTGGCAGCCAGTTGAACTCGGGATGGAAGGTCGACCACTGTCGGATAAGTTCGCACCAGGGTCGCGGGTCTTCCACTTCGTCCCGGGCAACGCCGGCGAACTGATCGCTCGTTGTGTTGCGGATACAGTTGCCGCTGGTCTGGATCGCATGCATTTCGACACTGGCCAGTTCTTCAAGGATATCGGGCACCTGCTCGAGAACGGGCCAGTTGAGTTGCACATTCTGCCGGGTCGTGAAATGGCAGTAGCCGCGATCATACTCCCGGGTAATGTGCGCCAGCTTCCTCAGTTGTCTCGACGAGAGCATGCCGTAAGGCACCGCAATACGCAGCATGGGGGCAAGGCGTTGGATATAGAGGCCATTCCGCAGACGCAGGTGCTGAAACTCTTCTGCCGGTAATTGCCCGGCCAGAAACCGGGTTGTCTGGTCGCGGTATTGGGCAACGCGCTCGTCGACCATCTGCTGGTCGTATTCATCGTAAATGTACATAACTGAAAGGCTCCTGGTCGGCGCTAATATAGCGGCTGTGCTCCCGGTATCAAACAAACGCTTCTGCATATCCTTATGCTGATTTTCAAGGCATGTCGCCGTATAATCCGGCGCGTTGTGCAATCATCAAATTGGGCGGGTTTATGAGCGAAGAAAATCAGGATCAAGTTAATGAGGACAGTTTTGCTGACGCATTTTCTGCGGTTGCCGTTGTTGTGATTCCGGTCGTCGCTATTGTCTACTGGTTGAGCGGCCTGCCGACAAGCTGATTGAAGGTCTGGCGCGGTTTAACAAACGCGCCTGCTAGAAACCCCAGGGTTCACAGCACCAGGTGGACGACGCCGACAATCGTGGCGATAAAGAGGACGGTGAAGATCAGGCCTGCGGCGATGAATACGAGCGGATTGCCGTGTTCGAAATCTCTTTGTCTGTTCCTGGCGCTCTGCACACCGAGCGCAGCAGCGAGGACACTCGCCACCACCTGGATGAAAGACGGAGTCTTTTCAGAAGTTTCTGCGCCTGACTCCGGACTGGTTGTTTGATCATCAGACATGCGGTTCTCTATGCGTATTTGAGTACGGGGGACAACCAGCGTTCGGTTGTGTCGAGCGGCGTACCCTTGCGCTCAGCGTAGCTCTCGACCTGGTCGCGGTCAATTTTGCCAATGCCGAAATAGCGCGCTTCAGGATGTGAGAAATAAAAGCCGCTGACTGCTGCGGCCGGCGCCATGGCGAAGTGTTCAGTGAGCGAGACACCCGTCTCATTTTCAGCGTCCAGCAGCCTGAACAATGTCGCTTTCTCCGTATGATCCGGACACGCAGGGTAACCCGGGGCAGGGCGGATACCCTGGTACGCCTCTTTGATCAGACTCTCGTTGTCGAGTGACTCATCACTGGCGTAAGCCCAGTACTCCTTTCTGACCAGCTCGTGCAGTTTCTCAGCGAAGGCCTCTGCGAGCCTGTCGGCTAATGCTTTTACCATGATCGCGTTGTAGTCGTCTTTCTCTGCCTCGTAGCCCCTTGCCAGTTCGTCGGCCCCAAGGCCGGCTGTGACGACAAAACCGCCGATATAGTCGGCCTTGCCGCTCGCTGCCGGCGCGACGTAATCGGACAGACAGAAATTAGGCTGTTTGTTGGGCTTGTCCATCTGCTGGCGCAGATGGTGGAGTCTTTGCACTGGCTCCGATCGGCCTTCGTCCTCATAAATCAGGATGTCCTCGGCCTGGCTGGCAGCTGGCCAGAAACCAATCACCGCATTGGCCTGCAAGAGCTTCTCGCTGACTATCTTGTTGAGCATTTCAGTAGCGTCCGCGAACAGCTGGCGTGCTGACTCGCCGACAATCTTGTCTTCCAGGATTCTCGGGTACTTGCCAGCCAGCTCCCAGGCCATGAAAAACGGTGACCAGTCAATGTAGGGTAGTAATTCCGACAGCGGAAAGTCTTCCAAAGTTCTTGTGCCAAGGAAGGTTGGCGCCGGCGGATTGTAGTTTTCCCAGTCGATGGCAGCGGCATTGGCCTGGGCTTCAGCGAAGGTCAGCGTGATGGTCTTGGCGGTACGATTGCTGCTGCGGCTGCGAATGGTTTCGTACTCCGCCGCGACCTCGTCTACAAGACCTGGTTTCAGCTCAGTGCTGAGCAGGCGGGAAGCAATACCGACCGCCTTTGAGGCATCAGGTACATAGGTCACGACGTCCTGGCTGAAGCAGGGGTCAATCTTGACGGCGGTGTGGGCTTTTGACGTGGTAGCACCACCGATCAACAGGGGTTTGTCGATCCCAAGTCGCTCCATCTCGGAGGCGACATGAACCATCTCATCGAGCGATGGCGTAATCAGGCCGGAGAGACCGATGATATCAACGTTTTCTTCTTCTGCTTGCTTCAGGATCGTTTCTGCCGGCACCATGACGCCAAGGTCAATGACCTCATAGTTGTTGCATTGCAGGACGACGCCAACAATATTCTTGCCGATATCATGGACGTCGCCCTTGACCGTCGCCATAAGAATCTTGCCCTTGCTGCTGGCGCCCTCGGATTTCTCCGCTTCGATAAACGGCACCAGGTGTGCTACCGCCTGTTTCATGACGCGTGCACTTTTGACCACCTGCGGCAAGAACATCTTGCCGGCACCAAACAGATCACCGACCTCGTTCATGCCATCCATGAGCGGGCCTTCAATGACCTCGATTGGCCTGGTGGCCGCCTGCCGTGCTTCCTCGGTGTCTTCGACAATGTACTGCGTGATGCCCTTGACGAGAGCATGAGCAAGACGCTTCGCCACTGGTTCTGTGCGCCATGCCAGATCTTCTGCCGAGTCTTTTGATTGCGTGCCGGAGAATTCAGAGGCAGCGTCGATCAGCCTCTCGGTCGCATCCTCGCGGCGAGCGAACATGACATCCTCGATGCGCTCCCGCAGGTCCTCGGGGATATCTTCGTAGATCGCCAGCTGACCGGCATTGACGATGCCCATGGTGAGCCCCGCCTTTACTGCGTGGTACAGGAATACGGCGTGAATCGCTTCACGCACCGCATTATTGCCGCGGAATGAGAAGGAGACATTCGAGATGCCGCCTGAAATCATGGCACCTGGCAGTTCAGCCTTGATATAGGCACAGGCATCAATGAAATCCTTGCCGTACAGGTTGTGCTCCTCAATCCCGGTCGCGATGGCAAAGACATTGGGGTCAAAGATGATGTCCTCAGCAGGGAACCCGACCTCGTTAACCAGGATGTCATAGGAGCGTTTGCAGATCGCTTTGCGACGCTCAAGGTTGTCTGCCTGGCCGTCTTCATCAAAAGCCATAACGACCACAGCCGCGCCGTGCGCGAGGCAGGCACGGGCCTGCTCGATAAACTGTGCTTCACCTTCTTTCAAGCTGATCGAGTTGACGATCGATTTGCCCTGGATACATTTCAAGCCGGCCTCGATGATGTCCCATTTCGATGAGTCGACCATGATGGGGACGCGGCAGATATCCGGTTCAGCCGCCACCAGGTTAAGAAACCTGATCATGGCAGCCTTGGAATCCAGCATGCCTTCATCCATGTTGATATCGATGATCTGGGCACCGTTCTCGACCTGCTGTCGGGCAACTTCCAGGGCTTCCTCGTAGTTTTCCTCGCGAATGAGACGGGCGAAACGGGCGGAGCCGGTGACGTTGGTGCGCTCACCGACGTTAACAAACAGCGAGTCCTCTTTGATGCTGAAAGGCTCCAGGCCTGACAACAGGCATGACCTGGCCCTGGGGTTACGCTGATGTGGCGTCAGTCCCTCGACTGCGTCTGCAAACGCTTCAATATGTTCGGGAGAGGTGCCGCAGCAGCCGCCGACGAGGTTCACCAGACCGGATTCAGCATAATCACGAACGGCCTTTGTCATGTGTTCAATGGTCTCATCGTACTCGCCAAATTCATTCGGCAACCCGCGGTTTGGATAGGCTGAAATGTAGCAGTCAGAAATACGTGAGATTTGCTCAACATAAGGGCGCAGCTCTTCGGCGCCGAGAGCGCAGTTAAAGCCGACGGACAGCGGCCGGGCGTGTTGTACAGACGCCCAGAATGCATCAGTCGTCTGGCCGGACAGCAGTCGGCCGCTGGCGTCCGTAATGGTGCCGGAGATCATGACCGGCAGCTCAACCCCCATATCAGCAAACGTCTTGCGCGCTGCAAAGATGGCGGCCTTGGCATTGAGCACATCGAAGATGGTTTCGATCAGGATGATGTCAGCACCGCCTTCAATCAGGCCCCGCACGCAGTTGCCATAGTCAATGATCAGATCATCAAATGTGATATTGCGGAAACCGGGATCATTGACGTCAGGCGACAGGCTTGCAGAGCGGGTGGTCGGTCCCACTGCGCCGGCAACGAACCGAGGTTTGTCTGGGGTCGTTGCACTGAATTCGTCGGCAGCTTCGCGGCCGAGGCGCGCAGATTCGACGTTCAATTCGTAACTCAATGCCTCGAGACCATAATCAGCCTGTGACACAGCAGTGGCAGTGAAGGTATTGGTGCCGATGATGTCAGCCCCAGCACTTAGGTAGCGGCGATGAATGTCCCGGATGGCGTCAGGCTGCGTCAGCGACAGCAGGTCCGAGTTGCCCTTCAGCTGACCTGCATGATCAGCGAATCGAGCGCCCCGGTAGTCATCCTCGGTCAGACCCAGGCCTTGAATCTGTGTACCCATGGCGCCATCCAGCAGGAGGATGCGGTTCTCTAGTGCGCGGGTAAGATATTCGGTACGTTGAGCCATGAACGTCGGGCCTGGATGCTTGGAAAACCGAAGTTTATCAAGGTGATAGTGGCTTTATATTGAAGATCTTGAGAGACATGCATGAAGTCGCCTCAAGCAGGAGATTCCACATAAAACCCATGGTTTTTGCGCCAGCACCTTTCCGTTAGAATGGCGCGCAGATTGGAACAGCAGCCGGAAAATGGTCGAAATAACCGAATCAGCCCAGAAGTATCTCGTCGAACTGCTCTCTCGCCAGGAAGATGATGATGTTGGTATCCGCATTTTTGTCGCCGATCCCGGTACCCCGACGGCGGAGACCTGCATTGCCTATTGCCGCCCTGGTGAGGAACAACCGGACGATATCAAAACTGAATACGAAGGCTTCGTTGGCTGGATAGACGATCGCAGTGTGCCGTTCCTGGAAGATGCACTCGTGGATTACGCCGAAGATCGCATGGGTGGTCAACTTACAATTAAGGCACCCAATTCCAAGGTGCCAAGTGTCTCAGACGACAGTCCGATCGAGGACAAGATCAATTACGTGCTTCAGACCCAGGTTAATCCTGGCCTCGCGGCCCACGGCGGCATGGTTAATCTGGTAGAAGTGGTTGACCAGGAAGTTGCCGTGCTGCAGTTCGGTGGTGGTTGCCAGGGCTGCGGTATGGTCGATATGACGCTGAAAGACGGTGTCGAGAAGACACTGCTTGAGCAGTTGCCTCAGCTCAAGAGTGTCCGGGATGTCACCGACCATACGGTCACAGAGAACGCTTTCTACAAGTAGCCTCTCAGCAAAAAGTAGTCTCTCAGCAAACAGTTCCTCAGGCGGTCTTCTCGAGCTCTGCCTGCAGCGATCTGCGTTGCGGCAGCACTTCTTTCACCCGGTCTCGCAGTTCGAGGATCATGCTTTCTGTCGTTGCCCAGTTGACACAGGCATCGGTCACTGACACCCCGTATTTGAGGTCGGCCAGATCAGCGGGGATGGACTGGTTGCCCCACTCGAGATTGCTCTCAACCATCAGCCCGACAATTGACTGGTTACCTTCGACGATCTGATTGCCGATATTGGTCATCACCAGCGGTTGCAGGGCAGGATCCTTGTTCGAGTTAGCATGACTGCAGTCCACCATAATGTTGGCGGGGATACCTGCCTCCAGCAGCTGTTGCTCACAGATGTTGATGCTGACTGAATCGTAGTTCGGGCGGCCGCCGCCGCCACGCAGGACGATATGGGCATGGGCATTACCTCGGGTATGGATCACGGAGACACCGCCCTGGTGGTTGATGCCAAGAAACCGGTGTGGCGCCGACACCGACTGCAGGGCATTGATCGCGACTTCAAGGCCGCCGTCAGTACCGTTCTTGAAACCCACAGCTGAGGACAGGCCACTTGCCATCTCGCGGTGAGTCTGGGATTCGGTTGTCCTGGCACCGATAGCGCTCCAGGCAATCAGCTCCTGCAGGTACTGGGGTGTAACGGGATCCAGCGCCTCGGTTGAGGTCGGCAGGCCCAGCTCGGCAAGGTCCACCAGCAGTTGGCGGCCACGGGTCAGACCCTCAGTGATATCGAACGAATCATTCATCATGGGGTCGTTAATGAGACCTTTCCAACCTGTGGTGGTGCGGGGTTTCTCAAAATAGACTCGCATGACCAGCAGCAGGGTGTCGCCGACTTCATCAGCGAGGGTCTTCAGCTTGCTCGCATAGTCCATGGCAGCATCGGTGTCGTGGATGGAGCAGGGCCCGACGATGATAAACAGGCGCGGATCCTGGCGTTGCAGAATGCGCTTGATGGCGATCCTGCCACCAGCAACCGTCGCCAGCGCCTTGGCAGAAGCTGGTACCCGTTGTTTCAGTTGCTCGGGTGAAATGAGGGTCTCTTCGCTCAACACATTCAGGTCATCCACTTGTATATCGTTCATCTTTGTTTCCCTTGCATTGTTGTCTGCATTGTTGTCATCGTGGCCATGCTTTTTAATTTGGCATTGTTGCTATGAGTCAGAATATTCAGGCCAAAAAAAACCCCGATGGCTTCCGCCTGTCGGGGTTTCCTCGCAGGCGGTACAACCGCCCAGCAATCTGAGCGATTCAGCAATCGATAAAAAAGTAATAGCGGTTCCAGGCGCCTGCAGAGAATCCCTGCGCGCTCACTGAAACGGTGCTGTTGCCTGACGCTGAAATATTCATAACGCGGCCATCATAGCCCGTGACGACGCATTTGCAAGCATCTGCACCGGTTTTTCCTTATTGGTTCATGACAGGGACGCATTTGATCTATACCATGCGCGCAGGTTTTCCGAAGGGTTGGGCACTTGAGCTTTGATCTCGCCACACTGTTGTCCGTCGAAGGCCTCATAACGATAGTCGTGCTGGTCGTGGTGGGTCTCGTCTCAGGGTTTATCAATACGCTGGCGGGCGGCGGGTCCATGCTGACACTGCCGGCACTGATGATGATGGGGATGCCTGCCGATATCGCTAACGCGACCAACCGGGTGGGTGTACTCATGCAGTCCGTGACCGGTGTGAAGGGTTTCGATGACCAGGATAGGCTCGATCGCAGCGCCGTGGGTTCCCTCTTGATTCTGACCATTGCCGGGGCGCTCGCCGGTTCCCTTGCGGCGTCCTACCTGCCTGTCTGGCTGTTGAAGCCGGTCCTGCTGGGTTCCATGGTCGCGATGGCGCTGGTCATGCTGGTGCGACCCGATACTATTGCGCCGCCCGAGGGCACGCCATCGTATACCTTAGGCGAGCGGCCTCTGGCGGCGATCGGACTGTTCCTGGCCGGTGTCTATGGCGGTTTCGTCCAGGCCGGGGTCGGGTTCATCCTGATTGCCGCGCTTGCAGGCGGGCTCAGGTACGACCTGGTCAGAACGAATGCCCTGAAGTCGGTCTGCACTGCGGTGTTTTCAGCCGTGGCGCTGGTCGTATTTGCAGCCAGGGGTCAGGTCTGGTGGATACCAGGCGTCATCCTTGCCGTCGGCAGTATCGCCGGCGCGATGCTGAGCGTTCGATTTGCCATTAACGTCAGTCAAAACACGTTAAAATGGCTGCTTTTTGTCATGGTGTCACTGACCTGCCTTGGGGCAATGTTCATCAGTTGATCACCGCAACTATCAAGAATTAAGGCTTGTCAGTTCCTATGAGCAGTATTGAGGAAAAATATCCGAGCAACTTCATTCGTAACATCATCGCTGAAGATGTTGCGAACGATAAGAACGAGGGCAAGGTGATGACCCGGTTCCCCCCGGAACCGAATGGTTACCTCCATATCGGTCACGCCAAAGCGATCTGCCTCAGTTTCGGTATGGCAGAGGAGTTCGGCGGTGCCACCAACCTCCGGTTTGATGATACGAATCCGCTGAAAGAGAACGTCGAGTTTGAGGAAGCCATCAAGCGCGATATCAGCTGGCTCGGCTTTGAGTGGCAGGAGGAAAAGCACGCTTCGGACTACTTCGAGCAGCTCTACCAGTTCGCTGAAAGACTAATCCAGGAAAGCAAGGCCTATGTTGACTCGCTCTCAGCTGAGGATCTGCGGGAGTACCGCGGTACCCTGACGCAGCCCGGCAAGGAAAGTCCTTTTCGGTCGCGTTCGCCAGAAGAGAATCTCGACCTGTTCCGGCGTATGCGTGAAGGAGAATTCGGTGACGGTGAGCATATTTTGAGACTAAAAATAGATATGGCCTCGCCGAATATCAACATGCGCGACCCGGCGATTTACCGTATCCGCCATGTCACTCACCATCAGACCGGTGACGAGTGGTGCATCTACCCGATGTACGATTACACCCACTGCCTGTCGGATTCGCTTGAGGGCATCACGCATTCACTCTGCGACCTCAGTTTTGAGGATCACCGGCCCCTGTATGACTGGGTGCTGGATGAACTCGCCATGAACTGCCACCCCCAGCAGATCGAGTTTTCTCGTCTGAATCTGCAATACACAGTCATGAGCAAGCGTAAGCTGAAGCAACTGGTCGAAGACAGCCTGGTCGATGGCTGGGATGATCCCAGGCTGCCAACTATTGCTGGCCTGCGCCGGCGAGGCTACACACCGGCTTCTATTCGGGACTTCTGCCGCCGCATTGGCGTCACCAAGAGCGACAACAACGTCGAGTTGGCGTTGTTGCAAAGCTGTATTCGGGAAGACCTTGAAGATACCGCACCGCGCGCCATGGCAGTGCTGCAGCCGCTTAAGCTGGTCATTGAAAACTGGCCGGAAGGGCAGGAGGAGGACCTCACAGTAGCCAACCACCCGAAAGATGAATCACTCGGTCAGCGTGCCCTGAAAATGACCCGCGAAGTCTACATCGATCGTGAAGACTTCCGGGAGTCCGCCAACAAGAAATACAAGCGCCTGGTGCTCGATGGCGAGGTCCGGCTGCGCTACGGCTATGTGGTTAAGGCAACCGGGATCACCCGTGATGCTGCTGGCGAGATTACTGAAATCCGCGGTACTTACGACCCGGATACCCTCGGCAAGAATCCGGAGGGGCGCAAGGTGCGTGGTGTTATTCACTGGGTCTCCGCTAAGTACGGACTTCCAGCCGAGTTTCACGTCTATGACCCCTTGTTCACGGTTGATTTCCCGGATGCCGATGAGCGGGATTACCATGAACTGATGAACCCTGATTCGCTGGTCGTGCAGCAGGGCGTGGTCGAGCCGGGGTTGAAAACCGCCGGTCCGGATGATCGCTACCAGTTTGAAAGGGAAGGCTACTTCTGCGCAGACAACAAGCATTCCTCACCGGCAGGGCTGGTTTTCAACCGCATCGTCCCGCTGCGTGACACCTGGGCTAAGATCGAACGCCAAGAGGCATGAGCGCCAGCTATCGCGATGTCCTGACGGCCGCCGAGCGAATCTCTGGCAGAGTGCATCGGACCCCGGTCCTGACCAGTACATTACTGGATGACGCCGTTGGCGCATCGCTCTATTTCAAATGTGAGCACCTGCAGAAGGTCGGGGCTTTCAAGGCTAGAGGCGCGGCCAATGCCGTCTTTTCACTTGATGAAAGTGTTATAAAACAGGGTTTTGCAACACATTCTTCAGGCAATCACGGAGCTGCGCTGGCCAGGGCGGCGCAGCTCCGGCAGGCGCCGGCATACATCGTCGTACCGTCTAACGCACCTCAGGTGAAACAGGATGCTATCGCAGCCTACGGCGCTGAAATTATCCTGTGTGAACCCACCCTGCCTGACCGTGAGGAGACCCTTGCAGCGGTGATCGAAAGAACGGGTGCGGTGGCAGTACATCCCTATGATGATCCACGGGTCATCGCGGGGCAGGGCACGGCTGCCCTGGAGCTGATTGAGCAGGTTGCCGGACTAGACGTGATTGTTGTCCCGGTCGGCGGTGGCGGACTGCTGGCTGGGACTTGTCTCGTTGCCGAGCAGGTCGGCGTCAATGTCATTGCTGCGGAGCCTGCCGGTGCTGACGACGCGTACCGATCACTCGTGTCGGGTCGGCGGGTTACCGAACACATGCCGAACACGATCTGCGATGGCCTGCAGACGACCCTTGGTGCGCGCAACTTCGACATCATTCAACCCAGGCTTGAACAGGTCATGGTGATGGATGACAGCGCTACCATCGGGGCCATGCGGCTAATATGGAGTCGGATGAAGCAGTTCGTGGAACCCTCTGCCGCGATAGCACTGGCCGCAGTTATGCAGTACCCGGCGCGGTTCGCCGGTCAGAGGGTCGGTCTGATGTTGACTGGCGGTAACGTTGATCTCGAAAAGCTGCCATTCGACCGTGAGCATGAGTGAAATTGCACGACTGAGTGAACAATATTCCAGCGGCAGGCGTTTAAAACCGGGGGTGGTGCGGGTAGAATTCCGCCTTTCACATGACTGGCGATGCGAAGTCCCTGAGTCGGGATTTCATGAGGTGGAGCTAACCACCGGGAAGTGTGAGTCTTTGTTTTAATGCCGTTCGCCTGGGCGCCCACTAACCCACCAGGGAGTCTGCCCATGACCACTAATCTTGAATTCCTGCAGCAGCAGGACCCCGACATCTATGCGGCTTTGCAGGGCGAGGAACAGCGCCAGAAGGCGGGCATCGAACTGATTCCGTCAGAAAACTATACCTTTCCCGAGGTGCTGGCGACGCTCGGCAGTGTCTTCACCAACAAATACTCCGAGGGATATCCGGGGCGGCGCTATTATGGCGGTCAGGAATTCACTGACCAGATTGAAAACCTTGCCCGCGAACGGGCGAAAGAAGTCTTCCGCTGCGAACACGCCAATGTTCAGCCGCTCTCAGGTTCGGCCATGAATCAGGCCGTTTATCTTGGTTTGCTTGAACCCGGCGATACGATTCTCGCGATGGATCTGTCACACGGGGGGCATCTGACGCACGGTGCGCCTGTCTCCCATATGGGCAAGCTGTTCAATTTTGTTCGCTATGTGACCGATCCCAGTGACGGCTCTGTAGACTACGATAAGGTTCGGGCGGATGCGCTCGAACACAAACCCAAGATTGTGCTGACGGGCTACACCTCCTACCCGCGTGACATTGAATATGAAAAGTTCAAAGAGATCGCGGATGAGGTGGGTGCGATCACCATGACTGATATGTCTCATTTCGGCGGACTGGTCGCCGGCGGTGCCATGCGCAATCCGTTTGACTGCGGGTTTGATGTCGTCACGACGACGACCCACAAGTCCCTGCGTGGGCCGCGAGGAGGGATGGTGCTGTGCCGCAAGGAATTTGCCAGCAAGATCGATAAGTCAGTTTTCCCCGGCCTGCAGGGTGGTCCCCACATGAATGCGATCGCCGGGATTGCGGTAACACTGCAGCGCGCCATGACAGTCGAATTCAAGGAATACGCGCGCCAGGTACTGGTGAACAGCAAGACTCTGGCTGATGCCTTAATGCAGCGCCAGGCTTCTCTTGTCACCGGCGGGACTGACAATCACATGATGGTCGTCAATACGATGGACAGCTATGGCCTCGATGGCCGGGTTGCAGAAGAAACCCTCGACAAGGTCAATATTACAACCAACAAGCAGATCATCCCCGACGACCCAAATCCGCCGCTGCGACCCAGTGGCATCCGCATTGGGACGCCTGCGGCAACCGCACGTGGCATGAAAGAAGCTGAGATGGAAAAGCTTGCGGAGTGGATTGATACCTGCCTGCGCGCTCCGGAAGACGATGATGCGCTCGGCGCTATCAAGGCGGATGTCGTGACATTCTGCGAGGGTTTCCCGGTTCCCGGCATTTGATGGTGCGCTCCGGCAGCTGACCTCGGGGTGTTGCGCGATTGCCTGTTGCCTGATTTCAAATCCGCCATGTCCTGAGGTCTGACGCCAGCAGGCTTGCTCGCCGGGCTTAGTTACTGCAGGATGCAGGCTTCGAAACGAGGTCAGCTTATGAAAATTGGGACAGTACTGAACGAAATGCCGCTGGATGATCTGATCACTGCGGCGCAGAAAATTGAGGCGGCAGGCCTTGCCAACATCTGGATGGCGAATATTTTCGGCTATGACGCGATTGGTGTTCTTTCGATTCTGGGACGGGAGACCAAGACGATCGGTCTCGGCACCGCAGTCACACCGACGTATCCACGCCATCCGACGGCGATTGCGCAGCAGGCATTGACGACTGCCGCGGTCACCAATAATCGATTCACACTGGGTATCGGCCTTTCTCACAAGATTGTGATTGAGGACATGTTCGGCATGTCTTACGCGGCACCGGCGAAGCATATGCGCGAGTATCTTGAAGTCCTGATGCCGCTTGCGCGCGGTGAAACTGCGAACTTTGATGGTGAACAATTCAGCGTGCATGGGGTTAATCTCTCGGTTCCCGGAGCGGAACGGCTGCCGGTGGTTGTCGCCGCGTTGGGGCCCGTCATGCTGAAAATTGCCGGAGAACTCGCCGATGGAACCAGTACCTGGATGGTTGGGCCGAATACCATGGCCAATCACATCGTGCCGGGCCTCGGCCGCGATGATGCAACCGTGGTCGGTGGCGTACCGATTGTTCTCACCACCAACGTCGAGGCTGCGAAAGAAGCCATTGCCAGGGAACTGGTTATCTACGGCCAGCTGCCCAGCTATCGCGCCATGCTCGATAAAGAGGGTGCTGGCGGTCCAGCTGATATAGCGATTGTCGGTGACGAGAACACTTTGCGCGGCGAGATCAAGCGCTTCGAAGATGCTGGTGTCACCCACTTCAGTGCTGCAATCGTTGGCTTTGAAGATGGCGCCTATGACAGGACTTTGGAGTTTCTCAGTACCCTGACCTGAGTTTGGTTGCTTGGCGCTTGTCGGCCTGAGCTGCCTAAATGTCGCACATCTTGCTGCTGATGCCTTCGTCAGCTTGGAGCTGCAGTTTCAATTTCTGTCGAGCGCTATGCAAACGGGTTGCCACTGTGGTCCTGGGTAATCCCTTGATTCTGGCGATGTCGGCCAGCGTGTAGCCCTCGAGCACCTGCAGTGTCAGCAGTTCGCGGCAAGCAATGGGCAGCCGTTGCATTGCGATTCGCAGCGCTACCACCTCCGGCCGGGCATCAACATCGGACTGCGTCGTCGGCAGGCTATCCATTTCCACGTCAGCATAGTCCAGCTGCTTGCGTTCAAAGCGTCGCGCATTTTCCCTGCGCAGAATGGTTGTCAGCCAGCTCCTGGAAGAAGCTTCGTCCTTGAGCGAATCAAGAAAGCGCCAGGCGCGTAGAAACGTCTCCTGTACCAGGTCTTCAGCCCTGCTCTTTTCATCGCAGAGCCGGCAGGCATAGCGGTACAGCCAGCTGTTGTGGGCCTTTACCAGCTCATCGTACCGCCTGTGTTTTTCATCCCTGCCCGTGATGTGTGGCCCAGAGGATATTTCTGACTTGATCGTCATTACCGGTGAATGCGTGTGAACTTTTCGTCGATTCTAAGGGCTTTCTGTTTAGCCAGGACGGAAACGGGACGGGTTGAGTGATTGTGCTGTCAGTCTGAAGCTTAGGGCACCGGCAGGAGTCAGAGGAGCACTGGTGGTATATTGTCGAAAACAGAGGAGAGAAGTCTATGCAGATCGGTTGCCAGATGGCGTTCAACGACTACACATCACCAGATTATATCAAGCAGGCAGCTCAACATGTGGAGGAACAGGGTTTCCACCAGTTCTGGGTCCCGGAACATGTCCTGTTCTTTCCTGCCTACGAATCCCGCTACCCTTATTCTGATGACGGGCGGATTGCCGGCGACCCGCGTAGTCTGCTCGACCCGTTCAGCGCGCTGACCTGGGTCGCTGCTGCGACCAGTAGAATCCGGCTCGGCACAGGCATCTGCCTCGTGCCGCAACGTAACCCGGTCTATACCGCCAAGGTGGTCGCTGATCTCGATTTCCTCTCGGGTGGCCGGTTTGAACTTGGGGTCGGGATTGGCTGGCTCAAAGAAGAATTTGAGGCGCTGGGCATTCCCTGGGCGGATCGAGCAGGAAGGACAGAGGAGTGTCTGGGGCTCATGCAGGCGCTGTGGCAGGAAGACGCGGCCTCATACCAGGGGCAATACTATCAGTTGAATGCTGCCTACCAGGGTCCCAAACCCGTGCAGACCCCGCATCCGCCGATTGTTTTCGGTGGAGAGAGCGACGCGGCACTCGATCGGGTCGCAAGAATTGGTCAGGGGTGGTACGGCTTTAATTTGACGCCGCAGACGCTCGAGGAGCGCCTGTCCTATCTGGCGACAAGGCTGGAGGCCGCCGGCCGAAGCATGGAAGATATCCGCATCTATGCCGGCTTGCACCCCAGTGTCAGGGACAGGGGTGACATCGACCGGTTTGAGGCGCTAGGGGTCGAGCAGATCATCGTGCCGGTGATGGCGGCGAAGATGGATTCATTGCGAGAACGAGCTGATCGTGCCATGGCTCGGATCATGGGCTGAGGCGAGCGCGACACCACTCGGCAAGCTTAGTAAGTGGTTGATAAATAAGAAGTGCAGGTTTACTCTTGCTGCTTTTCAACATGATCTTAGAGGGACGAGATGTCTGAGGAAACGAAGCCAGGCGGGCCACTGCCCGTCGTTGACTGGCTCAAAGGTGCAGGGACAGATGACCCATACCTGGAGGGCCATAAATGTGGTGCCTGTGGTGCTGTTTTTCTGGGTGAAAGAGACACTTGCTCCAGCTGTGGCGCGCGTGATCAGATGGCGCCCGCCCGCCTGTCGACGACAGGCAAGCTTTACTCTTTTTCTATCGTCCATCGCAGCTTTCCCGGTATTGAAGTGCCCTATATTTCCGCGATCGTTGACCTCGATGGTGGTGGCACAGTCAAGGGTAACCTGATCGATATTGAGCCTGATCCGGCCAACCTCGAATTTGATATGCCGGTTGAAGTTGTCTTCGGTGATGCGCTCGGACGCAAGGATAAAGAAGGCAACAGCTATATCAGTTATTTTTTCAAGCCTGCAGCCTAAGCCCGCTCGCTGGCCTAATCACAATCAGAGGAGTGACTCATGAGTGATGTATATGTAATGGGTGTCGACATGATCAAGTTCGGTCGATTTCCTGAAAAAACCGTTCCGGAACTGGGCGCACAGGCTGCATTGATGGCGCTGGACGATGCCGGACTAAAAATCCAGGACATGCAGGCACTGTACTGTGGCAACCTGGGGCAGGCCAGCGCCATGGTTGGCCAGCGGATTCTGCAGCAGATTGGGCAGACAGGTATCGGCGTGGTCAACTGCTCAAATGCCTGTGCGACCGGCGCGACGGCTTTCCGAGAAGCCTGGATGTCGATCAAAGCCGGGGTGAATGATGTGGTCCTCGCGGTCGGTGTCGAGCAGATGGGTAAAGGTCTGCTCGGAGGTGCTGGCGGTGGTGTGGGTATTCCAAAAGAGGGTCTGCTGGGTTCCGGTACCATGCCCTGCGTCTTTGCCGAAGCCGGTATGGAACACTCGCGTAAGCACGGCACTACCTTTGAACAGTTCGCCAAGGTCTCTGTTAAGAATCATCACCACTCTACCCTTAACCCGAAGGCGATGTACCAGATCGAGACACCGCTGGATGTCGTCATGAATGCAGAGATGATCTCCTACCCGAACACGAAGCTGATGTGTTCGGTCAATGTCGATGGGGCTGCCGCTGCCGTGCTTGTCTCCGAGAAGAAAGCCAAGGAACTCGGCCTGGCGCGAGCCGTCAAGGTCAAAGCCTCTGTACTTGCCAGCGATCCGTTCACGGATCGCGACCTCACCATGCCTGATGTTAATGCAGTGACTCGCATTGCAGCCAAGCAGGCCTATGAGATGGCAGGCGTGGGCCCGGAAGATCTCGACCTGGTCGAACTGCATGATTGTTTTGCGACAGCTGAAATTCTGCACTACGAAAACCTCGGTTTGTGTGCCGATGGCGAAGCCGGACGCATGATAGATGAGGGTGAGACAGCCCTGGGCGGCAAGATCCCAGTCAACGTTTCTGGTGGTCTGCTCTCAAAGGGACACCCGCTGGGCGCTACCGGAATCGCCAATATCTATGAAGTGTGCACGCATCTGCGTGGTGAGGCCGACAAACGTCAGGTGGAAGGTGCCAAGATCGGTATGACACATGTCATTGGTCTCGGCAGTGCCTGTGGCATTCACATACTTGAAAAAGTCGCCTGAGTTTTTCGAACCTTAAGAAAGCCGGGCATGCCCGGCTTTTTTAGTTTTTAAGAGAGAGCAATGCGCATCGGAATCGTCTCCGACACCCATAACAACCTGAAAAACTGCGCCAAGATCGTTGAGTTGTTCAACGAGGCACAGGTTGAGCGGGTGATTCATACCGGTGACATCACCCAGGCGAAAACTTTAGAGGTTTTCTCCCATCTTGATGCGCCGATGTGGGGCGTGTTTGGCAACAACGATGTCGGTGAGCGGGATTCGCTGATGAGCGCCGTCGACCTGTTCGGATTTCAGTTCATTGACCCGCCGCTGACCCTCCATTGGGCAGATAAACGTGTCGTCGTGGTACATGATCCGCTTGAGTTATCGATGGTGAACACCGCTGATTTCGACATCATCCTGCACGGTCACACGCATCGCCAGACGATTGAGTACGATGGGGGCCAGCTTACGTTCAACCCCGGGGAATGCGCCGGCCACATGGCAGGTTTCAATGCCGTGGGTGTGCTCGACCTCGTCGGGATACAGACCGAGATACTCAATTTCTAACATGCGCGGCCTGTTCTGTTTTTTGCTGTTGTTTACAGCGCAGGCGCTGGCAGAAAGGCCCAATGTGCTGTTGGTCTACGTTGATGACCTTGGCTATGGCGATACCGCTGTCTATGGTCACCCTGTGGTGGAAACGCCCAACATCGATCAGCTCGCGGCGGACGGCGTGCGTTTTACCCAGTTTTATGCCGCCTCTGCCTTGTGCTCACCTTCGCGGGCGGGGCTCCTGACTGGCAGGACACCCTACCGTACTGGTATTCGATCCTGGATACCTGATAACTCAGAGGTTGCCCTGGACCGGGATGAAGTCACCATCGCGCAGTGGTTGAAACCTCTGGGTTACAGAACAGCGGTGATAGGCAAATGGCATTTAAATGGGGGGCTGGATCTTGATGATGCACCTCAGCCACGGGACTTCGGGTTTGACTATCAGTATGGTCTCGCCGCCTGGGTGAAGAATGAAAAAGCCGCGCAAGCCGGTGAAGGTAGGCTTTTCCCGGATAATATGTTCCGCAATAACGTTGCCGTGGGCGAAACCAGCAAGTTCTCTGCTGAGCTCGTGTCGGATGAAGCTATCGCCTGGCTCGGGCAGAGCAGTGAACCGTTTTTCCTGTTTCTGACCTACAGTGAAGTGCATGCGCCGATTGCCTCACCCCTGAGGCTGGTGCGGCAGTATGATCAATACCTGACAGAAGAAGCGAGACTTAACCCCTGGTCTTATCACATGGATTGGGCAGATCGACCTTATCGCGGCAAGGGTGAGTACTACGCCAATATCACTTTCCTGGATGAGCAACTTGGGCGCGTGCTGGCGCATCTGCAGCAGGCAGGGCTCAGCGACAATACACTGGTGATGTTTTCCAGCGATAATGGGCCACTCACGACCCAGGTTGAGATGCCCTGGGAAATCGGACTTGCCGGCGAAACCAACGGTTTGCGTGGCAAGAAGCGGTTCCTGCATGAGGGCGGTATCAGGGTGCCAGGTATCTTCAGCTGGCCAGGCCGAATACCGGCAGGTCAGGTTGTCACTCAGCCCGCTACTGTGCTCGATGTTCTGCCGACACTCGCGGATATCCTCGACGTGCCGCTGCCGGCAGACAGAATTATCGACGGTGCCTCAATTACAGCACTGCTGGATGATGATCCGGGAACAGCGGTACGTCGTCAGCGCCCGTTTTACTGGTCGATTCCCACACCTGATGGGCTGGAATACGCAGTTCGTGACGGTGACTGGAAAATGCTGTTGTCGCCCGCTGGCGAGCCTGTTTCTCTCTACAACCTGCAGGCGGATCGTTATGAGATCAACGATCGGCTTGAGGCCGAACCGCTGATTGCTACGCGAATGAAGCGTGCGTTTGATGCCTACCGCGCCAGTGTAGAGGGAGATGCGGACTAATCCTTACTGGCCTCAATGCGTCGGCGTTGCCTGCGGCTGATCTCGCTTCACAAACCAGATCACTGCATAGACAAACGGTGTATCGAGCAATGCTATGACTACCTTCAACAGGTAGGTGGCAATAATAAGCTGTATCAGGTCAGCCAGCGGGACAATGCCGAAGAAAGCGATGCCGTAGAAAATAGCAGTATCCAGTAACTGGCTGGCAGCGGTAGATCCATTGTTGCGGAGCCATAACATGGCTTCGCCGGTTTTGCTGCGTATGTGGTGAAATGCCCAGACATCAAAGGTCTGGCTCACCATATAACTGAGGAGAGATGCGATGGTCACGCGCCCGGCGAAATTCATCACGGATTCGTACGAGGCCTGGTTGCCGTAGAGCGTACTTGGGTCCCAGTTGACACTGAACTGGGTCGCGATCAGTACGATGGGGTAGCACAATGCCGTGCCGATCACCGCAGACTGTGCGAATTTTGGTCCATACAGTTCTGACATCACATCAGTTAACAGGAATGTGCTCGAATAGATCAGGATGGAGCCGGAAATAGCGATGGTGCCGAGCATCGGCACAGAAATATCGCCGAGCTTTTCCGCAATGAAGATTGAGGTGACAACGGAGCCAGCCAGCAGTGGTGGCAGGATATAAGGACCGAGGTAACGGCTGGAGGCGCAAAGTGTCGCCGTTGCGGCCACGGTCAATATCAGGGCAGCTAATTCAAACACAGGTTCATACCAGACAGTGTTTAATTACCCGGCTGAGTATAGCGACAAATTGATCGCATGCGTGATGCGCGGCTTCCCGGTAATATGGCGGCATGACAAATGATCAAAAAGAGAGCAAGGACAACCTGCGTCCTATCAGCTCACTGCATTTACTATCCAATCGCGAAATTCAGGGCCTGCTGTCCTCGAAGGAGGAAGTCCGGGCCCTGTTTCGTCAGTGCGCACTTGCGATTCTCAATACTGGCAACGAGCAGGATGATGTTCGCAAGCTTCTGGCGGAATACGCTGATTTCGAAATTGAAGTTGCCGGTGAGTCACGCGGGCCGAAGATTTCGGTCAAGCATGCGCCGGCCTCTGCCTTTGTCGACGGCAATATGATTCGCGGTATCCAGGACCACCTGTTTTCTGTACTGCGCGATATTGTTTACGTCAATCACATCCTCTCCCGTGAGGGACTCTATGACTTCCACAGCAGCGCCGGGATCACCGAGGTAGTCTTCGATATCCTCAGGAATGCCAACATCGTGCAGCCAAATCTGCGTCCTGATCTCGTTGTCTGCTGGGGCGGGCACTCGATTGATCGCCTGGAGTACGAGTACACCAAGGAAGTGGGTTACCAACTTGGCCTGCGCGGCCTTAACATAGCGACCGGGTGCGGTCCCGGCGCAATGAAAGGTCCGATGAAGGGTGCGGCCATTGGTCATGCCAAGCAGCAGATTGAGCAGCGCCGTTATATCGGCATTTCAGAGCCGGGTATCCTGGCGGCGGAAGCGCCAAACCCTATCGTCAATGAGTTGGTCATCCTGCCCGATATCGAAAAGCGACTCGAAGCATTTGTCAGAGTGGGGCATTCGATCATCGTCTTTCCCGGTGGCGCAGGGACTGCAGAGGAAGTGCTGTATATTCTGAGCGTGTTGATGCACCCGGCGAATCGCGCGGTACCTTTTTCTTTGATACTGACAGCGCCTGAAGAGCGGGCAGACTACTTTGAATCGCTCGATCAATTTATCCGTAACACGTTGGGTGAAGCGGCGACGGATTGCTATCAGATCATTATTGGTGATGCACCGCAGGTTGCGAGGGCAGCTCGTCGCGGAGTTGAGCGAGTCCGCAGGCATCGACAGAAGACCCAGGATGCCTATGGTTTTAACTGGGACCTGACAATTGAGCATCACCTGCAAACGCCCTTTCTGCCGAGTCACGAGAATATGGCGGCGCTGACGCTCGATCACAGGCTCGAACCGGCACAACTGGCGGCGCAACTGCGCTGCGCCTTCTCCGGTATCGTTGCCGGTAATGTCAAGGCAGAGGGGGTGGAGCGGGTTGAAAAATACGGGCCTTACCGGCTCAAAGGCGAACCAGCCGTGATTAATGAAATGGGGCGCTTGCTGGAGAGTTTCATCGCCCAGCAGCGGATGAAGATTGACGTCGAAAATTACCAGCCTTGCTGGCGACTGGGGGAGTAATGTTCCGTTTGATGATTGCAGCGCTGCTGCTCAATCTTTGCCTGGCAGCTCAGGCTGAACCGATTCCTGTCAAAGTCGTTGTGGTTTCGATGTTTGAACATGGCGAGATCGAAGGCGATACCCCGGGCGAGTTTCAGTTCTGGGCCGAACGCTGGCCGCTGTCGCAATCGATCCCGTTTCCTGCTGGTGAATACGAGTTGCGTATGAGTAAGGATGGGGTGCTGGGCATCTGCACCGGCGGCGGCATACCGAATGCGACGGCGTCCATCATGGCGCTGGGTATGGATGCCCGCTTTGACCTGAGCCAGGCCTACTGGGTAGTAGCAGGCATTGCTGGTGCCGATCCTGCGGATCTCTCGCTGGGATCTGCGGCCTGGGCGCGTTTCGTCATCGATGGCGACCTGCTGTTCGAAATTGACGCGCGGGAGATACCTGACGACTGGCCTTATGGCATTGTACCTTTGGGCGGCTACAAGCCAGCGAAGACCGAGGCGGACCTGTCGACTGGCTGGACTGTCGACACTATCAAATACGAGCTGAATGCCGACCTCGTCAGCTGGGCCTATAACATCAGCAGAAACGTCAGCATACCAAGCGATGCCAAGGTCGCAGAATTTCGTGCGCAGTTCTCTGATAGTCCGAACGCGATGCGACCGCCTTTCGTGACGATCGGTGACACCCTGGCCTCGAGTACTTACTGGCATGGTCACCGGCTCAACGAGTGGGCTAATGACTGGGTCAAGCTCTACTCAGGTCAGGCGGGGAATTTTATGACCACCAACATGGAAGATTCCGGAACGCTGACCGCGCTGCGTCGCCTTGATCGGATCGGTCGGGTGGATGCCGAGCGCGTGCTGGTGCTGCGTACCGCAAGCAATTTTTCGGTGCCGCCGCCCGGCAGGTCGGCAACCTGGAGTGCAACCGCAGAGTATCCTGACCGTGGTTTGTCAGCACTTGAAGCCGCTTACCGGGTTGGGAGTGTGGTCGTGAAAGCGCTGGTTGACGACTGGGATACTTACAGTACGGAACTGCCGCGTTAGTTAAGTCATCAAACGGACTGCCGCTGCCTTTTGTCTTTCGACTAACTGGTCAAGGTCGTGGCTCAGGAGTGTTTGATCCTCCACAGTCCATTGGCCATTAACCATGACAGCCTCGGCACGATGCGCGCCACACAGCACGAGAGCTGCAATCGGATCACCGCTGCCAGCAAACTGCAGATCATCGAGAGAAAACAAAGCAAGGTCCGCCTGATAGCCTGGCGCGATCTGGCCGATATCGCTGCGTCCGAAGAGGCGGGCGCCGCCGGTCGTCGCCAGGTGTAAAGCGTCATCGTGGCTGAAGGCAGCTGAACCGTATTGCAGGCGCTGCAGCAGAAATGCCTGACGGACTTCCTGCATCATGTTTGACACATCATTCGATGCGGAGCCGTCGACACCGAGGCCGATAGCGACGCTGGCAGACTTCAGTTCATTGACGCGACAGCTGCCGGACGCCAGCATCATATTAGAGGAGGGGCAGTGACAGATGGCAACGCCGCTCTGACCAAGCCGTTCAATTTCAGCATTATCAAAATGAATGCCGTGGGCGAGCCAGACATCGTCAGCCAGCCATTCCACTTCTTCGAGGTAGTCGAGTGGCCGCCGCCCGAAGGTCTCCAGGCAGAAGCTGTTCTCATCTTCTGTCTCAGCCAGGTGTGTGTGCAGCATGACGCCCTGTCTTCTGGCGAGGCGGGCACTTTCCTGCATCAGCTCGGGTGTCACCGAGAATGGTGAGCAGGGCGCCAGGGCTATCTGGGTCATGGCGCCGGCGCTGGGATCGTGATATGCATTAATCAGGCGTTCACTTTCCAAAAGGATCGTTTCCTGGTCCTGTACCACAGTGTCAGGGGGCAGGCCGCCATCTTTCTCAGACAAGCTCATTGAGCCGCGCGTCAAAACGACCCGCATCCCGAGCTCTGATGCCACCAGTACCTGCTGATCGATGGCCCGCTGCGCTGCAGGCGGGAAGACGTAGTGGTGGTCACTGGCCGTCGTGCAGCCCGACAGCATCAGTTCTGCCAGCGCGGTGCGGGTTGATATCTCGACCAGCTCATCGTTCAGGTTAGCCCAGACGGGGTAAAGGCTCTGGAGCCACGGAAACAGTTCCTTGTTGAGGGCGCCGGGTAGGGCTCGCGTCAATGTCTGGTAGAAGTGGTGATGGCAGTTGATGAGCCCGGGCAGCAGTACGCAATTGGCAGCATCGAATACCGCATCGCAATGGCCGCTTGGCTGACCATCGACGAGTTCAACGATCTTGTCGTCTTCGACCACGATGCCATCTGGCGCGTTAAGGCTGTTCCCTGTCCAGGTAGCGGCAGGCTGCTTGATCCAAGTTTTCATGTCATAGGGGTCCGGTTTTGTGGCTTGGGAAATGCGCCCTGCGAGGCTAGTGCATTGATGTCAGTGGTTTCAGGCCGCAGCCAGCAAGAATGGTATGGCTGAGGAAATCTGCAATGCGTTGCATCAGCACGTCATCGTATGCGTTTTTGTCGAGAATACCGAGCACCTGGCTCTCGAAGTCGGCGTAATGCTGCGTTGTTGCCCAGATGGTGAAAATCAACAGCTCAGGATCTGTCGGCGGCATCTTGCCGGCATCGATCCAGCCCTGAATGATCTCGGCCCGGTTCTGTACCCAGCGTCGCAGGTCTGCGCTGATGTAGTCATCAAGTTGTGGTGCTCCCTGAATAATTTCATTGGCGAATAGTCTTGATGCCGAGGGTTGCTCGAATGACAGCCTGACTTTTTCGCGAATGAACGTATCGAGGGCGACAGCCGGATCGTCCTTGACGGTCGCATCCTGAAAGAAGTCGTTCCAGGTCTCGATGATGTTGTCCAGGACGGCACGGTAAAGCGTATGCTTATCTCGGAAATAGTAGTGAACATTGGCTTTCGGCAGGCCCGCTCGATCGGCAATAGCCTGCATCCGTGCGCCTTTGTAACCGTGCAGGGCGAATTCTTCACGAGCCGCCAGCAGGATCGTAACGAAGTGCCTGTCGCGGGGTTTTTGCCGGCCACGGGAAATAGGCGTCATGATAGTTGCCTGATGATTGTGGTTTGAGATAAATTACCGAAAACCTGTCCAAATGGTCAAGAATTGAAATTCCGACTGAACAGCATCGACGTCGACATCGATCCACCGGCTGATCTGACTGTGCTTGAGTATGTGCGCAGTCAGGGGCTCACCGGGACAAAGGAGGGCTGTGCGTCCGGGGATTGCGGCGCCTGTACCGTGATGGTGAGTGATCAGACCGGGGGTGAGTCGCGATTGCGTACCGCCAACGCCTGCATCATGCCTTTGGGACAGCTCGAAGGCCGGCAGCTGATAACTATCGAAGGACTCGCTGACGAGGGTGATCTGCACCCGGCACAGCAGGCGATGGTGGACTGTCATGGGTCGCAATGCGGTTTCTGCACGCCCGGATTTGTAATGTCTCTCGCCTGTCTTGTTGAAGAAGGCGTAGCAGCAGAACGTGACGCCGTGCTGCAGGGCATTTCGGGCAATCTATGTCGCTGCACTGGTTACAGGCCTATTGTCGAAGCGGGACTGGCAGCACTCAAAATGGACAGTCCAGTGCGTGAGATAGCCTCCGCGCCGTCAGAATCTGCCGGCGGTGGCGGCAGCCACTTCCTCAGGCCACTGGATGAAGCGAGCCTGCAGCAGTGCATGGCTGCACATCCGGGGGCTCGGCTTGTGGCTGGCGGCACGGATTTGATGCTGGAAGTAACCCAGCTGTATCGCGATATCGACAAAATGATCGATGTCTCTGCGGTACCAACCTTGTCTAAGGTTGAGCGCACGAAAGACGCGCTCATCATTGGCGCGGCGGTGCCCTACACAGAGCTGGAGGCCTTGTCACTTTCACCTGCCTTCAACGAACTGCTATACCGACTGGGCTCGCGGCAGATTCGCAATGGGGGCACCCTCGGCGGCAACCTGGCCAATGGTTCGCCCATTGCAGACACACCACCGGTGTTGATGGCATGGGACGCAGAGCTTGAAATCATTGACAGCCGCGGCGCAAGCCGAAAGCTGGCGGTAGAGGACTTTTACCTCGGCTATCGCGAGACGGTGCTGGCCCAGGATGAGTATATTGCCCGCATCCATTTGCCGCTGGCTGCCATAGACTGTTTTCATCGCTTCTATAAGTCGTCAAAGCGACTGGAGGACGATATCTCCTCCGTCATGGGTGCCTTCTCTCTGCGGGCTGAAGCAGGAGAGATAACGCGCGCCCGAATTGCGTATGGCGGCATGGCAGCAACACCCGTGCGGCTGCAGGACATCGAACAGTCGCTGCTGGGCGCAACCATCGATGAATCACTGATCGACGAGGTCGTCTCGAAGGTCAATCAGACCCTGACACCGCTGACCGACGTCAGGGCATCGGCAGATTATCGTCTTGCCATGGCGGGTGCCATGCTGGGTCGTGCACTTAGGGCCTTTACCGGCGCCGAACAGCCTTTCGTCACGGAGTTGAACCTGGATGACTGAACAGCAGCCGAGTGCCCGCTCGTTTCCCATTGGGTCATCGCTAGCCCATGAGTCTGCGGTAAAACATGTGACCGGCGTTGCCGAGTATGTTGACGATATTCCAACCCCTGTGGGTTCGCTGCATGTTGCAACCTGGCCGGCACCGGTGGCGCGTGGCAGAATCCGCGCGCTCGACCTTTCGGCAGTGCGCACGGCGCCGGGTGTGGTAGATGTCATCACATTTAACGACATTCCCGGTGATGGTGATATCAGCCCGATCTACGACGGCGATCTGCTGCTGGCCGATGGTGAAATCAACTATTTCTCGCAGCCGGTATTCGCTGTTGCAGCGTCCAGCCTGCGCCTCGCCAAGCAGGCCTGCCAGCGGGCGACGGTTGATATCGAAAGGCTTGATCCAATTGTCGATGTCCGCGAGGCACTGGCGCGCGAGGACTTTTTGCTGCCGACGCGAACGTTCGAGACAGGAGACACTGCATCTGCCATTGATGCTGCTGACCATGTCATCGAAGCGGAGCAGTACGTGCGCGGTCAGGAGCACTTCTATCTCGAAGGTCAGGTCAGCCTGGCGATGCCAACTGAAGATGGCGGCATTCACGTCATTTCCTCGAGTCAACATCCAACGGAGGTGCAGAAACTGGTTGCCTCCGTCCTGAATCTGTCAGCCAGTCACGTAACGGCTGAAGTTCGGCGCATGGGGGGCGGCTTTGGTGGCAAGGAATCCCAGGCAGCGGCGCTGGCCTGCATGGCCGCGGTGTTTGCCCAGCGTAACGGCCGACCGGTGCGCTACCGTCTGCCGCGTCAAGACGACATGGTCCAGACCGGCAAGCGGCATGACTTCTGGAATCGTTATCGCGTCGGCTTCAACCGTATGGGCGTGATAGAAGGCGTCGAAATGGAACTTGCCGGACTCTGCGGCTGCACAGCTGATCTGTCAGAAGGTATTGTCGACCGCGCCATGTTTCATGCTGACAACGCGTATTACTACCCGGCAGCGCGCATTCGCGGTTACCGCTGCAGGACCAATACCGTGTCTAACACGGCCTTTCGTGGCTTCGGCGGGCCCAAGGGCATGATTGCGGCGGAAGCTATGCTGGATGACATTGCCCGGCAGGTCGACCGGGATCCACTGGATGTCAGGCTGGATAATCTTTATCAACCGGGCAGGGATACGACACCCTATGGTCAGCTGATTGAGCAACATCAATTGCACTCGCTCATGACCCAACTCGCAGAAGATGCGGATTACCGGGCCCGGCGCGAAGCCGTGGTGGCCTTCAATCGCGAAAGCAGCCAGTTGCGCAAGGGTTTGGCGCTGACTCCCGTCAAGTTTGGCATTTCCTTTACGGCAACACACTTGAACCAGGCTGGTGCGCTACTGCACATATACTCTGACGGCAGCATCCTGCTGAACCATGGCGGCACGGAGATGGGGCAGGGGCTCTATACCAAGATTGTGCAGATCGTGGCGATGACGCTCGGTGTCAGCGCCGAGCGAATCCAGGTGTCCGCGACGCGGACCGACAAGGTACCCAACACCTCACCAACTGCGGCTTCATCCGGGACAGACTTGAATGGTATGGCTGCGCAGGCGGCCGCAAAAACGCTGAAACAACGCCTGGCTGAATTCCTCGCTACTGAGTACAACGTACCTGCAGCTGACGTGCATTTTGCCGAGGATGAAATTCATGCGGGCGATCAGGTGCTGAGATTTGAGGACGTCGCCAGCCGTGCTTACCTCGCCCGGGTTCAGCTCTCAGCGACGGGTTATTACCGAACGCCTGACATTCACTTTGACAAGGAAGCGGGGAAGGGAAGACCCTTCTTCTACTTTGCAAACGGTGCTGCACTCTCAGAAGTCATTGTCGACGGTCTGACCGGTGAATATCGGGTCAGCCGGGTCGATATCCTCCATGATGTCGGGCGGTCGCTGAATCCGGCAATCGATAAAGGTCAGATAGAAGGTGGTTTTGTTCAGGGGATGGGCTGGCTGACGACGGAGGAGCTGCTGTGGGACGAGGCCGGCAGGCTGATATCGAACAGTCCGGCCAACTACAAAATCCCCACGGCTTATGATGTGCCGGCGCACTTCAAGGTCGATCTGTTTGACGAGCCCAATCATGCTGAGACGGTCTATCGTTCCAAGGCTGTAGGTGAACCTCCGCTGATGCTGGCACTGTCGGTCTGGTGTGCGCTGCGTGATGCGGCAGCGAGCTTCGCCGCTTACCGCTTCAACCCGCCACTAGGTGCGCCGGCAACGGCAGAGCAGGTTTACTACGCGATCCAGGCAGCGAAAAACAGCGGTGAGGATCTGTCATGAAGTGGCAACAGGCGGTGTCTGCATGTCATGCAAATGCATCCCCGTTCGCTGTCGCCACCGTGATTGGCACGACGGGTTCAACGCCGCGGGATGCAACGACGAAGATGGTCATCACGCCCGACGATATCTATGACACGATTGGTGGTGGCCAGCTTGAGTTGCAGGTCATTGAGCGCGCCCGCGAGATGCTGAAGTCTCCGGTGCCGGCGCAGCAGTTGGACCATTTTCCATTGGCGACAAAAGCAGGGCAGTGCTGCGGTGGTAGCGTTACCGTGCTGATTGAAAGCTTCCCTGTGACCGCCATGCACCTGGCGCTGTTCGGTGCCGGTCATGTGGCTCAGGCACTGATGCAGGTGCTGGCGCAATGTGATGCCCGGGTAGACTGGATAGATTCAAGAGCGGCGCTTTTCCCAGAGACAGTACCTGCCAACGTCAAACTGGTATGCGAACCGGACCCCGTCGATTACATCAAGGCTCTAAACGACACCCAGCGCTGTATTATTGTTACGCACGATCATGCGCTGGACTATCGCCTGACACTGGCGCTGCTGACGGAAACTGAGATCGACTATATCGGCCTGATTGGCTCTGATACCAAGGCGGCGAGATTCTATGATCGACTCACAAAGGATGGTGTGTCGGCGGCAGACCAGGCGCGTTGTCATTGCCCCATCGGTCTGCCGGGTATCAGCGGCAAGCTGCCGATGGAAATTGCTGTTGCGATTACTGCACAGTTGCTGTCGCTGGATCCTGTCAGCACCAGTCAGGTAAAGCCCGATCTGACCTGGCGGCAGATCAAGGCGGCGTTCGCCCAGTCATGAAGCTCGCAGCATTCAATCAGCTTGATACTGAAACGCGGGCCGAGCAGTTACTGGCCTGTTGTCACTGTCGGGTGTGGGCTGACCGGGTGGCAGCGACAGCACCGTTCGCATCGGCCGCGGCGCTGCTGGAAGTGGCCGCTACCGTCTGGGCGGAGGCAACAGAAACAGATATCCTTGAAGCCTTCTCCGGACATCCGGAGATTGGTGACCTGTCAGCCCTGCGCAATCGATTTGCAAAGACGGCATCGGCAGAGCAGGGGCAAGTGACGGCCGCTTCAGATGAAGTGCTGCTGAAGCTCAAGGCAGGTAACGAAGCCTATCGAGACAAGTTCGGTTTTATTTTTATCGTTTTCGCTGCCAACAAGTCCGCCGAAGAGATGCTCGCGCTACTGGAGCAGCGCCTTGAAAACAACCGGTCAGAAGAACTCATGAATGGTGCCCGTGAACAGGGGTTGATCACCCGGCTGCGGCTGGGCCAGCTGATAGAAGAACTGAGTGCTTAATGGAACCTTCGAGGGACACCCGCCTATGAAACCGCCTGTGACAACCCATATTCTTGACCTGGTTAATGGCCGGCCTGCCGCTGGCGTAGACGTACGTCTCTACGCTGGTGCCGAGCTGATCGCTGAAGGGGTTACCAACGATGATGGTCGGGTCGCTGATTGGCACCAGAGCTTCAGCGTGAGCCCAGGTCGTTACCGCCTTGAGTTCGACGTAGAGCCCTGGTTTCAGGCAAGGGGTGAAAACAGTTTCTACGAGCACGTGCATATTTCGTTTCGCATCGCTGATGCGGCTGAGCACTATCATGTGCCGCTGCTGTTGTCTCCCTTCGGTTACTCCACCTACCGGGGCAGCTGAGCCACGTGTCTGCAATCAGGGGTCGAATCGCCCATATCACCTCAACAGCGCCACTGACCTGGGAATATTACGCTGACGGCATCCTCGTGATCGAGGATGGTCATATCAGTGATCTCGGTCCTGCTGAGCGGCTGTTTGGAGACGGGTTGGAGCCTGCGGCCTGTGAGCAGGTCCATGGCCTGCTGCTGCCAGGCTTTGTCGACACGCACGTGCACTCACCGCAGATCGACGTCATCGGTTCCTACGGCGAACAGCTGCTCGAGTGGTTGGAGCGATACACGTTCCCGGCTGAGGCGGCGTACGTTGATGAAGCCTATGCCGCTGCTGCAGCGGACGTCTTTCTCGCTGCTCTGTTGCAGCAGGGGACGACCTCCGCCTCGATCTATACCACGATACACCGACAGGCGACGGACGAGGTTTTTGCAGCCGCAAATCGTCGTAATATGCGCCTGCTCGCTGGTAAGGTCTTGATGGATCGAAATGCGCCGCAGAATCTCAGTGATACCGCCGTGGGCGGCGTTGAAGATTCGCGAAAACTGATTGAAAAGTGGCACGGCACCGGACGACTCGGCTACGCTGTGACGCCGCGGTTCGCGGTGACCTCGACTGCATCCCAGTTGCAGGCCGCAGGCGAGCTGCATCGGGACTACCCCGATACCTGGGTGCAGACGCACCTGTCAGAAAACCACGCGGAAATTGCGATGGTGGCAACGCTGTTCCCTGAGGCAGAAGGTTATCTCGACGTCTATGATCGATTTGGTTTGCTCACCGATCGGGCGATTTTTGGCCACTGCCTGCACCTGAGCCGCGATGAGATCGCGCGCATGGCCGACGCTGGCGGGAAGGTCGCATTCTGCCCTTCATCTAACCTGTTTCTTGGCAGCGGGCTGATTGACCTGGCGGGCCTCGAGGCGGCCGGGATTGAGGTGGCACTGGCCTCGGATGTTGGGGGCGGCACCAGTCTGTCGATGCTCCGCACTATGGGAGATGCCTACAAGGTTTGCCGCATGGCCGGACAGACGTTGTCACCGATGCATGCGCTGGCGCTGGCGACTTTGCGTGCGGCAGAGGCGCTCCACCTTGAGCCGTACATTGGTAATTTTGTGACTGGCAAAGAAGCCGATGTCATCTGCCTGAATGCAAGACCCGGTAGCCTGCTGGAACGGCGGCTGGCACAGATAGAATCGATCGAAGAAGAAGTTTTCCTCTACATGACCATGGATGATGAAGCCTGCGTTACCCGCACCTGGGTCATGGGAGACATCGCGTGGGAGGCGCACTAATGGAAGCATATCTGGCTGACTGGTTCAGTCTCATCGTCCGCTGGCTGCACCTGATCACCGGCATCGCCTGGATTGGCGCCTCATTTCACTTTGTTTTTCTGGATAACAGCCTGGAAACACCCGGCGAGGATAAGCGTAAGCAGGGTATCAAGGGTGAACTCTGGTCTATTCACGGTGGCGGGATCTACAACTTCAACAAGTACTCCCTGGCGCCACCGAGCTGGCCAGCCAATCTGCACTGGTCGAAGTGGGAGGCCTACACGACCTGGATCACAGGTACGCTCCTGATGATCGCGGTTTACTACCTGCAGGCGCAAACGTACCTCGTCGGAGTCGATAAGTGGATTGATGATGGTGGCATTGCAGTGCTGGCCAGCGTTGGTTTTCTCGCGTCGGGCCTGGCTGTTTATGAGGTGATGGTGCGCTCACCGCTGCGCCGCATGACGCTCGTCTTTGTCCTGCTCCTGGCGGCCTATGTGGCGGTGCAATGTTGGCTTGCGACCCGAATGTTCTCTGACCGGGCCGCCTTTCTGCATGTCGGTGCCCTGCTTGGTACGATCATGGCCGGTAATGTGTTTCTAGGGATTATTCCAACGCAGAAACGCTTTGTCGCTGCGGTGCAGGCAGGCGAGACGCCTGATGCAGAAGCGGCCGCGTTCGCCAAAGAACGATCTACCCACAACAATTACTTCACGCTGCCAGTTCTGTTTTGCATGATCAGCAATCACTATCCGTTCCTTTACGGTCATGAGCTGAACTGGGCAATTCTGATAGCGATCATCGCGGTCACGGCATACGTGCGTCACTTCTTCAACCTGCGGCATCGAGGCACGGTGAATTATTGGATCCTGGTGCGTGCCTTTGCCGCTTTCGCGCTGCTCGCGGGTTGCCTCGGCTACGAGCGTCTGACTGTGACAGAGGCGCTGCCTTCGTCAGGGATTGACGAGGTGGCGGCGCTGGCGGTTGTGGCGAAACACTGCCAGGTCTGCCACTCGGCGTCACCGACCCAGCCGGGTTTTGCCGCGCCACCTGCTGGGGTGCTGATGGATGACCCTGCGGTTTATCTGCAATCAATCGATCAGATCTTGACCGCCGTCAATACAGGATACATGCCGCTAGGTAACATCACAGGTATGAGTGCGGATGAAAAAGCCTTGCTGGTTGCCTGGCTCAATGCGCAGAAATCTACCCTCTAAATTCGCCCTGGAGCCCGGTCATGGTTGAAATTCCGGTGATTGATTTCAGTGCCTATGATCCTGGCGATGATAAGGCGTTGGCAGCACTCGCGATTGAAGTTGATCGTGCCTGCCGCCTTTCCGGCTTCATGAAGATCCGCCATCTCGGCGTACCTGATTTGCTCGTCGACGAGATGTTTGGTTTGTCAAAGCGATTCTTCGAGGCTGATGTGGCGACGAAAGCCCGGTCTGCTTATCAGGATGCTGCGGAAAATTTCGGTTATCAGGGGGTTGGCCTTGAGTACCTTGATCCGATGCGTCCTGCAGATATTAAGGAGACCTTCACCATGCGGGACCTGCGCTGCCACGACCCTGAGGATAAACGCTGGCCGAACGTACCTTTCAGGGATACCGCGACAGAGTTCTATGAGGCCTGCCTGCAGGGCGCGTACAGGATCCAACGGGTCCTGGCACGGGCCCTGTGCCAGCCTGACGATTTTTTCGTCCAGTACCACCAGGGCGAGAATGTCAGTCTGCGTCTGCTCTACTATCCGGCGATGGGCGCCGCGCCGGTACCTGGACAATTGGGCGCAGGAGCACACACTGACTATGGGTTGATTACCCTGCTGTTTCAGCGGAACGTCAGTGGCCTGCAGGTGCAGGATGCCGCCGGCAGCTGGCACGATGTTGCGCCGGAGCCTGATGTCATCTTGATTAACACCGGTGACCTGATGGAGCGATGGACCAACGGCGCGTATCGCTCGACCCCCCACAGGGTGCAACCGAAACTCGGGCTGGAAGACCGTTATTCTATGGCGCTATTCGTCGACCCGGATACCGACACACCGGTCAGCGTCCTGGAAAGCTGCCTGGCGGAGGGCGAATCACCCCGTTACCCTGACGTCACTGCAGGTGAACACATTCAAGAACGGATTATGGCGAGCCATCAGGCTGCCGATAAAACGGTTTAACGACTTCACCAAATCGCGATTGTAGCGTTTCACTGTCAACGGCTGTGCAGACCTGGTGAGGACCCGCTGAGTCGGGTGTGAATACAGTACGGCCCCGTTGCTCACCCTCAAGCACACAACTGAGACTCCCGTGTTCAGTTTGAAAAAGCGCTGGCTGATCCGCAAAGGCGACGGCTGAAGAATCGTGTACTGGTGATGCGTCCCAGCCCATACTGGATTTGTGGTACTCGCCGTAGACCTGATTCGTTGTCAGCACCAGATCGCGCAATGCTGACGGAAAATCCGCGCAGATTGAAGTGAGGAAGGCTAGTGAGAACGTAGTCTGCATGGTCACGTCGAGGCCGACCATTGTCAGCGGGATACCACTACTGAATACAAGGTCAGCTGCCTCAGGGTCACCAAACATGTTGGCTTCGGCGAAGGGTGAGACATTCCCCTTGTGTTCGATGCTGCCGCCCATGCAGACGATGTCCTGTACGCGGGAGGCAAAGGCTTTGTCTTGCTGCAATGCGAGGGCGATATTCGTCAAGCGGCCTACAGCAATAATCCGGACCTCGCCAGGGTTTTTCTTGGTCTGATGCAGCAGGCAGGCAGTGGCGCCTTCCGCTTCCAGCTCGCGATGCGTTATGGCAATCGGGATGCCGCCGAGACCGTTGTTGCCGTGGACAAAGTCTGGATAAGTGTCAGGCACGCTGCCGTCAATCGCGTCCTCAACGCCACGATAAACGGGTGCAGCGATGCCAAACTGTTCACATAGAAACAGGGCGTTGGCCGTGCAGTTCTCGATACTGGCATTGCCGAGCGTCGTGGTGATCGCAGTCAGTTCAAGCGTAGGGCAGGCATGCAGATACAGCAGGGCGAGGGCGTCATCGATGCCGGGGTCTGTGTCGAAAATCACTTTCTGTACCACGTCGTTGCCTCTTCAAACAGGTCGCAGGTTGGCAGGGTTGATCTCTTGCAGCCGCTCACGCAGGTATCTGCCGGCGGTATAGCGGTCGGACAACACCATGTCGGAGTAAGGGTGGCAAAACAACGGCGCAGTGATGCGGGCAATGCTTCTGTCGTGGCCCGTTGGATTGACAACCCGATGAGGGGTGGATGGCAGTGCACCCTGGGTCAGTTCCTGGAGCATGTCGCCAATATTGACAATGATCGAACCTCGCGGTGCATCGATGGCTTGCCAATCCTCGCCGTCCGGGCGAATCTCGAGCCCTGGTGTGTTGGCAACGGGTAGCAGCGTAATTAAATTGATGTCCTCATGCGCACCAGCACGAATAGCATTCTCTGGTTCGTCGCCCTGGAGCGGCGGATAGCGCAGGATACGCAGCATGGTCTCGGATCTTGAGAGACAATCTGATAGTGGCATCGTCAGACGCTGCCACAGCGAGGCATGAGAATTTGCCTGCAGGCCCTCGAGAATCTGCCCGGCGAGTTGAAAAATTGATTCGTAGTAGGCCTGGGTCAGCGATCGCAGCGTCGGCGGTAACGGTGACCAGGGCCAGTGCTGGAAATACTCTTTCAAGTCCTGGGCGACTGCGCCACGGGCTGTTTCTGCATCATCAGGTGAGAAATAACCCGCCTGCGTCTGCGGATCAGCTGTGAAGTCGTGAGGATTGCCATTGACGAAGAAATCATCCCAGGCAGCGTAGAAGTCCGCGAGCTGTTGCAGGGAAACTGGTGCGTGACTGACTGTGGCGAAACCCGACTTCATCAAAGAGTCGGCGACCTGGCTGAAACAGTCAGCGGCGCGCAGATCAACGACCTTCGGCACGAGAATCAGTCGCTTTTCAGGCGATGCGAAATCGCGGCGGCGATCTCCGGTTTGGCCCTGGCAATTTCTTCAGCAGACAGACCCGATAGCTCATGAGGAAATACCAGCCACTGGTCAGTCTCGTGCAGGTAGTAGTCCGGCACGATATCGGTCGCATTGCGTGCTGGTTTGTAATAAGGGCAGGCAATCTTGATGGTTTGCGGCAGATTGGCCCGCGTCTTGACTTTCAATTCATTCAGGATCGCGACGATACTGCGACCGGAGTCGAAAACGTCGTCCACCAGCAGGAGTTGATCATCGGCATTAACGTTGTCGATGATGTAGTTGAGACCGTGCACTCTGACCTCTTTTTCCTGCTGGTCAATCGCGTGATAGGACGATGTCCTGATCGCGATGTGGTCGGTTTCAACTCCAACATAATCGAGGTATTCCTGCACAGCGATCCCGACGGGTGCGCCACCGCGCCAGACGCCGACAATAAAATGCGGCCGGAAGCCACTGTCGAAGATCTGCTCGGCAAGTTTGAACGAATCGACCAGCAAATCCTGGGCGCTGATAAAGTGCTTTTCCATGCGCGGCAGAGTAGCATTGCCCGCCGCTATTTGTCATTGTTAACGCGTTCCACATCCAGCTGCAGGGAGACCCAGTGCAAAAGGTGCAAAGATCTGTCGAAACGTTCTTCAGGTTCGATGAACATGGTACGAATTTCCGAACGGAGATCCTTGCTGGGGTGACAACATTTCTGTCGATGGCTTACATCACAGTGGTTAATCCAGCGATTTTGTCAGATGCCGGTATGGACTTTGGTGCGGTCTTTGTCGCTACCTGTATAGCTGCGGCAGTGGGCACGCTGATCATGGGGCTGTGGGCAAATTACCCGATCGCCCAGGCGCCAGGCATGGGCCAGAACGCTTTTTTCACCTATGGCGTAGTGCTGGGCCTTGGCCACACCTGGGAAGCGGCACTCGGTGCCGTGTTTGTCTCCGGTGTCATTTTTGTCGTGCTCAGTCTATTGCCCGTGAGGGAATGGCTCATTAATGCGATTCCTAAAAACCTGAAACTCGGAATTTCGGCTGGAATTGGTTTGTTCCTTGGCTTTATCGCACTCAAGAATGCGGGCGTCGTTGTCGATAGTCCGGCCACTCTCGTATCACTGGGTGACCTTGCAACCCCAGGCGCGGCGATCTGCCTGTTCGGTTTCGTCCTGATTGCAGCGCTCACAGCCCGGGCGGTCAAGGGTGCGGTGATCATTGGCATGCTGGTAGCTACCGGCCTGGGAATATTGGCTGGTGTGACTGACTATCAGGGGCTCGTGTCCGCGCCACCGTCGGTCGCGCCGGTCTTGTTCAAGTTCGACGTCCTGGCGGTGCTCGATGTCTCTATGGTAACAGTGGTGATTACCATGCTGCTGGTCGATGTGTTTGATACGGCCGGGACACTGGTGGGCGTGGCTAACCGGGCCGATCTGACCGATGAACGAGGTAGACTGCCCCGTCTGGGCCGTGCCCTCATCGCTGATTCGACAGCGACGGTCGTCGGGTCAATGGCAGGCACATCGTCTACAACCTCCTACATCGAGAGCGCGGCGGGTGTTGAATCCGGCGGTCGGACGGGCATGGTGGCGGTGACGGTCGCTGCACTGTTTCTGTTGTGCCTGTTTTTGGCCCCACTGGCGCAGACGATTCCCGCCTTTGCGACGGCTGCAGCGCTGTTGTTTGTTGCCTGTATCATGGCGAAGAGCCTTGCCGACCTCGACTGGGAAGATCTGACAGAAACTGCGCCCGGCATTGTTTGTGCGCTTGGCATGCCGCTGTCTTTTTCAATAGCAGACGGAATCGGCCTGGGCTTCATCACTTATGCCCTGATCAAGTTGTTGAGCGGTAAAGCCGGCGAATGCCCTGTGGCCGTCTACGTTATCGCCGCGGTCTTCCTTGGTAAGTTCGTCTTGCTCTAGCCTGTAGCGGCGACGTATTCATTCAGCTGCGAGATGTAGCTGGTTTTAAGCTCATCCGATATCCAGGCGATGTCAAACGCGTTGCGGCCCAGCTGGGCCAGTTCATCTTTCGAAAACTGGCCTTCGTCCGCAAGTTCAATAAAGTTGTCATTCATGTAAGCGCGGAAATAGGCCGGATCATCTGAGTTGACCGTGGCCTTGATGCCAAGCTCCAGCATGCGGCGTATCTCATTGCTGGTCAGGGACTGAACAACAAAGCGGTTCGACACAGGGCAGACAGTCAGTCCCAGGCCCCGATCAACGATGTCCCGGATCAGGGATTCATCTTCGAGCGCGTTAACGCCATGATCAATGCGATCGACCTCGATGAGATCGATGCATTCCCTGATATGAGCATGGATGTCCAACTGGTTGACGTCGCAGTGCATGGTGAGGCGGTAGCCTTCCTGCCTTGCACGCGCGAACACGGCCGCGAACTTCGCCGGAGGATTGTCTTTCTCATCTGAATCCAGGCCGATGCCGATAATCCAGTCTTTGTAGGGCAGGCTCATCTCAAGGTGGTGCATGGCTGACTCGGCAGACTGGTCCCGCAGGAAACACATGATCAGATTTGAGTGGATGCCAAGATTGTTCGCTGCGTCCTCCTGTGCTCGTCTGATCCCTTTGATTACGGTATCGAACGCGACGCCTCGAGCTGTGTGTGCCTGCGGATCAAAGAACGGTTCGACATAAACTACGTTGTCGGCCGCTGCCCGTTCAAAATACTGGTAGGTCAGTTCGTAAAAATCTTCTTCTTCTCGCAGTACATCCATCGCCGCATAGTAAATCGTGAGGAAGGAGGGGAGGTCATGAAAGTCGTAAGCGGCAACCACTTCTTCCGGCGTCTTGTACGCCAGTTCAATATGGTTGCGTGTCGCCAGCTTGAATATATGTTCGGGTTCAAGTGTGCCTTCCAGGTGAACGTGCAGTTCTGCTTTGGGCATACCTTCAATAAATGCTTTCATGAAACAGTCCTTGAGCGTGAAGAGATCAATATAAGCGTGATGCCAGACAGGTGCTATGATAGTAGATCCGGTAACGTCAGGCACCCGCTGTGACATGGCTGTCTGATCCACGATACGCCCACGATAAGAATGCGCAAAATCAGCAGAAGATGAGTTATTCCGAAAACAGGCTGTACGGCCTGGAAGACCAGCCACCAGTCGCCAGCGCAATGTATGCCGGTTTTCAGCATCTGCTCGCTATCTTTGGCGGTATTCTGACTGCGCCACTTCTGATTGCCCTGGGAATGGGGCTGGGGACGGCAGAGACGACCTATGTCATCAGTGCTGCATTAATCGTTTCAGGGATTGCCACGCTCCTGCAGATCCGGCAGATGGGTATTCTTGGGACTGGCCTGTTGAGTATTCAGGGCACCAGCTTCGCATTTATCGGTCCATTGGTTTATGCCTACCAGACCCTCGTGGTGAGCATGCCCGCTGATGAAGCGCTCGGACTGGTATTTGGCTCGACGGCGGTCTGCGCTGTGCTGACGATGATTCTGGCACTGTTCGTGCGTAACCTTCGGACTATTATCACCAGCAATGTCGCGGGCGCGACCATTATCCTGCTTGGCATTTCTCTGATAATTGCAACCCTGCAGAACATCCAACGGGCTTTTGATGGTGCGGGAGGTATGGCTGGGGACGGACTCGTTCAACTCGGGCTGGCAGCGCTTGTATTTGTCGTCATCTTCGTGACGTCGAATATGCGTCACCCGTGGTTGAAGTTGAGCAGTATTACCCTCGGACTGGCGGCAGGTGTCGCTGTTTCGGCGGCGCTGGGTATGATCGACAGGCAGACACTGACGACGGCAGAGGCGCTGTTTCTGCCGCAAGTGGGACGTTATCCGCTGGCTGTTGACTGGTACGTGGTGGCGCTGGTGTTGCCAATATTCCTGGTGTCGGCGATGGAGTCGATCGGAGATATCACGGCAACGAATGCATTGTCGGGATTGGGCGGGGAAGGCGATACTTATTGGCGCAGGATTCGGGGCGGAATTATGGTGGGTGGCCTGGCCTCATTGCTGGCCGCTTTGATCAGTACGTTTCCGAGTACGACGTTCTCGCAAAATAACGGTGTGATCCGGCTGACAGGTGTCTGCAGCCGCATCGTGGGCTATTACGTTGCCGTATTCCTGGTGCTGCTGGGGTGTGTGCCGATTGTTGCCGCGCTGTTTCAGGCGATTCCTGGCGTCGTGGTCTATGGCGCGACTCTGCTCATGTTCGGCCTCGTCGCGGTATCCGGTTATCGGGTGGTCCAGCTTTCAGGGCCGCAGACTCGTGACTGGATCGTCGTTACCCTGGCTATTGTGCTCGGCTATCTGGTGGCGCTCAATGCTGAATATGCAACCTTCCTGTCTGACGAGGTCATCATGGTGCTGCAGTTTCCTGTTTCGACCGGTGGGTTGCTCGCTATTCTGATTGACCTGGTGATTCCGAAGCAGGCGGGTGATGCTGGTACCAGTGATTAGCGATATCAATGCGACGACAGACCCAAACGTCAGGTTTCTCGGAAATATATCGAAGAAAACGTTGCAGTGAGGCTGTTCGGCCGGGTTTGCCGATGACGCGGCAATGCAGGCCAACACTCATCATCTTAGGGTGAGTCTCGCCTTCCTGGTACAGCGTCTCGAACGTATCGACGAGATAGTTGAAGAACTGATCGCCAGCGTTAAAGCCCTGCGGCGCCGCGAAACGCATATCGTTGACATCCAGCGTGTAGGGAATGATCAGGTGGGGTTTCTCTGCCGCCGGATCATGCCAGTAGGGCAGGTCATCTGCATAGGAATCGCTGTCATAGACAAAGTGCCCCTGCTCTAGCACCAGTTTGCGGGTATTAGGACTGTCGCGCCCGGTGTACCAGCCGAGGGGTTTAGTACCAGTCAGACTTTCATGGATGTCGACAGCGCGCTGCATGTGTTCCCGCTCAAGTGCTTCATCGACAAACTGGTAATCGATCCAGCGATAGCCGTGGGACGCGATCTCCCAGTCTGCAGCCAGCATGGCATCGACTGCTTCGGGATTTCGCGCCATGGCCATGGCAACGCCATAAACGGTAACCGGGTAATCGAAGGCCTGAAACAGCCGGTGCAGGCGCCAGAAGCCCGATCGGGAACCATATTCATAGAGCGACTCCATGCTCATGTGTCGCGCCGGATACGCTTTTGCTCCGATGATCTCTGAGAGAAAGGTTTCTGAGGCTTCGTCGCCGTGCAGGATATTGTTCTCTCCGCCTTCCTCGTAATTGATGACAAACTGCACCGCAATCCTGGCATTGTCCGGCCAGCTGACCACTGGCGGCGCTGCGCCGTAGCCCGTCATGTCGCGAGGGTAATCCTGCATGCCTGCTTCTCTGTTTACCGGATTCGCCATAATTGTACTGGTCGCTCCGGGGATCATCTAATGGAATATCGGGTGTTCGATCACCTGATCTGTAAAATTCTGCGTAGAGACTTAGGGACACCTTTTGATGCGCCTGCCTCATAAAAGGGCGTAGCCGCACCGAATCAGTGCGTCTCGACTGCCAATGGCATTGCTCGGAAAGTTTTCCGCTCTTGAAAAACCCGATATAGAGGCCAAATCGGCACAATAAGGGTGCAAAAACAGCGCGCAATTTGAGAAGATAGCCGCCGCCAGAGCCCAGATGCTTTTTCACTGGCTCAAGTCGGGGCGGTGGAGTTCATGGCATGATCATTGCGACAAAAAAACAGGCAGCCAGACTCTGTCTGGTCAACATTGTGGGACAGCACCGAAAGCTGCTGTTCACTGTTCAAACTACGTCGGGGAGACACTGAATGAAGCTTAGAAAACAGGGCTTGAATAAAGGCCTATTAGCTTCCGCCATCCTTACCGCCGGTCTGGCCAGCCAGGCAGGTGCTCAGGAGATGGAGGAGATTGTTGTTAAGGGCGACCTTGGCAGCTTGCCAGGTGAGAATGTTCAGTCCGTATTCGGATTTAACAAATCGATCCTGGAAACACCGCGATCGGCATCCACCATTTCTGAGGAGATGATGGAACGTTTCAATATGTATGATATCGACGAACTGGTCGCTGTAGCTCCCGGTAGTTTTACACAGTCATTCTTCGGTGTCGCCGGTGGTCTGGATGTTCGAGGCACGCCAGGGGAAACCTATTTTCGCGGTGTGCGACGTCTCGACAACCCGGGCAACTACCCGACACCGATTGGTGCTTCGGACCGGGTCGACGTGGTTCGTGGTCCGGCTTCGCCGATCTATGGCCCGTCCAAGATTGGTGGTTACCTGAATTTCAACCCGAAGTCTGCGCGTATTGAGGAAACCGGCCAGTTCATCACTGAGCAGGAAGGTGCGATGTCTTTCACCACTGGCAGCTGGGACAAGTCAATCGTGACGGCTGAGGTTCGTGGACCCGCTAAGATCGGTGACCAGGAATTTGGTTACTCCATCTATGGGGAAGTCGAAAACTCCGGCAGCTACTACGACAACACCAAGACTGACCAGAACCTGTTGCAGCTCTCTTTCGATATGGACGTGTCTGATAATGTTCGCGTTCAATTCGGCGGCATGTGGCACGACTATGAGGGTAACCAGGTCGCAGGCTGGAACCGCGTAACCCAGGCACTGGTTGACGATGGTATCTATGTGACCGGTGTGCCAGCGCCCCTGGATGTCAACAACGACGGTCGAATCTCACATCAGGAATTCGATACCAACGGTGATGGGTTCACCGACTACAACCCATTTCGCTTCGACTTCCTTACCAGTCAGGTCGCTAACGGCGGTTCGCTTTTGCCGAATTCTCAGGACACGGTTGACTCGTTATCGATCCTGATCGGCGACTTTACCCGTCTCAACCTTTTCAATCCCGGTTTAGCCACCATCGATGGCAGTAATGTCCTCGTTGCGCCCGAAGATACGCTGGAAAACGAGGTGGTTACCCTGTATTTCGACGTGATCGTCACTACCGATAGCGACTGGGAATGGAAGAACCAGTTTTTCTACGAAGCTTACGATAACCTCAATGAGAATGCGTATGGTTTCTCCCAGTATCACGACACGTGGGTCATTGAAGACAAACTGGTTGTATCCAAGACATTCGATATGGATGGTCTCACTGCTGCCGTTCAGATTTCACCTTCCATCCGCCACACGGATTTTGATCACGGCGATGATTACACCAACGAGTATTTCGACCGCAGAGACCTGACAGGGGCCTCAAGCGCTCTGGACAAACGCGTACTGGCCACTCAGATCGATGACGACTACACCGAAATCTATATTGGTGAATATACCAACCTGGGCTTCGCTGTTATGGGTGACTTCGTCTGGGATAACGGTTTCAGTGCCCTCGTGGGCGTTCGTTATGACACGATTGATGTCGAAAGCCGTCAGGACTTCGACAGGCTCCTGTTTGCGTCCTCCAACAACTTCTGTTTGCCGGCAACTGCTGCTGACTACGAAGCGGATTGCGGCAACGCGCTGGAGGCAGACGATGACTTTGACGGCACATCATGGACCGTCAGCCTGAGTTATAACTTCAATGATGGCGCGTTCATCCCATATGTCACTGCCTCAACGCAGGCGACAATGATTGTTGGCCAGGGCGCCGAGGCGACCACCAACAATATCCGTTCAGGTGGTGTTTTTGACGAATCTGAACTCGAAGAGTTTGGCTTCAAAGGCAGTCTGCTCGACAACAGCCTCTACTACGCAGTTTCTTTCTACAAACAGGAGCGTACTGACTTCTCAGCGCAATCCATCGTGACCAACCAGTCGACTGAGACGGAAGGCGCTGAAGTCGAGATACGCTGGGTTGTGAACGAGAACCTGCTGCTGACCTTTGGTTACTCCAACATTGAAGTGACCAACCTGAACACGGCACAAAGTGGTTATCGGTTCAGCTTCATCGGTTGCGATGACTTGCCGAACATTCCCTGCGAACTGCTTTACGGCGGTACGCTGGGCGGTAACGTCAGCAATGTTGCCAGCGGTTCAAAGCGTGCGGGTATGCCAGAAAACATCTACTCCATGACAGGCACCTATGACTTCGGCAATGGCTGGACAGTCAACGGCAGCATCATCGATGTCGACAGCGTTGACTCTGGCTATTCGGGTGCAGTCCAGTTGCCAGCCTACACGCTGGTTAACCTGGGTTTCTCCTATGAGACCGAGAACTGGTTGTTCAGTGTCAGCGGTAAGAACCTGACAGACGAGGAGTACTTCCGTTCCAACTTCCCGAACCTGTTCGGTGGCACGATCGTACTGCCTGAGCTGCCACGTCACTACAACGCGCGACTGCAGTATCGTTTCTGATCTGTTGCCGCTGCGACTGTGAACGAAAAGGGTGGCTTCGGTCACCCTTTTTGTTTGGTACTTGCATTTCTTGAACAAACTTCACTTTTCCATCACGGAGCAAAGGACATACAGTGTATAAACTGCGTTTCTCCCTCATTGTGTTGCTGGCCCTGCTAGCATCCTGCGCAACCAACACCGGTGATGCCAAGCGCCCAGTCAAAGTTGTGGTCGTTACCATGTTCGAAATTGGTGAAGACACCGGGGACCGACCCGGCGAATTCCAGCTCTGGAAAGAAAGGCGCAACTTGACCGAGGTGATTCCGTTCCATGGCTGGAGAGATCTGCATTACGATCCGGAAAGTGACCTGCTTGTCATGGTAACGGGCATTGGCACAGCGCGGTCGTCAGCCGCCGTGATGGCGCTCGGTATGGATGAGCGGTTTGACCTGAGAAATGCCTATTGGCTGGTCGTCGGCATTGCCGGCATTGACCCTGAGGATGCCCCGGTCGGTTCTGCCGCCTGGGCCGAGTATCTTGTCGATGGTGATCTCGGGCATGAGATTGATGCCAGAGAGATACCTGAAGACTGGCCCTTTGGTTACTTTCCACGTTACACAATGAAACCGTTTGACCCTGACCGGCCTGAACCGACGGGGGAGATTTACCGGCTAAATCCTGATTTGACGGAATGGGCTTATCAGCTGACTAAGGACGTTGAAATCCCTGATGATCCGTCAGTTGAGAGGGAGAAAGTGCTTTACACCGAACACCCGAATGCACAAGGGAAGCCCTATGTATTGAAAGGCGATCACATTGCGGCGCTCACTTTTTGGCACGGTGCAATCCTGAATGACTGGGCGAATCAGCTGGTAGCCTATTGGTCTGATGGTAAAGGCAACATGGTAACGTCCGCTATGGAGGACACGGGTTCCTACCTGGCGCTGAGCTGGCTCGACAAAATCGGCCGAGCGGACAAAGATCGCATGATGGTGTTGCGTACCGGCAGCAACTACACCATGCAGCCGCCCAGCCGGTCTGCAGCTGAAAATCTGTTGAAGGAGACCAAGGGCTACAAATACGCCGGTCTTGAAGTTGCGGTTGAAGCGGGCTATCTCGTTGGCTCGGTTGTTGTTGATGAAATCATCAACAACTGGGAGCAATACGAAAACAATGTGCCGGGTATAGCCAATGAGTGATCTGCTGGACTTGATCCGAAGCATGCCGAAAGCAGAGCTGCATCTGCATATTGAGGGCACACTGGAACCTGCCATGTTGATGGAACTGGCGGAAAAACATGGCGTTGAGCTGCCCTACAGCAATGTTGAAGACGTTGCGCGTGCCTATGAGTTTGATGATCTGCAGAGTTTTCTGGATCTTTATTACCTGGGCGCTGGTGTGCTGATTGATGAAGACGATTTCTATGAGCTCATGATCGCCTACCTGCGCCGCTGCCGGGATGAAGGCATCGTGCACGCCGAGGTCATGTTTGATCCGCAGACCCATACGGATCGCGGTATTGATTTCGACGTCTTCATGAGGGGGTTTGACCGTGCCCGGCAGCAGGCGGCAAGTGAGTGGGGCACGTCGACGCTATTGATTATGTGTTTTCTGCGCCATCTGCCGGCGTCAGCTGCGCTTTCCACGCTTCAACAGTCATTACCCTATCGCGACATGATTCACGCGGTCGGTCTCGACAGCGGTGAAGTCGGCAACCCGCCAGAAGAGTTTTCGGCGGTGTTTGCGGAAGCGCGGAGGCTGGGCTTTGAATGCGTTGCTCACGCCGGCGAAGAAGGTCCACCCGCATATATATGGGGCGCACTTGATACACTCGAAGTCTCGCGCATTGACCACGGGGTACGCTGTGCAGAGGACCAGGCCCTGGTCGAGCGTCTGGTTCGGGAACAGATGCCGCTGACTGTCTGCCCGCTGTCGAATGTGCGCCTCAGGGTGTTTAACACGATGGCTGATCACAACATCCTGGCACTGCTCGACCAGGGGCTGAACGTCTGCGTCAACTCAGACGACCCGCCGTATTTCGGTGGCTACCTGATGGATAACTTCGCTGCGATGGAAGCAGCCCTCGGCCTTGAGAGCGACCAGGCGAAGCAACTTGTCGCCAATAGTATTCGTTCCAGTTTTCTGCCGGTCGCGCGCAAGGAAGATCTGTTGCAGCAGATACTGGCCAGCTGATAGCTGGCGCAGCTAGTCCGTTTCCAGTTCTTCCTCCAGGTATTTGCCTGCTACGTAGTAATGGTAAGCAGACCAGATATTGACAAACGAGAAGATCAACAGGCTGTAGCGTAGTGATTCCTGGCCATAGGTCGGATTCAGTAAGTCGCTGACGATGCCCACGGCCTGTGGGCCTGCACCAAGACCGATGATATTGAGAATAAACAGCAACACAGCCGCAGCGACTGAGCGCATGCGCAACGTTGCGAGGCCCTGAGTTTGGGAGAAGGTCGTCGCCTGGTAAAAGTTACCGAGCGCAATTGGCATGATCAGGAATAAGAGGGCTGCGAGTGCGCTGTCGCTCAGATAGACGCCAAAAGCAAAGGGTACACCCGCCAGCAGCGCCACCGAAACGATCCACAGATACCAGCGGGTATCTCGCGCACCTAATTTGTCTGCCATGTAACCACCCAGCGCAATGCCGATACCGCCTGGAATGCCCAGGATAAGTCCGAGCCAGGTTCCAACCTCTCCGGTTTCCATACCGTGCGAGCGAATCAGGAAAGAAGGTACCCAGGTTACGACACCGTAACCGACAAAGGCGGTCAGGGCGCCACCGAAAGCCAGATGCCTGAAGGAACGTTTGCGCCACATGAATTGGAACGTTTCTTTGATCCCTGGCTGTTCGACCTGATCGA
>JAYQAI010000014.1:0-9099 GCA_038136715.1 Gammaproteobacteria bacterium | reverse complement strand
AGTGCCGAGTCAGATAAACCCAGATCCTGTTTGATGGGCTCCAGCAGGATCGAAAGTATCTGCCGGTCGATAAAGTTAAACGTGTAGACGACCACGAGGACGCCAAGTGCGTACTGGCGTGCGGCAGGGCTGAATACAGAAGGCTCCTCGACGGAGCGGTTGATTGGATCAGTCATACTCGGCCCTGATTGTCGTTCTTATTCTTGGTGAAGACGCATCATAAATCGCAGTCAGCACCGATTCATCTCTTGTCGTTTGTTTATTGCCGCTTTTTTCTTGCCTCTCTTCCAGGCTCTGGGCGGCTAACTTCCTCTCAGTTTGTAAATAGCCCGCTGTCTGACCGTCATGAGACAGGTATCGTCGGATTCGTCAAAGAGAGCGACGTTGACATCAACGAATTCGTGTCCCTTCTTCTCAAAGAATTCCACGACGCGCATCTCGGCAACGATGTCAGTACCCTGAGGTACGGGCCGATAGTTCTGGGAAGTCGTCTCGAGATGAATCCATGGGTTCATGTAGGCATTACCCGCAAGAATCCAGTTAGAAATACCGAGCAAATAACTCATGTTGGCATACGCGTTGTCACCGCTAAGGAGTGCCGGCATCACGCTCATGTCCCTCAAATAGTGCTGCATACGATGTTTTGCGCCCCAGTGATAGCGATAAGCAACGCAGCCCTCTTGTTGAAGCCTGGTGAGAGTATCGATCGAGGCGGGCGGGCCAACATATTCCGGTGCCGCGATGGGGTCGTGATTGCGCGCAGGCGGGCTGGCAGCGAGTTCGGGCAGGCTGACCTCGGCGCTCGCACTAATGCTGCCGCCTGCTCGGACAAGTTGTGCTTCATAGTGCGCATTCCCCTGCGACAGGATCTGGACCTGAAATGTCTCTTCGTCGTACAGCGGAGATGTCACCTGGACGTGTGCTGCGCCTCGATCCAGGAATTCCATGCCCCAGGCGGCTACGGCAGGCTGGATCAGATACGCAGATATCGTTACGCCGGGGACCAGGCCGCCCTGGAACCCGAATCGCTGCGCCATGTCATCGCCATGTATTTGATTCTCGGAGTCCGGTGCAGTGTTCAGCGCTTCGCCTTGCCAGCCTTTTATCATCATTGTGGATCCTCGGTTTGGTCTTCTGCCCAGGTCATAGACTTGTGATCAAAACCACCTTCGACGGTCGGTTTGACGACGCTGAAATAAGGTGACAGGTCAAAGTCCCGGGGCATAAAAAGTGAATAGTGTCGGACCTGCGACATCAAGGTAAGGTCTTAGGTCCACCACTGCATCGGCAGGATCGGATATCGGATATGCTGAAACGAACGTGCGATCAGTGAAGAACAGATTAGTTTCTCTGTCGGGTCACCGCTGCCGAGCGTCAGCATCTGGCGCCGATACCTTGCAGGCACCGGTGGCGTCGGCAGCAGGTATCGAGCCAGATCGACGAGGTTTTTGATGTCATAGCTGACACCGATGTGCGACTCAGCGTGCTCGATAACAGCCCTGATCTCCGCCGGTGTCAGGTTAATAGGGCGACAAATGCGCACATTCTGCCCGAGATACTTGTCGATGCCGGTTTTAACCACGCCATTTTTGACATCAGCTTCAATAATCTTTGCCGGGGCGGCATGGACCACCATGGCGGCATGAGACCAGGTTGACTGGGTCAGGTACTTGATCGCTGTGCTGATGCGGGTCGTGCCCTCAACCAGCAGGACATCACCCGGTTGAATAAAGTCTGCCCAGTGATAGCCAAGCCCTGAGACCTGGGGTGGTCTCTCGGTTTCCTCGGTCAGGTGCCTAATCAGTAGGTCTGCAATGAATTTTCGCATCTAAACCCTCGGCTGTAATCTATCAGGCAAATGCCTTTAACCCGTGTATTCCGCCATTCGGGAAGTGCATGTAGAGCAGGTGGGTGGTCACGCCGCTATATTCCAGAGCGTCAAAACGATGCCAGGTATCAGCCCGCAGTCTGCCAAAACTGATGAGTGGCTGCCACAGGCTGTTCGACTCGTTCAGAAGTGAAATTCTGAATTTGCCCGGGTCAGCCGTCGCTTCGTCCAGATAACGCTGTTGCTGCATGTACACCTGAAAATTTTCAGGTTGGATGCGAAGGCCATCCGCAAATTCGATGACCCAGCGAGGGCTTTGGGCCATGCAGGCCTCGATGTCGTTACCGGCGGGCAGTTGCAGTGCGTAGACGTGACAGCTGAGCGGTGGATTCAGTCGATGCAGGTAGGTGTCGACGACGATGCTGCGAATGACCGCGGGTTCAGCCAGGTGAAACAGAGCCTGTTCGCCGAACCCTGAGCGTGCCGATTCCCAGCCAAACATATAATCAATGCCCCTGTTCCCGGCAACCGCGTCGTCTGGTCGCCCATAGTGTTCGTTGGAAACATGGCTGATCGTTGCCATTTCAAGCAGATTCTGTTCACTGGTCTCATCAACGCTCTCACCGAAGAGATTGACCCGGGCAATACCGCCTTCGTGATAGCACATCACCACGCAGCGGCTCGCCAGGGTTGGATTGATCTCGAAAACGTGCTCCTGGTCGGGGTGCAGTGGGGCGCGACTGATGACTTCCGTGGATTGGTCATCATGCAGCAGCAGAATGCTGACAGCTGGTACCTGGTTGCCCGTAAACCAGCGGGTGCTGACAGTCAGGCGCTCGACCCGGGCAGGTGCCGAAAGGCCTATTTCGAACCAGTGACAGGCATCGTGGTCAAATTGGAAGGCCGCTTCGCCTTCGACGACCGACATGGCGCGATGTCGGCTCGTTTCAAAACCCCAGTATTTCGCCCCCATGTGCGTAAAGCTGCCCGTACATTCGGGTGGCTCTTCTGGCAGGACGACCTCGTGTGGGTTCGTGAAAGAGGAATCACTGTAGCTGATAAGAAAGGCTGGAAGTGGAAGTTCCGTCATAGGATGTCTGACAGATCCAGCGTGATCTGTTCATTCTCGGCAAGCATGACCTCATCACAGTCTTCATCTTCAGCAATGCGATCAATGACGAGAAAATTCGATTGTTCGCCCAGTGCGAGGCTGTAGTGATGCCATGTGCCCGCGTGGTAATTCACACCCTGGTCAGGTCTCGCGACAAATACGCTGATTGCATCCGGCATAAGGTCTCCCGCTGCGGCGACCGCGACAATATAGGGCTTGCTGTTGAGAGGCACGAAAGTCTGGCTTGATTTTACATGTCGTTCCATCAAGGCAAGCGTTATTGGCATACTTCGCGGGGCTGAGCGAAATATGCTCACGCCAGGGCGCCCCCCTGCAGCCGTCAGTTCCAGCATGGCGAGATCATGGAATCGGGTCGTGAATCCCTCGTTGATAATACGTTGCTCCACCAAGGGCCCCGCCTCGATGACGTCTCCAAATGGAGCGAACCCTTCAGGTGTCAGGGGCTTCGGTTTAATTGTTCTTGTCATCTTCCAGATACAGCTCGCAATCCGTTAACGTATAACCGGGAGTGTATAACAGGATGCATTGGCTATGCAGGATCTGCCGTATTCGCTGATGGTTGAGCTGGATAAGGTCGCTGGCAAGGAAAATCCGCCCGTGCACCTCTGGCACCCGGCAAACCAGCAGGACATTGACATGGTCATCCAGCGGGATGGCACCTGGCTCTACCAGGGAACGACGATCAGGCGCCGGCGTCTCGTTCATTTATTTGGGTCAGTGTTGCGGCGTGAAGGTGATGACTATTATCTCGTGACACCTGTCGAGAAATGCAGGATCACGGTGGAGGATGCGCCATTCCAGGCGCTGCTGATGTCCGTCAGCGGCGCGGATTCAGCCCAGTGGCTGCAGATGACGACCGACATGGGTGAAGAGGTCATAGTCGATGCGGAGCACCCTCTCAGGATGACACAGCAGGGCGATGAGTGGGTGCCTTATGTGCTGGTGCGTGACGGTATGGAGGCAAGGATTAGCCGCAATGTCTACTACCAGTTAGCAGACCTTATGGTAGAACACGAGGGTGCGATAGGGGTCTGGTCAGGCGGGACGTTCTTTGCCTGCATGGCGCTCTAGTGGAGCGTGCCCAGCATGCGGCCTCTGTGGCCAATACCCTTTAGCGACTTTCTAATTGTGTTGAGCTGCAAAAATAGAAAGTCGCTGTCGGTATCAGTATCGCTGTCGCGATGGTGATTGAAGGTCACATATTCCCGTAGTTGGGGCCGCCAGTACCTTCGGGTACCACCCAGTTGATATTCTGGGCCGGATCCTTGATATCGCAGGTCTTACAGTGAATACAGTTCTGCGCATTGATCTGGAACTTATCGGAACCGTCTTCCTCCTGGACAATTTCGTAGACTCCGGCAGGGCAGTAGCGCTGCGCTGGCTCAGCGTAGAGTGGCAGGTTCGAGTTGAGTGGAATGCCCGGGTCAGTCAGCTGCAGGTGGCAGGGTTGATCTTCCTCGTGGTAGGTGTTGGTCAGGAACACGGAAGACAACTTGTCAAAACTGATGACACCATCAGGTTTCGGATAATCAATTTTGCGTGCCTTGGACGCCAGTTTCATTCCCGCATGGTCTGGTACCGGGTCGGTCAGGGTGATGGGCAGCTTGCCGCGGAAGATTGTCTGCTCGATCCAGATAGCGGCTGAACCCAGCAGCAGGCCAAGCTTGTGCATCCAGCCTGTGGTGTTTCGGGCCTGATGCAATTCTTCGAAGAGCCAGGAAGACTTGTACTTTTCAACGTAGCTTTCAAGTTCCTGCCCGCCGGTGGAGCCACCCTTGATGGCATCAAAGACGGCCTCGGCCGCCATCATGCCGGACTTCATCGCAGTATGGGTGCCTTTCTGCTTCAGGTTGTTCAAGAAACCTGCGTCGTCTCCGACGAGCAGGCCGCCAGGCATCGTCAGCTTTGGCAGTGCGTTGAGCCCCCCTTTAATAACGGCACGGGCACCGTAGGAAACCCGCTTGCCACCCTCGAGATAATCGCGGATGAACTTGTGGCCTTTCCAGCGCTGGAATTCATCGAAAGGGCTCAGATGCGGGTTTTTGTAGTCGAGATTGATGATGAGGCCAAGTGCGACCTGGTTGTTTTCCAGATGGTACAGATAGGAGCCACCCAGGCTGCCTCCGGGCCCGTGGTCGAGTGGCCAGCCCATGGTGTGGATGACCTTGCCCGGCGTGTGCTTGGCGGGGTCAATTTCCCAGATTTCCTTGAAACCGATCCCGTAGTGTTGAGTGTCGGAATCTGCATCCAGATTAAACTTCTCAATCAGCTGTTTGCCGAGATGCCCCCGGCAGCCTTCCGCAAATAGGGTGTATTTGGCGTGCAGTTCATAACCGGGCTGGTAGGCCGGTTTCTGTTCTCCGTCCATGCCGATGCCCATATCACCTGTGGCAACGCCTTTGATGGAGCCATCCTCGTTGTAAAGCACTTCGCTGGCAGCGAATCCAGGGAACAGCATAACTCCCAGTTCCTCCGCTTTTTCGCCGAGCCAGCGGCACAGGTTGCCAAGGCTGGTCGCATAGTTGCCGTCGTTGTGCAAACCTGATGGTACAAGGATGCCGGGCAGTTTCATCCCTTGATGGTCATCTGTGAGGTAATAGAAAATGTCGTCGGTGACAGGGTTGTTGAGCGGTGCACCCTGTTCCTGCCAGTCCGGAATCAGTTCATCCAGTGCGCGGGTCTCTATGACAGCACCAGAGAGGATATGGGCGCCGATTTCTGAGCCTTTTTCGACGAGACAAACGGTAAATTCCTCGCCAGCTTCCATTGCCATCTGGGCGAAGCGTATTGCCGCCGAAAGACCGGCGGGACCGCCCCCGACCACGACCATATCAAATTCCATGGATTCTCTTTCCACAGGGTGTCTCCTCATTTACTGACTTTAAAAACTGCTGATCACAGGGATATTCGGCCGATTTCCCGGGCGAGCTTATCACCCGGTAACAGCACCTGTTATGTCCTTTATTAAGTTCCTGATTTTACACGTTTTTCAAAAAATTGTGCAATGCACAGTATTGATAAAGATCAGTAGAGTCGGCAGAATACGCGCGTCAAATTTGACCACGACTGTGCCCGACACACTGATAAGAGAATTATTGGCGGCGAAGTGCAGCACTTGTAAATACACCAATCAACACGAATCGAGGAATTAGATGAAAGTTCTAGTAGCAGCCAAACGGGTTGTCGACTACAACGTGAATATTCGCGTGCTGTCTGACAACTCTGGCGTCGATCTCAACAACGTGAAGATGTCGGTTAACCCCTTCGATGAAATAGCCATCGAAGAGGCCGTTCGTCTCAAAGAAGCCGGTACTGCGACTGAGGTTGTTGTCGTTTCCGTCGGTGCCAGCAACTGCCAGGAGCAGATCCGCACGGCCCTGGCACTGGGTGCTGATCGTGGCATCCTGGTCGAAACTGACGAAGACATGCAGCCCCTGGCGATTGCCAAGGTGCTGAAAGCCGTTGTCGACAAGGAAGAACCTGCACTGGTCATTGCTGGCAAACAGGCAATCGATGGCGACAACAGCCAGGTTGGACAGATGCTGGCCGCGCTGGCTGGCATGGCGCAAGCAACCTTCGCCTCTGAAGTTCAGCTCGGCGATGGTACTGCGACTGTCACCCGTGAGGTCGACGGGGGGCTTGAAACCATCACCGTCAAACTGCCTGCACTGGTTACGACTGATTTGCGATTGAATGAACCACGATATGCTTCCTTGCCGAATATCATGAAGGCGAAGAAAAAGCCGATCGACACTTATTCTCCGGCAGATCTGGGTGTTGATGTCACGCCGCGCCTCAAAACGCTGAAGGTTACACCGCCGGCAGAGCGTGAAGCAGGCATTATCGTTGAGACTGTTGAAGAACTGGTCGACAAATTGAAAAACGAAGCGAAGGTGATCTCATGAGCATTCTTGTAGTAGCAGACCATGATAATGAATCCATCAAGGCGCCGACGCTTGTCTCTGTCGCCGCAGCGCAACAGATGGGCGGCGACATTGACGTCCTCGTTGCCGGCAGCAGCTGTGCTGCAGCTGGGGATGCTGCCGCTAAAATCGCCGGTGTCAGCAAGGTACTGGTTGCTGATAACGCTGTCTATAACCACGGCGTTGCAGAAAATCTTGCTGCCCTGGTGGCCGAGATTGGCGGTAATTACAGCCATGTTGTGACTTCCACCTCGACCACTGGCAAGAACTTCATGCCGCGCGTGGCAGCGCTGCTGGATGTTGCCCAGATCTCTGATATTTCTGCGGTTGTCAGTGAAGACACGTTTGAGCGTCCCATCTATGCAGGTAATGCCATTGCAACGGTTCAGTCTTCTGACGCGATCAAGGTCATCACGGTGCGTGGTACGGCATTTGATCCGGTAGCAGCGGAGGGTGGCAGTGCCGCTATCGAAGCACTGGACAGTGTTCAGGACACTGGGCTTACGACATGGGAGAAAGAAGAGATTGTTCAGCTTGAGCGGCCTGAACTGACTGCGGCCTCTATCATTATTTCTGGCGGGCGTGGCATGCAGAATGGCGAGAACTTTTCTCTGCTCGAGTCTGTCGCTGACAAGCTGGGAGCAGCCATTGGTGCATCCCGGGCTGCGGTTGACGCAGGTTTTGTGCCGAACGACATGCAGGTCGGCCAGACCGGCAAGATTGTTGCTCCGGATCTTTACATCGCGGTCGGTATCAGTGGTGCTATTCAGCACCTGGCCGGTATGAAGGACTCCAAGGTCATTGTTGCCATTAACAAGGACGAGGACGCGCCGATCTTCCAGGTCGCTGATTACGGTCTTGTCGCCGATCTGTTCAAAGCCGTGCCAGAAATGGACGCTATGCTTTAAGCGCAACCTTGAGCCTTACTTTCCTTTAGAAGGTCAAGTAAAAGACCAACAAAAAGCCCTCCAGATGGAGGGCTTTTTTATGCGTCAATGTTGGCGGATGACTAAAGACCGTTGAGCCATTCATCGTCCGACTCTTCTGAAATATCGGCGAAGAGTGGCGTGGACAGATAACGCTCACCCGTATCCGGCAGCATGACGCAGAAGGTGCTGCCAGACGGCGCCGATTCAGCCACGCTGAGTGCTGCGGTCACCGTCGCACCACCTGAAATCCCTGTGAAGATACCTTCCTCGCTGGCGAGGCGACGCGCATTAGCGATGGACTCGTCATCGTTGACCGGCACGAATTGATCTGCGACGTCTTTGTTTAACACACCAGGTATGAAATCAGGGGTCCAGCCCTGAATTTTATGGGGCGCCCATTCATTACCTGACAAGAGAGCGGCACCTTCCGGTTCTGCAACAATGATCTGGACATCAGGTCTCGCCTTTTTAATCATCTCGCCGGCGCCTGTCATGGTACCGCCGGTGCCCCAGCCACTGACCCAGTAGTCCAGTTCTCGACCGGCGAAATCCCGCAGGATTTCTGGACCGGTTGTGTTGCGGTGATAGGCAGGATTGGCCTCATTTTCAAACTGCCGTGCCAGGAACCAGCCGTGTTCCTTTGCCAGTGCCTCGGCGCGTTTAACCATGCCTGAGCCTCGTTCGGCTGCTGGTGTAAGGATGACCTTGGCGCCCATGGCTTTCATGATTTTGCGGCGTTCAATCGAGAAGGTCTCCACCATGGTGGCGACAAAAGGGTAACCTTTCGCGGCACAGACCATGGCAAGGGCAATTCCTGTATTGCCAGATGTCGCTTCAACGACAGTTTGCCCGGGCTTCAGCTCTCCGCGGCGCTCGGCGTCTTCGATGATGGCAATAGCGAGGCGATCTTTGACAGAGGACAGCGGGTTGAAGGCTTCCACTTTGACATAAATGTTCTGACCCTCGGGTGCGATTTTATTGAGTCTGACGACCGGCGTATTGCCGATGGTGTGCAGGATACTGTCGTAGATCATGTCTGGCTCCTTCAGTTGTTGGCTCAGTCTAATTTCTGTTGGCAGAACGCGCCCAGCCTGTAAATTGGATGATTGTTTCTGCTTGCTACGGTGAGAACCGGCTGGCGGTGTACCAGTTGACTTCTCTGGCCGTCTTGTCGACCTGGTCTGCAACATCCAGGATCAGCGCGAACAACGCCATCCGGATGACAACGCCATTATCGGTCTGGCGAAAAATGGCCAGGTTCGGGTTCTCATTCAGATCATCGTCGAG
>JAYQAI010000013.1:53649-57458 GCA_038136715.1 Gammaproteobacteria bacterium | reverse complement strand
CAGCTGATGTACGAGAAGCAGTGAGCCGGATTTCCAGGCGCCTGCCAGATCGTGTCGAACAAGTAATGGTCGTAAAAGCCGATGACGATGCCCGCGCTGTGCTGGACCTTGCCGTCGTCTCCGATCGATTAATGGATGATGACCTGTCGCGCATCGTCGAGACCGACATCATCCCGGCCCTGATTGCAGTACAGGGCGTGGCTGATGTGCAGGCTACCGGCGCGCGGCAGCGCCTGCTGCGCGTCGTTGTCGACCCTCTGCGCCTGGCCAGTTATGGCCTTTCAGTGAGTGAAGTGGCAGAGGTCCTGCGGCAAGCAGCCTTTGATGTCCCGGCTGGAAGCTTTCGCTCTGATGATCAGGAACTGCTGGTCCGAGCCGACGCAACGGTTGTCAGCGCAGCCCAGGTCGAAGACATTATCATCCGTGAGACGCGCCGCATCGGTGACGTTGCTGATGTTTACTTTGGTCCAGAAGACGCGAGTTCCTACACACGCCTGAATGGTCGATCAGTGGTTGGCCTCGGAGTCATCCGCCAGGCCCAGTCAAACACGATTCGTATCTCTAACGGTGTCCGCCAGGCCATCGACCGACTGAACGAGCGATTCGACAATCTGGAAGTCGTCATCATCGACGACAGTGCAACGTTCATCCGCAACAGTGTGACAGAGGTCCTGAAAACACTGTTGTTCACCGTCATCATTGTTGTTACGACCATCTGGTTGTTCATCGGCTCAGTCCGGGCGACACTGCTGCCGAGTATCGCCATTCCAGTGGCCCTTGTCGGCACGGTCGCGGGCATCTGGGCGCTGGGATTCTCTATCAACATCCTTACCCTGCTGGCCCTGGTGCTTGCGACGGGACTTGTCGTCGATGACGCCATTGTCGTGCTCGAAAATATTCAACGCAGGCGTCACCAGGGCGTCGGCGTGCGGGCAGCAGCCCTGCTCGGCACACGCCAGGTTTTCTTCGCCGTCCTGACGACAAGCATCGTGTTAATCGCCGTCTTTGTCCCCATCGCGTTCCTGCCAAGCACAGCAGGCCGGCTGTTCCGAGAATTCGGTTTCGTGCTGGCACTGGCCGTCGCCATATCAAGTTTCGTCGCTCTGACCCTGGTGCCGGCGATGGCCGCGCGCCTGCCGGCAGAGGGCGAAACACCACGCTATCGCAAAAGCATCGTCATGCTTGGCGACACCATTCGCAGGGGGTATGAATCACTGCTGGTTCGCGTCCTGAATCGCCCCCTGCTGACGCTGGGCGCCGCCCTCCTGCTGGGCTTCGGGGCCGGTTCGCTTTACCTGTCGCTCGACAAAGAACTGCTGCCGGCAGAAGATCGAGGCATGGTCCGCGTCTTTGCCCGCGGCCCCGACGGCGTCGGTATCACTTATATGGAAGAACAAACACTGCACATCGAAGATCGACTGCAGCCACTACTCGACGCTGGTGTCCTGACCTCAGCCTATTCCGTCGTGGGTCAATGGGACCCCAACCTCACTTTCGTTATTGCGCCGATGGTAGACTGGAAACAGCGGGACGTAACCCAGGGCGAAGTCATTCGCTCACTCAACCAGTCGATGCAGGAGATACCTGGCGTACGCGCCTCGGTCTACTCGGGTAACAGTCTTAACCTGCGCCGTGGCCGCGGCGGGGGCATCGATGTTGCGCTGGTGGGAAATGACTACGGCGAGATCTTCACCGCCGCCAAAGCCCTGTCGGCCGCGATTGAGGAGCAAGGCGAGCTGTTGTCCGAGCCGGACATCTCCTATGAGCCTACTCAGCCACAGCTCTCGGTTGAAATCGATCGGCGCCGGGCTGCCGACCTGGGTGTTGACCTCAGTAATCTGGCCAGCACGCTGCGAGCGATGATTGATGGCGATGAGATCGTTGATTTGAACGTCGGTGACGAAGCTATCCCTATCGTCCTCGAATCATCTGCGGGCGAAATCAATGACCCAACTGATCTCGTCAACCTGTACGTCAGCGCCAATAATGGCAGGATGCTGCCACTGTCCAGCCTGGTGACGCTGCGGGAAGAAGGCGTGGCGACAGAGCTCGACCGCCATGCGCAACGCCGGGCCATTGAACTGGATGTCAATATCAGACCGGGCACGCCCCTGCGTCAGGCTGTCGAGGAACTGGAGAGGATCAGTGATCGGGTCCTGCCGGAATCCATCGACATGATCCTGCTGGGTGAAGCAGCGGAATTGAATGAATCCTCCCGCGAGGTCATGGCGACGTACATCATTGCTATTTTCGTCGTCTTCCTTGTGCTCTGCGCACAGTTTGAGGGGTTCACCAGCGCACTTGTCATCACGACCATCATCCCTTTCGGCATGGCCGCAGCGGTGTTCGCCCTGTTTCTTTCCGGCACGTCGGTCAACATCTATTCCCAGATTGGTCTCGTCATGCTGATTGGCCTGATGGCGAAGAACGGCATCCTTCTGGTGGAATTCGCCGACCAGCTGCGCGATCGCGGCTACGAGATTAAGCAGGCCATCACCGAGGGTGCTGTGGTGCGCTTCAGGCCTGTCACGATGACACTGATGTCAACTGTACTGGGCGGTCTGCCCCTTATCCTTGGTTCTGGTGCGGGCGTTGAGGCCAGGCAGTCCATCGGCTGGGTTGTGTTTGGCGGCCTCGGTATTGCGGCCGCATTCACGCTGTTCCTGACGCCGGCGCTCTATCTTCTGCTGGCTCGCTTCTCGAAAGCCAGAAGCTACGAGGAACAGCGGATGCGCGATGAGTTAAACGAGGCAGACGCACTGGAACTCAGTAAAAGCTGATCAGGCGAGGCTGGCGAGGAAGACACTCTTTCCTTAGTCAAACCGCCGGCATCCTTCATTGATCCTAATCAAACCTATCAGTTGTGGCACAATACGCTTCCCCTGGACAAACCCCGAGTGTGTCATCTTGCGTGACTTCAGCCTCTTCAGCCTGGCGCTGATTCTTGCACTTTTATCGACTGCAACCCGCGGCGAGGACGAGAAACCTGCCTGGCAGGTAGCCAGCCCGAACTACAGCGGCAGCACCAGCACCGTCGAACTGTCTGTTGACGAGGGTACCTGGATGAGCGTCGACGTTTCGCCGGATGGTCAGCAGATCGTCTTCGACCTGCTCGGCAACATCTACCGCATGCCCATCAGCGGTGGTGCGGCAGAAGTCGTGGTGGGCGATCACAGCTGGGACATCCAGCCAAGATTTTCACCGGACGGCACACACATCGTCTTCACTTCCGACCGGGGCGGCGGCGACAATATCTGGACTCTTGATCTCGACACCCGCAAGTTCACGCAGATCTCCTACGAGAATTTCCGCCTGCTGAACAACCCGACCTGGAGCCCTGACGGGCAGTACATTGCGGCACGGAAACACTTCACCACGTCACGCTCTTTGGGCACCGGCGAGATCTGGCTCTATCACGCCTCCGGGATTGAGGGGGCCAAAGGTGTCCAGGTCGTGGCCAAGCCCAGCGAAACCTACCAGAAGGAACTCGGCGAGCCTGCATTCTCACCGGATGGCCGCGTCCTCTACTACACCCAGAACGCCACGCCGGGCGATATGTTTATCTATCACCAGGACAGCAACGGGCAGGTTTTCCACATCAAGGAAGTCGATCTCACCAGCGGCGCAACCCGCATCGTTGCCGGTGGGCCTGGTGGCGCGGTGCGACCCACTCCGTCCCCGGACGGCAGCCTGCTAGCCTATATCAAACGCATCGAGGGTGTCAGCAAGCTGCACATTAAGTCCCTCGATTCGGGCGAGGATCGCGTCATCCCGGCCGCCCTTGATCCCGACATGCAGGAAACCTGGGC
>JAYQAI010000013.1:26217-53549 GCA_038136715.1 Gammaproteobacteria bacterium | reverse complement strand
TGGTCACCCGATGGCAAACAGGTGTTCTTCCTCAACTGGCAGGACAGCAAACTCGCCAGCCTTCGCAGCGTCAGCGCAAGGGGTGGCAAATCACGCACACTCAGCCAGGAGCCCGGGCACTTTGATAACCTCGCCATTTCAGGTGATGGCAGCAGGCTGCTGCTCGAGAAACACAAGGGCAGCAACCTGACGAGTCCACACTGGGGCAATCATCCCGGCATTTACCTCGCAGACCCGAAGTCCGGCGAACTTACCTTCGTCAACAAGCGCGGCTACTCGCCGCATTTCGGCCCGGATGATCGCATCTATTTCAATGAACGTAAGCGCAGCACCTCCGGCAGGGGCAGTGACGATGCGCAAACAAAGCTGTTCTCAATGACGCTGAGCGGTCACGATATCCGGGAGGAGGCAAGCAGTAGCCTGGCCCGTGTCATCCTGATTTCACCCGATGGCACATACCTTGCCCACCAGGAGGGCTTCGACATCCACGTCACGGCCCGCCCCCGTACCGGTCAGTCGATTAGCCTGCACAACAAGCAACCGAAAACACTGCCGACCCGCAGGCTGAACGATATCGGCGGGCTTTACATGCACTGGTCTGCTGACAGCCAGACCGTTGCGTGGACAGTCGGCCCGGCGTTGGTTTCCGCCAGCGTTACCGAGGCGATGAAGTCTGAGGCCATCGACCGACGCAGCGTCGATCTTTCGATGGAGGTCACCACCGCAGCGCCTTCCGGCACTACCGCCATCACTAACGCCCGCGTCATCACGATGAATGCCGATCGCGAGGTACTCGAGGGCGCCACCATTCTGCTGACAGACAACCGCATCACAGCGGTTGGCAGCGACATCGTGATCCCAGCTAGCGCCCGGGTGGTCGACGTTGCCGGTAAAACCGTGATGCCGGGCATGATCGATGCCCATGCCCACGGACCCTATGGTCGCGGCAGTGTTATCCCGCAGCAGAACTACAACGCGCTGGCGCATCTGGCGCTCGGTGTCACGACCGTGCACAACCCGTCGAGCCGCGCCGCCCAGGTCTTTGCTGCTGCGGAATACCAGCAGGCCGGGATAATCCTGGCACCCAGAATTTTTTCAACGGGCGAGATTGTCTATGGCGCCAGGAGCGTCAGCTTTGCGCCCGTTTCAGATGTTGATGATGCACTCAATCACATCCGCCGGCTCAAGGCCCAGGGTGCCGTCAGCATCAAGAACTACAATCAGCCACGACGTGAACAGCGCCAGATGGTGATCGAAGCCGCACGCCAGGAAGGTATGCTGGCTGTTGCCGAGGGCGGCAGCCTGTTCCAGATGGACATGAACCTCATCGTTGATGGTTCAACGGGCATCGAGCATAACGTGCCGGCCCTGAATCTCTACGATGATGTGATCCAGCTTTGGCAGGCGGCTGACGTGGGCTATACGCCGACGCTGGTGGTGGTCTATGGCGGTCTCACCTCAGAGGATTACTACTACGCCGAAAGTGACGTCTGGAAACACCCGATCCTCTCTCACTTTGTACCGGCAGATGTCCTGCAACCGCGCTCGGTCAGGCGAATCAAAGCACCGGAGCGGGACTTCAGGGACGACGATGCTGCCGCTGCGGCCAAGTTGCTGCTCGAGGCAGGCGTCATCGTCAACACCGGGGCCCATGGCCAGCGCGAAGGTCTTGCCACCCATTGGGAGATGTGGAGTTTTGCCCGTGGCGGCATGTCAGCGATGCAGGTACTGTCACTGGCAACGATTAACCCGGCGAGGTATCTCGGTATGGATGCAGATCTGGGTTCAATCGAAGCAGGCAAGCTCGCCGACCTTGTTATCCTTAACAGCGATCCACTTGAGGACATCCGGCAGACAGATAACATCAGCCACGTCATGCTTAACGGCCGACTCTATCGGGCTGCAGACCTTGCTGAGGAAATAACCGGCGATGCGAAACTGGCGCCGCTCTGGTTCAATCGCGACGAGTAACGGCACGGCTGATCCAGAAACAGAATAATCATGCCGGCAGCCACCAGAGTGTCGCAGTCACGAGGAGATTCTCCATGCTCAGCCGCTTTTTAGTTCTCATTTCTGTTTTGCTGCTCAGCGCCTGCGAGGCTGCCAAAGAACCTGAAGCATTGCACGAAACTGAGGCCCCGGTTGGTCAGCTGGACGATAACATTACGCCGCAACGCTACCGACTGGAATTGACGATTGACCCCGCCCAACCGTCTTTTTCCGGCCAAACCGAAATTGATATCAATGTGGCTGCACCAACATCACGGCTGTGGCTCCATGGCAAGGACCTCTCAATCAGCAGTGCGACCATCACCCAGGCTGGCAGAACCGTCACGGCCAGCTGGGATCAGGTGCTGGAATCCGGCGTCGCCAGCCTGACGACCGAGTCACCCCTTGCAAGGGGCGACGCGACTATCCGCATAGCCTACAGCGCAGCTTTCAACCGCGCCGCAAATGCACTCTATTCGGTCCAGCGTGGCGAAGAACATTACGCAGCGACACAGTTTCAGCCAATTGCAGCACGGCAGGCGTTTCCCTCCTTCGATGAACCCAGGTTCAAGGTCCCCTTTGATATCACAATCCTGGCGAAGCCCACGGATGTCGTCGTCACGGCCACGCCCGAGACAGCAGCAACGCCCGAAGGCGACCTCATCAGACACGTCTTTCAGCAAACCCGCCCACTGCCCACCTACTTACTGGCCTTCGTCGTCGGCCCCTACGACGTTGTGACTTACGATGACATACCGCCCAATACTATCCGTTCGAACTCGATCCCGCTGCGCGGTCTGGCGGCCAAAGGCCAGGGCCCAAAACTTGAATACGCGCTGAAGCACACCGCCGGCTTGCTGAGCATCCTCGAGGACTACTTCGCGATCCCCTACCCCTACGAGAAAATTGATCTGATCGCGACACCTGCCGGCTTCGGTGGCGCCATGGAGAACGTTGGCGCGATCATCTACGACGAATGGCTGCTCCTGCTCGACGAAAATTCAGCCATTGACCAGAAGCGCGCCTATTACGTCGTCCACGCCCATGAGCTGGCCCACATGTGGTTCGGCAATCTCGTCACGCCGGACTGGTGGACTGATATCTGGCTCAACGAATCCTTCGCCACCTGGGCCAGCTACAAGGCTGCTGCCGCTTACTGGCCAGAGGGCGGCTTCGACAAATCACTGCAGCGCGGCGCACTTGGTGCCATGTCCAACGATTCGCTTGCCAACGCCCGGGAGATCCGCGAGATCGTCAAACACAACGATAGAATCTCCGACTCATTTGACGGGATTACCTATCGAAAAGGCGGTGGCGTACTCGGCATGATCGAGAACTACGCCGGCGAAGCTGCCTTCAGGGAAGGTATCCGTCATCACATGCGCCGGTTCCCTGATACCGTCGCCAACGCACCGCAGTTCATGACATCTCTGGCTGAAGGTGCAGAGCTGAGCGAAATCGAACCGATTTTTGCCTCGTTCATCAGCCAGGCGGGCGTGCCGAATCTCTACGTCGAGATGGACTGCACGGAGCAGCCGACGCTCCACATTAAGAGAACCCGCTACAGCCCGCTCGGCTCTGATATCGATCCTGCATCAGGCGACTGGCAACTGCCGGTCTGCGTCAGCCTGTATGAAGGCGATGCCAGGCGCCAGAGTTGTCAGCTGATGACTGCGGCAGAGCAGACCTTTGAACTGGGCGGCAGCTGCCCGGATTTCGTCTTCCCCAATGCCAATGGTTCCGGTTACTACCATTTCTCCTTTCCGGAAGCGCAATGGCAGAAGCAGATCAACGATGCACTTGCTCTGCCCGGCGATGAGGCCCTGTCCCTGGTCAGCAGCCTGGATGCCGCATTCCGTTCAGGCACCTTGTCGGGTGAACTCTATATCCGCGCACTCGCGACCCTGATCAATCACGGTGAGTGGGAAGTCGTCGATAACGTCACCGGCTATCTTGAGGCACTCACCGACGTCATCTCATTGGCGGGCCAGCCACAACTGCGGGCCGGATTTGCGGCAATCGCTGCCGAACGCTATGCAGGAGCGCTGGCGGAAGGCCCACAGGTGCTTGTCAATCGCCTGCAGCGATTCATGCTGATCCTCGCAAGAGATCCTGCCCTGCGAGCCCCTCTCAGAGAAAGTGCCGCCACCTATATCGGGTTCAAGCGCGAGGCAGATCGTGCCAGCGTGAATCCCGGCCAGCTGGAAACCACGCTCTCGATCGGTGTTCAGGACCTGGGCCTCGACTACTTCGAGGCACTACTAACCTTCGCCCTGACAGAGCAGGATCCCTTTGTCCGCTCATCGGCATTGCGGGCGCTGGCGAGAGCTGAAGACCCTGCACAGATAGCGCGGCTGCAGGCCACTGTTGCCGGTGGCCGCCTGAAGGGCACCGAGTCGGCCAGCATCATGAACCGCCAGATGGCGCGAACGGCAAGCAAAGCCGCCACCTTCGAATGGCTCAAGTCTGACCCGATCGCACTCATGTCGCTGCTGCCGGAGACCTTTCGCTCGATCGCCGCACCCAGTTTTGCCCGCTCCCTGTGTTCACCTGAAAAGGTAAAAGAGTGGCAGGCTATCCTCGACAGCAACCGAGAACTGTTCCCGGGGTACGAACGCAGAATGCAGCAGGTTGTAGAGAGTAACGCCCTGTGTGCTGCCCTGCGCGAACAGAGCGAAGCAGGCCTGCTGGCAGGCCTGCGTAATCTGAGCGGGTGATACCCACTCATTTCACCCTCTTGGCTTGGCGCCCGATATCTGTATTACTAGGGGTACAGAGTTAAGCAAACATCAGAGGGAATCATGATTGATTTTGAAATACCGGAAGATACACGCGCTATTCGCGACAAGGTTCGGAAGTTTGTCCAGGAAGAGTGCATTCCGGCTGAAGAAACCTGCACAGCAGAGAACTTTGAGACGGTTCGGGATGAACTGAGAGCCAAGGCACGAGCGCAAGACCTCTGGTGCCCATTTGTGCCACAGGAGCACGGCGGCATGGGTCTCAGACCCCTCGCCAATGCCCTCGTGCAGATGGAGCTCGGTGAAAGCTTCCTCGGTGCAATGGCCTTGAATACCCAGGGTCCTGACGACGCCACTATGCTGACCCTGCTCGAACACGGCACGGACGATCAGAAAGAACGTTTCCTCAAGCCGCTCTTGAACGGTGAAAAACGCATCTGCTATTCAATGACCGAGAAAGCGGCAGGTGCCGATGCCACGGGTATGCAGACCAGGGCGGAACTCGACGGTGACGAATGGGTCCTGAACGGTGAGAAATGGTTCAGCTCATCTGCCAGCGTCGCCGATATTGCGGTGGTCATGGCAAAGACAGACCCGGATGCACCTCGCCATGAACAATACAGCACCTTCATTGTTGAGTTACCCAATCCAGGCTACCAGATCCTGCGGGATATCGAGACGATGCAGCCGCACACCGAACTGGGTTTAAAGCTTGGCGGTTCGCACTCAGAAATCAAAATTGAAGATCTGCGCGTACCCCGCGAGAACATTCTCGGGGGCCGCGGTCAGGGCTTCAACATGGGTCAGCACCGCCTCGCCTACGGCCGCCTGCGCCACGGTATGCACAACGTTGCTATGGCACAGCGCGCCCTCGACCTCGCCGCAGAGCAGGTGGTCAATCGTGTGACTTTCGGTGAGCGCCTGGCCGACCGCCAGGGCGTTCGCTGGATGCTGGCCGACTGCGCAGCAGAGATTTACAAAGCTCGCCTCATGCTCCTGCACATCGCCTACAAAGCTGAAAAGGGCATGGATCTGCGTCAGGAAAACGGTATTGCCAAGGTGTTCCTTGCCAACATGGTGCACCAGGTCGTCGATACCGCGCTGCAACTGCACGGCGCGCTTGGCTACAGTCATGACACGCCGCTGGCGCGCTGGTACACCGGCATTCGTTCACAGCGCCTGGTCGATGGTCCCGATGAAGTGCATCGCTGGCGCACCGGTGCGAACGTCATCAAGGCTTATGAAAAGTACGGTACGACCGCACCTGCCTGTGGCGGTGAGCTGTTCGACTGAGCCCGGGCGATCAGCATGAGGTTCGGCGTTTTCTCTGAATTTCAGATATCAAAACCTGAAGATAAAACGCCGTTCCTGGCAGCGCACCAGCTTGCTCGACAGACAACCCTGCTCTATTCTCACGAGTATTGCTGGGGGCCCTGCCATTGAATCCATTCCTCGAGAAAATGGACTTTAGTGCCGACGATCGCGTGCTGATCACGCACATAGACGACATGGGTTTCTGTCATGCGGCTAACACAGCAACCCGGGAATGCCTGCTCTCAGGTGCGGCCAGCTGTGCCTCGATTATCGTCAATGCGCCCTGGTTCATGGAGGCAGCTCAAATCTGTCGCGATCACCCGGAATTTGATGTCGGCGTTCACCTGACTCTGACCGCGGAGTATCCAACCTTTCGGTGGCCGGCAATCAGTTCGAGAGACCCAGCGACAGGCTTGCTCGACCACGAAGGTTACCTCTGGCATACCCGTGAAGACGCGGTGCGGCATGTAACGGTAACAGCGGCGGAAGCCGAGATGCGCGCACAAATCGAAACTGCACTCGCGGCAGGAATCAACATCACCCATATCGATACCCACATGGGTTCCGTCGTTCACCCGAAATTTCTGGCAAGCTATCTCGCGCTGGCCGAGGAATTCAGGGTCCCTGCGTTCCTGCCGAGGATGACGCGCGAGCGACTCGAGATGCTGGCCATGGGCGACATGGCCGAGGACTATCTCGCCGTGCTCGAGAAAGTGGAAACAGAATCAGTGCCAACGCTTGATCACATCATTATCGACACCCTGATCGATATGAATGACAAAGATCAGTTCTATCGCGATATCATCGACAGTCTTGCACCCGGGTTAACCCACCTGCTGTTTCACCCGGCGCAGGATGGTGAGGAACTGCAGGCCATTGCCGACACCCACAAGTCGCGACATGCGGACTACATCGCCTGGCGCAATCCGGAGATGAAGGCCTACATCGACGCTGCCGGTGTTAAGCACATCGGCTACCGGGAGCTGCTGGCGCACCTCTGATTTTGATCCACGGGACTCAGTTCCGGGTTAGTAAACCGGCAATAAAATCTGTCACCATCTCGACAATCTGTGGCGCCAGCGAATGGGGAATGTTGTGTCCCATGCCAGCCACGGCCCTGAAACGGGCGCCAGGGATACGTTGCGCGGTATCTTCGCCATGCGGCAGCGGCAGCAGCGCATCTTCCTCACCGTGGATGACCAGCGTCGGCACCTGGATCGCCTCGAGCTTCTGGGTCCGGCCCACGCTGGCCATGATCGCTCGCATCTGTCGCGCCGTGCCTTCAGGTACGAATGAGCGATCGTAGGTCCACGTCGACATCTCGATGCGCTCAGCCTCGGTCTCCGGATAGCCGGGGCTGCCAAACACAACCCGGCTCTCGGCATCCTGGCGAATGTATTCCTCGCGCGAATCCACGTCGATACTGAGCCATGCCGAGACCTCTGGTTTCGCCCGCGGCAGTTCCGGATTGCCACTGGAGGACATGACTGAGCACAAGGTCATGGTGCGCTCGGGATACGCATAAGCGAACAGCTGGGCGATCATGCCTCCCAGGGAGATGCCAAAGATATGCGCACGCTTGATGTGGAGTGCATCCATCAATCCCGCTATATCAGCGGCCATATCCTCGACCCGGTAGTCCGCCTCAATCTTGTCTGACAGGCCCGCATCCCGGTTATCAAACACCAGCACCCTGAGCCCGGCCGCGTTGAACCCTTCTATCAACTGCGGGCTCCACTCGATTAACTGGGTCCCGAGACCACGAATCAGTATGATCCAGTCACCACTACCGGCACCGAAGCTCTCGTAGCAGAGCGTTAGTTCCCGATCAGTACTGTTAACAACAATCGACGGCAAGGTTACAGGTCCAGGAATTCCCGGGTGAAAGCTGCCACCTCGTCAACGTAATCTGGCTCCAGGTGAATGTGATGTGGCCCCGCCATGCGCCTCACAGCGAGATTCGGGTGATGTGATTCAGCATCCGGAATTTCACCCTGATACCACTCATCGCCCTGTTCAGCGACAATCAGCAGCGCCGGGCTGGTGCTGTCTTTCAACAGCAGGTCGATGTGCGCCCGGGTATGGCGCAACGGCGTCGGGTAACGAATACGCGGATCGGTGCGCCAGGTCACGCCGCCCTCGACTTCCTGGTGACCGCGCTGCACGAGCTCGATCGCCGCTGCCAGGCTCTGGTCAGTCGCCTCAGTGACTCGCTGGGCCATGGCCTCGAGGCTGGTGAAGACCCGGGCCTGGTGATGCGGCTTCAGGGTTTTCTCGATCGCAACACGGGACTGTTCGATCCGCTCTTCCGACGTGACACCCCCGGTCGCAAGAAAACCATCAATATGGACAGCACCCGCCACCCGCTCCGGGAACATGGCTGCCAGTTCTGAGGCAATGCTCGCTCCCATCGAATGACCAATCACGTGAAAGTGATGCCAATTCAGCTGATTCGCTACAGCCAGCACATCCTGCATGTCATACAGAGGATGGTAGTGCACGCCTTCTGCACGGTGATCGGAATAGCCGTGACCCGCAAAGTCGAGCGCAATCAGGTTGAGCTCCGGCAGCAGTGGCGCCAGCCGATTGAAGGTGTTGGCGTTATCCAGCCAGCCATGCAGACCAAGGGCGGGCGGTCCTTCGGGATTACCCCACTGCCGGGCACAGATCTTCAGACCCAGGACATCAAACTCAAGGGCTTCGCCTTGCTTCATCAACTTGATTCACCATGACCGATTGAAACAAGCGCGACATATTAGCGGCAGTCCTGCCGGCTGCCTACAATGCCCTGTTATCAGCCGCGGTGATAAAACAAAGGCACCTGATCTCCCACATTGTCTTTGCCGGTTAAAACAGGCTAAGTTGCCTGACTGTCTTTCTCAGGAGGCGAAGAATGGCCGACAAACCGAACCACGACGTGATTGTCATTGGGGCAGGTGTCTGTGGCATCTATATGCTGCACCGGCTTCTGAATCTCGGACTCAACGTGACCTTGCTCGAGGCTGCAGATGGCGCAGGCGGCACCTGGTACTGGAATCGTTACCCCGGGGCCCGCTTCGATTCCGAGAGTTACTCCTACGGTTATTCATTCAACGAGGAGATACTGGAGGAGTGGGAATGGTCAGAGCATTTCGCCGCCCAGCCCGAAACCCTGCGCTACCTCAACTACGTCGTCGACAAGCTCGACCTCGCAGAGCACATGCAGTTCAACGCCAGGGTGAAATCGGCCCGCTTTATGGAGACTGACAACCACTGGCTTTTGACCCTGGAAGACGGTCGCGAGCTGACCACAACTTATCTCTGCACCGCCATCGGCATGTTGTCGGCAGCAACACCCCCACGCATCCCGGGCGCCGAACGATTTAAGGGCCAGGCCTTTCATACCTACTACTGGCCGCACGAAGAAGTCGAACTGGCGGGCAAGAAGGTCGCTGTGATCGGCACCGGCGCGACGGGCGTCCAGGTCATTGGCGCAATCGCCGACAAAGTCGGATCGCTGACCGTGTTCCAGCGCCGACCGAACTGGTGTGCGCCCCTGCATAACTCACCGATCAGCAAGGATGAGATGGAGAAGATCAAGGCATCCTATGACGAGATCTTCGCGCAGTGTGCCGCGACGCCAAACGGTTTCCTGCATGGGCCAGACCGGCGCACGCTCGCTGAGGTGCCGGAAGAAGAAAAACAGGCTTACTGGCAGAAACTCTACGACTCGCCCGGATTCGGCGTCTGGCTCGGCAACTTTCGAGATGTTCTGATCGACCCTGCCGCTAACGCCGAGTTCTCGGCTTTCATTGCTGACATGATCAGGGAGCGGGTCAACGATCCAGAGACCGCCGAAAAGCTGATTCCAAAGGACCACGGCTTCGGTACCCGACGTGTCCCGCTGGAGACCCGCTACTACGAGGCCTATAACCTCAATCATGTACGACTCGTTGATCTCAATGAGACACCGATTGAGGGGATCGACGAGACCGGCATCCAGACCAGCAACGAACATCACGACTTTGACATCATTATTTTTGCAACGGGTTTTGACGCCATCACCGGTGCATTTGATCGCCTTGATATCGAGGGCGTCGATGGCATGAAATTGCGCGACAAGTGGCAGGAAGGCCCTGTCACCTACCTTGGTGTCCAGGTCGCGGGTTTCCCTAATTTATTTACCCTTGCCGGTCCGCAGAGTGCTTCGGTTGCCACCAACTTCCCGCCGGCGATTGAAACCGCCGTAGAATGGGCATCGGAATTCATTGAACAGCTGGTCGATAGCGGCGTGACCCGCGTTGAAACCACCGAAGCCGCCGAGCAGGATTGGCAGGCGCATGTGAAAAGCTTTTATGACATGTCACTGCTGTCGACCAGTCAATCCTGGTTCACCGGGTACAACTCCAATGTCGACGGTCATGACAAGCTGCGCTACATGATCTATCTCGGTGGTGCGCCAGGCTACCGCGAGAAGCTGGCCAGCATAGCCAAACAGGGCTATCCCGGGTTTTTACGAGAGCAGCGCTGATCGCGATTCGAGCCCGGCAACCCTGGTCTTCATCTGGATGATGCAAACGGACGTAAGTAACTGAGGGTAATCGGCAAACGCCCGCCCTCAAAGTCAAAAGAGAAAGCCAGTGCTGAAAAAAATCGGATTGATCGGCGACGTCCACGCCCGGGATGATCGGCTTGCGGCCGCGCTCGAGGTATTAACCGATCTGGACCTTGATGCGATTCTCTGTACGGGCGACATCATGGATGGCCCCGGTTGCCCCGATAGGTGCATCGACCTGTTAAATGCGCATGGCATCAGCACAGTGCGCGGCAACCACGACCGCTGGGTCATGCAGGGTAAAGCCCGTCATGTTCCGAACGCGCATCACCCCGAAGATCTGACCGAGGTAAGCCTAAACTACCTTGAGCAACTTCCGACGCAACTCGAGTTTGAAACCACCCTGGGCACTTTGCTGCTGTGTCACGGCGTTGCCCAAAATGACTTAAGAAAAGTCTGGCCCGGCACAGAACGGATGCCGGCGGAGCGCAGCAGTGAACTCGACGCCCTGATTGCAAATGGTCGACACCAATTCGTCATCAACGGCCACATGCACTTCAAGATAATGATCCATTTCGAGCAGCTCACCCTCATCAATGCCGGCACGATCAGTGGTGACCTGTGGCCCGGATTCACGACGATTGATTTCGATCGCGGGGAGGTTCAGGCCTTTCGCTTCAAGGATGAGAGGATCACGGCCTGCAAACTCAGCAGTCTTACCAGCGATGGCGCACAACAGGTATTCAGGAACACCGCCTGTTTCGAAGGGGACTGGGAGCCCAAGCTGCTGTTTGAACGTTAACCCGATTAGCCGCCAGGGTTTATCGCGGCAACGTGAAAAAACTTAACGCGTCTTATTCAGACTTACGTCACCCACTTGAGGCCTGCATGCCGACGAGTCTGGCAATCACCACCGCCAAATATATCTGCCCTGTGATCGCTTCGACTACCGCCAGAGAGCGGGCAAATTCGCTGACTGGGCTGATATCGCCGTAGCCAAGGGTTGTGATCGTGACAAAACTGAAATACAGGTAGTCTGCGAAAGTACTAACTGCGTCCGCGTCAAACGCTTCAGGACTGAAAACCCCCAGGAGCGCGTAAGCAAGGCCCCAGAAAAACCCCAAAATCAGATACAGGCAGAGCGCACCATAGATGACGTCAGAGGATATCTGTTGCGCCTGCAGAAGAAACAACAGAATGTGTCTCGCTACGTAGAACAGGAATATCAGGTATGCAACGAGATTAAGGGTGTTACGGAGCTGGTCATCAAATAAACCCAGCTGAAAGTTTGTGAGCAACGGCGGCACTGCCAGAATGCAGACAATCAGCAACTGACTGCGGTTTTCAGCAACCAGATACAGGCATGAAACCAGCACCAGCGTAAACATCAGCGGCAGGAGAAGCCCGATCTGTTCTCCAAACATCCCTGGCAACATCAGAAAACCCACGAGCGTAATCAGCAGCTGCTGGAAGCCAAATGGAAGACGCCTCATTGCCATACCTTCTTTCGACCGGGCCCCAAGTGACATAGCCGGGGCTTAGCCGGGATTCTCACAGAAATAACAGCCTGCCTGGTGCAGCCCATCAAGTCCCTGCCGGATTGATTTGCCCCAACGGCGGACTGAACGTTTCACTTCGTTCATGTTGGTCACGGCGTTGCTCTCTTGCAGACTCGTGTTTTCCACACTGGCACGATCAACCACACGCGCCAGAATCTGATTGGTCTCCGCATCCCGGACTTCCAATACCAGCGTGGCCTCACCGAGATCACGCAGGTAGAAGCTCACCCGGCTGCCATTTCGTTCCGGCGGCACCCGTGACAAGACATCCTTCAGGCCAATGGTGACCTTAAGAACCCCGGGACCCGCCTGATCGGTCACGGAATAGTGCTCAAACTGACCGAATTCCTCAACGAGCACTTCAGTAATGGTCGCCTCCAGACGGGCTCTCTGGCGATCATCCAGCGGGAACTTTTCCGCGGTGGAAGCATAGCGAGCACGCTGCTTCACCGGCAGGTAAGAGACTCCGGCACCTTCAAACATCAGTGCGCCGTATTGACTGAGATCGATATCCGGCCTGAGCCAGGTCTCATCCATCCGGGTACCATCCACCCGATACAAACCATCGAAGGTCACCTCTGCTGCATCGCCCTTTTGCATGGTGGGTGTACTGGCAGTACAGGCGACGAGGCTTATCGTCACTGCAACAACAAACAAAAATTTCACTCAATCACTCCGTTGTCTCTCTTCATTTGAGGATAGTGCTTAAGCGGGCCTTGCTCAACAGGCAAAGTAGTCAGGCATGCACATAGTCCTGGTAATCGTAAAATTCCTTAACGACGCGGCGCGCGGGATGCTAAATCAGACATATGAATCCAGCAGAACTGATTGCCTTCTATGCACTATATAGTAGGGTAGTGGGCCAGTTAACTAATGAATTGAGGGGGATAAATGTCTGAAAACCAAAATGACCCGATCGTGGAGGCCTTCGTACGGATATTCCTTCTGGGCCTGCTTGCCTATTTGTGCTTTCAGATTGTCAGCCCGTTCCTGGAGCTGTTGGTGTGGGGCGGAATCCTGGCAACTGCCGTGTACCCGCTCTACCTCAAAATCCTACCCCGTTTTGGCAACAAAGCCGGCCTGACCGCCACCGTGATGGTGGCCGTGACGCTGCTACTGCTGATTGTACCGGTCTACGAGATGACGGTGTCATTCGTCGAAACCATGCAAAGCCTGAATCAACGTTTCAAAGATGGCTCCCTGCAGGTACCTGCACCGCGAGAGGCGGTGAAAGACTGGCCCATCATCGGTGAACGACTTTATGCCTTCTGGTCCCTGGCTAATACGAATATGGAATCGTTGGTTGCGCAGTACAAGGAAGAGCTTTCCAGTCTCAGTCAAAGGGCAGTGGGCATCATGGCCGGCCTGGGTGGTGCCGTTGGCAGCTTCATCATTTCGACCATAATTGCAGGCGGATTTCTTGCCTTTGCAGGCCCCTGCTACGAGTACCTGGTCAAAGTGATGGAAAGGATAGTCCAGTCGCGGGGTTCGCAACTCGTCGATCTCTGCACCCAGACAGTCCGCAGCGTTGCCCAGGGCGTTATTGGCATCGCGCTGATGCAGGCCATTGGCGCAGCTATCGGCTTCGTGGTCATGGACATTCCCGGCACAGCGGTATGGGTCGTCCTGGTCCTGATTTTAGCCGTGGTGCAGCTGCCACCCATGATCGTGATGTTGCCAATTATCCTTTACGTTTTTTCCGCTCATGAAACGCTACCCGCAGTTCTCTTCATGATTTATGGATTTTTTGTCAGCGTCAGCGACACATTCCTGAAGCCTCTGTTTCTAGGCAGGGGCATGGACATACCCATGCCGATCATCCTCTTCGGCGCCATCGGTGGCGTCGTGACGATGGGCATACTCGGTTTGTTTATTGGCGCGATCTTCCTAGCTATCGGCTACACCATTTTCAACGCCTGGATTGAAGAGCCGGTACCTGCACCGGAGGCCCCAGAACATGAGTGAAGTAGAAAACCAGAGTGCTATGTCAGAGGTAACGCCTGCGCCTGAATCACCACCGCCCGAGAGCCAGCTGGTAAAAAAGCTGACGCTTTGGATCAGCGTTTTCTGCCTGGTTGTGTTTAGCTGGTATATCGCCGCTGACCGTCTGACCCCCAGCACCGCCCAGGCCCGTGTCCGCGGCAATGTCGTCCCGATTGCACCCCAGGTGTCAGGTTTTGTCACCGAGGTCAACGTCGCCATGAACCAGATCGTGACAGAAGGGCAACTGCTGCTCAGAATCGACCCTGACAATTATGAGCTGGCGGTGAAGCAGGCAAAGGCTGACCTGGAGAAAGCCGGCCAAACCGTTGGCGCGACCACAGCAGATGTTAGTTTTGCGCAGGCCAACGTTGTAGAAGCCAGAGCAAGGCTGCGCAGCACCGAGGCAAAGTCGGGCAGAATCATCGCGATAGAGGGAACGGGCGTCGCCACCGATGCCGAAGTGGACAAGGCCAAAGCCGACCTTGCCAGCGCCCAGGCCCGCGTCGCCGAGGCTGAATCGCAACTGGAAAGGGCCCGGGAGAACCTGGGTTCGACCGGCGCTGCGAACCCAACAATCGTTGCCGCCATGGCGAAACTCGAGAAAGCACAACTCGATCTCGCCCGCTCATCTCTGCACGCGCCGGGTATCGGCGTCGTCACCAATGTCCGGGTACACGAAGGTTACTTCGCCAATGTTGGACAACCTTTAATGACCTTTATCGCAGGCGAAAATCTCTGGATTGAGGCTTACATGCGGGAAAACAACATGGGCAACATCGACCCTGGTGATGAGGTCGAGTTTGTCCTTGATGCCATGCCTGGCGTTGTCCATCAGGCACGAGTTTCCAGCCTTGGGTTTGGTATCGCCGATTCAAACAATTCCCAGGTGGGACAGCTGTCGACTGCCGAGCATGCGACAGGCTGGCTGAGAGACCCCGAGCGTTTTCCGGTCATCATCACGATCCCAAGAGATTCAACTCGCGGCCATGTCCGTGAGGGCGGTCAGGCCGATGTCATCGTTTACACCGGTAACAACTGGTTAATGAACTCGCTCGCCTGGATCTATATTAGAGCAACAGCCATGCTGTCATATCTCTACTGAGACTCGACTCACGCGCAGGCACACATGTCTATAGATGACATCAGATCGCTGAGATTTATCGCTGGCATTACCAGTGGCTTCATGCTGGCACAGCTGGTGAACTGGCCACTGGCTTATATCATGCCGATGCTGCTCGCCATGCTGCTCTCGGGTCCTACGGTTGACCTGAAAACCGGCGGCCTGTTTCTTGCGGTCATTTTTGGCAGCTGTGCCTTTGGTCTGCTGCTCTCGATGTCAGTCATTAACCTGCCAATAGTTTGTATTGCCCTGTTCGGCTTGTTGCTGTTGCACATCTATCGAGCCGGCAACCTTGGTCTGCCACCATTCGCAGTGACGCTGCTGATCCTTGGTGTGGTGGTGATCCCCTTGCCGGGATTGCCTTCGGTCCACCTTTCCTTGATGTTGGCGGAAGGGCTGTGGCTGTCCAGTTTGATTGCCGTTAGCCTTGCCGTCCTGTTTTTCAGTATTTTCCCGGCCACGCCGGAACCGGAAGCAAAGTCCTCACCGTCGAGCCCACTTCCGGCCGACATTGCTGCTTTGATCAGCACATTGATTGTGCTGCCACTGGTGACAGTTTTCTACACGCTGTTCTGGGTGGATATGATCGTTTTGCTCATCGTCTCTACCAATCTGGCGCAGAATGTCGACCTGGCAGCCTCGGCTAAAGGCGGGACCGCTTTGCTGGCAGCGAACCTGCTGGGTGGCTTATTTGCTATTGGTACTTACCACCTTCTGGTCATGGCACCCAACCCCTTTTTCATGCTGGCCCTTGTTGCACTGGTTGCCACCGTATTCGCGCGCAAAATTCTTTCTGATGATCCGATGGCACCCATATACGGCACCGCGTTTTCAACCGTGCTGCTACTGCTTGGTAGTGCCATCTCCAATGATTTCAAAGATGCCACAGAGGCATTTCTCACCCGAATCTTTCTGTTATCTCTTGCCATCGCCTATGTCGTTGGCAGCTTCGCGCTACTGAAACGCGCCGCCGACAGATGGCACTACCCTCGACCCGCTGGCTGACTTAATTCAAATTACAGGCAACAGTTGCAGACAAACCCGTCCTGCGGCAAGCCCTCACAGAAACTCAGCGCTGCCGGGTCTGTTATTATGAGCCTTTGTGCACTTCATGTCGGATGAAAATATGATCAAGCAGTACCTGCTCATCCTCGCCATCGTCGTGATCACTGGTTGTGCAGGCCAGGCTCGCGAGCAATGGAATGTCAGCCATCCCGCTTACGATCTGACTAACTTGAAAACGTACCGCTGGAAAGACAAACCGGTCCAGGGCATCGGAATGATCACCGGCGCCGGCGAGACCGAAGTTTCCCGCAGGTTGGTGTCACTGGCCACCGCAGCAATACAGCGCAGTGGTTTCGTGGAGAACACCAGCGGCCAGGCTGATATTGAAGTCTCTGTCTTGATCGGCCTGTTCAGCCAATCAACATTCTCAGAGCACACGATAGATTCACTGGACGGATTTCGCGACGATCAGTACCGGATATCACAAACGGCGGACACTGATCGCGGCGGCATCTCGCTGATTTTCACCGATCCCGGTAACGACAAGATTATCTGGCAAGGTACGGTGATAGAGAAGGTTGATCTGAACGCACGCTGGGGCGAGTCAGTCATCTCCAGGTTGGTCAGTAAAATAGAGCGCATGCTGGCGACAGCACGCGAAGTCTGACACCCGACCGCCTGCGCTCAGGGAGTCACGCCGCCCAACACCTCGAGCCAGAGCGTTCCTGACAAAACTTGATTCTTTCTATCAGTTGCCTAGAGCGCAGTAAGGCCTTACTTCTGTGGTGGAAACCCGCTGAGGATCTCCGCTATGACTTCTTGCAGTGTCTCCTCGGAATTTTCGCGCATCCTCTTGGTGATGCGCCGTGTTGCGACGCCATGCCAGACCGGCTTACGGTCGCTGACGTCATAGATATCCAGTGCCAGGGTGCCTTCCGTGTACTGATCGACCTCAACCTCCTCGCGCATGTAATAACTACCACCCCAGCCCCAACGGCCATAATTGGCCCTGTACATGTCTGGGTAGGAATCAACACGTAACTTATCCCGGGCGCCGACAGTGAAACCCACCACAAAGTCAGCCTGACCACGTTCTTCAGCAAAGGTATATCCCTGAGCCGTCAGCAGGTCACGGGTCACCCGGACGACACGTCCTTCCAATAGTGGGCTGGCACCGACTGCACCTTCATCCAGCATCAGCGGTTTGTCACTGATGAACGCAAAGGTACGGTAGGTGCTGAAATCTTGCCGCTCATCAAAATCCACAACCGGACCTGTGGCACAGCCCGCTATGACCAACATGAGACAGACAACTATTATCGCTCTCACAAACACTCTCCTTGCTCGATTCATCTGAATGCCGAAACCTTAGCATGATGAGTCCAACCAGACTAAATTCTGCGGCAAGTTCAGCGGTAATTTAAGATGTTGTCTAAGCGGTGACTCTCAGGCGCTTGCACAGCCAAATTGGCGCTTCGCGCTACTTATGAAACATTGTTCAGACCGGATTGCGCGAGAGAATGTCGTGATACTGGACTGACTCGAGGCGCCGATACGTCTTATTCACCCAGCCCTGCATAACCTCCGGTCCCCGTTCACTGCCCAGCTCCAGCTGCTCCTGAAACAGTATTGGCGCGATCTTCTGCAGCATCGAAAGCATGCCAAGCTCGTAAAGCCAGCGCAGTCGCTCGAAGGAGATCTCGACACCCTCTCGTGCCAGCCCCTGGCGATAGAATTCGATCAATTCGTTGACACGTTCCTCTGAAGCTTCCAGCGGCAGTGCATTACTCAGAAAGTAGGCGAGATCCATGCCGCCGGATCCTGCCACCATGGTCTGCCAATCAAGTACAAGAGCTTCACCCGCTGTATCATCGAAACAGAGATTGTCGACGCGAAAGTCACCATGCAACAGCGTACGTGGATGACGGCCCTGCAGCGCGGTAAGTTCGAGACCATTGGCCTCAATCCAGTCCAGCAGCTTGTGTTGGGCATCCGACAGGGATGCTGCATTGGCCTCCCGGTATTTCCTGATGGCCTGCTTATTCGCTGTCTCGATCAGTTTACCCGTTAGATCAACAGGGGAGATCCAGCTCATTTTCTCCAGCGCTTCACTGCCCCAGAACTGTCCATGCAGGCGAGCCAGGGTCGTCAGTGCCCGCTCGACATCATCATCGCTGCTATCCTGGCTTTGGTCACCCAGGCGGTGATGACTCACATCCTCGATTAACAGCACATAGCGCCGGGGCATCAGGCCAAACAACCAGCGCATCACAACCGCGAGCAGGGCAATCACCCAGATCGGCTGCTGGTCGAGCTTCTTCAGACGTTCGAGGACAACATCCGGGTCATCAGCTGCGCTGAGTGCGCTGTAGTAGTGACGCGGTGAACGGATGGAGAGTTTGGGCTGAAGCTGATTATAGAAACGGATTTCTTTTTCGTAGACCCCCATGAGCTGCCCCATGACGCGGTTCTTGAGCGCTGTTGGAATCTTAAGGACCATGCTGGCGGGTGCAGTTGATGCAGGATCCGAATACTTGAGATTGAGGACCGCAACCTCCCCAAGGAAGCCGGTTTCTTCGCCAATGACACGGTGTGTGACATCGACAACTTCTTCTTCTGCTATGACACCAGAGTCTCGCAGCGCGCTCGTCAGCCAGGCTGGATCAATCTCCTCACGACTGAATGGCACGTTTTTCAGGATTTTCATCTTCGCCCTCCCTGCAGGCTCTATATAAACAGCCTTGAGCGTTACTTGGCAAACAGACAATGGGACCTGATAAAGGCAGGCGGGGAATGCCACTGGGGGGCGGCTGTAAACACCAAAAAAAAGGCCGGTCTCAGACCGGCCTTTTCTAGCACTTAACGACACTGATTAGTCGATGGCGTAGGTAACACCAAACTTAATCATGCGCCCAAACGGATTGTGGTTGTATGGATCGTAGTTCAGGTCATTCGCAACCTGGGGCGGATCCTCATCCGTAAAGTTGAAGACCGACAGCGAGAGCGTCAGGTTATCAAACATATTGTTGATATACGTGATGTCGTGCGTTGTGTGGTCATCAATCGTCTTGAGTGCAGCCGGCGTGTCCGGCGCTTCATCTTTGTAGCCATCAATGTAGCGGGCATGATAAGCGATGTTATGCGCATCGTTGCCCCACTTCACGAAGACTGAAGCTTTCAGCTCTGGCAGTGACGTAAATGGCGTACTTTCGTTCGACTTACCGATGAAATCACCACCGGCTGCCACGACCAATCCGTCTCTGGTAACGAAATCGTCTGACTCGTATTCAAGGTTGTAAGTACCTTCAAACCCGACAGTCAGTGAGCCACTGGCGACATCATCAAAGGTGTAACGACCCGTGAAATCGATACCGGTGGTCTTGATATCAGAACCGTTGATAATGAATCGCTGAATTCGCTGCACACCTGCTGTCGGTGTACCCGTCGGTGTCAGACGAGCTCGCAGTGCATCACAGGTTGGTGTACCAACACCGGCACCACCGTCCTGACAGCCATTACTACCATAGGCGCCGACAATCTGATTACCGCTTTCAACCTGGAAGGGATCATCAAAGTCAAAACTCCAGTAGTCCAGTGAACCGTAGAAATTATCCGTCTGGTAGATCGCGCCAAAGTTCAGAGCAACCGCTGTTTCAGGCTCAAGGTCGGCATTACCCGTTGTGTCAAGGGCCTTAAATGCAAGGGCCGGCGTGATGAAGGCAAGCGATGTACCCGTGCCTGACAGGAAGCTGGAAGGTGGGCCTCGGAACGTCGTAGACGCAGACCCACGGAATGACAGTGAGTCAGTCGCAGTCCAACGCACCGCAACCTTGGGGTCGAACGAATCACCGCCGTCGTCACCATAATCTTCGTAGCGCGCTGCGATCTGCATGTCGAAGGTATCACTCAACGGCAAGGCAAATTCAGCAAATACTGCGTAGATCTTACGATCGGTAGACTCTTCGTCCGTCGCTGCAAGGAATGCAAGCTGACCAGCACCACCCGCACCGCAATCCAGTGACGTTGTGAACCCAAGCGTCACGGACATCGGGTTGCTGAACGGGCATGGGTTGAGTGCACGGTTGGCAACGTCTTCCACGCTGAAGTCGAAGTCATCCTTACGGTACTGCGCACCAGCCGCCCAGCCAACATTACCGCCACCCAGCTCCCAGCCGGTTTCACCCGAGAAGATAGCTTCAAGAACCAGCTGATCGTTTTCTGAGACCGACCCTGTTGAAGCGGTCATCCAGTCAATCAACTCGTTCGGGTTAGCCACCGCAGCGTTGTACTGCGGGTTGGTCGCACCTGTTACGGGTGAGAACGGTAAAGCATTCGAGAACGGATTGTAGTAAAGGCATCCGCCTGCTCCAGGTGTACCGGTCGCCGGATCACAGCCTTGCCCACCTAAACCTTTCAATGCGAAGGCCATGCGCTCGATATACATGTCACTACCACCGATATCACGCGTGCGTCTTGACCAGGATAGGCTGGTGTCAAATGTGATGCCATTGTCAAACTCACCTTCGAAGCCGAGCGAGATCCGTCGGTTTTCGGTTTCCCGATGCGCTGACTCAGGCTCGCCATTTCGGCCATATACCCCCAGCATACGTGACCAGGACACAGCACCCTGTGCTGCAGCCGGAATGCCGGCGATCTCTGTGAACAGACCCGGATTCTGCGCCTTCAAATCAACCAGACCAGGGTGGTCAGGCAGGACGAGACGATCGTTACCCAACAGGGCCTGCGGCGGATAAGAGGGAGAGGTCTTCCACTCTGGAATATCCATATCATGCCAGAGGGCTTCAGCGTGGAAGCTCAGATTGTCGTTGATATCGACGTTAAGCTCCGCAAAGACTTTGATGTCTTCCTGCTCTTCAATCAGGTTATCGAAAAACGTGTACTGAAAGCGGCAGGGGCCACCACCCGGGACGAAACCTGTCAACAATTCACAGTTCGGGTCGGGATTGAAGCCTGAAAGCAGGGCATAGCCGCCACCGGGCGTCGGCAGGGCCTTAAAGAAAGAACCTGGGTTACCAATCGAAGACCAGCCGCCGGGAGCGGGGTTTTCTGTGAAGGGGCGAAGTGCCCAGTCGCGATCTTTGATCTGCAACTCGCTGCGCTCGGAATACTCAGCGGCGATAACAAAGCTGACGTCATCCGAGCCTCCGCCATAGATAACGCCGAAGTTTGTGTCGCCGTCGGAGTCTTCCACGTCCATGAATGAGCCGCGAACTTCCAGCCCTCTGAAGTTTTCACGGGTGATGAAGTTAACCACACCACCGATGGCGTCAGATCCGTAGGTTGCAGCTGCACCGTCTTTCAATATTTCAACACGGCCCACAGCAATGCTGGGAATCATGCTGATATCAACACCGATTGACTCAGTCGCGACGTGACGTTTGTTGTTAACCAGGACCAGCGTTCGCGCAGAGCCCAAGCCTCTCAGGTTGGCAGTTGCGACACCTTCAGCCGCCTGGCCGCCTCGCGTGTCGAACTGGTTTGTTTCGCCGAGGTTACCTGAAGTCACACCCAGGTTACGCACCATTTCCACGATTGTCGGATCACCGACTTCGCGCAGGTCTTCCTGGCTCATGACATCTACCGGTAACGCCGCATCTTCGGGCGTCCCCTTGATGTAGGAGCCGGTGACAACCACCTCCTCCATTTCAGCTGCATAACCGGTCAGCGCAGAAACGCCGATAACCGCAGCAGCCACCTTCTTAAGCATCTTCACGAGTCATCCCCCCATTTTGAAGATAAAATTTGCATTTCGAGTATGCATTATTCTAGGAATTGTTTCATCGGAATCAATAAACTAGCGGGGCAAGTATAGGTTATTTATGAAGCGCAGGCTAAGGTGCAATTGTGACGATCTGGGTTGATGCAGATGCCTGCCCCGCTGTCATCCGCGAGATACTGTTCCGGGCCGCAGAGCGGACCCAGACACCAACAAACCTGGTGGCTAATACTCACATTAAGACACCGCCCTCACGCTACATCAGGTTCCTCCAGGTGCCCCAGGGGTTCGATGTCGCAGACAACGAAATTGCACGGCGTGCCGACCCGGCTGACCTGGTCGTCACCGCTGATATCCCGCTGGCGGCGGAAATCGTCGCAAAAGGCGCGGTCGCCCTGAATCCGCGTGGCGAGCGCTATACGGCTGATAACGTCAGACAACGGCTGAATATGCGGGACTTTATGGACACCATGCGCGCCTCAGGGGTCCAGACCGGGGGTCCACCGCCCCTGTCGCAGTCAGATCGGCAGAAATTTGCTAACGAGCTCGATAAGTACCTGGCCCGCCAGGCAGCCAGGCGCGCACAACGGCAGGGAGACCGGGATGAGCGGTGAATTGAATGAGAGCCAGTTACAGGCCCTGGCGGCGGCCCTTGCTGAACTGGAGCAGGATCTGCAGGCGCTGCTTACAGCTACCGCGACCGGTGCCCAGCCGGTGAAACTGAAAGACAACCAGGGTCGCCTGTCACGCATGGATGAGATGCACAATCAGAGCATTCTCATCGCCAATCGGAATGTCACAGAAAATCGGCTGAAAGCCGTGCGGCAGGCCAGGCGGCGCCTCGAGGAAGACTGCTACGGCTACTGCGAAGCCTGCGACGAACCTATCGCCCATGCGCGCCTCAAAGCGTACCCTGAGGCCAGTCGCTGCATTGACTGTCAGTCATTGGCGGAGTAGCCAAAAGCGCGAGACCACCAGTTTCAGTCCGCCACCCAGGCCGCATGAAAACCATGGGGCACCCGCTGCGGTATTTTGATACGGGCCACCGGTTCAGCGGCGAAGTTCTGCGCATCAATGATGTGACACTCACTTTCGCCCAGTTCGCTGTTGCTGACAAAGCAGATGACATAGCCGTCATCTTCCGCGGTCGCACCGTTACGTGGCGCAAACACAGCTTCACCTGACTCCCAGTCCTCCGGGAACTTGTGAACCTGAATTTCACCGGTCTCGTTGTCGTACTTCATCTCACCATCAAACACCGGCATCTCCTGCAGCTTGAAGCGCGCGGCATAGGTGTAGCGGTTTTTGTAACCGACCAGATCATCCTTGATACGCGGAAAGTCGCAGTGGAACTCGCGATCGAGTGGCCTGGATTCAACCTCGCCGGTTGCCATGTTAAAGCGCCACTCGTGCAGCTGACCCAATTGCTCGCTGACATCCGCACCTTCGGCGGTCACAATGCCGCCACGATCCGAGCGGCAGGCCTGGAACACGACGACGTCGCCTTCTTCCCAGGCGTTGGCAACGTGGAACAGAAAACTCTCTTCAATCTCAAACCAGCGGATCGATGAGTCATCACCCATGCGCGGCACGATCCCTATCCGGCAGCCGTTTTCCGGCTCCCAGCCAACAATCCCCTGACCAGACATCATGCGGTCAAGGTCAAAAGTCAGCGGCAAGTCAGGGAAGATGGTGTAACGCTCGGTAATCGCACAGTCGTGCATCATGATGGCCTTGGGTATGGTGATTTCCTTCGTGTGCACGGCCCGGCCCTCTGCACTGACCACAGAATAGGTCAGGTACGGCGGCGTAATGCCGTAACCAAAGGTCATCATTTCACCGGTCTTCTCATCCACCTTAGGGTGTGCTGTAAAGTGATGATGCAGGGTATCCTCGAAGTCGTGCTCACCCCCGGTGGTCAGATCAGGCAGGCTGACGCGATAGGGCGTGCCACCCTCCATCATCGCGAACAGCTGACCATTGTGGAATACCATGGCTGTATTGCCGGTGTTCTTGGATTCCGGTATCTCACCGCGGGCAATATAGTCGCCATAGAGATTGAGGCCCGGGTAAATCCAGTGACCCGCTTCCCGTTCCTTGCGCAGGCCCTCAGAGTCAATGAATCGATTGCGATAGGTGGCTGTGCCCGCCGAGATATGCACGCCGTGGATCATGCCGTCACCATCGAAGATATGGTAACGAGCCTGGTCGGGCACATAGTAGGGGTTCGGGCCAACCCGGAGGAAGTTACCGCTGATATCGCGTGGTACTTCACCAATCACTTCAAGGTTTTCTGCAGTGATTTCTTGCAATTGGGGTTCGTTGTTCCCCAACAGGTGTGGATTGGTAATGGTATCTGCTTCAGCCAGTGACATGATCATCGCCTCCGTTATTTTGCTGCCAAAGATAGCACAGCCATGCAGTCTCTTCGCAACGCATCGCCAGCAAACGCCGCAACACGGTAAACTCATGCGGCTGACTGCACGTAAATGCAATGTCGGCCGACAATCACCGATTGATGAGAGAAACCTCCTATGGACGAAGAAGAGAAGACGGCATTTTTCACCGACGTCGACACCGCCTGCAAGAAAGCCATCTGGTGTGCCATCGCCACCATCACCGGTGATGAGCCCCGCGTAAGGATCATTCACCCGACCTGGGAAGGCGATGTGCTCTGGTTCGCGACCGGGCCAGAATCCCCCAAGGCGAATCAGCTGCGGGAAAATCCGAACGTCGACATCCAGTACCAGGTTGCACCGCCAGACTTCGTTCACGTCATGGTGCGCGGCAAGGCCGAGCTGATCAGCGACCAGGCCACCAAGAACCATGCCTGGGACGCCATTGACTATGACCTGACCCAGTTTGGTTCTACCGGCCCCGAGGACCCAAACTTCCTGCCCATCAGAATCACGCCGTCGCGGGTTGAACTGTCCGAAATGTTTGGCTCGATGAACAGGCGGGTCTGGCGCGCTGACAACTCCGTCCCCAGACGCGACGCCAAGTGAAACGTCTCAGCCTCTTCCTGTTCGCATGGGCATATCTGCCTGTTATTCATGGCAATGACCTTGCCCCTGCCTTCGAAGCTGTCGAAGCCCGCCAGTTCAAACAAGCCATCGAAACGCTGGAGCGCCTGGCCGATGAAAGCCCGGATCGCGACACCCTCTTTCACCTGGCACTGAATCAGTACCGCCAGGCGGAATTTAAAGATGCCGACGAGACCTTGTCCGATCTGCATGACCAGTATCCGGCCGATGCCGATGCACTCTACCTGTCAGGACTGGTCTATCTGGCGCTGGTCGGTGAGGTCAACGTGTTCCGCAAAGTCGGCATGGCCAAGAAGACAATTGCCAGCTGGGAAGCTGCGGTGGCGGCAGAGCCAGATCACCTCAACAGTCGCTTCGCGATTTTCGCCTTCTACACCCAGGCGCCCGCTATTGCTGGCGGCGATATCGAGAAAGCAGCAACGCTCCAGACTGAAATGGCAGCCATGAACGAGGAATACGGCACGCTGGCGCTCGCCATGCTGAGCAGCAGGGCCGGTAACCTCGAAGCAGCCGAGGCAGCCTTTCAACACGCTTTCACTCTGACCGAGCGCGCCGGACCGCACTTCTCGTTTGCCCAGTACCTGCTGCGTACCGAACAATGGGAGGAAGCCATAAAACACAGCAATGAATTTCTCAACCGTGAACGCAAGTGGTGGGACCCTGACATCACCATGGCTTATCTGATCAAAAGTCGAGCTCACAGCGAGCTTGGCAATAACCGGCAGGCGCGCGAGCTGGCCAGCCAGGGGCTCGCACTCAATCCGAACCGCATCATCAGGAAAATGCTCGAGGAGGCACTGGACGATATCTAATGCCTACACGGCGCTGGTGACATCGAGCCGGCCACTGCCGGATGCGTCTCAGGGCCGCTTTACCGTCTACGCCCGAGCGCAGTCAAATACTGGCAAACTTCAGGATGCGCTGCTCGTCAGCACTGGTTTGATAGAGTCGCCAGCCGACCAGCAGCGCCACAACGAAGAGCCCAAGCGCCATACCTGACCAGAAACCAAAGACACCGTATTGCTCGCCAAAGTAGCCGAAGCCAAGCGCCATGCCCAGCGGCAGCGCCAGTACCCAGAAGCCAATAAAAGAGAAAATCGCCGGCAGGCGTGTGTCTTTGTAACCCCGCAGTGCCCCGATCATGGTTGCCTGTGTGCAGTCGACAATCTGATAGACCGCCACAATGATCAGCAGCGTCGCCGCCATCTCGATCACGGCCATATCAGACGAGTAGATCGTTGGCAGCAGGTGCCGACCAAGAATGAGTGCAGCGCTGGCCACCAACGCATAGCCGAGCGAAATCTGGAAAGACAGCTTTGAGATGTGACGTGCATGTGCCAGGTCACGTTTACCGACAAAGTAACCGACCCGGATGCTCACCGCGGAACCCAGCGACATCGGGATGACATAGGTGGCCCAGTTGATGTTGCCGACGATGCTATGGGCAGCCAGCGCGGTCACACCGAGGGAACCCACCATGAAACCGATCACCGAGAAGACTGCCATCTCAAGAAATATCGTGATGCCGATCGGCAGGCCGACTTTGAGGATACTCAGCATTGGGCCCCAGCTGAGCCATTCAAACTGGCTGAACAGCTGCGTTTCCCTGAACCAGGCCCGGGTCGTTAACAGCAGGATCAGGCAGAATTCAAACCACATCGTCAGTGCCGTTGCCCAGCCACAGCCTTCCCCGCCCATGGCTGGGAATCCGAGCTTGCCGTAAATAAAGATGTAATTCAGCACGCCATTGACCAGCAAGGCAGAGCCGACAATAACCATGGGCTGCAGCGTATGCCCGAGTCCCTCACAGACATAACGCAGGGTGATGTAGAGCATGACGCCTGGAATGCCCCAGGCTGCCGCCGAAAGATAACGCTGGCCGATATCCGCGGCCTCCGCATCAACATTGAACAGATCGAATATCGGACCGGCATTCAGCATCACGGTGACGGTGATCATCGAAGTGATCAGCGCGAGCCAGAGGCCCTGCCGCACCAGCTTGCCAACATCACCGACCCGTCCTTCGCCCCGCAGCTGCGCCGACATAGGTGTCAACGCCATGTTGAGGCCGGACATCAGCATCAGGACCGGCCAGAGCACATTACCGCCGAGAGCCACACCAGCCAGGTCGACGGAGGCATAGTGGCCCGCCATGGCGGTATCAAGAAACCCCATGCCCATAATGAAGAGCTGGGTCGCCACCATGGGCAGACCCAGCTTGAACAGTGCCTGGATTTCCGGCCAGGTGCGATCCGACTGCGACATGCGCGCATTATGCGCCAACTCGCCAGCGGCGTAACCACTCCGGT
>JAYQAI010000013.1:0-26117 GCA_038136715.1 Gammaproteobacteria bacterium | reverse complement strand
GAATTTCGCCCCAGCCAATGACGCTCCGGCGGGTTTCTTGTAGGCTCTGAGCGGTCTTACTACGAGTCAACAAAGAGAAGAATTGAGCATGCAGAAACTGGCATTTATAGGCCTCGGCGTCATGGGCTATCCCATGGCGGGCCACCTCAGCCGCGCCGGCCATGAAACGGTTGTGTTCAACCGCACCGGGGCAAAGGCAGACGCCTGGTCAGAGGCATACGAGGGCCGCGCAGCGGCGACGCCTGCCGCTGCCGCGAGCGATGCCGACATCGTGTTCTGCTGTGTCGGCAATGATGAAGACGTACGCTCCGTGGTCTACGGTGATGATGGTATTTTCAACGGGCTGAAACCCGGCGCGATTCTGGTCGATCACACCACTGCTTCCCCGGCACTGGCGCGGGAGCTGAGTGATGCAGCCAAAGCCGCCAGTTGTGGGTTTCTCGATGCTCCAGTATCCGGTGGTCAGGCGGGCGCAGAGAACGGTGCCCTGACAATTATGGTCGGGGGCGATGAGGCAACCTTTGCCGCAGCCGAACCCGCCATGGCAGTCTATGCGAAGTCCGTCAAACTCATGGGTCCTGCCGGCAGCGGCCAGCTCACCAAGGCGGTCAACCAGATCTGTATTGCCGGTGTCCTGCAAGGGCTGTCTGAGGGCCTGCACTTTGCTGAACAGGTGGGTCTCGATATCGAAAGCGTCGTCGACGTAATCTCAAAAGGCGCGGCCCAGTCCTGGCAGATGGAGAACCGCGCCGGCACCATGGCGGAAGGCAAGTTTGATTATGGCTTCGCCGTCGACTGGATGCGCAAGGATCTCGACATCGCGCTTTCTACCGCAGAGGAATTCAATGCGTCACTGCCGCTGACCGCACTGGTGGACCAGTTCTACAAGGACGTGCAGCGCCTGGGCGGCGGTCGCTGGGATACCTCGAGTCTGATCGAGCGACTGCGGACGAAGTAAGCGGCTACGACCGTCGCTGGTATCGACCTTGCCGACATGATCTGTAACTTATTCTTGGTCTAGCGCAGGGCGCTGGCCAGCACCGCGGTCGTGACAATCTCATCGACACTGGCGCCCCGGGACAGATCTGCTATGGGGGCAGCAAATCCCTGCAGGACCGGACCATAAGCCTCCGCCTGCCCCAGGCGTTGCAACAGCTTATAGGCAATGTTGCCGGCATTCAGATCAGGAAACACGAGCACATTAGCGGTTCCCTTGAGCGGCTGGTCCGGCTTCGATTTCATCAGAGCAATTTCCGGCACCAGGGCAGCATCTCCCTGTACTTCCCCTGCGATGCTTAACCCTGGTGCGCGCTCTTTGACGAGCACTGTCGCCTCGATAACTTTATCTGCCAACGGATGCACCGCACTGCCCAGGGTCGAGAATGACAACATGGCGACTTCAGGTTCTGCGGCCAGCAGCTTGGCTGCACTGCCTGCGGAAGCAAGTGCAATGTCTGCGAGTTCCGCCGACGTCGGGTCAACATTGACCGCACAGTCGGCAAAGATGAGCGGTTTCTGCCCGGGCGGCACAACGAGAAAGAAACTCGATGGTGTGCCAATACCCTCGGCAAGGCCAATACAAAGCCTGGCCGCCTCAATAACCCGCCGGGTCGGTGTGGCAGCACCGGCAAGCAGCAGATCGGCGTCGCCGGCTTTCACCATCAGCGCGCCATAGTAGATCGGTTTGCGGGCAGCGCGCAGCGCCATGTTCTCGCTGGCCTGGGGTCGGCCTTGACGATACAGCTGGCTGTAAAAAGTCAGCCGGTCGCTGGCCTCTGGTTCCACGAGTTCAACGCCATCAAGGTTGAGACCCATGCTCGCTGCCTGTCGCTGGATGCTGGTGGTCCCGCCCAGCAAAGTCACTCGTGCCAGGCCGCCCTCGGCCAGGCGAGCCGCAGCAGCCAGAATCCGCTCGTCTTCAGCTTCAGGTAAAACAATGTGTGCGGGCTGCTCCCTGGCTGCACTAAAGAACCGGTCGATCATGACAGGTCAGCTTTCGACGAAGTCTTTTACTCTTTTGTGCAGGTGCCTGATGCGGCATTCCTGATAGTTCCCCAGAGTCTGGGCGCCACGATCGCAGGTCTTGAAGCCGCGAGTCTGTGCCGCCATGTTCGATGTGTCCTGATCATATACGGCCCCAAGGAAACCCAGACCGGTCGCCTGCGTATAGCTGTCATCGATGTCCAGGAGCAGGGGGTCAGGCGGTGGTGGCGGCTCATTCTCGGGATGCTTCGGCCGCAGGAAATACAGGTCGAAATAGGAGTAATCAGGATCATCCGCATCCGGCCTGAAACGATAGGCCATCGGCAGCGACAGACCTGGGAAGATGAAAAAATTCGGGAACAGGAAATACTCTATCGAATCCAGTGTCTGGGCTGTCGAATAGCTGGAAAAGTCCTGGTCATACTGCTCGCCCAGTTGCTTCTGCACCACCTGCGCATAGCAGTCCCGAGCCGTCATACCGTCGGGTATCTGCGGCAGATCACCCTCCTCAGGCACCCGCCGGCCCCAGAGTTCAGCCAGCAGTTCTTCCTGTGTCGGCTGCACAGGGTTGCGCGGATTGGCAGCACCCACCGTATGGATAAACCGGTTTACGTTGGGCTCGAAGATATCGTAGGTCGTGATCGGTTCCGAATAGTCGCGGCCACCGGCATGGGTTTCCTTAACGTGGTAGGCCTCCATGAAGGCTTCCTGAGCTGCCTTCCAGTTCACTGGCAGCCGTTTGCAAAGGTGCGTCTCGACATAGCGGTCTTCGATATGGAAATCCTTGAAGTGCTCCGGCAGCACACCGAGGAAGTCTGCCAGTGGCTCGGCGTTCCGATCGAAATTCACGAAGATGAAACCGCCCCAGGTATCCACCAGCAGCTCCCGCAGCCGATGACTGTCTTTTTCGACATGCGGGAAATCCCAGGATTCCGGTAGATCAATCAGCTCACCGTCGAGTGAAAACTGCCAACCATGGAAAGGACAACGAAAGGTTTCGCAGAATCCTGTGGTACCCGGCTGCTTCAACTGTGTACCGCGGTGCATGCAGGCATTGTAGTAGGCCTTAATCGCGCCAGACTCGGTGCGCGTGACAATCGCCGAAAGATGACCGATGTCATAGACGTAGTAATCACCGGCCTCAGGAATGTGTTCTTCGCGGCAGGCCATCTGCCACACCCGGGGCCAAAGCTTCTCAAACTCAGTCTCAAGAAATTCCTTCGACGTATAGTTGTCGTAAGGGATATCCTCGTCACCGCCAAAGTCATAGGAATAAACCAGGAAGGGTGCGGGCGGAGCCGAGGCATCCTGTTGAATGGCTTCCTGGTAGGTTGGACCGGGGGCGCGGGCCTCGCCCGGCTTGAGCGTTTGTTCGATGCTGGACATAGTCAGCTTCCGGGAATCTGAAAGCCTGAGTATCGCTATTATTTGCCTTGTCTGGCAACCGGTGGGCAGAACTTCAGCACAGACAGAAAAGCCAATCGACCTCGACTAACCGTCCCGTCCAACCCGCAACACGCCTTCCTGAGCGGCCGTTGCGACGCAGGTGCCGTCCTGGGTGTAGATATGACCGAAGGCAAGACCACGACCACTGCGGGCAACCGGCCCTTCGGTACAGTAAAGCAGCCAGTCATCAAAGCGCGGCGGCTCATGAAACCACATGGCGTGATCAAGGCTCGCACCGGCATTGGCACCTTTATCGGCGTGGGGGCGATAAGCCGTGTCCAGCAGACCGCGATCCGAGGCGTAGACCACCAGCGCCAGGTGCATGGCCGGATCATTAGGTATCTCACCATTAGCCTTGATCCAGAGCTGCTGTTCCGCGGGTCGCGCCTCGCTGCTGGTAATGTCTGTGACCATGCGCACATCTACCGGCATATCCTGCCAGTGTGCCCGCCCTTTTAACTGGTCGCGGTTCGGCAGTGTTTCCGGAGTGACAACGTCCGGCATCTGCGGCTGGTGAGCAACCCCCTCTTCCAGCCGCTGGAAGCTGGTGATCATCTGAAAAATGCAGTCACCACCCTGCCAGGCCTCAATGCGGCGCGAGCGAAAGTTGCGCCCATCTTTCATCGCGGCGACGTGATAGGCGATGTCCCGTTCCGGACGACCGGGGCGGAGGAAATAGGCATGCAGCGAATGCATCGGGAAGTCATCGACGGTTCGCTGCGCGGCGGCAACCGCCTGGGCAGCAACCAGACCACCAAACAATCTGGCGCCGCCGCCGACGCCACCTTCACCAGCCCCGCCAACAAAAACGCCGGGACTTTCTTCCACCAATGTCAGCCGGTGGATAAGCCTTTCAAATCTGTTCATAGATAATTAGTCAATCGATGAGCCGGGCTGCTCATTGTGGCACCTGCTCTTTACTCGAAGACATAGGGGTCAAGCGACCCCTGAGCCCGAATCCGGATCTTGTGCCAGTAGCCACCGCCGTAGTAAGCCAGGCTGCCAGGTTCTGCTTCACCCTCGCCGTTGTAGTACGAGATACAGTCCCGCAGCGCGCCTGTGGCCATATCTGCCATGCGACAGTGCTCGGCATATTCTTCTTCCGGTGCCTTGTCGACATCGAACACGGTCAGATCCTTGTCCCGCATCATCGACAGCATCCAGACCGCGTACTCCGAGTGAGCGACAATCGCATCGGTGAAGTTGAAGCTGCCGCCGCCACCCTGAGGTCCGGTCATGATCATGAGGTTCGGAAAGCCGTGACTGTGAATACCGAGAAAGGTCCGCGTACCTTCAGTCTCCCATTTCTCCTGCAGCGAGCGGCCGCCAACGCCGCGGATCATGTTGAAGGTTGCCGTTCCCATCCACTGGAAGCCGGTTGCGTAGATCAGCACATCCAGCGGGTATTCAACCTCATCATGCACAACCCCCCGCTCGTTGATCTTCTTCACGCCATGGGGCGCCGTATCGACGAGGTGGACATTGGGCCGGTTAAAGGTCGGCAGATACTCATCATGAAAAGTCGGCCGCTTGCAGCCGTAGGGGTAATAGGGCTTGAGCGCCGCAGCGGTTTTCGGATCCTCGACGATAGCATCCACCCTGGCCCGGATCTGCTCCATGATGCGGAAGTTGGTATCGAGCTGCTTGGCGATCAGTTCTTCCTGGGTCAACTTGCCTTCGTGCGCTTTCTTCTCCTTGAAGTGGTCAACCTTGCCGGACAGATAATCATCGTTGGCCTGAATCGCTGTGCGCCCGGCAGAAATTCGGGCAAAGCGAGCACGCCTGGCAGTGGCCCAGCCCTCTTCGCGGGCCCAGGTTTCGCGTTCTTCATTCGTCGTCTCGCGCTGGTCACGCACGTCCACTGATGAGGGCGTGCGCTGGAAGACGTAAAGATCACCCACAACCCCGGCAATCTCGGGGATGGCCTGCACGGCAGTTGCACCGGTCCCAATAATACCCACGCGTTTTCCGGCCAGATCTATGTCATAGTTCCAGCGGGAAGTATGAAAGGATTCGCCCTCGAAGGTTTCCATGCCATCGATGCGAGCCAGGCGCGGCGTCGTCAGGATGCCATTGGCAAGAATGACATAACGGGCCTTCATGCTGTCACCGCGGTCCGTGGTTACCTGCCAGCGATTTTCATCTTCCTGCCACTCTGTGGATTCCACCGTGGTGTGAAACAGACAGTGATCATAGAAACCGAACTTCGTTGCCATGTTCTGGCAGTACTCCATAATCTCGAAGCCCGAGGCAAACTTCATAGACGGGATGTAACCCATCTCTTCCAGCAGCGGCAGGTAGCTGTAGGCTTCGACATCGCAGGCAATACCCGGGTAACGATTCCAGTACCAGGTACCACCGACGTCACCGCCTTTCTCGCAGAACCTGACGTCTTTGAAACCCGCTTCCTTCAATTTGTGCCACAGCAGCAGGCCGGCAAAGCCGGCACCGACAACAAGCACTTCACATTCATCAACCAGCGCTTCCCTTGGCACCGGGTCTGCCGAGTAAACATCTTCGAGGTACCGTGAGAACTCACCTTCCATCGACATGTAGTCAGCCGCACCACGACGTTCTTCCTTATAGCGACGGTACTTCGCCTGCTCCTCGGCATTAAAAACGGCACCGGGAGGCGGTGGTGGCAGCTCCTTCAGGCGACTGTCATCGAGCACGGTATAACCTTTGCCCTGGATTTTTTCGGTCTTCAGCCCCGCGCGGGTGTTGAAGATCTTGAGTCCGGTGTCAGGGTCAATACTGATCGCCGCTGTATCACTCATGGTGCTTTCCCTTTGTTATTCCAAATAAATATCACAAAGCCGGGCCACTGTCGCGTTCACGCGGCGCCAGCGTGGCGATAGGTGACGACAGGACTACAGGGTCATCATTAGAAATCCGGTCATCGCCGCATTGTTTGGCGCGAGGGATGGATGAACCCGTTTCTTCATATCGAGGATCGCGGCACGATAACCTTTGTAGAACTCCCAGGTTGGCTGCGGCTTATAGACCAGGTCGAGCTCCAGTTTGTTAATGATGTTCTTGGCCGTTGTTGGTTTGACGAACACTTCTTTCTGTGGCCTGTAGTAAACCAGCGGAATAGTCACGAGACTCCATTTCGCCACCTTGTGACGCGAAAGAATGTCGACGACCTCACGAAAGCCTGTTGCCTGCCCACCGTGGAACAGCTTGCGGTATCCCTCGGCCAGCGCCTGGCGCTCATCCGAATTCATGTCAGCGATGGCATCGCGAAACTTCGGCTTCTCAAACAGTGACACCATGGAAGAGCGAGATACCAGTTTGACCATACTCTCCAGGAGCGCATTGGGTTTCTCGAATTCGGTCTTTGCCAGTGCCGTGCCGGCGAACTCAATCATGCGGTCCATCTTATGACGTTTTGCCACCTTGTTGAGTTCCGGGTCAGCGAAACCACCCGGGTATGACTGCAGAAAGTGAGCTTCTGCAATTCGCAATTTTTCATAATTCATTGATTGCTCCACCGCCCGCCCGGGCGTCACCTGAACTATCCGCATGACACTCACGCAGTCTCTGCATCGAGTCTATCAACGCGCCACTGGCACGAACAAATTTCCCCGAAACCACTCCCATGTTCAGGCGCTGTTCACGTTCAGAGACATTGCACCGGGGCATTCAGTTTTCGTTCAAAAACTCACAGCTAGTGTTGATCCCGATGTCAGAGGAAAGGAAAACATCATGATCAAACAAACCATCAAAATGACTGCTGCCGCAGGTCTTATTGCCTTTACTTCATCCGCTTTTGCCGACAATGACGCCAACGGTTTTTTTGTCTGGGCTGACGTGACTGACGTCGTGCCGTTGATCAGCACTCGCTACGCAGAGGTGCCGGTTGAAAGCTGCAGGATTATCAGGGCAAAGCCTGCGAAGCATACGAGGCATGAGAGCTTTCGTCGCTATCAGTCGGATGCTCACCGACAGGACCGGGTGGATGATTATCCCAGGCAGCAGAACGCCCTGCCGGCACTGTTCGGCGGGCTGATTGGCGGCGCCATCGGCAACCAGTTTGGGTCCGGTAACGGCAAGAAGGCCATGACCCTGATTGGCGCCATTGCCGGTGCCAGCATCGCCACTAACAACCAGCGAACTGCTGCGCATCATGCCGATACTGCCCGACACAACTATCAACCGACCATGAACCACAAGAACCGGTCACGCCGGGTCTGTGAGACCCGCTATGAGCACCGCGAGTACCAGGAAATCGATGGTTACGAGGTGACTTACTCTTACCTTGGCCGCGAATTTGAACAGGTGACCGAGGATCATCCCGGCGACCGCCTCAAGCTCTACGTCACGGTCGACCCCTATCACGAAGACCTGATCTGAGCGCATACCCATGAAAACTTCTGAAGAGAAAACAATGCAAACAACCGTAAAGCACATCATCCCCGGGCTTCTGGTGCTGCTGGCATGCCTGCCGGCATTCGCCAGCACCACTGGTACGGGCCCCATCATGCGCTTGTTTCCGACAACAGTGCTGGAGGACATTCGCGAGACCGGCACCGTCGCCGAGCAGATGGAAGACAACCTGCAGGACGTCATCAATCGGCTCGATCTGCAGCAACAACTCTATGTTGAGTCCCGTTGCGAGGGTGCAGATGGCGACCCGGGCTGTGATCGGATTGCCAGGCAACTGGGCGCGACTTATCTCGAGATGCTCGAGACCATGGAGGAACGCCTGCCGGCGATGGAACAGGCCGTCAACAACACACAAGTGAGCCTGGCGAAACGTATCGGCGAGGAACTCGGTCACAAATCGACGCCCGGCAAACTCCAGGACCTGCTGCTCGGCAGAATCCAGCAGATTCCAACCGAGGCAGAGACAATGGCCCTCAGGGGTCGATCCGGGGTGCGCCTGTCGAATCGCTTCAAGCAGTACTACAACCTGGTATCAACCCGTAACGGGGGCCCGACCCAGTCCCTTGCGGTCATTGCGTCAGACATCTATCTCGACATGGTCGAGGCCTCGCAGCTGATTGCAGCGACGCGCCAGGAAATCTCCCGGGCAACATTGATGGAACAGCTGAATCAGTCTTTCGGCCAGATCACACCGGAAATGAATGAAATCGTTGGCGGCGTCAAGACCATCTTGTTTGGTGAAGATGCCATGGAAACACCTATTGCCGCCATGCCGGACCATTCGGCCGACACTGCTTTTATCAGCCCACTGGAAATCTAAGGAGCCTGCCATGAACTTCCTGAAAATCACTGCTCTCTTGTTCATTGCCGCACTCACCGGCTGTGCCACCACAAGCACCGTCGACAACTGCAGCACCAACCTGACGGCACCGCTGCGCAGTGCAATGACCGAAGTCGAGGACAAGCTTCTGGGCAACTGCGCCGGTTACTACCAAACTTACGTCGCAGACCTCATCGACATCGCTGTCGACAATCCTGATGCCGCCAACAAGCGGGCGTTCAGCGACTTTCTGGTACGCCTGAGTGATCGCGGCATCATCAGTAAACGTCAGGCGAGCGCACTCTACAATCGCTACTTCAACGTCAAGTTCGTGTCCCTCGACGGCGACTACAGCACCTGTTCCCAGGTTTGCCCGGTTAAGGACAAGGTCATCCTTGATATGCGCCAGGAATTGCTGGACAAGGAGATCGGACTGCTGCAGATCAGCAATGACAAGACGGGCTATTACCGTGCGGACCTGTTGCTGAAAGAATCGGAACTGGTCCTGCAGGCAACCTGCCAGGCGTGCTCGGCCGATCGTTCATGATGCTCGCTGTGACGTCATACCTCATCGGTGGCGTCACCGGCTACCTGCTGGTGCTGATGCTGCTCTCTGGTGAGTCACAGGTTGTGCTGCTGAACTGGGCCAGTGACAACCTCGGGCTGTCGATCTGGGCTTTCGGGATCTGCCTGGCCAGCTTCCTTGCGACGCTGCACCGGCTTCAGTCGAAGCTCAGTGACACCGCAAACTACCGGTCGGTGGTACAGCTCGACCAGCTCAGTGACGTCTGGATCCATGTCTTCATTGGCATCGGCGTTGTCTGGACAGCGATTGGTATGCGCAGCGCCCTGGTCGACACGCTGTCGGCGCCGCAGGCCCTCGGCAATGATGCCGGCCAGGTGCTGGAGCGACTGGTCGACGGCGGTATTCTGCTGGCACTGTCGACCACTATCGTTGGTGCCGTCGGTGGCTATCTGATGCGACTTGTTAAAACTGTCAGCATTGGCGGCCAGCTGACCGACTTCTATCACCGCCATGAACGTCTCGACTGGAAGAGGGCTCTCAGTCGCCTTGAATCTATCGAGCATCATCTGGCCGTCCTTGATCAAGGCCGCACCCGGGAGCTCGCCTGATGAGACCTGCACGAGGCATCACTACGGCAGACACAGACAGCCTGCAGGCTGATGTGATGCGTTTTCTTGCCATTATTGCTTTTGTGCTGATCGCGGTGCTCAGCCTTGTCGAGAACCTGGCGCCTGCACCAGCGGAACTGCCCAAAGTCGAGCAGCTGCCCGCGCCCATGCCGGCCGCAGCCATGCAGCCGACCACAGCAGTACCGCCAAGAGAAACTCTGCCTGTGGCAGAACCGGTTGCAGCCGAGCCAAGCCAACAGGACGACAAGGTCGCAGGATCAGCACCTGAGCCGGCACTGGTACTTCGTTTCAGTTCAGACAAGGCCTTCCTGTTTTTGCTGGGCCAGGGCGAGATCAGCCTGTTCGGCAGACAAGGTGCCGGCTTCCGGCAACTGACACCGGGTTTCGAGCTGATCGACTCAACGCTGACGGGCAACCTGTACGAGGTCACGCCGACATCACTGCCACATGTTGTCCGCCGCGTCTTTGCCCGCACAAACGACCGTGACCCCGGGTCCGAAACCTACCTGGTGGCACTGCCAGCCGACATTCACCAACAGATCGCCAGGCTGCAGACGAGATACAGCGAGCGCAGCGGCACCCTGACAATCAACCGCGGGGGAGAAGTCCACTATGAAGACACTTAAGGCGCTGTTGACACTGACCGTGCTGCTGCTGTCGTTGACGGCGCAGGCACGATCAAACAGCCTGCAAAATTGGCTGGAAGCTGATGCCGCACCCGCTCTGGCCCGCCTTATGGACCGGGAACCGAGGTTCATTGGCGAGCGCGTCCAGATCGTCGCGCTGAAAGCCGGACGCCCCAGCCCGGTCGAAAACAGCCTCATCGCAGACATACGTGGTGATCTGCAACACCAGCTGATGAACCACTCGAGTATCAGCTTGTCCCTCGGCAACGGGGATGCCTGCAGTAACGACATCCAGATTGTGCTGGGTATTGAGGTGAACCAGAGCGGCCGCTACGAACACCGTGTCCAGCTGGCGCTGCTTGATCTCGGCGATGATCTTTGGATCAACGAATCCTCCCATATCTGGGAAGGCAGACTGTCCCGCGCCCAGCTGCGCAGCCTTTCGACCCCAGTACCAGCGGCAGGCAATCAAGCAATGCCTACCGGTCAAAAACCCGAAGGGACACCAGTGAAATCCACGCATTGCCTGCCTGAAACCATGGCCAAGCTCGATCTCACACTGCTGTCGCCACTGGTGATTGATGATCGCAGGGTCGAGTGCCGCAGCGAGGGCCAAAACTGCGTTGATGTGGCCTATAGAACCTACAGTGACGCCTTCGTCTTTGAGTTCTTTACCCGCAGTGGCGAACTTTACGCCCTTGATTGCGAGGCGCCGATAGAGCCGAACTACGGCGAGAGGCGCAAGGGTCTACGGGTGCCGGCAGCAGGCCATAGAGACAGGCCATCCCTGGGCTTCTACGTCATCGCAACCCAGGACCGAGTGATCGCCCACCAGATCAGGCAGGTCCTGCAACAGTCCAGCAGCAGCTGCGAGGGTGTCGCCGATGCCGCCGCACGCGCCCGGCTCGCGGCACTGGCCAGCAGTCCTGCCGTCGACTGGCAGGCGATTTTCCTGCAGCAGCAGCGGGATCGGGTTTCCCGCATGGAGATATCGACATGAGATTCATACTCGGACTCGCCGTGGGTGCACTCATCGCGCTGTCGACAAGTGATAACGGCATCAATTTAAACGCAGCGCAATGGACAGCAGCGCAAGTCACCCGGGAGCTGCCACACACCGAGATGCCAGCAGAGACCGCCGCACAGAATCCTGGCCACGCAGTCCCGACGCCAAAGGCAGTGACCGAAACGGAACCCGAAACCAACTCTGTAATCGCACCCGAGCCGGGCCAGAGCCAGATGCCAACCTCTGCCGCCGCCGGGCAGGTTTCATTGCAAACCGAACCTGTCGCCGTCGGACGTGCGCCAAGGTTCCAGGTCGCCTGGACCCGGTTTCGCAGTGAAGCGTCAGCCAGGGGTTTTGCCACCAGACTGGGAGAGGCGCTCGACATGGCCCTCGAAACTGTGCGGGTTGGTCCTGGCAACTACGAGGTGGGGTTCTATTTCAGCGATGAGACGCAACGGGATGAGGCCCTGACAGCACTCGAGGCTTTTACTGGCTACCGCGCGAACCGGGCATTATGAATATTCACCGGTTTACACTGGCGACAGCGCTGCTGCTCTTCGCCACCGAGTGCCTGGCCGAGGTACCCTACCTGCGCTGTTTCACTATCGCCAGCCAGCAACACGCTGTGCCGCTGGAGACGCTGATCGGCATCGCCCGGGTTGAGAGCAACTTTCAGGCTGATGCGAGCTCGCCGGCTGATGCCCACGGCATCATGCAGATTCGCTGGCCGCTCACAGCGCGCCACCTTGGCATCCAGCGTGTCGCCGAACTCTACAATCCCTGCGTAAATATTGATGCCGGTGCCGCCTATCTCAGCGAACTGAGCGAGCGCTACCCAGGCAACCAGACGCTCGCCCTTGCGGCTTACAACTATGGCCCGAGCCGGATTACTGATATCCATGATGTGCCTGCGCGCGTTATGGCCTACGTGCGCCGGGTGCAGGCCGCAACACCAAAGGTAAACCCAGCCCAGGCGGCAGAGACCATCGAACTGAATCGGTTCAGGTCCCTGGCACTGGCAGAGCACTACACCTCGACGCTCAAGCGACACGTACCGGGCATCACAATCAGACTGCACGCCGCAGAAGGTGCTTTTCGAGTGCTGCTGGACACCGCCCACCTGAGCTACGGTGACCGTATCCAGCTGAGTCGATTGACGGGTGTCGCGTTCAACCTGTCAACGGCCAACACTCCTATCCAAGAGGAGGATGCCTCATGAAACGGCTGTTCCTGCTGGCCCTTGTTGCCATTCCACTCTACCTGTTTGCCCGCGACTTCAGCTATGAGGCGAAAGTCCTGGAGGTAACGCCTGTTCGGACGATGACGCTCACCGACGCGAAACCCGATACGTGTTTCGAGCCGCCGGGCGCTGCCTTCGAAGCGCTGCTCTCGTGGGACCTGGGCTGCGATCAGCCTTACGAGGTTGAGACGACTTACTGGCACGTCACCTACCAGCTGGGCCAGTCCACTTACACCATCATCAGTGACGAGGCACCCGGTGAGACCATCGCCCTCAGGATCAGGCTCAACCCGCTGGCCCAGCGCTGAACACACTGCGCTCTTATCTGAACTGAGGCCTTCCTGATTACCAGAAATCAATCAGCCTGATGTGCCGTACAGGCAAATATCACTTCAGTACAATCCCGCCCGCAGCCTAAATTGCCGGACAAAAAAAATGACACAGGCCAACCTGCCCCCTGTTGAGCAACTGATCGACCAGCTCAACCATTTCATGGATGAACATATCTATCCCAATGAGGAGCTGTACCAGGAACAGCTGAACTCGCTGGCCGATCGGTTCTCGACAGTTCCCCTCATGGAGGAATTGAAAGCCAGGGCGAAGGCCCAGGGACTCTGGAACCTGTGGATGCCAAAAGACCATGGCGGACTTAGCAATGAGGAATACTGCCCACTGGCCGAGATGATGGGCCGCGTACTGTGGGCACCGGAGGTGTTCAACTGCAACGCCCCGGACACCGGCAATATGGAAGTCTTCATGAAGTACGGCACCGACGCTCAGAAAGCGACCTGGCTGGAGCCCCTGCTGGAAGGCGAGATCCGATCATCCTACTGTATGACCGAGCCTGATGTGGCTTCCAGCGACGCCACCAATGTGCGCACCTCGATATTGCCGGACGGCAATGATTACGTCATCAATGGCAGAAAGTGGTTTATCACCAATGCGCCCTACGAACGCACCAAGATCTTTATCGTCATGGGCAAGTCGGATCCCGACAACCCCAACCGCCACGTGCAGCAGAGCCAGATTCTGGTGCCGAAAGATACACCCGGCGTGACGGTGGTCAGACCGCTGACGACACTCGGTTACGACGATGCCCCGCTGGGCCATGCCGAAGTCCTGTTCGACAATGTCCGTGTGCCAGCAGAGAACATTCTGCTGGGTGAGGGTCGCGGCTTCGAAATCGCCCAAGGTCGCCTTGGCCCGGGTCGTATCCACCACTGTATGCGCCTGATTGGCAGTGCCCAGCGTGCGCTGGAATTCGCCTGCCGCCGGGCGACGCAGCGTGAGACTTTCGGCAAGACGCTGGCTGAGCACCAGTCCGTACTCGAGGATATCGCTGTCTCATTCAGCGAAATCGAGCAGGCACGTCTGCTGACACTGAAAACCGCCCGCAGAATTGACGAAGTCGGCGCGAAAGACGCCCGTGACCTGATCGCCGCATCAAAAATCACGGTGCCGCTGATGGCGCAGAACGTCATCGACCGCTGCATGCAGATTCACGGCGCCGGCGGCCTGACAGCCGACTACCCCATGGCTGAGGCCTTTAACTACGCCCGCTGGTGTCGCCAGGCCGACGGTCCGGACCAGGTCCACATGATGGCCCTGGGCAAGCAGCTGATCCGGAAATTTGCCGGGTGACATCAGGACAAAAAGTGGTCCGGAAACACTGCCCGGCGCGTATCATCGTTACGGTCGCACCAGCAGTGCGATTTCATCACCAACGAAACTGACGAGGGAACCAACATGGCAAAAGCTGTTGAGACTGCTGAGCAGAGAGAGTTTCGCGAATACTGCGCGGCCTGGCTTGAGGAAAACCGGCCGCCACCAACCGCCATGCCGCTGCCCCAGGCCGCCTACGAAGTCATGACCGAGGACCACCGGTCCTATCTGGTCGACTGGCAGGCAAAATGCTACGAAGCCGGTCTCATTGCCACCGATGTCGACAAAGCCTATGGCGGCCATGGTCACGACGGCTTTCAGGTGATTGCATCCACAGAGGTGCGCAGAGCTGGCGTCCCCTACTTCATTAACTGGATTGGTCTTGGCATGACAGCGCCGACGCTGCTGCAGCACGGCACCGAAGAGCAGAAGCAAACCTACCTGCCGCCCATCTTCTCTGGTGAAGACATCTGGTGCCAGGGCTTCAGTGAACCCGGCGCCGGTTCTGACCTGGCCGGGCTCCAGACCAGCGCTGTGAAAGACGGCGATAACTGGATCGTCAACGGCAGCAAAGTCTGGACCAGCCTCGGCCACTTCGCCCGCTACATGCTGCTGCTGGCCCGCACGGACAAGAACGACAAGTACAACGGCATTACCTATTTCATGGGTCCGATGGAAGCCGATGGGGTCACTGTAAAGCCGATTCACAAGATGACCGGCGAGTCCGGTTTTAATGAGGTCTTCCTTGAGAACGTTGTAGTCCCTGACCATATGCGCATCGACGAAGTCGGCACCGGCTGGAAAGTCGCCATGTCTACACTGACCAGCGAACGGGGCGCAGGGATGGGCGTAGGCGCCATCGCGTCTTCTGAATCACCTTTCGCCGCCATCGAACAGCTGATTGAACTGGCCAAGCGAACCCGGCGCAATGGCAGAACGGCCTGGGAGGATCCAGCCATCCGTGACCGCCTCGTCAAACTCTACGAGAAGACCGAGGGGTCATCGCAGAACTTCCGCCGGGCCCGCATGAACGCTTTGAACGGAGGCGCCATGCGCATACCGCTGCAAGGCAAGCTCACCGGCAGTGAAATCGGCCAGGAGCTGCACCACCTGTCGCTTTCCATTCTCGGGTCGGCCTCAAGTCTCTATGTAGGCGATCCAAACGCTGAGGAAAACGGTCGCTGGGCGCTGGGTTACATGAACACCTACACCGGCACTATCTCTGGCGGCAGCAGCGAGATTCAGCGCAACATTCTCGGCGAGCGGGTCCTCGGCCTGCCCAAGACGAAGTAACGGAGGCAATCATGGCACAACCCAGAGATTTCGGCTTCGGCGAAGAACAGGAAATGTTGAAGGACGCCGCGCGTCGTTTCATGGACGACAAAGCGCCCTTGCTGGCCCTGCGTAAGGCAACCAAAGGCACTGAAGATCCCTACCTCGGTGACGAGCGCACAGGCTTCTACGATCAGGAAGCCTGGCGGGAAATGGTAGAGCTCGGCTGGACTGCACTCGCTGTGCCAGAAGAAGCCGGCGGCGTCGGCATGAGCCTGGTTACCGCCGTCGCGGTCGCCGAGGAAGTCGGTCGTGCGGCGATGCCCACACCACTGACTTCGACGCTCCAGACAACCTATGTGTTGAAACATGCCGGTACGGCTGCCGCCACTGAATGGCTGCAGAAAATCGCCGAAGGTCAAAGTGCAACACTCGCCATTCAGGGACAGGAAGACGCCCTGCAATGGGACTCAGCCACCGTCAGCGCCGATGGCGACCAGCTCAATGGCACTGCCTGGTATGTGCAGGACCTGCAGAAAGTCGATTTCCTGGTGGTTGCGGCCAGGTCCGGCAATGACCTCAAGCTGTACGCGATTGATAAAAGTGCGGCCGGAATCGAGCTCGGCTACGACCGCATCGTCGACCTGACCCGAGACCAGGGACGCGTGACCTTCAGCGGCGCCAGTGCCACCTGTATCAGCGATAACGGTCTGGCCGCGCTGGCTGCAGCTGAGCCAGCCTTGCTGACCCTGGTGGCCGCTGATATTGCCGGTGGTTGCGAATGGTTGCTCCAAACAACAGCGGAGTACGCCAAGGTCCGAATGCAGTTTGACCGTCCCATTGGCTTTTTTCAGGCAGTGAAGCACCCGATCGTCAACATGATGATCGAGATTGACCAGACCCGTTCGCTGGCCTACAACGCGGCCTGCGCCTACGACACCGATCCTGACACTGCTCATCGTGCAGCCCATCTGGCGAAATCGAGCGCTTCAGACACCGCCGAGTTCTGCGCCAACCGAGCGACACAGCTGCACGGTGGCATAGGCTTTACCTGGGAACATGACGTGCAGATCTATCACAAGCGGCAGATCCATTCTCAGCAGCTCTTCGGTGACGGCATCTGGCATCGCGAAAAGGCAGCTGCGTATCTCTGATCAGCGCACCGGGGTGCTCCGCGCACCCCGGTGATAACCATCTAACACACTTTACTCCACCCCCCTGTATCTGGCACTTTTACGGGCAGCCAATTCGCTGCTTTTAAAAGAGTGCCTGATATGAAAACAACGATTTCCGCCATAGCGGCTGTCCTGCTAGCCACTTCAGCCTGGGCCGATAACTGGTATCCCTCGAAGTATGGCGCCGATGACACCCTCGGCGCGATCAATAACCTGTCACCCGAGCTGGTCGTCAAAGCGGCAAAGCTCATCACCACCGGTAAGACCTATGCCCTTGGCGTCGAGACCGGCCCGACTTCGCCCGCCTATCCACCAAGATCGTACTCGATGACGGTGCTGCAGCTTTCTGATGGCACCGGAACTCCCATCGGCACCAACCGTGCTACCGGCAATGACGACCTGCTGAATTTCTGGATGGGTATCGGCAGCCAGATTGATGGTCTCGGCCACATGGGCATTGATCACATGTACTACAACGGCAACCACGCCTCGGCGTTTGTGCGGCCGACAGGACTCGAGAAACTCAGCGTGCACCTGCTGCCACCGATCGTCTCCCGCGGCATTCTGCTTGATATGACCGCCTATTTCGGTGAAGACATGCTGCCTGAGGGCAAGGCTTTCAACAGCAAGGAAATCAAGGCCGCAGCGCAGGCTCAGGGCATCAAGATTGAAGCGGGCGACGTCGTGCTGTTTCACACCGGGTGGCTGAACCTGTCAGATACCGATCCGGTGCGATTCATGTCTGGTCAGCCTGGTCTGGGTGTCGACGGCGCGAAATACCTGGCGCAGCAAGGCGTTGTTGCCGTCGGCGCTGACACCTGGGCGCTGGAAGTCCTGCCGGCGGAGATAGAAGGCGAACAGTTCCCGGTTCACCCGGAGCTGCTGGCAAAGAACGGCGTTTATATACTCGAGAACATGGACACACGGGCACTCGCGAAAGACGGTGTCCATGAATTTCTGTTTGTACTGGGTCAACCCCGCTTTGTTGGTTCAGTACAGGCTGTGATCAACCCGGTTGCCATCCGCTGATGAAACGCTGGCATTAACATGAACATGAACTTCGAAACTTTCTTCGACATCTATATGCGGCCCAACGGTCGCGAGGTACTGCAGCGTGACGGCATCGAGTTCAAGTACGCTGCCGCTTCGCTGATGATTGCCTGCTCAAAAGCAGATATGGATGAAGACCCGCGTGAACGCGAGGCCGTCACCCAGATATTGCAAGACGCTTTCGATATTACGGAACACACCATAGAGCGACTGCTGACTTTCGCCGACAGCGCGAGCGCCGAGGAATACCTCAGCGTTATCACCCGTCTCGTGAACGAGCAGTTCTCTGACAACGACAAGCGTTTCATTCTTGAAAAGCTCTGGATGGTCGCGCACGCCGACGGTCACATCCATGATCGTGAGGTGGACTTCATGCATCGCCTTGCCGCAGACATCAATATGACCGAAGTCGACGTCGACACCGCACGTAAGCTCGCCAGCCACGCCCTTAACTCAGTGTAAAGAGGAGAAGACCATGACACCCTGGCACTTTGCGACTGCCTATGAAGCCATTGCCGATACGGTTGGTGAAAAAACAGCCCTCATCTGTGGTGACGTCAGCCGAACCTGGGCGGAATACGATGATCGGGCGGCGCGGCTGGCCCAGCACCTTTCGAATGCAGGTCTGTCCATCGACAGCAAGGTCGGCATCTACCTGCACAACAGTAATGAGTATCTTGAGGCGCACCACGGCATCATGAAAATCCGCGGTTGCCCGATCAACGTCAACTACCGCTATCAGGAAGATGAGCTCGTCTACCTGCTGAACAACGCCGATGCCGAAGCCATCGTCTACCAGGGGACTTACGCCGACCGGATCGCAGCAATTAGAGACCGGCTCGAACAGGTCCGCTGCCTGATTCAGGTAGATGATGGCTCAGGCAGCGCACTGGTCGAGGGCGCAGTGGACTACGAGTCACTGATAGAGAGCACCGACCCGATGCCCCGCATTGATCGATCAATGGACGATCTGTACATGCTGTACACCGGTGGGACAACGGGGATGCCCAAGGGGGTGATGTACAGCAACGGTGAACTCTGCGTCGGCATGGCTGGTCTTGGCGCAATCACGGGAGGCGCTGTGCCGGAAACCATCGACGAACTGCAGCACATTGTGACCACGTCAGCCAACAACGATGCCCTGCCGGTGAGTCTGGTGTGCTGTCCACTAATGCACGGCACCGGCATCTGGCTCGGTGGCATGCTTGCCAACCTGGCAGGTGGTGCGGTCATCACGGTGAATCACCTGGGGCTGGACCCTGACCAGATGTGGCGGGAAGTCGAGAAGCACAGGGCTACCCAGGTCACCATCGTCGGAGACGCCTTCGCCAGGCCCATGCTGGCTGCGCTCAACAAGGCCCGCGATGCCGGCACACCTTACGATCTCTCCAGTCTCAACCTGATGATCTCTTCCGGCGTCATGTGGTCGCAGGAAATCAAGGACGGACTGCTTGAGCACAATGACATGATGCTGTTCGATGCCATCGGCTCCAGCGAAGGCAGCATGGGAGCTTCGGTTTCCACGAAAGAGGCATCTTCACCGACAGCCAAATTCCAGCTCGGCGATAACGTCAAGGTTTTTACCGACGACGACCGCGAAGTGCTGCCCGGTTCCGCTGAAATGGGGATGGTCGGCACCCAGAGCGCGATGCTGGGGTATTACAAGGACCCTGAGAAAACTGCCAAGACCGTCCGCGAGATCGACGGGCAACGCTGGGTCTTCCCTGGTGACTTCGCCACGGTGGAAGCGGATGGCTCTTTAAACCTGCTGGGTCGGGGCTCTATGTGTATCAATACCGCCGGGGAAAAAGTTTTCCCGGAAGAAGTTGAGGAAGCGCTCAAGAGTCATGACCTCGTCGAAGATTGCCTGGTGGTCGGCGTACCCGATGAGCGCTTTGGCGAGAAAGTCGCCGCCGTCGTGTCACTCAAAGCGGAAGGCGCCGCGGAGAGCGACCTGATCACTCACTGCCACACGAAACTTGCTGGCTATAAGTCACCAAAGCATGTGCTCCTCGTCGACCATGTTCAGCGTGCGCCGAACGGCAAGGCGGATTACAAGTGGGCGAAGCAGACTGCGCTGGATTTGCTTGGCGCCTGATGCTGCATGGCTTGACGCCTCTGCAAAGCTGGCACGACTTCAGCTTCTGCTTTCCGCTGACGCTGATCGTTTCGATCTGGCTGTGAGATAGAACACAAGGCCGATAAGCGCGCCTGCCAGCACGACGATCCATTCCTGCGGCCAGAGCAGTGCAGACGGACTGAACGGCAGGTACAGAAGGCCAAGCAGAAAGGACATCACCAAAGCGAGGTAACCGACCAGCATGCCATGACGCACCTTAAAAGGGCGCTCGAGGTCCGGCTCCTTTTGCCGCAGCCTGATAAAAGCAAAGGCGACAAAACCGTACGCCACCACCACCATGAAACTGCCCGCATCTACCAGCCAAACCAGCACCGTTCTGCCAAAGAAAGGCGAGATACAGGAAAGCACTCCGATGAACAAGATCGCAACATAAGGCGTCTTGTAGCGCGGGTGCAGCCGACTGAAGATACCGGGGATCATGCCGGATTCCGCCAGCGCAAACAGCACCCGACTGCCGCCAATAATAAAGGCATTCCAGCTCGTCAGGATGCCACCAATACCTGCGAGGATCATCAGCGCGCCGGCAGTGTCCGAGTTCCAGACGCGATTCATGGCGTCAGCGGTTGCCGCACCACTGCCTTCGAGCTCGCCGTCACCCAATGACAGGCCCACCGCAAAAGTGATGGCAATGTACCAGGCAACCGCCATGCAGACTGAGACCACGATCAGCCGGCCAATCTGATCCTGTGGCAGGTTGATTTCCTCTGCTGACTGGGGAATCACATCGAACCCCACCATCAGCGCGGGTACCATGATAAGCACAGTAAGCATGCCGCCAACGCCACCGCGGATCAGAGGCGCCGGCTCTGACTGCAGGTCATAGCCGAGCGCACCCAGCAGCAGAAATGCACCTGCGGCGAGTACCAGAGACGTCACCAGGGTTTGAACAAAAGCAGCAAAGCGGATCCCAACGTAGTTGATAGCCGTCATAACGACAGCACCGACAATGCCGATGGCCACCATGCTGGTGTAAACATCAGCACCCTCGATCGAGTAGAGATACCCCATCTTCAAGTCCGGGAACAGGTACTCCATTGCGGTCGGCAGCGCTGCCGACTCAAACACGCAAACGTTGACGTAAGCCATCACGATGGCCCAGCTGGTAATAAACGATGGTGTGTAACCCAGTGCGCGGTAGGTATAGACATGCTCACCACCGACGCGCGGCATGGCCGAGGCCATCTCAGCATAGGTCAGGCTGATCAGAATGACAGCAACACCACCAATGATGAAAGCAATGGCTGTGCCCCCCGTCCCGGCCCGCAGCAGCCAGTCCCCCGTCAGCAGCACCCAGCTCCAACCAATCATGGCGCCGAACGACAGTGCCAGCACTTCCTTGCGTCCGATTACTTTCGAAAATTCCGTCACGTCACGATCCTGTTTTTCGCCATTCTACACCCATCCGCCAAGTTGCTATGATCCACGCTCATCTTCAACCCCGCAGCACACCGCGCCTCAACTGATGCAAAGATCCCTGCTGTTTTCCCTGATCGTCGCGGGCACTGTGATCGGGCTTGCCGGTACAGACCTCGTATTACCGGCGATCCCCGGACTGCCGGATACACTCGAAGGTAACCTCGCCCAGGCCCAGCTGGTGCTGGCAACTTTTACCGCGGGCACCGCCATCGGCCTTTTGATCTTCGGTGAATTGGGCGCACGATTTGATCAAAAACGGCTCTTAATCATCGCCCTGCTCGGCTATGCATGCTTTTCCTTCCTGGCGACCATCTGCACGACCATCAATGCGCTCTCGCTGGTTCGTCTGCTGCAGGGTTTTATGGCGGCAGCACCTGCAGTCTTCGCGCCCGGCATGATCCGTGCTCTGTTTGCTGACAGACAGGCGCTGCGAGCGCTGGGACTGATGGGGAGCATTGAATCCGTCGTCCCGGCGCTGGCGCCCGTCGCCGGTGCCTGGCTGCTGCTAAAATTTGGCTGGATATCTTCCTTCTATGTTACCTGTGCGCTGGCACTGATATTGGCACTGGTCTGGCTGCCCGCGAGCCTGCCCGCGAGCGCACAGCATCAAGGTGCTGGCAGCTATCTGGCGTTAATCAGAGACCCGGTTTTTCAGCGCTACGCGTTAAGCCAGGCATGCGCGCTCGGCGCCCTGCTGATTTTCGTGTTTGGTGCACCCACGGTAATGACGGTAACCATGGGAGGCACCCTGACGGACTTCATCACGATGCAGATTATCGGCATCTCGCTGTTCATCATTACTACCAACCTCGTCCATCGCATCGTCGACTGGCTGGGTAGCGAGAACACCATCCTGCTTGGCACTTCACTGACGGCGGCGGGCTGCCTGGCCATACTGGCCTACGCCTCTCGCTGGCATCCGGAACCCGAAATAATCTGGTTTCTGTTTGCGTTCGTGAACATTGGTATTGGTCTGCGCGGGCCGCCTGGATTTTATCTCGCGATCCTGGCATCCGGGGATGACAATGCCCGCGGTGCCGCGCTGGTCATGCTGAGCGTGTTCCTGATCGTCGCCGGCGGCACTGCACTGCTCGCGCCCTTTATCACGCTCGGCATGGTTCCCCTCGCCGCCGTCGCCAGTATCGTTGGCAGTCTCGGAGTCATTCTTTTGCTGCGTCTGCCGCAGCTCGAGCACACGCCTTAATGACCGCGGGTAATCGGTAGGTATCGCAGGGTGCGCACGGTATGATGCCGCATTAAAACTCGATCAGAGCAGGTATGAAGGCATCCCTTCCGAGGCTGGCTGGCAACTACATCAGCACGATGGCCATCATTGGTCTGGTGTACTTTTATTACCTGTACAACCCCTACTATCAGGGATTCTTTTCATCCACCCATGTCTGGCCGTGGTTCCAGGTTGCTGACCAGGATCTGTTCCTTTACTGGGTCATCGCCTTTGCACTATTGCTGCCACCCTACTACGCAACACTGCCGGATAAACTGGAAACCAAGTCGCGGCTGGTCTGGCGTGCTGTTTCACAAACCGGCCGCAGACGCCCTACCGACGCAGAGCGAGTCGCCATCCTCGCGACACTCGTCAAGGCATTCTTCCTCCCGTTAATGGCTGCCTGGTTGCTCGCCAACGGCGCAGAGTTTTTTCGGCATGCTGAGAGATTCTGGCAGCAACAGACCTTTTTCGTGCACGGCTACTGGATGCTGTTCAACGCGATCCTGTTGATCGATGTGACCTTCTTTACCATTGCTTATGCGGTCGAGCATCCGGCACTTAAAAATGAGATCAGGTCAGTTGAACCGACATTGCTGGGCTGGGCGGTTGCGATTATCTGCTACCCGCCTTTCAACGGCATGACCAATGAAATGCTGGGCTGGTACAGCTCGGACTATCCTGAGATCAACAATATCTGGCTCAGGTCGCTGAGTGGCGGCCTGATGCTGGGCCTGATGGGATTCTATCTCTGGGCAACTATCGCGCTCAACATCAAGGCCAGTAACCTGACACACCGCGGCATCGTCACCTGGGGACCTTACGCGATCATCCGTCACCCGGCCTACGTGGCGAAAAACCTCGCCTGGTGGATTGGCGCTTTACCGATTTTCGTCGTGCAGTATCAGCGCGGACCCGAACACATGTTATATGCCGTGTTCTGTGTCAGTGCGTGGTCGCTGATTTACTATCTGCGGGCGGTGACCGAAGAGCGTCACCTGGGAATCGATCCGGACTATCAGGCTTACCGAAGGCGGGTACCCGGCTATATTCCGGCCGGACTAAAGGCGCGCTTCAGGCGCACCTGACGTTCAGTGCCACTCGGCAGAGATCAATGCTGCTTCGTCATCACCCTGAATCACATCGCCAGACATGTTGAGCCTGACGTAGCGATCAATCGTTTCGGGTACATTCGGGCTGGCAGGGATAAATGCACCTTCGGGCATGACCTGGACCTCAGCCGTTACGACATTCTGCCAGCGGCCACTGGCCAGGCAGGCCACCGCGTGCTGACCCGGCACGACATATTCCCGGCAGTGCTTCCCGTCGTGCTGCTTGAACGTGGCAATCACTTGCACACTGCCGATTTCGGTCTGCCTGATTTCACCTGATGCCATGGCGTTCAGGAAGGCCAGGTCATCCTGCTTCGGCATCATGATAAAAGTACTCATCGTCACAACAAAGACTGCTGCCGCCACGGCGAAGAGTTTCGCCGCTGAGCTTCTCGCGCTGCCGGCCACCATGCCATGCACTGCCTGCGGCAGCGGCCTGCCGTCGATCCTGGCAGCAAAGTCATGCAGCAGGCTGTCCGTTCCCTTCAGGGCATCGAGTTCGCGTCGCAGCGCCGGTTCTTGCAGCAGGCGCTCGCGCAACGCTGTCAATTGCTCACCTTCCAACTCGTTGTCCAGGTAGGCTGACAGCAGAGTCAAATCCTGTTCAGTGGTCATCAGAGTTCCTCATTCAGATGTTTTCGCAGACTCGTTCTTGCTCTCGCTACCCGGCTCATCACAGTACCCACCGGCAACGCCAGCGCCTCGGCCACCTGCGCATAACTCAGCCCGTCAACCACCACCATCGACAGGATCACCCGGTGATCCTCTGACAACTTGTCGAGTGCAGCGGCAATTGCATCGTATTTACGATCGTCCTCAACAGTTTTCTCTACCGCATCCGGGACGATATCAGTCGATAGCGTGACGGCTTCGCCCTCTTCAACATACGCATCATGATCACGCACGCGGCGCTTACGCAGTTCATCGATCCATTGGTTCTTGCATACCCGCAGCAGCCAGGCCTTGGGGGCATCAACGGGAAGCGAGCTCACCAGCACTTTCTCCAATGTTGCCTGTACAAGATCATCAGCATCGTCCATCGATCCGGTCAACGAAAGCGCATATCGCCTGAGAGCGCTCAATTCACTCGATAAATAGCGACGCAGCACTTCGTCTGCAAAAACTGTCCGTTCACTCATTTCAACGATTATCTGGCAGAAGTATTCCGTATTTGGAATAGAAATCGGCTAAACTCGTTATTCTACGTGATCTTCAGGGATTCAGCGTGCGAATTTCTATGGGCGCAGCATGTAAAACAGATCGACCAGGCCTGAACCTGCGTTTGCTCCTGCCTGTCGTCTGCGCTCTGGTGATGACCAGCACATCTGCCCGCGAGATCGATTTTATCGAGCTCGAACTCGAGGTCCTGCGCGATCGCATCAACGATCGCACATCAGAGGCAGTAGAAACTCGGGTTCGAGGTCAGGTCAGTGCCCGGGTGCGCCATAGCATTGAATCCACGGTCAAAGCCGGCATTGATGAGACAATCACTGAAGCTGTCAACGACAGCATCGACGAGCAGACCCTGTCCGCGCTGCCACCGGCTCCGGGTACAAGCTTACCACCGCTGCCCGACACTGATACCTTGCCAACAGAAATCCGTGACGAACCGGATCCACGGGCTCGCATCATTGAAGTCACGCCAGAGATTGACCTGGATCGCATCGTCGAAGCGCAGCTGGCGCGCGTCGAGCGGGACCTGGAGCTTGCCATTGATACGTTTCGCGATCGCACCGGCCATACGGCATTGACGGGCGAGTGGCTGGTGCTGGCTGACGAAACTGCTTTTGCCGAACTTTCCCGGGAAGGCTACGAAGTCATTCATGTCGAGGAACTTTCAGGCCTCGGCTTTTCGCTGGCGACGGTACGGGCCCCCACCAGCTATGACCCCGCCCAGATTGCCAGCCTGCAGGTCCTGGATGAGCCGCAGATCGCGATGGACCTGAACCATGTCTACCTGCCGCAGCGCGGCCAGGAGCAGCCAGCCTTCGTACCTCTGGATGCTGCCCTGCCCCGCGGCCCCGGACGGGCAAAGATCGGCATGATCGATTCCAGTATCGACAGGAAGCACAGTGTCTTTGCCGACAGCAGGATTGATGAGTCCACCTTTACGCCCCGCGGGTTTGATCGCACCCGGCAGCACGCCACCGCGATCGCCTCGATCCTGGTCGGCAAAAGCGAGACCTTCGCGGGCATTTCACCCGACAGCCATCTTTTCAACGGCGTTGTCTTCGCCACGGATGAACTCGGCCGCGAATTTTCAACGACGGCGGCGATCGTCAGGGCGCTCAACTGGCTGGCAGAGAACGACGTCACGCTGGTGAATATGAGCCTGGCTGGCCCAAACAATGCAATTCTGCGCAAGGCGGTTGAATCAGCCTGCGAGCGCGGCATGACGCT
>JAYQAI010000012.1:0-59842 GCA_038136715.1 Gammaproteobacteria bacterium | reverse complement strand
CCGAATCTCGTTATTGATGTGGTCGGAAACGACGAAAACCTGATGACGATCACGCTCAAACCAGATGGCTGGGCCGTGGTCGCGGTGGCCTATGCCTTTGCTGATCTCGCGGGCCTGCCGCTGCCGGGTTCAGACACCACAACGGACCGCTCTCTGCCGGCAATTACGCTGGAAGAGAAAATACTGTAATTTAGTCAGGAATATTCAAGCCGATGGCCGCTGCCTTGCAGAATCTTACTCTCCTTTTTGCCCAGCACAGCCGCAGGGTCGCGATGCTGGTCAACATCATTCTGATCGTATTGATGAGCCTGACGGTGGCGAATGCCGTGCTCTTTTTTATGGAAATGTCAGCGCCTGCAAGCACCAGCCCGGTCCGACAAAGTGTTCAACCCGCCGAACCCGCGCCGGTGTACAAGGTCTCAGACCTTGAGCTGTTTGGCCGCGCGCAGGCGGCGGCACCCAAAGAGGTGATCGATGCGCCCGAAACCAAACTGAATCTGGAATTGCAGGGCGTCTTCATTGCCGAAGACGACAACCGGTCGACTGCCATCATCGGTCAGCGCAGCAAGGTGGGTGAACTGTACGCTATCGGCGACCGCCTGCCTGGTAATGCGACCCTCGCCTCCGTGTACGTTGATCATGTACTGATCCGCCGCAGCGGCCGGGTTGAGAAACTGATGTTTTCCGAAGGCAAACTGAATATCGACAAAACCAATGCATCGACAGGGGGAAATCGAGCGGTTCCCCGCACCCGTTCAGGGAGCACGCCATCTCGCGCGGAACTGGAACAGATCAGGGACCGACTGCGCAATGCCGCGCCACCAAATCCCGACACCGGACCGACCGGCAACCGCAGTAGCGGTCTCGAGGATTATGCCCAAAGACTGCGCCAGGATCCGATGTCAGTGCTTGGCGAAGTTGGCCTCTCAGCAGTCAATGACGGCGAATCCGGCGGCTACCGGGTCGACGCCAGCGCCCAAAGCGCGATTCGCCAGGCCGGCCTGCAGCCCGGTGATGTCGTCGTCTCTGTCAACGGCCGACCGATTGGCAACGTGATGAACGATACTGCCCTGATCGACCAGGTCATGGCATCGTCCCGGGTCAGGGTGGAAGTGCAGCGCGGTCAGCGCCGATTCTTTCTGACCGTGCCGGTACCCAAGTAGCAACCGTTAACTTATCATTGAAACGACAGCATCAGGACCCTCAACACGTGATACCTCGCCACACACCAGGCCTGCTCCGGCATCTGCTGGCTGTAATACTCTTCTGCAGCAGCACCGGTTTCGCTGCCGATGACGAAACCTGGAAAATCAACCTGAAGAATGCTGATATCCGGGAATTCGTCACCCAGGTGTCAACCATCACCGGCAAAAGCTTCGTCGTCGACCCACGGGTCAAGGGCAATGTCACGGTCATATCATCAGCCGCGATGACGAAAGCATCGATCTACGAGGTTTTCCTCTCCGTCCTGAGAGTCCACGGCTATGCCGCCGTCCCTGCTGGTAACGTTACCAAGATCGTCCAGCAGGTGCTGGCGAAGCAAAGCGGCAATCCGCAGGATTTCATGAACAACAGGCCGTCCGAAGAACTGATCACCTCGGTCATCCCGGTTCGCAATTCACCCTCATCAGAGCTGGTGAAAATTCTGCGACCCTTGATCCCACAGTATGGCCATGTCGCCGGCATCGACTCACCGAACGTGCTGATTGTCAGCGATCACGCCGAGAACATCACACGCCTGACTGAAATCGTGAAGCGGATTGATGTCGCCGATAACCAGGTCGTCGAAATTGTCGACCTGAAGGAAGCCTGGGTCGAAGACATGACTTCGCTGCTGGAACAATTGGCACCGGATCGCATCGGCCAGGGTGCGAAAGGCCCCAACAAGATCACTATCGTCGCCAGCGAACGCACCAATTCTCTCGTCATTAAAGGAGATCGCCAGTCGGTGGACAGGACTGTCGACCTGATCAAGACCCTGGATGTGCCCGCTAATCGCTCAGGTTCAACCCAGGTTATCCGGTTGTCGCATTCCGACGCCGTTGAGATGGCGGAGATCCTTGAGAAAATCATTGGCGACGGCAGCAAAGAGGGTGAAGGCGGCAACAACGTCAAAGTCAGCATTCAGCCCGACGAGGGCATCAATGCCCTGGTGGTCCGCGCAGACCCGACAACGATGCTGGAAATCAAGAACATTATCGACAGCCTCGACATTCGTCGCCTCCAGGTCTTAATTGAAGCTGCCATTGTTGAAGTCACAGCAGACTTCACGCGGCAGCTTGGCACTGAGCTGTTTGTCGCTGATGCCGACTCCGGCAATGTCCCGCTCGGCCTGACAGCGCCGTCAGGAACGCTGGCGCAGGCCCTGCAGAATCTGGCCCTGAATTCGACCGAGCCCATAGACCTCGGCTCTTCGCCGATTTTCGCCGGTGGCCGCATCAACGAGACCGGGACGAGCTTTGGCCTGATCGTGCGCGCCTTATCGACCAATTCAGATGTCAATCTGCTGTCTACGCCAAGCATAACGACGATGCAGAATGAAGAAGCCAAGATCGTTGTTGGCCAGACTGTGCCATTCCGAACCGGTTCTACCGTCACTGGCAGCCAGGGTGCCGCTAATCCATTCACGACAATCCAGCGGGAAGATGTTGGTCTGACCCTGGAAGTCACGCCCTTCATTCACGATGGCAATCTCATCCGCCTGAAAATTCACCAGGAGGTCTCTGAAGTCGATCCCGCCTCATTCAACTCGATCGGCTCTGAGGGCGCCTCAGATCTGATTACCAATACGCGCACGATCGACACGACGATCCTCGTCGATGACCGTGAGGTCATCATTATCGGCGGCCTGATCAGAGACAAGGAAACAGAGTCGGCATCCAAGGTGCCGCTTCTAGGCAGCATTCCAGGCCTGGGCGCACTGTTCCGCACCACGCAGACAGCGGTGGAGAAACGCAATCTCCTCGTCTTCCTGAGGCCAACGGTACTGGCATCGAGGACAGCGATTTCCGAAGTGACGACCCGCAAGTTTAACAATGTCTACGAGGTGGAGATCGAGGGCAGCGATTCCTCTGAAACCATCTCAGATCTCTTTGATGGAAGCCCTCCCTGAAGACCGCGGCCAGGCCGGGTCAACAGGAGAACCTGGTCCCGCGCCGGCAGAGCCTGCCGGGGAGCGAACCGCCTCTGCCTGGCAGCGCCTGCGTTTAAAACTCAATGACGTGCTCTTCAATACTTCGCAGCGCCTGCTGAACATCTGGCTGCGACCGACATTCCTCGACAATAACCTCGAGGCTCTGGGACTCGAGGCCGGTGACTCTGTCTGCTTCGCACTGCATTTTCGGTCTGCGGTCGACCTGCAGATGGTGGATCAGGCTTGCCAGAAGGGTGGTCTGCCCTCGCCGCGCGGCCCAATCTCGCGAGTCGATGAGAACCGATCGTTTTTCTTTATCGGCCATTCCGAAGGTACACTCGGTCGCAAATCTATGCGTGGTCAGTCCGAGCGTATGACCCGGCTGTTCGACTACGCCGCGGATGATCACCACGACATCAGCATCGTCCCGGTATCACTGTTCTGGGGCCACCAGCCTGACCGGGAAAAATCGCTGTTTAAACTGCTGTTGTCCGAAAACTGGGTCGCTACCAGTGGTTTCAAAAAATTTCTCGCCATCCTGTTTCATCCCCGTCATATCCTCGTCCAGTTCGGCCAGCCTATCGCCCTAAGGGATATCGCGGGCGGAGAGAGCAACCGCGGCATCGAGATCCGCAAACTGCTGCGACTGTTGCGCGTTCACTTCAACAATGAGCGCCAGGCCATCATCGGCCCTGACCTGTCACACCGTCGGACCCTGATTGACACTATGCTCGCAAGCCCGGAGGTGCGCACAGCTATCGAGCGAGAAGCCCGTAAGGTCAGGGTTGATGAAACAGAAGTCGAGAAAAAGGCGCTGGGATACGCTCGCGAGATAGCCTCCGATCAGTCCTACCGCGTCATCCGTTTCTTTGACACCCTGCTGACCTGGCTCTGGAACAACCTTTACAACGGCATCGACGTCAATGGAATAGCCCGGGTCAAAGAACTCGCGCAAACCCATGAAATTGTCTATATCCCGTGCCACAGAAGTCACATCGACTATCTGTTGCTGTCTTATGTGCTGTACCACAATGGGCTGACACCACCCCATATCGCCGCCGGCAAGAATCTGAATCTGCCGCTGGTTGGCCCCCTGCTGCGTCGTGCCGGTGCGTTCTTTATGCGACGTACATTTCAGGGTGATGCACTGTATCGCGTTGTCTTTGACGAATACCTGCACCAGATGTTCACCCGTGGGTATTCGGTGGAGTACTTCATCGAAGGGGGTCGCAGTCGTACCGGCCGCACATTGCCACCGCGGACCGGGATGCTGAGCATGACGGTAAGAAGTTTCCAGCGCGACAGCACCAAACCCATCGCCCTGATGCCGGTGTATTTCGGCTATGAACGTGTACTCGAATCTGCCACCTATCGCGCAGAATTATCTGGCAGCAACAAAAAATCAGAGTCGCTGTTCGATATTTTCAAGATCTTCTCTTCCTTTAAACATGACTTTGGCCAGGTCACGGTCAACTTCGGTGAAGCACTGCTGCTCAGAGAATACCTGGATGAACACATGCCAGGCTGGACCGACAACAAAGCCGAAGGACAGGACTTTTCGACACTGTGTAATCGTCTGGCAGCCGACCTCGCAACGCGGATCAACAGCGCGGTAGCTGTCAATGCGACCGGTCTGTTCGCACTGGCGCTGCTTGCGACCAGCCGGGAGCGAACCACTGAACGTCAATTGCTCACCCAGGTCGACATTCTGCGGCAGATCGCCGCGCGATACGAATCTGACCTAAGCACCGTTGCCGACGCACCCGCTGCTGAGTTGATCGAAAAAGCCCTGAGTATTACGGGCCTCAAGCGGGAACCGCTACCATTCGGATCGATTGTCGCCGCGACCCCGGAACAATCCGTCAACCTGACCTACAATGCCAACAATGTGCTGCATGTGTTTGCACTGCCTTCTTTAATCTGTCGCTATGCGATGACACATTATGGCTGTAGCGCAGCAGACATCACGGCTTTTGTCAGGCAGCTTTACCCCTACTTACAGGCAGAGATGTTTCTGCCCTGGCAGGCGGCGGAACTGGGAGATGCGGTCACAGCAACTATGATCAAGCTGACAGAAACCCAGCTGCTGCAGATTGAACCGGCGCACGGCCAGGTCAGCCTGCCGGCACCGGAGTCGGTCGAATTCAGTTGCATGCAGGACCTCAGCAACCTGACAGATGCCACCCTCGAGCGATTTTTCATCGTACTGTCACTGCTGAAACAGGACCAGCACCTGAAGGCAAAGACACTGGAGACCGCCGCTGCAAAGATTGGCGCCCAGTTGTCAGCCCTTTACGGTATCAATTCGCCCGACTTCTTCGAAAAGTCCCTGTTCTCAACTTTCGTCTCGACGCTAAGAGCGCAATCAGTGATCAGCACTGATCTGTCAGCTTCCCCTGATCTGCACCGGGTTGAATCAGTCATCGCAGAAACGATCGATGCCAATGTGCGCTACAACATCCGACATGCCGTTAACGGTTTCCATGCCGCTCATGAGGCAGCAGGGTAAATCTCGTAGCAGGCGTTGCGCTGGGCGAAAACATGGATGGGCGCTACAGGCGGTTGCCAGATCCCGGCAGCAGGTCTTTTCAATACAATGCGTCGACCCGCCTGTCGTCGAGCTGCCAATAGCAGCGACTGCGCATCCTGGTCAGTGCCGATAAAATTCTGCAGCGCCTGCATCTCACCCTTGACGGCGGCACTGCCCTGTTTTCTCGGAAACATCGGGTCGAGGTAGATAACATCAGCCGCGACCTCGGTTTGTGTCAGCATCGCAATCGAATCTGCCTGCTGCACTGTCACGCGGGACACGGTTGCAGATAGTCGCGGGTGCTGTGCCGCCCGTGCGAGGCCATCCGCAAGCAGCGTCGCGAGGACCTTTGATCGTTCTATCAACGTCACTTCGCAGCCGAGATGGGCCAGCAGAAAACCATCCCGCCCGAGCCCGGCCGTGCAGTCGAGCACAGACAATCCCGGCTTTACGCCAACGGCACGAGCCACCAGTTCACTGCGACGGCCGGCAGCGGCCAGGCGGCGCAGGTAGGCGGGTGAATCGAAACGAATTCGCAGGGGCTTCATGGCGACAAAGCTGTCGCTCAGGCCATAGCCTTCCTCATCTCTGATCAAGCGAAACCGGCTCATCGATTCTTCTGTGCGACTTCTTCTCGAAGATAGACAGGACTGGCATTGAGCGCATCAACGGTGCGGCCGGCTGCGAGGTAGGCACGCCCTATGGTATGCAGCGCCTTGACCGAGGGTATGGTCTCATCCAGGACAGCTTCAAATCGTGCACCCGTCGCTGCTTCTATCTTGTCCTGCAGAGCCCAGGCATTGCCTACACCTACCCAGGTACCCGCCGCTGCCAGACGCTCAAGATCGGCCACATCCGCCACCCCCTCGCTGATGACAGGTTCAACGATATCCCCGCTGGCACGATAGCCGCCGTAGTAGATTTCCTCCAGACGGGCAGTCAACGCGACAAAGATATTCGTTTCAACACCACCGTCCCGATAAGCCTGGGCGAGCGCCGCCATGGACGATACTGGAATCAACGGCAAGCCGAGGCCGTAGCCAAGCCCCTGGACGACACCAACCGAAATACGCAGACCAGTAAATGAACCGGGCCCCTGGCCGAAGATAATGCCATCCAGCTGTTTCAGAGATGTCGCTGTCTCAGCCAGCAGTGCTTCGATCGAAGGCAGGATTTCACGGCTGTGCGAAGCACCAGGGACCGATGTGCGATCAACCAGTTCATCCCCACAAGCCAGACCGAGAACGGTAGACCGGGTGGAAGTGTCAACTATCAACAGATTCAAAAGGCGGCCTTGCGAAAAGACATGATTATAGTTCGTGCAGCCAGGCCACCGCATCCTCTGCTGATTCGAGCCATTGCATTTGCGGCAGATTGCTCCTGACATAAGCGCCATACTGGCGCGTCCGGACGCGGACATCGCCAAGCACAAACAAACCGCGATCGCTTTCCTCACGCATCAGGCGACCGAACCCCTGTTTCAGCGCGAGCATCATCTGCGGCAGTGACAAAGCGACGAAACTGTTCTCGCCATTGGCCTCCAGCGCAGCACACTGGGCTCGAAAAACGGGTTCCGCCGGACTCGGAAACGGTAACTTGTCGATCACTACCAGCTTCAGATCAGCGCCCCGAGCATCGACCCCTTCCCAGAAACTCTGGGTACCCAGCAGCACCGCGTTCGGCGTCGAGCGAAAGGTTTCCAGCAGACGCGACCGGGACTGGGAACCCTGGACAAGAAGCGGCAGCCCTGAATCATGCAGGTATGTAGCCGCCTTGCGCAGCGCCTCGTGACTGGTAAAAAGCAGGAAACTGCGGCCTGGGTTGGCATAAAGCAGCGGAGCGACAGCATCAACAAGCCGACGTGTGTGTTCTGTGCTCGATGGTTCAGGCAATTTTTCAGGCACCCAGCAGCGGATCGCTGATGAATAATCAAAAGGACTGACTGCGATATGGGCACCACCGCCCTGCAACCCAATCTCGTGTCGGAAGTGCGCAAAGGTCCCTTCAGTGCTGAGCGTTGCCGAGATGAATATCCAGCTGACCTTATTCTGTTCAAACACCGCAGACAGTTCCGCGCCAACCGACAGAGGCGAAAGATGGATAACAAATCCATTATGGCGTCGATCAATCCAGTGTACGAAGTCGGTATTCTTGTCTGTCACTTCGGTCAGCAATGCAAACAGGTCAATGAAACGCTCTGTCCGCACAAGCAGCTGGGCCAGTTCCTGGCTGCGATCCCTGGCACGCGTAAGTTCGTCACCAAGTGCCAGAAGTGCCAGGTCGACTTCCTGCAGCACCTGTGCCGCCAGACACACTTCATCATCCTCTGCCGCCCACGCGGCCTGAGCGTTCATGGCATGCCAGCGGTTGAAGTCCACTTCGTCAGAAGCCCCAATGTTTTGCCTGAGTTGATCCAGCCGGCCCTCCAGGTAGGACACCGCATCCGTCAGGGCAGGGTCATCGTTCCCCAGCAGTTTGAGTGCCACCCGCACATCCCCGATCAATGTCGTCAGCTGGAAGCTGCTGATCTGCATGCCAAAAAACTGCCGCGCCACCTGAGGAATTCGATGCGCCTCGTCAATAATGACAGCATCCGCCTGGGGCAGAATGGCGGCCAGGTTTTCCTCTTTCTGCGCGATATCAGCGAATAACAAGTGATGGTTAACCACGATAAGATCGGCCTCTGCCGCTCGTTTCCGCGCGCGATAAAGCGGACAGACATCGAAATCAGGGCAACGGCCGCCCAGGCAGTTGTCCCGTGTACTGGTAATAAGCCGAATGAGGCCGGGATTCTCTTCCGGATCCAGCGTCTCATTGATATCCCCCGTGGAGGTCTGACTCCACCAGGTCCTGACGGCGATCAGGCGATGCAGCAACTGACTCTCATCACTGATTGCTTTCAGGTTCGCTTGGAGTCGATGCGGGCAAAGATAGTTGCCACGCCCCTTTAACTGAACAATGCGCTTACGCGGGAACAGCGACTGGATTACCGGTACATCCTTACCCAGGAGCTGGTCCTGCAGGTTTCGTGTTCCCGTGGACACCACTATTCGCTTGTTGGCGGCAAGCGCCGGCACGAGATATGCGAGCGTCTTACCAATGCCTGTACCGGCTTCAAGCAGACAAGTTTCAGATGACTCGAGGGCGTTAGCGATCATCTGCGCCAGTTCGACTTGAACTTCTCGCGGCACAAAGGCATCCACGAGACGTGGTAACTCGGTATTAAACAGCTCAAGCAGATCGTGCATGTTGATTCCAGTCAGCGCATCCAAGATGATGATCTTCGAGCGGAAGGACCTCGAACAATGGGTATTACAGCAATCGTACTGGCGGGCGGACAAGGTTCAAGAATGAATCATAAGGACAAGGCCTGGGTTAACCATGCCGGCAAACCCCTGATTCACCATGTGATTGAGCAGATCAGAGACAGCGTCGACGATATTGTGATCAGCAGAAACCGCCAGCATCCGGGATACGATGCACTGGGTTATGCCTGTGTCAGCGATATTCTTGAAGGGTTCCAGGGTCCACTGGCGGGTGTACTCAGCTGCGTGCCACATGTTATGACAGAGCTGGCGCTTATCGTGCCCTGCGATACGCCCAACCTGCCGCCTGACCTGGCAGGACGCTTACTGGCGGGGAAAGGCAAGGCCAGCGTTGCTGTCGCTGCACACGATGACAAGATTGAACCCCTGATTTTTCTCGCGGATAAAAATGTGCTCGCCTCAATCAAGGGCTACCTGGACACCGACCAACGGTCGGTAATGGGATGGCACCAGACGCATCACATTAATGTGGTTTCTTTCGGAGAGGGGAAATCCTGCTTCGAGAACATCAACAGAACAGAACAGCTACAAGTGTAGCCGAGGTCGACTAAAGCCTTGCGAATCGGCGCCAGCCGGGAAGAGGCGGAAAAGAAAAAGCCCTCCTGAGGGGAGGGCTTTTATCTCATTACTTCTTCTTTTTAGCTGCCGGCTTCTTCTTAGCGGCGGCCTTTTTCTTAGCAGGCGCCTTCTTCTTCGCAGCCGGCTTCTTCTTCGCAGCTACCTTTTTCTTGGCAGCTTTCTTTTTAGCAGCAGGCTTCTTTTTAGCAGCCGGCTTCTTCTTGGCGGCTACCTTTTTCTTAGCAGCCTTCTTTTTAGCAGCAGGCTTCTTCTTCGCAGCAGCCTTTTTCTTAGCGGCTGGCTTTTTCTTTGCAGCTGCCTTTTTCTTGGCAGGTGCTTTCTTCTTAGCTGCCGGCTTCTTCTTCGCAGCTACCTTTTTCTTGGCAGGTGCCTTTTTCTTTGCAGCCGGTTTCTTCTTCGCAGCTTTCTTTTTCGCAACCACTTTCATCGCTCCTATTTTACGTTGAAAAGTTTTACAGCAGTATTTGTGCGCTGTATCTGTCTTTGTCTTCCTTTGTGTTTGTCTTCCGTCGTTCTTCTCACCAGCCAGTTAAACCCGGTTGGTTTCCGACTCCCACTAAGAAAACAATCAATACAGTGCGAATACGATGCAGAGTTTAGAAAATATTTTTCTGTTTGCACACCTTTTTTTCTGTCATTTATCAACTTTCAAGGAGAGGTTCCTAACGTTATTTTTAAGTCAGGCTCAGCGAAGTTGACTCATACAACAGCTTTATTGAGGGGTGTTACTGATCAAGAATTGCGAAAATGATTTCACGAATCTGATCGGTGCCGCCGGTGCCGTCAATTGCATGATAGCGAATTGACTGCGCTGCCTCTTCAGACATGTTTTTGTAAAAATTCACCAGCGGCGCAGTCTGATCGCGATATACGTTGAGTCGCTCTGCAATGGTTTCTTCCTTGTCGTCGTCACGCTGCACCAGCGGCTCACCTGTCTCATCATCCTTACCTTCTTCTGCAGGGGGATTGTGAGTAATGTGATAGACACGACCCGAAGCCTCATGCACACGTCGCCCTGAAAGTCTCGAGACAATCTCTGCATCAGGCACCTGGATCTCAATCACGCAGTCGATCTGGATACCCTGTCTGACGAGCGCTTCTGCCTGCGGAATCGTTCTGGGGAAACCATCAAACAAAAAGCCATTGCGACAATCATCTTTCTCGATTCGCTCCTTGACGAGGTCAAGGATGATCTCATCGGTAACCAGTGCCCCGCTGTCCATCACTGCCTTAACTTTTTTGCCGAGTTCTGTACCCTCGCGGATCGCTTCCCGTAACATGTCTCCGGTGGAAATCTGCGGGATACCGTACTTCTCGACAAGAAACTGCGCCTGGGTGCCTTTGCCGACCCCGGGTGCTCCCAACAATATCAATCTCACTGTTTACTCCTGGATTAGGTTGTTCTGTCAGGCTGCCGCCACGGTCCGTCTGGCCTTCAGCACGTTAGGTAACTGTTCGATTCGCTCTAGCGTCTCGAGCAGTCGATTCAGCTGTGCCACCTCAATGACCATGTTTACACAGACCTTGTTATTTTTCTTATCAGTCATCGTATGGATGGACTGAACGTTAGTCCTCTCTCTCATCAAAATCCCGGTAATGTCGTGAAGCAGGCCAAACCGATCATAGGCATTGACCTCAACATGAACAGGGAAAGTCGCCTCAACAGTATCCCGCCACTCCAGCTGCAGCAAACGACCATAGACATCCGCCTTCAGCGCCTGGAGGCAGTCCTCGCGGTGTACAAAGACCACTTCTTTGTCATTGATCACCCCTACCACGGGATCGCCGGGTACCGGCTGGCAGCATTCCGCAATCTCAGAATGCAGGTCACCCTGGCCGACAATCCACGACTCGTCGCCTGCTTCTTCTTCCATGCCCAGGTTCAGCTGCAGACCAGCGCCCTCGAGATTAGCCAGATCCAGGGCCTCTTCGACGATGTTGATGGCTTCGGTCTCACCGATGGCAATGGAGTAAAACAACTCATCAGCTGATTCAAAACCAGCGCGATCTACAAGCTGGGCAAATTCGAAATTCTCAACACCCAGATAGGTCAACTCGTCGACCAGCAGGCGCTTGCCTTCATCGATATTCTTCTGCTTCTCTCGGCGCCCGAACCAGCTCTGTACTTTCGATCGAGCACGACTGGTTGCGATAAACCCGAGGTGTTCATGCAGCCATTCGCGGCGCGGCTCGATTTCATCCCCGAGCACGACCTCTATGCGATCACCGGATTGTAGCGCTGTATTAAGAGGTACCATCCTGCCGTTTACTTTCGCGCCGCGGCATTTGTGACCGACTTCCGTGTGCACTCGATAGGCAAAATCAACCGGCGTAGCGCCAGGCATCATGTCAACGACATCGCCTTCTCGCGTGAAAACGTAAATACGATCAACACTAAGGTCGCCAAGCAGCTCCGGCTCATCAGGATCCTCGACACCCTCGACAATCTGTCTGAGCCATGCGACACGCTGCTCGTAGGATTCAGAACCTTTTTTGTCACCGGTATCCTTGTATTGCCAGTGGGAACAGACACCGAACTCAGCTTCTTCATGCATTTCCCTGGTACGAATCTGGACTTCGAGGATCTGACCTTCCGGCCCGACCACCGCTGTGTGCAACGACTGGTATCCGTTTTCCTTCGGGTTCGCTATGTAGTCATCAAACTCGTTGGGAATGTTACGCCAGAGGTTATGCACGATACCGAGGATCCGATAGCAGTCGTCGACATCGTCGACCAGTATCCGTACTGCTCTGACGTCATAGATCTCAGAAAACGGAATGCCCTTACGGTGCATTTTGCGCCAGATGCTGTAGATATGTTTTGGCCGCCCTGATATGTCGCAGTCAACCCCGATCTGTTTGATGCGCCGGATCAGCTCGGCAATAACGTCGCCGATGTATTCCTGCCGAGCCGAGCGTTTTTCGGCCAGCAGGGAAGCAATACGCTTGTAGGCAATCGGCTCCTGCAGACGAAATGACAGATCTTCAAGTTCCCACTTGAGGTGACCGATGCCAAGGCGATGCGCCAGCGGCGCATAAATTTCAAAGACCTCTCGCGCCAGCGTTTCTGCCTGAGGCCCGGGTCGTTTGACGGCATTTCGTATTCGACAGGTTCGCTCGGAAAGCTTCAGCAGAGCAACGCGGACATCATCGACGAGCGAAACGAGCAGCTGCCGCGCCTGCTCAAACTGGTCTTTCTTCTCACCCAGCACAACACGGGAAGTACCAAACTGAATATCGCTGATCGCCGCCATTTTCAGCACACCTTCAATCAGGTGCGCCACTTCTTCCCCAAACTGCTTACGCACATGGTTCAGCGTCAGCTGATTCTCGCGCACAGCCCGGTAGATAATTGCCGCGACCAGGCCATCCTCATCGACGTATAACTCGTTCAGGATTTCAGCCATCTCAAGGCCTAAAAGATAGCTGCTGTGGCCTTCTGCCCAGATTGAATTGGAGGCGAGTGCCTTGCCTTCCGCGATCTCTGACATCTCACAGACATCGCGCAGGCGAGACAGATTCAGTTCCGGTCGCTCATCACCTATCTTGCACAACCACATCTCCAGATTGATGGAACCATCAACCAGCTCTGGTTGTGCTTGTCTGACCTTGACCATAACGAAGAGTTAAACGCTAAGTTGCTGAACCGGGGCAACTAGCTGCGTTTCTCGGCATCTTCCTGACGGATGAAAAGGGCAATGGATTCAACGTGCGTTGTGTGTGGAAACATATCAATTATTCCAGCGGATCGGAGCGTGAAACCCTGCTCGACCAGAATTTCAGCGTCTCTGGCCAGCGTCTCCGGGTTGCAGGAGACGTACACTACCCTCTCTACATTGCGCGTTTCAAGTTTTTTCACAAGACTCATGGCACCGCTTCGGGGCGGGTCCAGCAGCACCTTGTTGAAGCCAGTAAAATCGGGGATTTCCACCGATTCATCGTGCAGATCAAAAACGCCGAAATCTGCGTTACTGATGCCGTTATGGGCAGCGTTGTGCCTTGCGCGATCAATGCTGGCTGCGGAAAACTCTGCGCCAAATACCTGCGCACCACTGCGAGCAACGGCCAGGCTGAAGTTGCCAATGCCGCAGAAAGCATCCAGGACCTGATCAGACGCATCGAGTGCCAGCAGTTCGATCGCACGATTTACCATAAGGCGATTGACAGCGAGGTTAACCTGAGTGAAATCCTGCGGTGCAAAAGCAAACGTAAGGTCAGTGTCCGGCAGGCTGAAGCGGAGGAACGCATCAGGCTCACTGCCGGACGCCGGCGACAGCGGAGCGACTGACTCCGGTCCACCGGACTGCAGATAGATTTTCAGCTGGTGCACCTGCGCAAACTGCCTGAGAAGCCCGATATCTGCATCAGCGAGTGGTTCCAGGTGCCGGAAGATCAGGGCGGTCTCGGTATCACCGGCGGCCACTTCAACCTGAGGCACGGCCCGCATGACCGTGAGGCTGCTAACCAGGTTTTCCAGCGGCTGGATCAGCTCACCCAGTACTGGAATGAGGACCGGACAGTTTTCGATATCGGCGATATAGGGTTTCTGCTTCTCGCGAAAACCAACCAGTACCCGGTTTTTCTTTTCGACGAATTTTACCCCCAGTCTCGCCTTGGTTCTGTAGCCATAGGGTTCTGCAGACAGGGGCGGCAGCCATGCCTGCGCACTGAGGGGCTGCAGGCAGGATTCGAGATGCGCCTGTTTCAGGACGAGCTGTTCAGCGTGTGCCAGGTGCTGAAAACTGCAGCCGCCACAATAGAGCGCAGCCGAACAGCGGGGTTCAACTCTGTCAGCTGAAGTGTTTAACACTTCTGTGACGCGGAAGTATTGACGCTTGCGCTTTCTGGCAATCGGTTGCGCCTGCACTGATTCACCGGGCAGGGCGCCATAAACCGCTGCATGACCGTCATTGCCATACCCACACCCGTCGACCGCGAGCGTATCGATTGTAATCAGTTCAGGTTCCGAGGACCGCATGGTGTCATCCGGGATTGTCGAGGACGCGGAGTCTAGCAGCTAAGCCGCAGGGCGCAAATCAGGCGTGCGTGAAGACGCCCGTAGAAAGGTAGCGATCGCCGCGATCACAGACAATAGCAACAATGGTCGCGTTCTCCACTTCCTGACTGATTTGCAGCGCCCCGGCAACCGAACCACCCGAGGACACGCCACAGAAGATACCTTCTTCTGTCGCAAGACGACGCATGGTGCGTTCTGCCAGCTTCTGATCCATATCGATCACGCGATCGACGTTCTGATCGCTGTATATCTTTGGCAGGTAGGCTTCCGGCCAGCGCCGGATGCCAGGGATCTGCGACCCTTCGACCGGCTGCAGACCGACAATCTGAATATCGGGTTTCACTTCCTTGAAGTACCGGGAGCAGCCCATGATCGTACCTGTCGTTCCCATGGAACTAACGAAATGCGTAACCTTGCCGCCGGTCTGACGATAGATCTCGGGACCCGTGCCACCGTAGTGTGCCAACGGATTGTCAGCGTTGGCGAACTGGTCAAGAACGATACCCTTGCCCTCGGCCTGCATCTGTTCAGCGAGGTCACGAGCACCTTCCATGCCTTCCTGCTGTGTCACCATAATCAGCTCGGCACCATAGGCTGCCATCGCGGCCTTGCGCTCATCGCTCATGTGCGCCGGCATGATCAGCACCATACGGTATCCTTTGATCGCGGCCGCCATGGCCAGGGCAATGCCGGTATTGCCGCTGGTTGCTTCAATCAGGGTATCACCCGGTCGTATATCGCCACGCGCCTCGGCGCGCTGGATCATGCTGATGGCGGGACGATCTTTCACCGAGCCTGCCGGGTTATTACCCTCCAGCTTGACCAGGATGGTGTTCGTCGTTTCACCCGGCAGGCGCTGCAAGCGCACCAGTGGTGTCTCACCTATGCAATCTTCGATGGTTGGGTATTCCGACATAGTCACTGCAAAAACTGAGAAGCGGGCAGACCAATCATAGGAGACGGCCACCAATTCCTATAATATCAGGTTCGTCTAATGTAATTCATTCGAGTCATATCCTGACTATCATTGGCAACGCTTTGGTGACCTTCGCGCTGGGCGGCGTCAGCGCCATACTCGTCGCTGTGCTAGGTGCATGGCTGCTGCATCGCAACGGAGCCGGGCCGACTGTTGGTCCTGTTGATGAGTACGCTGCAAACCCAGCATCGGATTCAATCCCGGCACAGGCAAGCCCTGGCCAGGACACACCGGCTGATCAGGCCAGGACCGAGCAAAGGGCCGACCGCGAGCAGCTGGCTCAACTCACTTTGAGACGATTTATCGGTGCCTGCAACCGACAGGAAGACCACGAAAAGCTGCGCTACCTCGCCAGTCAGATGACACAGCTACTGGGCGAAGCCGTTGTTGCGGAAGGGAGCGCCGAAGAGGAACTGATCCCGCTGCTTGACGATACGCTGGAGCTTGCGTTTCCTGTGTTGGAAGAGCACGGCTGTTATTTTCATCTTGAATTCTCTCCGGATCTGCCTGACTGCATTGACGTCGCCGGCTCCCTGGCGCGCCAGTCGATGCTGGAAGTCCTGCTGGCGACTGCCGCAACAAACCCCGGCAGGCATCTGGCCGTGCAGATAGTTTGCAGCGACACAACTCTCAGCCTCGCATTCCCCACCGACGTCAAGCTCGATTCCCCGAGGCACCTGCACCTTCCTGGTGGTCACTGGCGTGACAAACACTGCTACACCCTGCCCGCCCGAACGATCGTCGGGCGTACCCCAAAACGATCGAAGACAGCGCTCTGCGCTCTCATCATTTCCGACCAGGCTGCCGAGCGACGCAGTCTGCAAAACCGACTGGCCCTGCTCGGTGTCGACGTGGAAACTGCGATCGACACGAAATCGCCCGATATCTGTTTCGTCGCCAATGAAGACTCGCCAGGCTTTAAATCGATCGAGGCAATGTTACCTGCTGACGTGCCCGTCGTACTGCTGCGCAGCCGGTCTGTTCTGACACGTCCAGGCTGGCAGCAACTGGATGGTCCGGTGACTCAGCAGCGGCTGGCTGCAGCCATCGCGAGCCTTGTTCTGCCCAGGTCAGAGAGGAAAGCGCTGAGGGTACTGATTGTCGACGACAACGAGACCAACGCCGGCCTGCTTAGCAGGCAACTGAGCGAACTCGGGCATCGCCCGCTGACAGCAGCCGGCGGGGATGCAGCGCTGGACTTACTCGACTATGAAGCAGTTGACCTGGTTTTCATGGACGCACAAATGCCGGGTATGGACGGCGCAGCCACAACACACGCGCTACGAGCGCGGGGCTACAGCATGCCCGTGCTTGGCCTCACCGCCCATGTCACACACCAGGAGAAATTACAGTACCTCGCCGCTGGCATGTCGGAGGTTCTGTTGAAACCCATCAGGCGTGATGACCTGATATCGCTGTTGTCCCGCCATCACTACAGCGGACAGACGCCCGCTCCGCGTCCTGTGGCGACAGATAGACGCCCACTGCCCATCATCGATATCGAGCTGTCACTGCTCAACGCCAATCAACGCCCAGACATTGCTGCTGAACTGCTCGCACTGTTGATCGACAATCTTCATCTGGACCAGCAGGCAATCAACCAGGCCAAAGACCTGTCGACCAGAAAGGCTGCTGTGCACAAACTGCACGGCGCCGTTCGCTATTGTGGTCTGCCAAGACTGACCGCGGCCGTCGAGAAACTGGAAGCCGCGATCAAACAGGACGACGAGGAAGGAGTCAGGCTCTGCCTCAATCTCCTTAACGGCGAGATCTCTGCAATCAGAGCCTGGTACCAAACCAACCCCAACCCCTTCGCCGATGGTGCTGCCCGACTCTCAGCCCTCGACTAATGACTCACTGGCGACTGATGGACGGCGACAGCAAACGCCAGCGCATAGTCTTTCTCGTCTGACAAGCTGATCTGAATGGCCGTGATGTCCATCTGCCGGGCCCTGACGCTCGCACCCGCATGCAGCTCGACAAAGGGCGCACCGGCCGCATCACGCAGTACCAGGATGTTGGTGAAGTAGACGCCGTTTCGCATACCGCAGCCAAGGGCTTTTGACACAGCCTCCTTGGCAGCAAACTGGCGGGCGACGTAGGCAGCAAGGCGTCCGCCGCTGAGTCGGTCACGCCGTTCAGCTTCTGCAAGGATGCGGGCAATGAAGCGATCACCGAAGCGATCGACAGAACGCCTGATTCGCCTGATATCAACCAGGTCTGTACCAACACCCACAATCATCCCGCAGTGTCTCCGCTTGATTCCCGGGAACGGGCCTGGAACAGTGCCCGGCTCTTCAGAGGCTTGTCGCCCAGCAGCTGGGCCAGCGAGGTCCGAGTCAGGCGACGCAGACGCCGCGCATCCACCACCCTCAAATTGCCGGCCTCAATCGCGTTCAACTCGATACCTGGGTAAATATCATCACCCGACTGTTCGGTGCGATAGAAACCTTCATTGACAACAAAGCGATAGCGGCCTTCCGGGTCAACCAACTGGCCATCACCGGCATCAAACTGAACGTTGATCCCGTAGCCCAGCGCCTGCAGTAATCGCAGTTCAAACAGGCGGATGTAAGCTGCCGTGTCTTCGTCCCTCACCAGCACCTCAAGCAGCGCCTTGTAATCGTCAAACAGTACTGGCATCGGGTCGAACTTGCCCAACAACCGGTAAAGCAGTTCATTGATATAAAGGCCGAGAAACAGCGGCTCGCCCCTGATAGCAGCGGTACTACCGGCAAAATCGATGGTTGTCGCAGTCTTCAGCTCGCCGCGGCCCGTTGCTGCCACCAGGAGTGGTGTAAAGGGTTGCAGCCTGCCGCGCATGCGTGACTTCTCGGACCTGGCGCCACGCACCACGATCGAGTACCGCCCCTCAGCACGGCCAAGTAAGTCGACAATCAGACTCGTGTCGCGGTAACTGCGGCTGTGCAAAATATAGGCTTCGGAGAGCTGCCTAGTACTCATCGTAACCCAGGCTCTTCATCGCACGTTCGTCATCAGACCAGCCCGACTTCACCTTCACCCAGGTATTCAACACGACCCGGGTACCAAACACCTCCTCCATGTCACGCCGGGCATCAATCCCAACGCGCTTCAGACGCTCACCCTTGTTGCCAATCAGGATTCGTTTCTGGCCTTCTTTCTCGACGAAAATCGTGGCCTCGACTGTCGCCAGCTGATTCTGTTCGGCAAATTTCTCGATCTGGATGGTCAGCGCGTAAGGCAATTCATCACCCAGCTGGCGCATCAGTTTTTCGCGCAGTATTTCCGCTGCGAGGAATCGCAGGCTGCGATCAGTGACCTGCTCTGGATCAAAGTAGAAGGGTGACGCCGGCAGACTGTCACTAATCACCTTATCCAGGGTATCCAGGTTCAGGCTCTTCTCCGCCGACACCGGCACCAGCTCAGCGTCGGGAAACTTGTCCTGCAGTGACTGCAGGAGCGGCAGCAGTGTTGCCCGGTCCTGGACCAGGTCCACTTTATTGATGACCACAATCTGCTTCGCTGCCACTTTTTTGAACAGGTCGGCAACCAGATCGTCTTCCTCGGTCCAGCGATTCCGATCGACCAGGAAAAGCACCACATCAACGTCCCGCAACGCTGACTTCGCACTCTTATTCATATAGCGGTTGATTGCACGGGCTTCCTTAATGTGAATGCCCGGCGTGTCAACAAACAGCATCTGGCAGTCACCCTCGGTTTTGATCCCCAACAGGTTATGCCGCGTGGTCTGGGGTTTTTTCGACGTGATGCTGATTTTTTGCTTCAGCATGGCATTGAGCAGGGTCGACTTGCCCACATTTGGACGACCAATAATGGCGACGTACCCGCAGCGCATCAGCGCCCCAGCGCCTCGAGTGCGAGTTCAGCTCCCTGCTGCTCTGCCCGGCGGATAGAAGTGCCCGTGGCCCGCACCGGTTCACCCAGTTGCGTCGAGCGGACTTCGATTTCGAACTCCTGGTTCGGAGATTTGCCGCTGGAACCTATCAGAATGTAGTCAGGCACGGGTTCGCCTCGGCTTTGCAGGAATTCCTGCAGGCGCGTTTTGGCGTCTTTCTGCAGATCCGCCTCAGACAGGTTGTCGAGGCGGGACTGGAACAGTGCGCGGATCAGATCAGCCGCCCGACCCGTTTCACTGTCAATCAGCACGGCGCCGATGACGGCCTCGAGAGCATCGGCAAGGGTAGAAGCACGATTGCGGCCACCGCTTTTCATCTCACCGCTGCCCATGCTGAGATAATTACCGAGCTCAATTTCCCGGGCGACTTCAGCAAGCGTCTGACGCCTCACGAGTTTCGCTCGCAGCCGAGACAGATCACCTTCGGTCACATCAGGGAACTGGCGATAGAGAGCCTCGGCGATCACAAAATTAAGAATGGAATCGCCCAGGAATTCCAGCCGTTCATTGTGGGTGTCACTGAAGCTGCGGTGGGTCAGGGCCTGGGTCAACAGGCCTGGGTCATTGAACTGGTAATCGAGAACTCTCTGGAGTTTCTCTCTGGCTGACACTGAAACCTAGTCTCTGAGCTCAATCTGCTTATTGAAAGAAGCGATCATGTCAATGTTCTGAATCAGGGGCATGCGCACCTCGTAGTCAAGAACCACGTCAGTACCCCGACCTGAACGCTTGATCTCGACATGCTCATTGATAGGGAAATCGCGGATGTTGTTCAGCTTGAAGCGCTGCTTCATGACGTCTAACAGCTGTGAATCGGTTTTGATCCCCAGCCCGTTTTCTTCTGCCATCTTGTCCATGATGGTCGACATCGTGTTGTGGTCCATATAAAGCGGTATCAGTTTCGCGCCCAGGGATAGAGCACTGCCAAACACCAGGACGCCGAGAATAATGCTGCCCATCGATCCACGCTGTCGGCTTCTATTCAGGTTGTTCATCTTTCGCATCAGGATCACCCTCACTGTATCCTACCGTTGCGGGAAAACTCAGGCAGCCTCAGGCCTGGTTTCTTGTGCAGCCAGATTGCGACCGCTTTACCCACTATGTTCTCTTCAGACACCAGACCCCAATACCGGCTGTCGCTGCTTTGATCCCGGTTGTCGCCCATCATAAAGTAATGGCCTTCCGGTATGACCCACTCTTCAACGCGCGTATCCCTGAAGGGATTGCGCTGAATCATGTGTTCAACCTCACCCAGTTTCTCCCGGTACTGCAGGTAGCGTGGATTCACCGGCGGTATCTGTGCAACAAACGTCTGATTCTGTCGCTTGCCGTTAATATACAGCGTCTTGTCCTGATAACGAACCCTGTCTCCAGGGATACCCACGACCCGCTTGATGAAGTATTCGTCCTGGTGAGGCGGAATAAACACCATGATCTCACCATTTCTTGGCTCATCCATAGCGACAATCTTGGTGCCGATAACTGGCAGGCGGAGCCCGTAGGTGTACTTGTTGACGAGAATAAAGTCACCCACTTCCAGGGTAGGAATCATGGAACCTGTCGGAATCTGGAATGGTTCGAACAGAAAGGACCTTAACACCAGAACGATCGCAAGCACGGGGAAGAAGGAAATCGAGTACTCAACCACCATGGGTTCAGCCAGCAGCTTCTCTTTCTGCTGGTCACTCACATCTCCGGCGGCAGCCACCGCTGCCTGGCGGCGCGGGCGCAGCAGAAAATAGTCGAGAAGCCACACAAGGCCGGTGAAAGCTGTGGCCAGCACCAGAATCAACGGAAAATTGATGCTCACTTCTCTACCTTCAGCACTGCGAGGAAAGCTTCCTGGGGAATCTCTACACTGCCAAGCTGCTTCATGCGCTTCTTACCCGCTTTCTGCTTTTCGAGCAGTTTCTTCTTGCGGGTAATGTCGCCGCCATAGCACTTCGCCGTGACATTCTTACGCAGCGCCTTGACGGTCTGGCGAGCGATGATCTGACCACCGATCGCTGCCTGGATGGCAACATCGAAGAGCTGGCGCGGAATCAGTTCCTTCATTTTTTTGGTCAAAGCATAACCCTTGCTACGAGCATCGTCCCGATGCACGATGATGGCAAGTGCGTCGACTTTATCACCGTTGATTAGCACATCGAGTTTCACCAGGTCCGAGGTCTGGAAACGATCAAAGGCGTAATCCAGCGAGGCAAAACCTCTCGAAACTGACTTCAACCGATCAAAGAAATCGAGCACCACTTCGTTCATCGGCAGGTCATAGGTCAGCGACACCTGCTGCCCGACAAACTGCATATCTTTCTGCACACCACGTCGCTCAACGCAGAGCGTGATGACACTACCCACGTGCTCTGAGGGGACCAGGATATTCGCCCTGACGACCGGCTCCCGCATCTCGGCTATAGTTGACGGATCTGGTAACTGCGACGGGTTATCTACCTGAAACACTTCATCGGTCTTGGTGACAACCTCGTAGATCACTGTCGGTGCTGATGTGATCAGGTCCAGGTTGTACTCGCGCTCGAGTCGCTCCTGGATAATCTCCATGTGCAGCATGCCAAGGAAACCACAGCGAAAACCATTACCCAGCGCATCTGAGCTTTCAGGCTCGTACACCAGCGAGGCGTCATTCAGCGTCAACTTCTCAAGCGCATCACGAAAGTTGTCGAAATCGTCTGAACTGACCGTGAACATGCCAGCATAGACCTGCGGTTTGACCTGCTCGAAACCGGGCAGGGCGCCAATCTTCTCTGCGTCACTGGCGAGCACGATCGTGTCCCCCACGGGCGCCCCTTTCACGTCCTTGATGCCCGCGACAACGAAACCGACCTCACCGGTATTCAGAACACCCGTTTCTTTTCGATGAGGCGTGAAGATGCCGACAGCATCGACCTGCTGCACTTTGCCGATACTCTTCGCGATGATGCGATCCTTGGCGGAGATTTTTCCCTGGACAACGCGAACCAGCGAGACAACGCCCAGGTAATTATCGAACCAGGAGTCGATAATCAGCGCCTGCAGCGGTTCCTCGCGCCGGTCTTCCGGGGACGGGATGACTTCAACAATCTTCTCGAGCAGCTCACGCACGCCCAGACCACTTTTCGCACTGACCTGCAGGGCATCGGTGGCATCGATGCCGATAATCTCCTCGATTTCCTGGCTGACCCGGTCGGGTTCCGCCTGCGGCAGGTCAATCTTGTTAAGCACCGGCAGCACCTCAAGGTCCTGCTCTATCGCGGTATAGCAGTTGGCCACTGACTGGGCTTCCACGCCCTGCGCCGCATCAACCACCAGTAATGCGCCTTCACAGGCGGCCATGGAGCGTGAAACCTCATAAGTAAAGTCAACGTGCCCTGGCGTATCGATAATATTCAGCTGGTACGTCTGGCCGTTATCGGCTTTGTACATGAGCGTTACGCTCTGCGCCTTGATAGTAATACCCCGTTCGCGTTCGATATCCATGGAATCGAGAACCTGTTCCGCCATTTCGCGGTCTGTCAGGCCCCCGCACATCTGGATAAAACGATCGGCCAGCGTCGATTTGCCGTGATCGATATGGGCAATAATCGAGAAATTCCTGATGTTGGCAGGATCAATCACTGAGTCTTTCTTAACCCGTGGAAGTAATGTGTCGGATTCTGTTTGCCGGGAAAGCGGCTACCGGGCGACATATGCGCGGAAGCCCCGCTTTCTGGGAAAAAAAGCGGGGCAAGTCTATAGCAAAGCAGCGTTGCACGCCATCGACCGGCGCCGCGGCTTATTCCGCCGGTATCCGGATCGCGATGAACTGTGGGCGCTTGTTGCGGACGATGCGGCAGTGGACAGTGCTGTCAGCCGGCACCGCCCCGATCAGCGACTCCAGCTGCTGGGCAGTATCGATCGGTTCACCGTCGAAATTGGTAATGACATCACCGCGCTGTATGCCGGCATCCCGCGCCGAACCGGCGTATACCTGGCGCACAACGACCCCCCGGGGCACCTCAAGATTGCGGCGGTCCGCTGCTTCAAGATCGGCTACAGTGATGCCGATGCGGTTGCCAGAGGCCGCCTGGGAAGACGCACGGCGTGATCCTGTGAGTTCCTGCTCATCCAGTGTCCCGATCAACACAGGCACCGAGATGACCTTGCCGTTCCGGACAACGGTCAGGTCAGCTTCCTCGCCCGCGGGCGTTCGGCCCACCATGTGGGGCAAATCGGAGGACAGGTCAATCATACTGCCATTGAAACCGGTGATGATGTCCCCTTCCCGCAGCCCTGCCTCCTCAGCCGGGCTGTCAGCGTAGACTTCCGTAACCAGAGCACCGGCCGGGCGATCAAGGCCAAATGATTCAGCCAGATCACGGTCAACGCTCTGGATCAGCACCCCTAGCCAGCCGCGAGATACGCTGCCCTTGTCCTTAAGTTGCGCCACGACTTCCATCGCGACATCAATCGGAATCGCGAAAGAGAGCCCCATGTAACCCCCGGAACGGGTGAAAATCTGGGAATTAATACCAACGACTTCACCGTTCAGATCCAGCAGAGGACCGCCCGAGTTGCCCGGGTTGATCGCCACGTCGGTCTGGATAAAAGGCACATAGTTACTGCCACCGCCCTGCAGGCTGCGGCCGGTGGCGCTGACGATACCGGCCGTCACACTCATCTCGAAGTCAAACGGGGATCCAATCGCGATCACCCATTCTCCGGCTTCGAGGTCCTCGGAGCTGCCGATCTTGACCGTCGGCAGGTCCTCCGCTTCAATTTTGATCAGCGCAAGGTCCGAAAGTGGATCAGTCCCGATCACTTTCGCCTCGCGTTCACGCCGATCGCTCAGCGCGACAATAATCTCATCCGCACCATCGACAACGTGGTTGTTCGTCAGGATGTAACCATCCGATTCAATAATGAAACCAGAGCCAACGCCGGGTCGCGGTGTCTGTTCGGGTCGGCGAAAGAAACGCCGGAACATCTCTGGCACTTCTTCTTCGAAGTTCTGACGGTTGCGTGCTGCCTGTACCGTGCGGATATTCACCACAGCGGGTGAGGCATCCTTGATCAGTTGCGGAAAGGCGGGGAATTCGGCGGCAGCTGACTTCCCTGCTACCAGGCTCAATATGACAACCAAGAACACGCGTCGTATCAACACAAATCATCTCCACTGAATCTCAAAATATCCCAGCTCATGGGCCGACACAGGCCGAGGCCGAGGCAGAAGCCCAGGATCGCCGCAGCAATGACGGCATTTTCCGGGAGACCCGCTAATTCGGCACCACTGATAAACAGCACCAGCAGGAGCAGGGGCTTCACCAGACTGTTTACGATCAATCGACGCTGGTCGACCAGTTGCAGGGTCACCCTGGCCTCAGGCGAATCTAACGGGAGTCTGACAGTGCTCACACGGCCGCCGCATCCGTGACAGCCTTGACAGGCCGCAGACACTGCCAAATAACGCCCCGATGCGGGATCCCTGGTAAAGCGATGGACCAACATGGTCAGTAGATAGCAGGTTCGACTGATTCGGCCACTTTGCGGGCCGTCTGCACGGGCACTTCGCCGACAACGGTAATCTGTGAGCCCGACGGCTTGAAGCGACGCGTAATGACCACAGTACCGCCCACGGTTGTTGCCATTTCTGGTAAAGCCGGCGTTTCTGCACCTTCAACAAAGACTGACAGCGTCGCAACGCCGTCTGAAAAGTGCAGACGGTTACCCTGCTGCCGAACCGGCCTGAAGCCATCGGGCAGCCAGCGAACACGCCAGACAGGCTTCTCCGGACCAGCCGCAGTATCAAGGGCCAGCCGATGCGAGGCCGTGTCACCATCAATCGCCGAGGCCAGTGCTGTCGCATCAATCTCACTGCCCACCTTCAGGCTGGAGAACTGGAAAATTTCCCGTACCCGGCCACGCTCAACCAGGTGGGACTGCAGCATAAGGCCCGTCTCTGCATCGAGCCAGAGCCGGTAACCATAGCGATCATTGAAACTCGGAGAAATCGAAAGTTTCACCGCCTCTCTGCCGGCAATCCGATCGGTACCACGCATTGAGAGACGATAGAGGTTCTGCGTGGCCAGCACTCGCTCAGTGAAAGCGGGCGAGAACGGCCCGATCTGTACCGTGTGATCCGTGTCGATATCATCGGCTTCCGGGTGCAGGCAGATGATCTCATTGTCTTCCCGGTAGAGCTCACGCACCTTGCCATTTAGATTGAAGAGGCGCTCCTTCTCGACACCATCCTCCATGCGATGCACGATCCGAATCGTTTCATAGGTACTGCCCCGCATATAGCTGAAGATGCCATCGTAATTTTCCTGGCGCAGCGCATCGCCCATCTTCTGGAGCCAGGCAATCGCCTCGTCAGAGGCCTGTGCCGGCACACTGCAGGCCGAAGATATTCCCAACAGGACCAGCAGTCGGGCGAAAAGGGTTTTCAGAAGACGAGGACTCACGTTCGAATTACTTGCCAGCAGGCTCTTGCTTGAAATTGACCCATTGCTCGTTGCTGTTCGTCCTGGCCATGCGGTCGTGCTGGTTCAGGTAAGCCCGCAGCCGCCGCTGTTTTTCTTCATCAAGCTCTACCAGTTCGGGCGTCTGCTGGTCGGCCACCGTATTGCTGACAGTCTGCACTTCAACCGGTGTACTCTGCCCTGCGTCGACAAGATTTGTAGCGTCCTCAGGCTGCTGGACACCAATAAAGATGGCTACGACGAGGGATGCTGCGAGCGCCAGACTGCCCAGCACGACCCGGGTCGAGGAGGTCGCGGCCAGCGGTGCACGCTGGTGCGCATCCTCAGCGTCGATGGCGTCGCTGATACGGTCAAACAACGCCTGATGATGTGCTGGTGTCAGCGACGACACGGGCTCCGCACCGCGGCGGACTGTGGTTCTGACCTGCTGGTAGATGGCCCAGCGGTCAACAAGACCCTCTGTCGATCTGAATTCTCGCAACAGACGATGCACTTCAATCTCTGAAGCTTCACCATCAATCAGCGCGGACAACGATTCTCTTTTTGTATCTGTCACTCTTTATCCTCAACCCTGCAGAAATATAGGTAGTTCAACCTAACGCTGCAATTCTTTTTTCAATGGCCTCTCTGGCCCTGAAAATCCTGCTCCTGACCGTACCAACCGGACATTCCATGACTTCGGCTATCTCCTCGTAACTGAAGCCCTCGAACTCCCGCAGGGTCACCGCCACCTTCAGCTCTTCGGGCAGTTCGTCGATCGCCTGGTAGATGACTTTCTCCAGTTCATCGGTGACCGTCACGTTTTCCGGGCTCTCGACGTCTCTTAAGACAGCAGAATCCGGCTGAAATTCCCCATCAACATCAATATCTGTGTCTGGCGGCCTGCGGGAACGTGAAACCAGGTGATTTTTCGCCGTATTGATGGCAATCCGGTACAGCCAGGTGTAAAAGGCGCTGTCGCCGCGAAACCTCGGCAATGCCCTGTAGGCCTTGATAAATGCCTCCTGCGTGACATCCATGACCTCATCTGTGTCATTAATGTAGCGACTCACGAGGCCCGCGATTTTATGCTGGTATTTCAGGGCGAGCAGATCGAAAGCACGCTTGTCGCCGCGCTGAACTCGCTCGACCAGCTGTGCGTCTGTTGCTTCCCCTGTGCCCAAGATATCTCCTGATTTGGCTCGCCGCCCGTCAATCCGGGATAGTCAGCCTGGCTGATGAAAGAGACTGAGATTCCCGCCGGCGCAATAAGTTCACTGCCGGGAGCGACCCCTGCGCCGAGTGCGCCGCGCATCATACCACGCAGCCCGGGCCCTATACGCTCTCTACCATTAATAGTAATCTCCAGCCCTGTTTTCAACACCCCGCGGAGAACCTCCCAGCGTGTCAGCCATCGAACATTATTGCGACGTCCTGATTATCGGCAGTGGCGCAGCCGGCATGACACTGGCCCTGAAACTGTCCGATCAGCGCCAGGTCATGATGCTCTGCAAGGATGATCCGACAGAGGGCGCGACATACTATGCCCAGGGCGGCGTTGCCGCAGTGCTGGATGAATATGATTCGGTTCGGTCTCATATCGACGATACGCTGGTTGCCGGCGCCGGTCTCTGTCATGAAGACGTGGTCGAATTCACTGTGAGCCACAGCGCCGAGACCGTCAACTGGCTGGTGGAAATGGGCGTAAATTTTGATATGCATAACCGGTCAGACGGCACCGAGGAGTTCCATCTCACCCGTGAAGGCGGCCACAGTCATCGTCGCGTCATCCATGCCGCCGACGCGACGGGACGGGAGATCGCCGAAGCCCTTGGTCAGCGAGTCAGCGAGCAGGACAACGTCAAAGTCATGCCAAGGTATGTCGCGGTTGACCTGATCACCCGGGATAAAGTCGGCCTGAGGGGCAAGGATGTGATCGGCATCTATGCGCTGAATCTCCAGACCCAGCAAGTCGAGCTGTTTCGCGCCAACTTCGTTGTCCTGGCAACTGGTGGTGCATCCAAGGTGTACCTCTATACCAGCAACCCGGATACCGCCTCAGGGGATGGCATCGCCATGGCCTGGCGGGCAGGTTGCAGGGTCGCCAATCTGGAATTCAACCAGTTCCACCCCACCTGCCTGTACCACCCCGAAGCAAAATCGTTCCTGATCACAGAAGCGCTGCGCGGTGAAGGGGCGAAGCTGATTCTGCCGGACGGGCACCGCTTCATGCCGGATTTTGATGAGCGCGCAGAACTCGCGCCCCGGGATATCGTCGCCCGCGCCATTGATCACGAAATGAAACGACTCGGCTGCGACTGTGTTTATCTTGATATCACTCATCGAGACGCTGATTTCATTACATCGCACTTCCCCAACATTTATGCGCGCTGCCTTGAATTCGGCATCGACATGACACGGGAGCCGCTGCCCATCGTCCCCGCCGCGCACTACACCTGCGGCGGTATCATGACCGACAAAAACGGTATGACCGATCTGCCGAACCTCTACGCCATTGGTGAATGCAGTTTCACCGGACTGCATGGAGCGAATCGGATGGCGAGCAACTCCCTGCTGGAATGCATGGTATTCGCGACCGCTGCGGCCGCCCACATTGAGTCAGCGCCCGGCGCTCATGAAGAAAAACTGATAATTCCGTCGTGGGATGAATCCCAGGTCACCAATTCGGACGAGGACGTCATCATTTCCCACAATTGGGATGAACTACGCCGATTCATGTGGGACTATGTCGGGATTGTCAGAACTGACAAGCGACTGCAGCGCGCCAGGCGCCGCATCCAGCTGCTGCAACAGGAAGTGACCGAGTACTATTCAAACTACCGGATCAGCAATGACCTGATCGAACTTCGGAACCTGATTCAGATTGCCGACCTGATGATTCAATGCGCGATTCGCCGCAAGGAGAGCCGCGGATTGCATTACACGCTCGACTATCCCGCGTTCAGTCCTGAGGCCGAGGACACTATCCTCACGCCACCTTTTTTCGGCTGAGCAGACTGGCCACAAGCTTAAAGGCCAGCACCGCGTTTTGTTCAGGTAAGGCATAAGCCAACAGGAGTTACCGCAAAAGTATGGAAAAGCAATTCATCACGCTCGATAACGGCGCCGAGATCGCCTGGCTGGAGCGGCCGGGCCACGGCAACACGCTGGTGCTGCTGCATGGCATTACCAACAATGCTGGCACTTACGCCGCGCTCATGGCTGACATCGACAGCAACTGCCACATTTACGCCCTCGACTTCCGGGGACACGGCGATTCGTTCAAACCCGACAGTTTGTACGATACCGACGCCTACGCCGACGACGTCAGACACTTTATCCGCACTAAAGTTGACGGCCCTGTCCTGCTTGCCGGTCACTCACTGGGTGCGCTGGTAGCGACGCAGGTGGCTTCCACCGCGCCGGAACTGGTCACCAGACTCTTTCTCGAGGACGGCCCGTTTTACTTCGTCGGCAATATGGGCGAGACCTACAACACCCTGTTCACTGCCCTGCTGAATACTGCCAGGGCACTCCAGGACGGCACGCTCACGGCCGCGCAGTGTTTTGACATGATGGCTGCAGCACCCGATGCCTGGACCGGCAAACCCGGGATTGAAATGAGTTCAGAGGCCTACATCCGGTTCCGCATCGAATCCTTGAAAAAGTTGAAACCGAAAGCACTGGCAGATGCGCTCATGGACTCCCTGACCTGGGATGCCGATGCCATCATCGGCCAGATTCAGTGTCCGGTCACCCTGTTGAACGGTGTCGAGTCTTTGGGCTCCGTGATCACGGCCACAGAGACCGAGAGAGTGGCGTCACTGCTGACGGACTGCCAGGTGCTGGTTCAGGACAACGTCGGTCACCTGGTGCACGAACATCAGCCGGCGGTATGGCTGACGGCCATCAATCGATGGATCACGACTGACGCTTGATCCGATGAGGCTATCCGGATAACCCGGCGCGTGAAGCTAGTCCTGCTCCATTGACCAGGTCTTACTGGTCAGGCGGGCTGCTTCCCACTCGGACAGTGACTCATCCACAGGGTGATACTGCATCGGCTGCTTCACTTCCTGTGTTTCGCTGTACTGGCTGGGATTGGCATTCGCTTCAACCTGTCGCGTTGTCATGACTCTGTCCTCAATAAATATCGCGTCGTTTATTCGACGAACGCTAATGTAGCAGCGACTCCCAATATCAATTAGGGAATAATTAGCAAGTGTTATATTCCACACCGGAAAGATTAGAGATCCTTGAGGGCGACATAGCAGTGTCGGTAGATCGCCGGTGCCAGCGCGTCCCTGGCGAGCACCACCTGATGATAACTGTGGAGCGATTTGAAACGCAGAACGGAAAAGCGCACACCGACATAACGCTGGCCGGCCAACTCAGCCTCGAAACCGAGTCCCCGCCGCGAGCGCAGCCACCACCGTCCGCGCTCTCGCTTGACCTCGACAATGGCGTCCGGGTGGCTCCGCAATACCTGTTTTTGCAGGCTATCAAGCAAAGAAAAGAACAGCAGGGCAAGCACCGCAAAGCTCAGATTGTCACTCATTGCCGAGCTCAGTAAGACGCCCGTCACGCCCAAAAGGTAAACGCCGCAGATCAGCAGTGCGTGCGGGACAGAGGGCATGAGTTTGAGATGCAAATCTCCTTCAGGGTTGAACACGATCCAGGATCTTCTCGACGAGCCGCTGCATCTCAACATCTTCGGACTCGCCCTTGCGGGAAAACCAGAGCAGCAGATCAGGGTCATCCTGTTCCAGCAAACGCAAAAAGGCTTGCTGTTCAGCCTCCGGCAGCTGCCTGAACATCTCGTCAAAAAACGGCTGCAGCAGCAGGTCAAGCTCCAGCATACCCCGACGTGAACGCCAGCGCATACGATTCAATTCCAGCTCAGAAAATGTCAAAGTACGGCTCCTGTATCGTATGACTTAAAAGTTTTTCAGATTCACCAAATGACGACGACCTACCAACTGAGCGACCAGGGCTTTCTCAGAGTGACCGGCCCGGACGCCGTCAAGTTTCTGCAGGGTTATACCACCTGCGACCTGACGAAGCTTGAAGAACCTGGGCCAAAACTGGGCGCGATCTGTAACCTGCAGGGACGGATGTTGTCGAGTTTCTTCGTCGTCAAAGCGGGGAGTGACCTGATTTTAAGGATGCACCGCCCCCTCGTCACAACCACAATCGACTTTCTGAAAAAATATATCGTGTTTTCCAAGGCGACGTTAGTGGACGTGACTGAAGCGCTTGTATGCTATGGCTCACAAAACCAGGATCCTGACCTCGAGGCGGCCAGTGACTATACGCTTGACCTAGGCAATCGGTTTGAATACTGGTGCCCGGCAGAAACTGAAATCGACGCGACGCAGGATCTGGCCGACTGGCATGCGCTGGAGATCGACGCCGGTTTTGCGTGGGTCACAATCGAGACCAGCGAGTCTTTCCTGCCACAAATGTTGAACTACCATACACTGGATGGCATTGATTTCGACAAGGGCTGCTACCTGGGTCAGGAGATTGTCGCCAGGGCGCAGTATCGCGGCGAGCTGAAGCGCCGGCTGCACAAACTTGAGTCGGCGACAGAGAGACCAGCAGGCACAGCGCTCGATCAGGGCATCGTCGTGGCCTCAGCCGGCTCTCACCTGCTCGCTGTGCTGAGCAACAGCAAGGCAGAGGCCATCCCGGCAACGTTCGAGGACGGCGAAAGCGTGACCGCAGTCCCCTGCTGACCCGCCAGCAGCTCAGTCAACACTTAACGCGTTAAAACACGCGCGCGTAGCTCTCCAGCAGCAGCCTCGTCTGCGGTCTCAGCGGGCTGCCGCCATTCAGTGTCCAGCAGACTGACAATACCAGGTCCAGGTAGCCCGCCTGCAGCAGGCTCTCTCGGCTGAAACGCCCGGCGAGTTTGTCGACTCTTTGGCTCAACACTGCCTGGATAGCAGCGCTGTCCTGCGCGACATCAGCCATGAAGTTGTGGATGAAGCGGCCATAGTTCAATACCGGCGGCCCTATGACCCCTTTCGGATCAATCGCTGTCCAGCCGCGCTCGTCACGCAACATGTTCTCGTGATGCAGATCACCGTGTATAAGACTTTGCTCAGCACCCGGCGCCAGCAGTTCAGCACAGAAGCCGCGGGCAAGGGCCAGATGCGAATCGAACTCAGCAAGCGGCCGCTGCTCGTACTGTGCAAAAGCGCGCCCTACCCAACCCGAATAATCAGGAAAACCAGCGTTAAGAGCGGTCAGTGTGGTTTGCTCGAATAAGTCAGGAATTTCCTCTGACCGATCTGCCGCAACAGCCTGTCTGAAAGTCTGCCCAGGCATGACCCGCTCCATCAGCATGATGCCGTTAACCGGATCCGCTTCGAGCAACTGAACACAGCCAGGCTGCCCTCGCCAGTGTTGCAGCACCCCCAGCTCAGTGAAAAGCTCTGGTTCCGGATAACCTGTTTTCAGAACGCGAGACACGCCTGCCTGGCTTACCAGGAAAACGCTGTTCTGATCCAGACCGCCGTCGATGACCCTGTCAAAGGCCAGTGAGTATCGTTTGGCAAAGTCCGCCAGGGCCCGGTCCTGGGCCTCAACCCACTCGACGCCGGCAGCGCCGAACCGCTCCGCGACTGCCCGCACTGTGGCAGCCGGAATCCGGAGTGCCGTCGTCATACCGGTCAGAGATCGGCGAGTGGATGTTCACCTGACCAGGAAGGTTCGAAATGCGCCTCAACATAAGCCGCAGGCACTTCAGCCGTCGATCTGTAACTCCAACTGGGGGATCGGTCCTTATCGACCAGCAGCGCTCTCACGCCTTCGGGGAAATCGGGATGACGCGCGCACTGACAGGCAATCAACAATTCAAGCCTGAACGTGTCAGCGAGACTCATTCCCTGGGCTCGCGCCAACTGCTCATGGAATATCCTGGCTGTCACCGCAGCACCCGTATGGTAGGTCTGTCGCGCAGCATCGATCCAGTCATCCTCCGGCAGCTGATCCAGACCTGCTTCAAAACAGGTAAAGAAGTCATCTGCCGCGTAGCTGGCACGCATTAATTCAGTAATCTCGGTACGAAACCGCAGCAGATTGCCTGGCAAGTCATCGATTTGCTCCTGCGCGGCCAGCAGCGTCGTCAGCAGCGCTCGATCTGCTTCTGCATCCCCGCTCCAGGGCAGGCTCGCAACGGCGTCGATCACCCCCGCTTTCTGTTCATGCGCCATCACATAGTCGAGCACGCCCAGGGCAAGTCCGTCTGCGGCAGAGAGCTGGCAGCCCGTCAGCCCGACAAATGCGCCCAGGTGATCCGGCATGTGTGAGAGCAGCCAGGTGCCGCCGGCATCGGGGAACAGCCCGATGGTGATCTCGGGCATCGCGATACGATTGTCGGGTGTACCGACCCGATGGGAGCCACCGCCAAGCAGGCCGAGTCCGCCCCCCATGACGACCCCACTGCCCCATACAAGGATGGGTTTTGCCGCCGTGTGCAACGCGTGGTCGAGTCGGTATTCATTGGTGAAGAAACTGTCCGCATGCGCAATATCACCGGCCTTGATCGCACCCTGTAATGCCGTAATGTCGGCCCCGGCACAGAATGCCCGGTCTGTACTGCTGTTCAGCACGATGCAGGCCACGGTGTCGTCATCGAGCCACGCAAACACCTGCTCAGACACAAGGTTGATGGTTTCAAGGGTCAGACTGTTAAGAGGCTTCTCCCGGGTCAGGGTCACCACACCAGTTTTCAGTCCCTCGCCTATCAACTCGAATTCTGCCAGCCCGTCCAAATCTCTCTCCTTGCCCGTTCACATCAGCCTGGCTGATAGTATGCTCCACCCGGCAAATCTACAAACGGCCCCGTGCTGGCGCAACCAGACTGACCACAGAGATCTCGGATGTGTTCGAGTCGTCGAGGGACTAGAGCACGCGCCAGTCGATTGGCGTCTCACCGCTCTCGGCCAGCAGTGCATTACAAGCCGAGAAGTGTCGACAGCCAAAAAAACCCCGGTGGGCTGACAGAGGTGAGGGGTGCGGGGCTTTCAGCACCTTGTGGCGGGAAGTATCAATGACGGCGCCTTTTTTCTGGGCGTAGCTGCCCCAGAGCAGAAAGACGCAGGGCTTTTGCCTGTGCGAAAGTTTTTCTATCACCCGGTCAGTGAACTGCTCCCAGCCTTTACCCTGGTGCGAGGCCGCCTTATGACACTCGACTGTGAGGACACTGTTGAGCAGCAGCACACCCTGGGCGGCCCAGGACTCAAGACAGCCATGCCTGAAATCTTCTGCAGCAAGACCAAGGTCAGCTTGAATCTCCTGATAGATGTTCTTCAGTGACGGCGGCAGCGGTATCCCTTCGCGAACTGAAAAACACAGGCCGTGCGCCTGGCCAGGGCCGTGGTAAGGGTCCTGGCCCAGAATGACGACTTTGACACTATCGAAGGGCGTTGAATTCAGCGCGTTGAAGTACTCCGGACCAGCAGGAAAGATGCGCCTGCCTGCCTGCTTCTGTGCCAGCAGGAAGGCCTTCAGCGATTGCATGTAGGGGCTTGAGAATTCGTCCTCAAGTTGAGCCAGCCAGCCAGGTTCGAGCTGAATATTTCCGGTGGCAGCCATACCCCACTACGTTCCTAGGTCTTGGGCCGCATATGCGGAAACAGGACAACATCACGAATTGAAGCCGAGTCCGTGAACAACATCACGAGGCGGTCTATGCCGAGGCCCTCGCCAGCTGTTGGCGGCAAGCCGTATTCAAGCGCCGTGATGTAATCATCGTCGTAGTGCATGGCCTCATCATCACCGGCATCCTTGGCTTCCACCTGTTGCCGAAAGCGTTCCGCCTGGTCCTCCGCATCATTCAGCTCAGAGAAACCGTTAGCAATCTCCTTGCCCATGACAAACAACTCAAAACGGTCCGTGATATCCGGATTATCATCGTTACGTCGTGCCAGCGGCGAGACCTCGGTCGGGTGTTCGGTAATGAAAATCGGCTGTTCGATCTTGTCTTCCACCAGCGCCTCGAACAATTCCATCACGAGTTTGCCGAAGCCCCAGCCCGCCTCAACTTCAATACCGACTTTCTCTGCCAGCTTGCGGGCACTGTCGTAGTCATTGAGATCGTCGGTCGTGATTGAATCGTTAAACGCCACCAGCGCCTCACTCATGCTCATGCGGGCGAATGGCTTGCCGAAGTCGAGAACAACACCGTTGTAGGTAAACTCAGTCGTGCCGAGAATATTGACAGCGAGCTGACGCAGCAGCTCTTCCGTCATATCCATCAGATCGTTGTAGTCGGCATAGGCCCAGTAGAATTCCAACATAGTGAACTCGGGACTGTGCTTGGTCGACATGCCTTCGTTACGGAAGTTGCGATTGATCTCAAAGACACGCTCAAAACCACCCACGACCAGCCGCTTCAGGTTCAACTCAGGCGCGACACGCAGGTACATGTGCGTGTCGAGGGCGTTGTAGTAGGTGGTAAACGGCGCCGCTGTCGCCCCGCCTGGAATGGACTGCATCATCGGTGTTTCCACTTCCATAAAATCATGGTCAATCAGGAAACGCCGGATACCATCAACAATTTGCGAACGCTTGATAAACAGGTCTCGGGTTTCTTCGTTGACCATGAGATCAAGGTAGCGCTGGCGGTAACGGGTTTCGGTATCAGAGAGACCTTTGTGCTTGTCGGGCAGCGGTCGCAGCGACTTGGTGAGCATGCGGATCTCGCTGACATTGACGGTGAGCTCACCCTTATTGGTTTTCATCATTGAACCCGCGGCACCAACGATGTCACCGATGTCCCAGCTCTTGAATGCCTCATAGGTCTCTGGCCCGACTTCGTCCTGACGCACGTAAAGCTGGATCCGGCCGGAAACATCCTGCAGGGTCAAAAAACTCGCCTTGCCCATCATGCGTCTCAGCACGATCCGGCCTGCTACCGCAGTCCGCGCCGCGGCGGCCTCGAGATCTTCTTTATTCGCTTCGCCAAATTCCTCCTGCAGTTGCAACGCCAGGTGCTGGCGCCGGAAATCATTCGGAAAGGCGTTGCCGAGCGCACGCAGCTCCGTCAGGCGCGAGCGCCTTAAGGCCACAATCTCGTTTTCATCGAGTTCTGTTTCGTCAGTCATGTCTGTTACAAACCCATCTTTAGGCTGGCTTCGATGAACTTATCGAGGTCTCCATCGAGCACCGCCTGCGTGTTACTGGTCTCCACGTTCGTGCGCAGATCCTTGATACGGGCAGAATCCAGCACATAAGAGCGGATCTGGCTGCCCCAGCTGATATCCGATTTATTGTCTTCAATTTCCTGCATTTCGGCCCGACGCTTCTGGTCTTCCAGCTCGTAAAGTTTTGCCTTCAGCTGCTTGATCGCCTGGTCCTTATTCTTGTGCTGGGAGCGCTGGTTCTGGCACTGCACGACAATCCCACTCGGGATGTGCGTCAAACGAATCGCTGAGTCAGTTTTGTTGACGTGCTGACCGCCGGCACCACTGGCACGATAGGTATCGACCCTGACCTCGTTCATATCAAGGTCAATATCAATGTCATCGTCCAGCTCCGGTGAAACGAAGACGGAAGCAAACGACGTGTGGCGGCGATTGCCGGAGTCAAACGGGGATTTTCTGACGAGGCGGTGCACCCCGGTTTCAGTGCGGAGCCAGCCGAAGGCGTGCTCCCCCTCAACATGAATAGTCGCACCTTTAATACCAGCGACTTCACCGTCTGAGACTTCCATGAGCTCCGCCTTGAACCCATGGCTTTCCGCCCAGCGAAGGTACATACGCAGCAGCATATCGGCCCAGTCCTGAGCTTCAGTACCGCCGGAGCCCGCCTGAATATCGAGAAACGCGCTGTTACCATCCATCTCACCGGAAAACATCCGGCGGAACTCGAGCGCCTCAAGCTTGCTGTCGAGTGCACTGAGGTCGCTCGAAGCTTCTTCCATCAGTGATTCATCCGATTCTTCGGCAGCGAGTTCTATGATGTCTTCGATATCAGTCAGCCCGGCATCAAGCTGATCAATCGTGAGGACGACAGCCTCCAGGCTGGAGCGTTCGCGCCCAAGCTTCTGTGCATATTCGGGATCATCCCAGACGCCGGCATCGGCGAGCTCAAGCTCTACTTCAGTGAGTCTTTCTTTCCTGTTTTCATAGTCAAAGATACCCCCTAAGAACGTCAGTGCGTTCCTTAAGATCTTTCACCTGGGCAAGAATAGCGCCTGTTTCGAGCATGACCTGAGTGTGTGGTTAAGGCGGACGCGGCATTGTACAGGAGAGGCCCATTAGCTACCAGATGGAGGGTGGTTGCCAGATCACGGGCGCTGGACAGACATGCGCATCAAAGAATTAATGAGACCACCAATTGCGGTTTCTCCCAGCCACGATAACGATTGACCTCAATGCGGTAAGCGCAGCGCACGCGACGGTTTTCCAGCAAACCACCCTGATTGAAGCTGATCGCCTCGACCGCTTCGCCGAGACGCGGCTGCAGCAGCAGCTTCAGGTGGCGACCACCGACGATGCGCTGTTCGAGGACCTCAAACTCATCATCGAATTCGGGTTCGGGAAAACCCTGACCCCAGGGGGCAGCCGTCTCAATCGTGCGAGCCAGCGCCAGCGTAATCGCCTCGCCCAGTTCGCCGTCGGTCACCACCACCTGTTCAAACCGGGCCTCACCGGCACGCTGCCGGACCTCAACATCAAAGGCCTGTTCAAACGCAGTCAGATCGGCCTCGCGCAGACTTAACCCTGCGGCCATCGCATGGCCACCAAAACGGATGAGCAGATCCGGATGCTGCGTCGCCACAGCATCGAGTGTGTCGCGCAGGTGCAGTCCAGGTATGGATCGACCCGAACCTTTCAACTCACCGCCATCAACCCGGGCAAACGCGATCGTTGGTCGATGGGTCCGCTCCCTCACCCGGGCAGCAATAATGCCGACCACACCTTCGTGCCACGCATCACGAAACAGGCAGATACCAGCCGCCTTTTCTGCCTCAATATCAAGGTTCTGCACCTGTGCCATGGCGTCATCACGCATGTTGGCTTCGATCTCACGACGTTCGAGGTTGAGCTCATCGAGGCGAAGCGCCAGTTCACCGGCTCGCTCGGCAGAGGCCAGCAGGCACTCAATACCGAGCGACATATCCTGCAAGCGGCCTGCCGCATTCAAACGCGGGGCTATCGAGAATGCGAGGTCGCGGGTCGTCAGCGTCTGCGGGTCGACGCCCGCAACCTGCAGCAATGCCAGGATGCCGGGTCTCATCCTGCCGGCACGCATGCGCCGAATGCCCTCAGCGACAAGACGTCGATTGTTGTTATCAAGCGGCACCACATCAGCGACAGTGCCCAGTGCCACCAGGTCGAGCCAGTCCGCCAGATTGGGTTCCTGCCCGGCTTCAAACCAGCCAGCTTCACGCAGCTGAATCCGCACCAGGGACAGCAGGTAGAAGGCGACGCCGACACCAGCCAGAGCCTTGCTGGGAAAGTTGCAGCCGGCCTGGTTCGGATTGACAATCGCAGCTGCAGCCGGCAACTCATCGCCCGGCAGGTGATGGTCAGTGATGACGACTTCAACACCGAGCGCGTTGGCCCTCGCCACGCCAGCAACACTGGCAATTCCGTTATCCACCGTCACAATAAGGTCAGGCTGAAAAGCCATGGCGACATCAACGATTTCCGGCGAGAGACCGTAGCCAAAGCGAAACCGATCGGGTACCAGGTAGTTTACGTGCGCCGCACCCATCGACCGCAATACTGACACCATCAACACACAGCTGGTGGCACCATCGGCATCAAAGTCCCCGACAATAAGAATGGAAGCATCGGCTTCTATCGCGGTGGCGATAATCTGTGCTGCCTCATCTCCCCCCAACAGCGCGTTGGGTGGCAGGATGCCGGCGAGACGATGATCCAGCTCGGCCAAGTCATTCACGCCACGGGCGGCGTAAAGACGATCGAGCAATGTGGAATCGGCAGGCAGGGTGCTGTCAGTTTCGCGCCGGACTATCCGCTTACGGAAGGTCCCGGGAGTCATCAGAAGTCTGCAACCCTGATGCGCGATATCGAAGACGTCAGGTCGTCGAGAGACTCGAGTTCAGCAATCGCCCTGTCTAAATCAGACTCAGGCACCTCGTTGGTGACAATCACGATCTGCGCTGCACTCACCCGCGCATCCTTCTGGATCAGCGCCTCGATGCTGACGTCGTGGTTACCCAGAATCGAGGACACGTGGGCCATGACACCTGGTCGGTCATGAACACCGAGTCGCAGGTAATACGATGACCGGATACTCGATATATCAATCACCTGTGCATCACTCATAGCCGTGAAGCCAAGATTTGGCACCTGCAGATTGCCTCGTGACAGGTCAATGATATCCGCCATGACCGCCGACGCCGTCGGGCCGGCACCGGCGCCAGCGCCGTAGTAAAGGGTTGGACCCGCCGCATCGCTGCCCACCATGACGGCATTCATCACGCCATCGACCTGAGCGAGCATCTGGTCATTTTTCACCAGCGCCGGATGGACTCGCAGCTCAACGCCATCGGGCAGGCGGCGCCCGATACCGAGATGACGAATCCGGTAGCCCAGCTCCCGGGCAAACTCGATATCGGCACTGGTGATCCGGGAAATGCCCTCGGTGAACAGTGCAGGAAAATTGAGCGGTATGCCAAAGGCGATAGAGGCGAGGATCGTCAGCTTGTGCGCGGCATCAATGCCTTCAACGTCAAAGGTTGGGTCCGCTTCGGCATAACCCAGCGCCTGGGCTTCTTTCAGCACATCTTCGAATGAGCGATTGCTGCCAGGACGAGACATCTCTGACAGGATGAAGTTGGACGTACCATTGATAATGCCCGCAAGCCAGTTGATGCGGTTGCCAGCAAGTCCTTCCCGGATGGCTTTAACGATGGGGATGCCGCCAGCAATGGAGGCTTCGTACCGAACTGTCACGCCCTGGCGGTCGGCAGCGGCGAAGACTTCATCACCATGCAGCGCAATCAGGGCCTTGTTGGCGGTGACGATATGTTTGCCGTTGCCAATCGCTTCAAGCACCAGGTCCTTCGCGACATCTGTGCCACCGATCAGCTCAACCAGGATATCGACTTCAGGGTTGCGGGCAACATCAAAGATATCCCGCGTCACGTTGGTTGCTGTCAGGTCACAGTCTGGATGATCGCGACGACAGCCTACCTGCACCAGTTGCGGCATCGCCGCGGTCTTGCGTCCAATTTCGTCTGCGCCATGCTGAAAAATCCTGAACAGCCCGGAACCCACCGTACCAAGCCCACAGACACCGACCCGCATCACGCGCTCTCTGCCTGATTTTTGAACATCTTCTTGATGCCGCGCAGCGCCTGGCGAGTGCGCTGCTCGTTTTCGATCAAGGCGAAGCGAACGTGGTCATCGCCGTACTGACCGAAACCGATCCCGGGCGATACTGCAACTTTCGCTTCTTTCAGCAGATGTTTGGCGAAATCCAGGGACCCCATACTCTCGAACTGCGGCGGTATTTTTGCCCAGACAAACATGGTCGCCTTCGGCGGCGTCACTTCCCAGCCGAGATCATTGAGCCCATCACAGAGCACATCCCGGCGTTTGCGGTACATCTCACGAATCTCTGCAACACAGCTTTGATCACCTTCCAGCGCAGCAATCGCTGCAACCTGAACGGGCGTGAACATGCCGTAGTCAAGATACGATTTAATCCGGCCCAGCGCCCCGACCAGCGTCGGGTTGCCGACACAGAAACCGACCCGCCAGCCAGGCATGTTGTAACTTTTCGACATGGTAAAGAACTCGACCGCAATATCCTTTGCGCCCTCAACCTGCAGAATGCTGGGTACTTCATAGCCGTCAAAAACAAGATCAGCGTAAGCCAGATCCTGCACCACCCAGATACCGTGCTCCTTGGCGATAGCAATTACCTTCTCAAAGAAGGCGAGATCGACGCATTCAGTCGTCGGGTTACCCGGGAAGTTGATAATGAGCACCTTGGGTTTTGGCCAGGTGTTGAAAATAGCGTGCTCAAGCTCTGTGAAAAAATCTGTGTCTTTCGTCAGCGGCACATGGCGCACGTCCGCATCCGCGATCACAAAACCGTAGGGGTGCACGGGGTACGAGGGGTTCGGCACAAGCACTGCATCTCCCGGACCGAGCACCGCCATGGCCAGGTGAGCAATCCCCTCTTTCGAACCAAGGGTCACAATCGCTTCATTCTCAGGATCAAGCTCGACGTCGAAACGCTCCTTGTACCAGTTGCAGATCGCACGCCGCAGTCGCGGAATTCCCTTGGATTGTGAATATCGATGCGTGTCGCCACGCTGGACCGTTTCAACGAGCTTGTCGACGATGTGCTGCGGCGTCGACTGATCCGGATTGCCCATACCGAAATCGATGATATCTTCGCCCCGCGCTCGCGCTTCCCGCTTCAGGGCGTCGGTAATGCTGAAAATATAAGGCGGCAGGCGCTTTATCCGCGGAAAATCATCCATTGCTGGCAAACTCATCTATCTGGCTGTAATCACGTCCGACACTCGTCTCGGACAGCGCACGCATCTTACCCAAGTCGCCGGGTGACGTCACCCGATTGGCATACCTCATCAGCCTGACTGGCGGCGCGGTTCAGGAATACGGAGGAAAATCAGGCTGGCACCAATGCCCAGGAAAACAATGCTGACAATGAAGACGGACTCATAGCCCAGCGCAGTGCTGAGCACCCCGCCGAGCAGTGGCCCGATACTGCCCGTCACCTGCGACACACTATTGGCCAGCGCGATACGAACCGGCAGGTTCTCACGGTCACCGAATTCCAGCACGATGTTTCGCGCAGCATTCTCGAACCCCTGGGTCGCCGCGCCGATACCCACAAAGACAATGACAGTGACGATGAAGTCTGTCGACACCAGCAGCAGCAACATCGACAGGATCCAGAGCACAGAAGTCATGAGCATCACCAGGCGAAAGCCGCGCGCATCTGCCAGATAACCCCAGAGCAGATTCGAGAAGGTCCCCGACATGGTGAAAGCAAAGGTCACGATGCCCAGGGTTTCTCCTGAAAGGCCGATGGTCTGGCCCGCATAGAGAATATAGAAAGGCATTGCCATGCGTCCCATGGTGGCAATGGCACGCGCTACGATATAGCGCCGGAACGATTTCTCTGCTTTCAGCAGCGCCGGCACTTCCCGCAACTGCTGCCCAAGGCTGGTCTGCGCCCTCAAAGTCGGGGGTTCGGGTTCACGCACCCCCAGCAGCATCAACAGGCCGGTGGCGGTGAGCGCAAACGCCATGATGAAGGTCCATGAATAACCCTCAACACTGGAATCGGCGCCGATCAGGTAGGTCCCGCCAATATAGGCAACCCCTGCTGAGGTAAGGCCAGCAAGAAAATTGCGGAACCCAGTGAGACGCCCGCGTTTCGACACGGGAATCACCTTTGACATAAGAAAATTGAAGGTGACGCCCTGCATGCCTTCAAACAAGCCGAATAAACCCAGCAGGATGACAACCGCAATCAGGGTCATCTGATCCTCAAGCAGGAAGCCCGCGAGGCCCATGAGCAGGACACAAAGCCGCATCAGGCTGCCCAGCACGAAGCCGATCGGCAACACCCGGCTACGGTGCGAAATCAGATTGGCCCCCACCATCGGTGTGATCATTTGACCGAGTCCCTGCAGCGACAGGGCCAGCCCCACTACGAGATTGGACCCGCCAGAAAGCATCAGCAGGTAGGCGGGAATAAAGGTCGGTGCGTTGATAAACCTGAAGCCGGTCTGCCCCAGCATGCCGTGCGCCAGATGGGCGATAAAATTCCGCGTCAGGTTACGCTTAACGAATATTTCATAGCGCCGTTCGGCCTGGCGAACGGCGTGCGGTGTATCACTCAAATGCTCTGGTCAGTCAGCAGAAAGGACGTCTAGTTTATACCCAGACGTCTCGCCATATCTGCTGCCGGCAGGTATCCCGGTTGCAGGCGACCATCCTCGAGGACAATCGCAGGGGTCCCCGTGACACCAAAGGCACCTCCCAGGTCATAGTGCGCCGCGACGGGATTGTCGCAGGTGGCTTCATCAATCTCTTCGCCACGCTTGGCCTTGGTTAGTGCGATCTTGGGATTATCAGCACACCACGAAGAAACCGCTTTGTTCCAGGCATCGGACCCGGCACCGGCCCTGGGATAAGCCAGATACCGAACCGCAATACCCAGGCGGTTCAGTTCCGGAACTTCCTGGTGCAGTTTACGGCAGTAGCCGCAGTCGATATCCGTAAAGACTGTAATCGTCGCCCTTAGCTTTTCCTGCGGCGGGGCAAACACGATCATCTGGCTCTCATCCAATGAATCAAGCAGTTCCTTGCGTTCGCCGGTACGGGCCTTTTCGGTTGCATTGACGAAGCCGGCTGGCTCAACAAAATAGAGATCACCCGCAAAAAAGTAATCCGCCGCGCTGTCGGCGTAGAGGATTAGACCACCCTCAACGCTGACAGCATAGAAACCCTCCACAGCACTGGGTTCGATCTTGAGAATCTTCAGCCCCGGCCTTGCTGCTTCCAGCTTGGCGGTAATGACTTCTTCGGGGGTTAGGTCCTTATCGGCGGCTTCATCTGCATGAACACCGAGGGCGAGCAGCGATGACAGCAGCAGGATGCCTGACAGTCTCATGATTCTTGTCCCAATAAATAAAAAGGCACTTTGCATGATAGGACCTGAAGGTTCAATGAATGGTTTAATCGTCAACAGCGGAAGATTTGTGGTACTTCTCACCAATCTGATGTTGCGAACGCCTGGTGGCCTAACCCCTCGGGTGATGTTCCTGGTGCAGCTCCTTCATACGGTGTTGAGCGATATGGGTGTAAATCTGGGTCGTCGACAGGTCTGAGTGTCCGAGCAGCAGTTGGACGACGCGCAGGTCAGCGCCATGATTCAATAGATGGGTGGCAAATGCATGCCGCAAGGTATGCGGCGACAGCTTCTTGGTGATGCCAGCATGCCGGGCATGCTCTTTCAGGCGGTGCCAGAACGTCTGGCGCGTCATGACTAAGCCGCGATTACTGGGAAACACCGTATCCTGCGCCAGGTTCTTTTTCAGGAGTTCGTTCCTGGCTTCCTGCAGGTAGCGGTTCAACCAGCTGATCGCCTCTTCACCGAGGGGCACGAGGCGCTCTTTTGAACCCTTGCCGACAATCCGCACCACACCCTGACGCAGATTGATTTCGCTCATCTTCAGATTGGTCAGCTCGCTGACCCGGAGCCCGCAGGCGTAAAGCACCTCGAGCATGGTGCGATCACGCATCCCGATCGGCGACGATGTGTCCGGCGCTGCCAGGAGTTTTTCAACATCCGCCTCGGTCAGGGTGTCAGGCAAAGGCCGGCCGAGTTTCGGGTTTTCAACCTGTAATGTGGGATCCACATCAATCTTGTTCTCTCGCAGCAGGTAACGGTAAAAGGCCCGCACACAGGAGAGACAGCGTGCTGTAGAGCGGGCCTTCAGCCCTCGCTGCATACGATAGGACAAGTAGGTGTTCATATCGGCACGACGCAGAGTGAGTAATGTCGTGCCCTGACCACTGACCCAGCCACCGAGTTTTTCCAGATCATGGCGGTAGGATTTCAGGGTATTTTCAGACAGGCCCTTCTCGAGCCAGAGCGCATCCAGGAAAGCGTCGATCAGTGCCTGGTCTGCGGGGTTGAGCATGCGCTCATATTACTTGAAAGGGGGCGGTGAACGAAGGCGGGGGACGGCTTTCGCGACATCAGAATTCGGGTGCCTGAGACCCCCGCTTTCGCAGCATCAGGATTGTGTTTGTTAACACAATCCTTCGATACTGCTTTCGCGTGTCTTTATCTGCCTTTCAGACAGATAAAGACTAATTCAATTTTTCTTTGATTCGAGCCGAACGACCACTGCGCTCACGCAGGTAGTACAACTTGGCCTTGCGGACATCACCACGACGCTTGACGGTGATGCTCTCGATTTGCGGGCTGTGCGTCTGGAAAGTACGCTCGACGCCTACACCGTGAGAAATCTTGCGTACGGTGAATGCGGAGTTAAGGCCGCGGTTGCGCCTGGCAATCACGACACCCTCGTAGGCCTGAAGTCGCTCCCGGTTACCCTCGCGAACGCGAACCTGAACCACTACGGTGTCGCCGGCACCAAACTCGGGTACGTCAGACTTGAGCTGCTCGTTTTCGATCTGTTCGATGATCTTGTTCTTACTCATTGCTCTTTCCTTAACTCTCTCTGGAACTCTTCCAGTAACTGTCGTTCTTCCTCTGTCAGCAACCGATGCTCGAAGAGATCCGGTCGCCTTAAATACGTTCTTCCCAGCGCCTGCTTTTTACGCCAGCGGTCGATCTTCTGGTGATCACCGCTGAGCAGTAAATCCGGTACTGCCATGCCATCTACCGTCTCGGGGCGAGTGTACTGCGGATAATCCAGCAGTCCATCGGTAAACGATTCCTGTACCACTGAATCGCTATCACCTACCGCGCCTGGCAGCAGACGCGTTACCCCGTCGATGAGCACCATTGCTGGTATCTCACCACCGCTTAACACGAAGTCACCAATCGAGACTTCCTCATCAATGAATGACTCAATCAGTCGCTCATCAATGCCCTCGTATCGACCGGCCACCAGGATCAAGCCCTGGCCTTCCGCGTAGCGCCTCAAGTCAGCCTGATCCAGCTTTCGCCCCTGGGGTGACAGGTAAATCACCCTGGTGCCTGCTGGCGCAGCTGCCCTGGCGCTGGCAATCGCTGCCTGCAGCGGCTCAACCTTCATCAGCATGCCGGGGCCGCCGCCGTAGGGTTTGTCATCAACCGTCCTGTGCCGGTCCCGGGCAAACTCCCTTGGGTTCCAGGTCTCGACGCTGATCAAACCCCCGTTCGCAGCCCTGCCGGTAATACCGTAGGCAGTCACTGCCGCAAACATCTCCGGGAACAGCGAGACAATGCCTATCCACATGGCCTACACAGCTCCTCGTTGGATTAGTAGTCGCAGTCCCAGTCCACCAGGATTTCACCGACTGCCAGATCCACATTCTGTACGATCGGACCCAGTACGAAGGGAATCAATCGCTTCTCATCATCGATGCTGCCAGCAGTCGCCTCGACCACCAGCACATCGTTGGCGCCGGTCTCGAGCAGATGGTCGACACTGCCAAGACATTCACCTTTCATATTGACGACGGTTAGACCCGTCAGCTGGTGCCAGTAATAATCACCGTCTTCCAGCGCCGGCAAGGCTGTCTGTTCCACATTGACCACGTAACCCGCCATTTCATCGGCCTGGGTGCGTGTGTCGACGCCTTCAAACTGCACAATCAGCTTCTTTCCATGAACCTGACTGCCTGCCGGTGTCACTCGCAACTCATCCCTGCCTCTTCTCAGGATCCAGGGCGAGTAATCAAAAATCGCTTGTTTCGGGTCGGTATGGGAAAAGACCTTGATCCAACCCTTGATGCCGTGGCCGCCAGTCAGGGTTCCCAGGCGTATTTCCGTCACGGCATTGATCTGCTTTCCTGCCGGAAAGTCTTTATGCAGCTGCCTCAGCGGCCGCTGCCTTGCGGTAATCCTTAACAATCTTCTTGACGCGATCTGACGCCTGTGCGCCCTGGCGTACCCAGTGGTCGAGTCGTTCAAGATCGATACGGGTACCTTCTTCGGCGCCGCGGGCGATCGGATTAAAGAAACCGAGGCGCTCGATAAACCGGCCATCCCTGGATTCACGCTTGTCCGCTACATTGATGTGGTAGAACGGACGTTTCTTGCTACCACCCCTGGTCAGGCGAATAACTACCATCTAACTGTTTTCCTGTAATAAACCTGTCTCGAGAACCGGTTGAGGACCACCCGAAACCTGGCTGGGGGCTCACCGAAAGGGGGCGTATTGTACGGGAAAGAAAAAGGAAAGAAAAGGCGCCCATCGCGCGCCTAACTCTTTGATATTACTCGAATAAGTGATTATCTCCCGGGAAAGGGGCCTCCCGGTTGCTGCATCATGCCGCCCATACCCCGCATCATATTCGCCATGCCACCCTTCTTGCCGAGTTTCTTCATCATCTTCTGCATCTGCTTGTGCTGTTTCAGCAGGCGGTTGATGTCCTGAATCTGGGTGCCCGAACCACCGGCTATCCGCTTCTTGCGGGAGCTGTTGATGCGATCTGGGTAGCGGCGCTCATCCGGTGTCATGGAGTTGATAATCGCCTCCATCTGCACAAACGTCTTGTCGTTCATCTTGTTCTGGGCCGCCTGTGCCATTTGGCCCATTCCGGGAAGCTTATCCATCATGCCAGCAATCCCGCCCATGTTGTTCATCTGCTGAATCTGGTCTCGGAAGTCTTCGAGGTCGAAGCGTTTGCCCCGGGTGATCTTGGTCGCGAGTTTCTTGGCTTTTTTCTTGTCGATCTTCTGTTCGGCTTCCTCGATCAGTGACATCACGTCACCCATACCGAGGATGCGGGAAGCAATACGATCAGGATAGAAGGCATCGAGGTCTTCGATGGTTTCGCCCACGGCCATGAACTTGATTGGCTTGCCGGTCACCGAGCGCACCGACAGCGCCGCACCGCCCCGACTGTCACCATCAGCCTTAGTCAGGATGACACCCGTTAATGGCAGGACTTCACCGAAAGAGCGCGCGGTGTTCGCGGCATCCTGACCCGTCAGTGCATCAACCACGAACAGTGTCTCAATCGGGCTGAGCAGGCCATGAAGTTCACGGATTTCCGCCATCATGCCTTCATCAACGTGGAGCCGGCCCGCGGTATCAATGATCAGGACATCGGCAAACTGTTTCTTCGCCGCATCGAGTGCACCGCGAGCAATATCCAGCGGCTTCTGATCAGTGCTGGATTCAAAAAACTTTAGGTCTGCCTGTTCTGCCAGGGTCTGCAACTGGTCGATCGCCGCAGGACGATAGACGTCAGTGCTGGCCACCATGACGGACTTTTTCTCTCGCTGCTGCAGCCAGCGCCCCAGCTTGGCGGTCGAGGTGGTTTTACCGGCCCCCTGCAAGCCCGCCATCAGGATGACTGCCGGTGGCTGCACGGCCAGGTTCAACGCGCTTTCGCCTTCGCCCATGATCGCGGTCAGTTCATCATTGACGATCTTGATGAACACCTGACCAGGTGACAGGCTAGCCGTCACTTCCACGCCAAGCGCACGACCCTTAACGCGCTCAATAAAATCTTTGACGACGCTGAGCGCGACGTCAGCTTCAAGCAGGGCAACCCGTACCTCGCGCAAGGCGTCCTGGATGTTGTCTTCTGTCAGTTTCGCCTTGCCCGTCAGGGACGAGAATGTACTGCCAAGACGATCTCTTAGTGATTCGAACACTGTATTACCTGAATAACTTCTGCTGTGTCATTATATACGACCACTGCGCTGCGTGCGTGGTACTGGCTGAATTCTGGAGTTGAGAAACGCTGTGTCCCTGATTGTAACTGGTCTTCTGGCCTGCGCCTTTTACCTGGCGGCAGCCGTACTGCAGACCCGGCGTATGCTTCAGGGCAGTGACATCGGGATTGCTGTCAAAGGCTGTGCTGTTACCGCCATCCTCTTCCATGCATTCACGAACTACCAGGATTTCACCGGCGGCCAGGGCATTGATCTTTCGCTGTATCCGATGCTGTCGCTGATGGCGCTGTCAATTGTGACCATTGTGGTACTGAGCAGTCTGCGCCGGCCAGTCGAAAACCTGTTCGTCATCATCTTCCCGATCGCTATCGTGACCTTGTTACTGGAAGTCGTGCTGAGTAGCGACGCCGCTGGCAGCAGCCATTTTTCCAACGGCATCCTGAGCCACATTCTGCTGTCAATCGTTGCCTACAGCCTGGTTACGATTGCTGCGGTGCAGGCGCTGCTGTTGTCGTTCGGTGACAATCTACTGAGGCATCACCGCATTGCACTGCTAAGGAATATGCCCCCGTTGCAGACCATGGAACAGCTCATGTTCGAGATGCTCTGGGCCGGGCTCGTTTTTCTGACGCTGTCGATCGCCAGCGGTTTCTTCTTCCTGGAGGATATCAGCGGCCCCGGCCTGATCCATCACACCGTGATCACCCTGGCAGCCTGGCTCGTGTTCAGTGTGCTCATGTGGGGCCGCCACCAGCTCGGCTGGCGCGGCGCTATTGCCTCGCGCTGGACTCTCACTGGTTTCGTCCTGCTCGTGGTCGGTTACTTCGGCAGCAAAGTCGTACTCGAAGTTATTCTCGCGCCCTGATTCCAAGGCCCGTGAAAGGCCGCAGGCGTTGACTCGGCATGCCGCATCACCCGGTCCGTGACCATTTTCCTCGGCGAATGATTTATGCTAGAAAGGGCGCCTGTTTTGATGCTGGAGGTGTCCGTTCTTGGACGATCCATCGATAGGGATCCTGCTGGGTTCCATCATATTGCTGATCATCGTGTCAGCCTACTTCTCAAGTTCTGAAACAGCGATGATGGCGCTCAACCGCTATCGGTTGAAGCACCTGTCAAATGAAGGCCATGGTGGTGCAAGGAAGGCGGAGAAACTGCTGGAGCGGCCCGACCGCCTGCTCGGCATCATCCTCATCGGTAACAACCTCGCGAACTTCACTGCTGCCTCACTCGCGACCGTACTCGCCATCCAGTTACTGGGCGAGGCCGGGGTCGCCTGGGCACCGGTCATCTGTACGATTGTATTCCTGGTGTTTGCAGAAGTTGCGCCCAAGACCATTGCAGCGGTTTATCCCGAGAAAGTGGCCCTGCCCTCCTCTTACCTGCTGCGCGTACTGCTCTGGCTCGGCTTCCCTTTTGTCTGGCTGGTCAATGCCATGGCGAACGGCATGCTGTTGCTGGTCGGCGTACGCCAGGATGACGCGTCCGAAGATCACTTAAGTATCGAGGAGCTGCGAACCGTCGTTTACGAGGGCTCCCAGATCGCCGGCCACCATCAGGATATGATGCTCGGTGTCCTCGATCTTGAAAAAGTCACGGTCGATGACATCATGGTGCCCCGCAACGAAATCCTCGGCATCGATATCGAGGACGATATCGACGAAATCGTCAACCAGATCCGCTCACTGCAGCACACCAGGCTGCCAGTCTTTAAGGAAGACATCGATCGCATCATCGGCATACTGCACGTCCGCAATGCAGCCCGCTTTCTGATTGACGGTGATCTGACCAAGGCCGCCCTGCTGCAGGAAACCACAGACCCGTACTTCGTGCCGGAGAATACACCGCTGCAGACCCAGCTCATCAATTTCCAGCAGGAAAAGGAACGCATCGCCCTGGTCGTGGACGAGTACGGGGATATTCAGGGTATCGTTACCATCGAGGATATCCTGGAAGAGATTGTCGGCGATTTCACGACAGATCTCGCCGCCACCAGTATCGACATCCATCCACAGGATGATGGCAGTCACCTCGTCGACGGCGGCACCCACATCCGGCTCATCAATCGATCACTCGGCTGGGAACTGCCGGTCGACGGGCCGAAGACGCTGAACGGTCTGATCACCGAGTACCTCGAGACCATTCCGGAAGCGAACATCTGCTTTACGATCGAGAGCTATCGCTTCGAGATCGTGCAGATTCAGGACAACATGATTCGCACCGCCAAACTCTGGCAAGCGCCTGAGCCCTTTTAAATTTCGACTATAGTCAAAACTTAAAACGGCACCACCTCGCAGGCGAGCACCTGGCTACTGCCACTTCCGGTTGATCGCAGCGATGATCGACTTGAAGGCTGCAGTAGTGGTGTTCTGGCTGATGCCAACCCCGTAATACTTGTTACCGTCATCATCGGCCAGCGCCAGGATGCAGATGGCCTGCGCCTCAGCACCTTCGTTCAGCGCATATTCCTGATAGTCGACCACATTGAGGGGTTCGTTCAGGGTTTCAACCATGGCATTGATAAAAGCCTCAATCGGGCCAGAGCCAGCGCCATGAATAGCCACCTCATTTTCCGCCACCTTGATGTTGGCATCGCAGGTTTCGCCACCATTCGAGTCTGAATGTACCTGGTAGTCGAGCAGCTGGTAGGGCCCTTCGACCTCGATGTACTCCGAGACAAACGAGTCCCAGATTACTTCCGGTTTCAACTCACCGCCCTGGGCCTCAGTCAGGGCCTGCACGACCGGGCTGAACTCGAGTAACAGGGGGCGCGGCAATGAGACGCCAAAGAAGTGTTCCAGAACAAACGCGACACCACCCTTGCCTGACTGACTATTGACTCGAACCGTCTCACGATAGTGGCTGCCGACATCCGATGGATCAATGGGCAGGTAGGGCACTTCCCAGGCACTGTCCCCTCCCGCTTCGACAAACTGCATGCCCTTCTTGATCGCATCCTGGTGCGAACCCGAAAAGGCCGTGAACACCAGTTCACCGGCATAGGGCTGGCGTACGTGAATCGGAATCTTCGTGCACTCTTCCGAGACAGCCACAATTCTGGGCATGTCAGTGAGATACAACGCCGGGTCGATACCCTGCGAGAACATGTTCATGGCCATAGTGATGATGTCGAGGTTACCGGTCCGCTCACCGTTACCGAACAGCGTGCCCTCAATGCGCTCTGCGCCGGCCATGAGTCCCATCTCTGAAGCTGCGACACCAGTACCCCGGTCATTGTGGGTATGCAGGCTGATAACGGCCTTGTCACGGTTGGGCAGGTTGCGAATAAAATACTCGACCTGGTCGGCATAGAGATTAGGCGTACCCATTTCGACGGTGGAAGGCAGATTCAGAATGATCTGCTCGCCTTCCTCCGGCTGCCAGGTCTCCATCACTGCCGCGCAGATTTCAACGGCGTAGTCGACCTCGGTCGCGGTGTAGCTTTCGGGTGAATACTCGAGCGTGACATGGGTCCCGGCGTCCCGCAGCGGCTGTGTGTATTTCTTCACGAGTGCGGTGGCGTCAGTGGCCAGCTTCGTGATCTCTTCCCGGCTCATGTTGAACACGACCTTGCGCTGCAGCGTCGAGGTCGAATTGTAGAGGTGGAAGATCACATTCTTCGCACCGGCAACCGCCTCGCAGCTGCGCTCGATCAGTTCCTGCCGCGCCTGGCAAAGAATCTGGATGGTGACATCATCGGGAATGCGGTTTTCTTCGATGATCTTGCGGACAAAATCAAAGTCCGTCTGCGATGCCGAGGGGAAGCCAACCTCGATTTCCTTGAAGCCGATTTCCACCAGCAGATCCCACATCTTCTGCTTTTCATTCGGCGTCATGGGCTCAACCAGGGCCTGGTTACCATCACGCAGGTCGACACTGCACCAGCGCGGCGCCTGGGTAATGAAATTGTTCGGCCAGGTTCGATCCGGCAGCGTCAACGGCCGAAACGGTTTGTACTTGTGGAACGGCATCTGCCGGGCTGCGCCGGAATCGGTAGTCATCGTTTTGTTTTCAGCGTTCATGTCAGAGTTCTCAGGTAATTATATGCTGACCCGCGATTTACGGGTGTGCTTGCCTTGCAGGTATTTGGAACGGCCGCCTACAACGGCAGTCTTAGCAGGCCAGCAAGCAGAAAAACTGAGTCGAGTGAGGGCGCAGCAGCATTCAGGACCGGGGTCCTGTTTTCAGCAATAAGGGTCATTGCCTGGTTCATGCTACGCAAATAATCCACGTGGATTGATCAGACGTTGAATCATAGCCTGCAAAATCAGTTTTGCAAGCCCGCTTACAGCGCCCTGAACTCGGCCTGGTAGCGTTGGTAGCGATCAACATAGCTCTGGGCGCTGACCTTGAGACCGGCGATGGCATCGTCATCCAGTTCACGCACCACCTTGCCTGGCGAACCCATCACCAGCGAGCCGTCGGGGATTACTTTGCCAGGCGGTACCAGCGAGTTGGCACCGATCAGGCAGTTATTACCGATCACCGCACCATCCAGTACCACCGCATTGATGCCGATCAGGGAGTTGTCGCCGATCGTGCAGCCATGCAGCATGACCTTGTGGCCAACAGTGACGCCCTTGCCCAGCGTCAAAGGCATGCCGGGGTCACAGTGCAGCACGGCACCGTCCTGGACGTTGGAGCGTTCACCAATCTTGATGAAATCGCAGTCACCGCGCAGCACGGCGTTGAACCAGACGCTGCTTTCGTTTTCAAGAATGACGGAACCGATAACCGTGGCGTTGTCAGCAACCCAGCAATCGCCCTTGAGTTCAGGTGTAATGTCTCCGAGTGCGTAAATCACGCTGTGCCCCGCTTGGAAAAGACGCCACTCTACACCACATCAATGACCCGAAGAAACTCATCGATAATGAGCGAGGTCAGCCCCCAGATTTCGTAGCCCTCAAAATCCCAGGCCGGCACAAGGTTGGATTCCCCGTGCCGCGTGATGTCGTCATGCCGCAGCGGCGACGCCTTATCGAAATAGGTCAGCGGCACCTCAAAGATCGAGGCAATTTCGCCTGGGTTCGGGTCGTAGACGACGTCGGGTCTGACAACACCGACTACCGGTGTTACCAGCAGGCCATACTTGGATACAAATGGACGCAGAAACCCCAGGACTTCAACGTCATCTGGTGAGACACCGATTTCTTCGTGAGTTTCACGCAGCGCGGTCATCGTGTCGTCGATATCAGTGTCATCCTGCCGGCCGCCGGGGAACGCCACCTCGCCACCGTGAGTCTCGAGCGCGCCGGAGCGCGCCGTCAGGATGAGCCGCGGTTCTTCACCGGGTATCAGCGGTACCAGCACAGCGGCGCGCATTCTCTCGTAGTGTTCTGCGGCGAGCCGGACCGGCTTGTGATCAGCCAACCCCGCGCGAATATGTTCGATCAACGAAATGCCCCTGCAAAATGTTTATACTGCCCACATGAAGTATTGTAGCGATTGCGGCGACGAGGTCAGCCAGAAGATTCCAGCGGGTGATTCCAGGCTGCGCCATGTCTGCAACACCTGCGATTCAATCCATTACCATAATCCAAAGATTATCACCGGCTGCCTGCCATTCCATGAAGATCGCGTCCTGCTTTGTAAGCGCTCCATCGCGCCCCGGGAAGGATACTGGACTTTGCCGGCGGGTTTCATGGAGAACGGCGAAACCACTGCCCAGGGCGCGCTGCGGGAAACCCGGGAAGAAGCCAATGCCAATGCACAGATCGTTGAGCTTTATACAGTCTTCAGCCTGCCGCATATCTCCCAGGTCTACATGTTCTACCGCGCATTGCTGTCCGATCTGGATTTTCACCCCGGCGAAGAAACACTTGAGACCCGGCTCTTCAGCGAAAGCGAAATCCCCTGGGATCAGCTCGCCTTTCCCGTCATCACCGAGACCCTGCAGCACTGGTTTGAGGATCTGCGGGAAGCGACTTTCCCGATTCGGAATAAGGACATCATTGTCAATCTTCCGCCAAAACCAACCAAAACCTGATCCGGACAAACTACAGGAGTACCGCAATGAGTGAACCCTGGCAACTCAGCGCCGTCGACCAGGCAGCAATGATCGGCAGTGGCCAGCTGTCCGCCACCGACCTTGTGAATGCCGTGCTGGCTCGCATTGAAGCGGCTGATGGCGACATCAACGCAGTCGTTGCGAGCAACCCTGACGCCGCGCGCCTGGCCGCGGAGAAAGCGGACGCAGCGGTCACCGCTGGCGAAGAACTCGGCCCCCTGCACGGCGTCCCTCTTACCATCAAGGTCAACGTTGATGTCGAGGGAGAAGCGACCACCAATGGCATCGCTGCCTTTAAAGATGTCATCGCACCAGGAAATTCCCCTGTCGTACAGAACCTGCTGGATGCGGGAGCCATCATCGTCGGCCGGACCAACACGCCGGAACTTTCCATGCGGGCAACAACCGATAACCCACTGCACGGACTGACACGCAACCCATGGAATCTCGAGATGTCGCCCGGCGGCTCCTCCGGCGGCGCCGGTGCCGCGGCTGCCAACGGCTATGGTGCGATCCACCACGGCAATGATATCGGTGGCTCACTGCGTTTCCCGGCGACAGCATGTGGTGTTGCCACCGTTAAACCCGGCCAGGGCCGGGTGCCCGCCTACAACCCCTCGGCAGGCGCCGAACGCGGCATGCTCGCCCAGCTCATGTCCGTGCAGGGCATCATCTGCCGCGAAGTGAAGGATGTCAGGCTGGGCATGGAGACCGTGATCCGCCACGACCCACGCGACCCCTGGCACGTACCCATGCCGCTGACGGGGCCAGACATCGGCAGGCCTAAAGTAGGTTACTGCCGAAACAGCCATGGTTTCCCCATGCACCCGGGGATCATCAGCAACCTTGATCGTGCCGCCAGCCTGCTCGAGGCCGCCGGCTACGAGGTTGAGGAGATCGAAACACCACCGATCATCGAACCTGCCCGCAGCTGGTTCAGCGTTGCCATGCTCGAGATCCAGAAAACACTGGACGTCATTGTCCGCGAACACTGCTCACCAACGTTGCAGGACATCTTCGACGGCCTCTACAAGATGTCGAACATTGTTGATGCTGACGGTTACATGATGGGGATAGCTGACCGCAGCCGCATGGTGCGGGATTGGAACCTGACCCTCGCAAAATATCCGCTGGTGCTGACCCCGTTTCTGATGCGCCCGGCCTACCCGAGTGACTTCGATGAAACTTATGAAGGCCTGAAAGAACTGTTCGACAGCGCGATCTATAGTTTTGGCCTCAACTACCTCGGGTTCCCGGCGGGCAATGTCCCGGTCGATTTAGTCGAGGATATGCCGTCCGGCGTGCAACTGGTCGGCCAGCGCTGGCGCGAAGACCTGATTCTGGACGCGATGCAGTGCATCGAGGATGCAACCGGTGTCATGGCACATCGACTCTGGGAGCGGCAGGCTTCTGCCTGATACGTTAACGGCAGTCAGTCCACCCAGACCCTGGCATTGCGGAACATCCGCATCCAGGGGCTGTCTTCTTCCCATTCATCCGGGTGCCAGGACATCTGCACAGTCCTGAATACCCGCTCGGGGTGCGGCATCATCGCCAGCACACGGCCATCCGGGGTCGTGACCGCGGTGATGCCGGCGGGGGATCCATTCGGGTTCATGGGGTAGGCTGACGCCACTTCACCGAAGCCATCCACAAATCGCATGGCAATCATCTCAGCATGGTCCAGATGGTCGGCATCTGCTGCCGACAGGTCGGCGCGGCCTTCGCCATGACTGACCACAATCGGCAACCGGCTGTCGCACATATCCTGCAGAAACAAAGACGGGCCGCGTTCAATTCGTACCAGCGAGAGACGCGCCTCGAACTGTTCAGATTCGTTCCTGACGAAACCAGGCCAGCGTTCTGCACCCGGGATAATGTCCTTCAGGGTCGACAGCATCTGACAGCCATTGCAGACACCCAGCGAAAACGTATCGGGCCGGTCAAAAAAAGCGGCAAACTGATCCCGCATTGCCGGATGATACAAGATGGACTTGGCCCAGCCTTCACCGGCGCCGAGGACATCGCCGTAAGAGAAACCACCACAGGCTACCATGCCCTTGAAGTCCTCGAGCGCCATTTCGCCGGAGAAGAGCTGGCTCATGTGGACGTCGATTGCACTGAAACCCGCCCGGTTGAACGCCGCCGCCATCTCGACCTGGCTGTTTACCCCCTGCTCGCGCAGGATTGCGACCTTCGGTCTGACGCCCGTAGCGATCATGGGTGCGGCGATATCTGCTGTTGGCTCGAAGCTCAGTACCGCATTCAGGCCAGGATCATCCTCCTCACCAATCGCATCAAATTCCTGCAAGGCACACGCCGGGTTATCGCGCAGACGCTGGATGTGGGAACTGGTTCGACTCCACTGCTGCTCGAGTTCAGCCCGGCTCGATAGCAGCAGCTCATCATCGTACTGGCGTACCCGAATCTTCTGATCTTCCCGGACAACCGCAACCAGTTGTGTCGTGATATCCAGGGCTGCCAGCTCCTGCTGCATGATTTCTGCGTCGCTTCCCGTCACCTGGATCACAGCGCCGAGCTCTTCGTTAAAGAGATAGGGCACCGCTTCACGGTTCCCCGGCAATTGAATATCGAGGCCTGCGCGGGCGCAGAATGACATTTCAAGCAGCGTCACCATCAGACCACCGTCTGCGCGATCATGGTAAGCCAGAATGTCCTCTCGATGCCGGTTCATGAACGCAAAGAAGTCTTTCATCTTCTGCGGATGCTCAAAATCAGGCGCGGCATCACCCATCTCGCTGTAACACTGGGCAAGAATGCTGCCTCCCAGTCGCTCAGAGCCATCAGCCAGGTCAATCAGCAGCAGGACCGAGCCAGGCAGATTATCGAGTTCCGGCGTCAGCGTCTGGCGGACATCAAAGACTTTGGCAAAGGCCGAGACAATGAGGGAGAGCGGTGATGTCACGCGCTTTTCAGCATCCGCTTCCTGCCAGCGGGTCTGCATTGAGGTCGAGTCCTTGCCGACGGGAATCGTTATGCCCAGCGCCGGACACAGCTCCATGCCAACCGCATGCACTGCATCGTAAAGCCTCGCATCTTCACCCTCCGCGCCCACTGCCGCCATCCAGTTAGCAGACAATTTAATGTTCTCAATGCGCGTGATGTCTGCCGCGACGATATTGGTTATCGCCTCGCCAACGGCCATGCGGGCGGCAGCGGGACTTGAAATCAGTGCCAGCGGGGTGCGCTCGCCCATGGCCATCGCCTCACCGCGATATCCTGTGTAACTCGAGGTCGTGACCGCCACGTCAGCCACGGGCAGTTGCCAGGGTCCTACCATCTGGTCTCGACTGACCATGCCACCCACAGATCGATCCCCGATCGTGACGAGGAATTTCTTACTGGCAACCGTCGGATGCTTGAGCACACGACCGGTGGCTTCAGCCACGCTCATTGAGGCCTCGAACGGTCGATGGTCAATCTGCTGACGCTGCACGACCTTGTGCAGTTTCGGGGCTTTACCAAACAGCACCGACATCGGCAGATCCACTGGCGGTTTGTGCAGCAGTGCATCGGAGACCGACAGGTGGTCTCCGTCCCGGGCCTGGCCGACCACGGCAAACGGGCAGCGCTCTCGTTCACAGATTGCCGCAAAGCGATCAAGGTCCTCTTTACCGACAGCGAGCACGTAGCGTTCCTGGGCTTCGTTACACCAGATCTCGAGCGGTGACATCCCAGGTTCCGCGCTAGTGATCTGACGCAATTCGAAATCACCACCGACACCACCGTCTTTGACCAGCTCCGGCAAGGCATTGGAGAGGCCACCGGCACCCACATCATGAATAAACTGAATCGGGTTATCGTCACCTAGCTGCCAGCACTGATCGATCACTTCCTGGCAGCGATGTTCAAGCTCGGGGTTACCACGCTGGACACTGGCGAAATCCAGGTCAGCCGTGCTGGCTCCAGTGGTCATGGAAGAAGCAGCACCGCCGCCGAGGCCGATCAGCATCGCAGGACCGCCAAGCACTATCAGCGCGGCACCAACCCGAATCGCATCTTTTTCCACGTGGGATTCACGGATATTGCCCATGCCACCGGCGATCATGATTGGCTTGTGATAGCCCCGCACTTCACCGTCCACTTCCTGCTCATAGGTGCGGAAATAGCCAGCAATGTTCGGCCGGCCAAATTCGTTATTGAAGGCTGCACCACCGATGGGTGCTGCAATCATAATATCGAGCGCAGACGCAATCCGGTCTGGTTTCCCGTAAGGCTTCTCCCAGGGATTGACCGCATCGGGCAGGTTCAGGTTGGACACGCTGTAGCCGGTCAGACCCGCCTTCGGTTTGGCGCCCAGCCCCGTGGCGCCTTCATCACGGATCTCGCCGCCGGAACCGGTTGCCGCGCCAGGGAACGGGGCAATGGCTGTCGGGTGGTTGTGGGTTTCAACCTTCATCAGGATGTGGGCGTATTCCTTGACCTCGCGGTACTCTCGCGACTCAGGATCCGGATAGAAACGACTGGCTCGGGAACCGCGGATCACAGCTGCGTTGTCTTTGTAGGCACTAAGCACGCCGTCGCCGTTGGTCTGCTCAAACGTGTTACGGATCATGTCCATGAGAGACAAGGACTGTGCTTCGCCATCAATTTCCCAGCTGGCACCAAACGTCTTGTGCCGGCAGTGCTCGGAGTTCGCCTGGGCAAACATCATCAGCTCAACGTCAGTCGGGTTACGCTCAAGGGTATTGAAGGCGTTTACCAGATATTCAATTTCATCCTCGGTGAGCGCCATGCCGAGGGCTGCATTGGCATCTGCAATAGCAGCAGCGCCCTGGCCCAGCACGTCAATAAAGGAAAGCTCCGTCGGTTCGGCAGAATCAAACAGGAAGTCCACTTCGGTCGTCGCAACGACTTCTTCGGTCATGCGATCATGAATCAGATTATCGAGTTCTTCGACCGAGTCCGTTTTCAGCCAGTAACCGATGCCGCGCTCGATCCGTCGAACCTTGTCGAGACCACATATAGCGGCGATGTCAGTCGCCTTTGAACTCCAGGGTGATATGGTGCCGCGCCGCGGTATCACCAGCCGAAAACTTTCATCGGCGCCGACATCGGTGATGACACTGCGCTGATCCGCGACCGGCCCGTATTTCAACAACTCGGTCAGCAGCTGTAATTCTGCCGGGGTCAGCTGGCTGTCAACGTCAACCAGGTGCAGGTATTGGGTTTCGACCACTTCGGCGTTGACCGCTGCTGCCTCGATCTCTGCCAAGAGCTTCTGCCGGCGAAAGTCCGAGAGTGCTCGAGGCCCGGCGAGAACGAGCAACATGCTCAATGCCTCCTCGACTGAAAGAACTCAGTCATGAGTCGGCTGCAGTCTTCAGCGAGCACGCCCTCGGTCACCTCAACCTGATGGTTGAGCTGCTGATTATCGAGTACCGTTGCCGAGGAGCAGACAGCACCCGCCCGTGGTTCGCGGGCACCAAAGATCAAATGGCCGACCCGGGCATGGATTAACGCACCGGCACACATGGTGCAGGGTTCAATCGTGACGATGAGAGTCGAACCAGGCAGGCGATAATTACCAACCCGCCGCGCGGCATCCCGCAGCGCCTCAATCTCAGCATGGGCAGTTGGGTC
>JAYQAI010000011.1:1164-61900 GCA_038136715.1 Gammaproteobacteria bacterium | reverse complement strand
CCTCAACAGATTGGGGCCGTTCGCATAGACGCCGAGCCAGCTGTCCACGTCTCCTCCCACCATCTTGACTCGCGCCATCGCTTTCTCCATTTCTTATAGACCTTGTAGAAAACGAGCGTACGCGACAGTCTACGATTTGTCCACAAAGCGTCCGGTCGGCGGCCATAGTTCTGATTTGGGTCGATAGAGGTAATTTACCCTGTGGCGGCTGATCAGGGAGTCTGCTTTCGGCCAGCAACGGACATCCTAGGCCCCATCAAGCTGGCAGATCTTGAAACCAACACGAGAATTGTGAACGATAACATCAGCCTGGAGTAATTAGGCTGTGATAGTCACCCAAGGTAGCAGGCACGATGAGCGAATCGGTCGATCTAAAGCTAAATATCTCGGCATGGATCTTTGTCGTTATGGCGTTTGTGGTTGGTCTTCAAGGGATTGTAGATGGCCTTCCTATGCATGGCTTTGATGAAAGCTGGCCTGATCATGCGCGGTTTCACATTGCGTGGGCAACTGCGAGTAAAGTTGGATTTTGTCTTACCGCAGCGCTTGTTGCATTGATTCCACTGAGGCGGCGTGAACGGTGGAGTTGGTGGGTTCTTCTGATCTTCACCGTGTTTGGCAATTATGCACTTATACCCGCTGCGATTTGGCAGGGTAGCGGGCCCAGATCGGGTTTCGAGATACCGATCGCGATCGGCTTCTTTGCGCTTATGGTTGCATTGATATTAAGTGTTCGAGTGGGGTTTCCGCAAAAGCCCGCCAGCTAACACTAAGTTGGCGGTTCAATTTGATGTTACAGAACAGGTAAAACAGCCTTGTTCTTTCCATCCCCGCATCATCCACCGTAGAATCAGAAACAGAACAACACATAACCTGCTGAACAAAGTGACCAAGCTAAAAAACTTGGAAGGATTAGATGGAAGACTTTCGTTTACTGAATGTTATGTGGTGACGCGAGTAAAACACGACCGGGCTGCGCTATGACCGAAGATAAGAATGAATGGAACTTTCCGTATGGGAGCGAGAAAAGATATCACTTGCACCACATCCACCTGTTTGCCTCAGACATAGATGTGACTATCAGCTTCTACTGCGACTGGTTCGAAGCTCAAGTCATCTGGGATGGCGATGTCGCCGGAGCACGCAACGTTTTCATGAAAGTTGGCATGGGAGCAATGCATCTATACGACCAACCACCCAGAGATCTTGGAAAGAACGCGGTGCATCACATCGGCATGCAAGTCGTGGGACTCGCCGAATTATATGAAAGGATGAAAGCATCTGGCCTACACATCCCAAATCCGATTCGCGACTTCGGAGGTGGAGGGGGTTACTTCATGCTGGGTGCTCCTGATGGCGTCCTAATAGAGGTGTTCGAGCCAGGCCTGTCGAAGGTGCCTGAAGTTCGCCGTTATTATGGTTTCGATGAAGATGCCACATAGCATGAAGTGAAGGTGAGGCCGCTCACTGCATTCGCTGGTAACTATTTGAATTGATTGGTGGAGCTAGGCGGGATCGAACCGCCGACCTCTTGACTGCCAGTCAAGCGCTCTCCCAGCTGAGCTATAGCCCCACAGCGAGGAAGGCGCGAATATTAGCCGATGGCATCGTTTTGATCAAATCCGTTCTCCGGTGGGTTTTTAAGGTGTCGATTGCAGGCGTAAACTGAAGTCGCGAGTCACTCATCCTCGCCATGCTGTCAGCTGGATTGTTTATACTCTGCCGTCTTCGTGATGTGAAAGAAAAAGACGGAGTGAACTTTGGAACGGAGAACACTGGGCAGGACAGGCATTGAAGTCAGTGTTGCCGGTCTCGGCTGTGGCGGATACAGCAGACTGGGCATGGCGCGGGGCGGCACGCCCGCTGAAGCGCAGGCCGTTGTCAGCGAGGCGCTCGATCTTGGCATCAACTTTTTCGATACGGCCCGCGCCTATGGTACCGAGGAAGCAGTCGGCAAGGCTGTCGCTGGCTGTCGTGAAAGCGTGGTCATCAGTACGAAGACGCTGTTCCGAGATCGGGACGGGCGCTACATGCCGGCAGATCGCCTGGTTGCTTCGCTGGAACGTAGTCTCGCGCGTTTGCAGACGGACTATGTCGACGTTTACAGCCTGCATGGCGTGACGCCGGAGCATCTTGATGCCTGCCTTGAGAACTTTGTGCCGGCTCTGCAGGAACAGGTTCGCCTTGGCAAAATCCGTCATCTTGGTGTGACAGAAAGCTTTATGAATGACCCCGCTCACGAGATGTTGCAGCGTGCAATCCCGACGGGTGTGTTCGATGTGGTTATGGTGGGTTTCAATTTTTTGAATGCCAGCGCCCGTGAAAGTGTCTTCAAGCTCGCGCAGGAGCATGGTGTCGGTACTCAGGTCATGCATGCGGTGCGTCGAGCCCTGGTGGATCTGGATACCCTTGCGGAAACACTCAATAAGCTGGTCGAGGCAGGTGAAATTGACGCTTCGAGGATTAATCCGGCTGATCCAGTTGATTTTCTACGCGAACCGGAAGGCGTTCAGTCGCTGACGGAAGCCGCCTATCGATTCTGCCGGCATGAGCCCGGTGTTTCCGTTGTGCTGACGGGTACAGGCAGTCGCGATCACCTGCGGGAGAATTCAGCAGCGATCAACGGTGCTGAATTGCCATTCAAATTACGGCAAAAGCTGCAGCAGGTGTTTAGCGGGGTCAAAAGCGCGTCGGGCGACTAGGTCAGCTTTTTGATGACAGAACCAGACCGTCCTCCAACTTGATCGGCTCACGTCCAAGCAGTGCTTTCATATCGGTGGTGTCGAATTGCTTGTCTTCCAGCAGGCGTCGGATCTCGTCCTGGGTAACGTTCGGCAGACCGGGCAGCAGCGGAGTCAACAAAGCCGCGATCGACATCAGCAGGTAGGGCATGGAAACGACGCGGCAGCGCTGGCCGGATTTCTCGATGCAGAGTTCTACGAACTCCCGGTAAGGCAGGGCAGCCTGTCCGGCCAGGATAACTGTATCGCCGTCTGTATCAGGATTATTTAGACAAGCGGTGATCGCCGCGACGACATCATCGACGTGCACGGGTTGGATCAGCGCACGGCCCTGCTCCGGCAGCGGAATCCACGGTGAACGCCGGGCGAAAGCTGCGACCCGCTCGACGTTTTGCAAACCGGGGGCGCCGTAGATCATGGTGGGATGCAGGAGTGTCGCAGGGGTATTACCCATCCGCAGTGTGTGCACCATTTCACTCAACCGACTGCACTTATCGTCGGGAAAGCGTGTATAAATTCGTGTGGAACCGATTGCGATAATGCGCTGGATAGTCGGTGCCTGCTGCAACAGTGCAGTCAGCAGTTCCGGTCGGGAACAATGGATGAGCGTGGTTTCTTCGTCAATCAGTTCAAGCAGAGGTTCCGGGTCGCTGGCATCGAGTTCGATAAAGCGGGCATTGCCCGCTTCGTGTGGCAGACCTCGGGCATGGCGCGCAACACCGATGACTGCTTCTTCGGATTGACCTAGCTGCTCGTAAAGGACTCTGCCTGGACCGGTGCTGGCGCCGATGACAACAATCTTCAATGTGCTATTCCCTGGTCGCTGTGCCGGTGCCTAACCGGTATTCCGCATGCTGGCGGCAATACCGGCGATGGTGACCAGTAAAGCCTTGTGAGCCTGGCCTGGATTGTCTGCTGCCGTGGCGCGCACGCGCTTGATCAATTCGATCTGTAGCAGGTGCAGTGGGTCGGTATAGGGGTGTCGTAAATCCAGTGTCTGTTTGATCTCGGGTGTTTTCTCCAGTAAGTCCGATTGGTTCTTGATCTTGTTGACGCTGGCAATGAGGCGTGCCAGGCGCTCTCTGAAATCCTTACCCATGGGCTGCAGATTTGCCGGAACGAGTGTCTCGTCGTAGCGCCTGGCCAGCTCTGGGTCGGCTTTACTGAGCACCATCTCAAGCATGTTGATCTGGGTCTGAAAGAATGGCCATTCATCAATCATCTCGCGCAGGACATGCCAGTCTTTACCAGAGAGTTCCTGGTCAAAAGCCGCATCGGTACCGAGCCAGGCTGGCAGCATGAGGCGTTTTTGAGTCCAGGCGAATACCCAGGGAATCGCGCGCAGCTCGCTGATGGAGCGATCAGCATCATCGGCATTACGGCGGGCCGGGCGTGAACCCAGCGCCAGCATGGCAAGCTCCCGCTCTGGAGTGCCCTCGGCGAAATACTCGATGAAATCCGTGTTGCCCTGAACAATGCCACGGTAGGAATCGCAGGCTACCTCAGCGAGCTTATGCATCAGCATGCGCCAGTTCTCTCGAGGCTTCGGCGGGGGCAGCAGGCTTGCCTCAATCGCTGAACTCAGCACCAGGTCAAGATTGTTGAGCGCAAGCGGCGGTGAGCCGTATTTGAAACGAATCATTTCTCCCTGTTCGGTGACACGCATGCTGCCGCGTACCGAGCCCGGTGGTTGCGATAAAATCGCCTGTCGTGCCGGTGCGCCACCGCGGCCGGGGGCACCACCACGGCCATGAAACAGGGTCAGATCGATGTTGTACTTGTCGGCAACGATGACCAGTTCTTCCTGCGCCCGGTATTGCGCCCAGGCAGCTGCCATCTGGCCGGCATCCTTGGCAGAGTCAGAGTACCCGATCATGATTTGCTGCCGACCATCGATATGTTCGGTATACCACGTCGTGCGGAGCAGGCGCTCTAGCGTCCAGGCGGCATTTTCTAGATCATCCAGCGTCTCGAACAAAGGAACAACAGGTAGTAACCGACTGACCCCGGATTTGCGCAGCAGCAGGACGACGCCCAGCACATCTGACGGCCGCTTGGCCATTGAGATAATGTAACTGGCGATGCCATGCCCGTTGTCTTCTCCCATGAGGCGAAAGGTTCTCAGCGTTTCAGCGGCATCCTCTGCCCCTGGGATCCAGGTGTCGGGCACAAGCGGTCTTTTTGATTCCAGCTCCTGAATCAGGAAATCTGTCCGCGCTTTTTCTGACCAGTCGCGATAGCTGCCAAGTTCAAGATACTCGGTAATTTCATTGAGCAAGTCGATATGGCGGTCAGAGCTTTGCCGGATATCCAGTTCGACCAGCGTCACGCCAAAGGTATAGGCGCGGATCAGTGTTTCCTTCAGGAGGCCATCAGCGATGATGCCCATGCCGCTGTCATGCAGCGAATCAAAACAGGTATGTAAGGGCCCGGTCAGGTCGTTGGTCGTCATGATCAGCCCTTGCCGGACAGGTTCGTCAGTTTCAGCCCAGGCGCGGGTTGCCGTCAGTTGAGTGCGCAGTTTTCGCAGTACGAAGCGATAAGGCTCGAGCGTGTTCGGTGGGCATTGTGAGCGCAGGGTGTCATTACAGCCCGACATGGACAGCTGCGCCAGCAACTCCTCGAGATCTCGCAGATAGAGATCGGCGGCCATCCAGCGCGCCAGGCGCAGTACCTCACCCGTCACTTCGGACGTAACATTGGGGTTACCGTCCCGGTCGCCACCCATCCAGGAAGAGATCTTGACGGGCGCGGTATCCAGACTGAGACGTTCGCCGGTGTGCCGGTGGACGATGTCGTCAAGTCGTTGCCAGAGTTGCGGTATCGCTGTCCACAGGGAATGCTCGATAACGGCATAACCCCAGACCGCTTCATCCTGTGGCCTTGGCCGCTCGGTTCTGATTTCGTCGGTGTACCACACTTCGGCGATCAGGCGCTCAAGCTCAATGCGATCGTCAGGGCTGAGCTCCCTGTCTTCGCGCACATGCTCCAGCGCCGTGGCAATTCGATTGTACTTCTGGATCAGTGTCCGACGAGTGATTTCGGTAGGGTGGGCTGTCAGGACCAGGTCGCAATGCATACCTGCGACCGTTGCCAATATCTCGTTCTTGTCGACATCCTGCTCGACCAGGCGCTGGAACAGATCCTCCAGCTGTGAGCCGGGATGGCTCTCGGTGGTTTCTGTTTGCTCTGCAATGTTGGTGAGGTTAAGGAACTGGTTGAAAGCCCGCGCGATAGAGATCAGTGTGTCGTCATCAAGTGCGGTCAGGACTTCGCGCAATTCGTCGTGATCGCCAACTTCAGTGTCAGGCTCGTCGCTCTGCCGGTTGGCCTTGGCGAGCAGGCGAACTTCCTCGACCTTGTCAAGAAATCCCTGGCCGTTTTGGTCCGTCATGGTCTTGCCAAGTATCGTGCTAAGGCTTCTCACGCGATGCCGCAGGCGTTTGGATATGAGCTCGTTCATCGGCCGAATTTTACACCTGCCCGTTAACTAAAGGCAGACCTCAGAGAGCGATCAACGTAGAATGCTGTTTTCGGCGACAGGAGCGCACCTTGAATGAACTCGATATGACAGATAAAGTCGTTCTCATCACCGGCGGCAGCCGGGGGCTGGGCAAAGCAATGGCGCATGGATTTGCGCGCAATGGTGCGGATATAGCGATCGTCAGCCGAAAACTAGACAGCTGCATTGAAACCGCGAAAGAGATTGAGAGCTACGGGGTGAAAGCATTTCCATTCGCGGCACATGCGGCGGACTGGTCCGGCCTTGATGCAATGGTTGATGCAGTCTACGCCGAGTTCGGTCGGGTCGATGTGTTGATTAACAATGCCGGCATGTCACCTCTATATCCCTCGCTGGATGAAGTCAGCGAGGAACTCTTTGACAAGGTGATCGGCGTCAACCTCAAAGGGCCGTTCCGCCTGAGTGCCAATATTGGTGCGCGGATGGCGGCAGGTGAGGGTGGCAGCATCATCAACATTTCGAGCACGGCTTCTGTCAATGCGAGTCCCAACTCCGAGCCCTACGGCGCAGCCAAAGCTGGTCTCAACGCCTTGACTAACTCTTTCGCGCACGCCTATGGGCCGAAAGTGCGCGTCAACTGCATCATGGCTGGCCCGTTCCTGACGGACATTTCCAAAGCCTGGGATATGGAGGCATTCAATGAGCGTGCTGCGGCGAATATCGCGATGAAGCGAGGGGGTGAGCCCGAGGAGATCGTCGCTGCAGCGCTCTATCTGGCGAGCGCGGGTGCTGGATTCACCACGGGTGCCATCATCGCGGTCGATGGCGGCTCACACTAGCGGTTGTAAACAGACTCAGCGACCCCTGACTGCAAAAACGAAGTCCCTGAAAATATCCATCAGAGTTTCATATTTGTAGTCAGTAAATTCGCCGGCATCGAAGTACAACCCGTGCTCATTGCAGGCCTCATACTGAATGTGCGTCTGCACCGGGTCATTCAGTTCGGCCATCTTCTTGCCACAACGCGGGCAGTTGATGTCACGAATCTCGTTGTGCTCGCGACCGACAGCAGGATCGCCGTCATCAATGAAATCAGCCATCCATTTGTCTTTGAGCAGCTCTGCCTCGCCGATATCAAACCAGATGCCCCTGCAGCTCATGCAGCGATCTATGGTCACGCCGCCACTCAGGGTGCTCAATGTATGCTCTTGCATCTCTGCCTGGCACTTCGGGCAGTCCATGTTCACCTTCCTGATTGCTTTATTGCATTATGCACGAATCCGGCAGAAGGGGCATAATCAGCCGCTACCTGGTCGTAAGGAACAGCATCATGAAGGCCGCCGTATTGCGCGAAGTAGGCCAGCCACTGGCTATTGAAGACGTTGAGATTTCCAAGCCGGGCCCGAGGGAGGTGCTGATCAGAACTGCGGCTGCCGGTGTCTGTCACAGCGATCTGCATTTTATCGAAGGCCACTATCCCACTCGGATGCCTATTGTCCTCGGCCACGAGTCAGCTGGCATCGTGGAGCAGGTAGGCGCAGATGTGCACTACGTCCAGCCGGGTGATCATGTGATTACCTGTCTGTCGGTTTTCTGTGGTCATTGTGAGTTCTGCCTGACCGGTCACTTAAGCCTGTGTGAGAGCCCGGAAACCCGCAGGGGCAGGGAGGACGCGCCGCGATTATCTCAGGCGGGAGAAGAGCTGGTGCAGTTCGCTGATCTCTCGTCTTTCGCTGAGATGATGCTGGTGCATGAGCATGCCATCGTCAAGATCAGGGAAGACATGCCGCTCGATCGCGCGGCACTGATCGGCTGTGGTGTCACCACTGGTGTGGGTTCTGTTTTTCATACAGCAGGTGTCGAGCCGGGCAGCACGGTTGCGGTGATTGGCTGTGGCGGTGTGGGGCTCTCCTGTATCAATGGTGCGGCGCTGGCTGGTGCCGCCCGCATCATTGCGGTCGACATGATCGACAGCAAGCTTGCGATGGCAAAAACCTTTGGCGCGACGGATGTTGTGAACGGCAGTGCGATGGACGCGGTTGAAGCCGTCAAGGAACTCACCGGTGGGGGTGTTCACTACGCGTTTGAAGCCATTGGTCTCAAGGTCACCGCTGAGCAGGCGTTCCGCATGCTGAGGCCTGCTGGCACGGCCACCATCATTGGCATGATTCCGGCGGGGGTGAAAATTGAACTGACCGGCTCGGCTTTTCTGCAGGAAAAGAAGATCCAGGGTTCCATGATGGGTTCAAACCGATTCCGGGTTGATATGCCTCGTTTCGTCGACTACTACCTGGATGGTCGGCTGCACCTCGACGAGATGGTGTCAAAACGCATTGGTCTCGCGGACGTTAATGCCGCCTTTGAAGACATGAAGTCAGGTGAAGTTGCGCGCAGCGTTATTGTATTTGATCACTGATCTTCTTCGCGCAGGCGAATCCGGCTTTTCTTTTCCGGGTACTTGCCCGTAATCGGCTCGTAAAATGCCCGCAGCCGGTCCATGTCCCGGGTCAATTCAGAGGGCAGAAAAGCCGGACCCAGGCCCGCTTCCTTTTTTGCATAGTCAAGGTAGCCGCAAACCATGGGAATCTGGGCAGACCGGGCAATGTGATAAAAGCCTGACTTCCAGTAATCGGTTCGCGCCCGGGTCCCCGACGGGGGTACCACCAGGTTAATGCCGTCGCCATGCTCGATCTCCGCAACCAGGGTCTGCACCAGATTGTTAGGCTTGGAACGGTCGACTGAAATGCCGCCGAAGAAACGCAGGATGGGCCCCAGCGGTGAGCTGAACAGCGTGTTTTTGCCGAGCCAATTGACGCTGATACCGAAAGAATAGGCTGCGGCAATCAGGAGGATGAAGTCCCAGTTACTGGTGTGGGGCGCTGCGATTACCACGATATTTCCATACTGCGGTACCTCGCCTTTGATGCGCCAGCCACTGAGCTTGATCACTGATTTGCCCAACAGTCGAGCGAAGGCGCTGCACGCCCTGGGTTGCTGGTTCTTCATAATGGTCCTGCGCAAAAGTGGCGTCAATGTAGCATTCGACCCCTGAATAGCAAAGTCCCCGTATCGTCATGGTCGGTATCGTCATGGTTGGTATCGGCAGGGTCGCCACTGGTCCGGCTTTTGGAGCCGTGCAGCCAGATATGAGCTAAGCTGGGGAGTAGGTATACTAGGATTTGTCGCTCGCCTGAGCGAACAGTACAAGGCACGCCCAAGATCGCCGGAGGACCTCGAGAAATGATCAAGAATTATTTACGACTGTGGCTGTTTTTGTTGAGCTTTTCGGTCGCGGCAGCAGATTTAAAAACTGCTGCTGAAGAAGCGCTGATGACTGGCGATATGGCGCTCGCGCTGGAGAGCTACATCGCTCTCCTGGCCGAAAACCCTGACGACGCCGAAGTGCTTGAGATGGCGGTAATGTTGTCCATGGAGGCTGGTGCCGCTGACCTTGGCATGGAATTGCTGGTTGCCGAGGTCGACCGCGCGGTAGCCGCCGGAGATAAGTCCCGCATCCAGATGGCGCTGGGTCAGTTGACAGAGATCAGTGCCGCCTCACCCGCCTGGGTTGATGATGCCCTCGAAGCCGCCGCCGAGATCGGTGAAGACCAGGTAGGTGACTATCAGGTTTGGGAAGAGCTCAGCACCGATGCTCAGCTCATGTTGGATACCGGTGATTTTGAAGCTGCGGCAGAAACCATTGAAGGGGCATTTCTGCTGGCGCAGGAAGTCTTCGGTGAAGGTCACTGGCTGACGATCGCCTCGACCCGTGACATGGGGTTCGTCGCCCGTCAGCTCGGTGATGCTGAAACTGCTGACGCTTTTTATTCGGACGCCTACGCCGCCAGCGCCGAGACGCTGGGTGATGCGCATCCTCGAACACAACATATTGCTGAGCTGATTGCAGAACTGTTCAGTGCGGTCGGGGCGATGGATGAATCGGTTGCCATGCGCGAGATGGTCACGGCGAACTATGAGAACGAGTTCGGTAGCAGCCATATCCTCACGCTCGAATCAATGATGAATCAGGTCGATTCCTATGCCACCGCGGGTGATCACCAGAGTGCAATCGAGATGTTGACGGGGCTTTGCGGCGTTTATGCGACCAGTCTGTCTGCCTACCACCCAGCCGCGCTGGACTGTGACAAGTATCTCGCCTCCATGCAGCGCAATGCCGGCAGTCTGGCTGAGGCGGAAAACCAGTACCAGTCGATCATTGAGCGTCTGTCAGTATCGGCGCCAGGCATCAATGAGATGGCCATTGGCAGCATGATGGAGCTGGCCAGCATCTGGCAGACCCGTGGTGAATATTTACCTGCGAAAGAGTTGTTGTCTCGCCTGGTCGTGACTGCCAGCCAGATTGGTGCTACTGACCTGGCCTACACGGGCAAGAACTACCTTGCGACTATTCTCCAGAGTGAGGGTGAGCTCGATCAGGCAGAAGTGCTGATGCAGAACGTGGTCGCCTACGGTCGCACGGCCTGGGCCAATGCGCCCCTCGACTACTACAACAGTCTGCTGACCCTGGGCGGTATTTATCGGCGCCAGAGTCGACTGGCTGAGGCAGAAGCAATCTACGAGGAATCAATGATGGCGCTGGTGGAGATCGTAGGTGACCTCCATCCCTCAACGCTTGTTGCCATGAGCAATCTTGGCATCGTCTATGAGCAGATGGGGCTTTACGACGCAGCCGAACCTATCCTCAAGCAGTCGCTGGACGGCATGGTCAATGCGTTGGGACCGACTCACCCGCAAACGGCACGCATTCGTAATAATCTCGCCTTGCTGCATGAAAGCCAGGGCAATTTTCGTGAGGCTGAACCACTTTATCTCAGCAGCTACGATCATATTGCCGATGAGTTCGGTGACAACCATCCCGATGCCATCGGCATGCAGAATAACCTTGCCTACCTTTACATGATCATGGAGGAATACGATACCGCCGCCGCCATGTTTGCAGACCTGGTGGAGCGCTGGAGCATCGTCCTCGGCCCTGATCATCAGGACACTCTGAAAGGCAGGAATAACCTGGGGCGTACCTACCAGAAGCTGGGCCGGCTTGATGAGGCGCTGGCAGCGATCAGTGCAGCGCTGGCATCAAGACAGGCAGTACTGGGTGAGAAGCATATGGACGCGATCCGCTCAAGAATTGATCTTGGTGCCGTATATCTCGACCTTGGCCAGCTGGATGACGCAAATCGGGAACTGACGACTGCGCTTGAGTACGCCGAGGAAATGCTGGGAGAGCAGCACCCTTATACTTTCGAGGCGCTTAATAACCTCGCGAGAGTGGTCGAGGCCCAGGGCAATATCGAGAGCGCTATTGAGCTGCGCGAAGAAGGTCTGGCTCGACGCAGTGTATTTCTCGACCGGATGCTCTGGGTCACCGGTGAGAATGCGCGGGAAGGTTACATTCGCCTGCACCAGCCCGAACTCTATGACTATCTGGCACTCCTGACGCGCTCAGATGACCCGGACCGGGGTCGCAAGGCGATCGAGGCAAGTCTGCAGCGCAAAGGGCTGCTGCTTAAGATCACGTCCGAGATTGAGCAGATTGGCCAGTTATCGGCAGATCCTGAACTGGCGCGGATCTCTGCTGCACTTGAAGTGGCGCGCAAGGATCTTGCAGCATTGACCCTTTCCGGCCCGACGGCAGAAACTCAGGGCCGACATGCCGAGGCGCTCTACGAGCTTGAGCTCAAGGTGAATGAACTGCAGGGCCGACTGGGCCGCGCCAGTGCGCGTTATCGATCCTCAATTGCCGGAACCAGCGCGACCGTGCTGGCAGCGATGATCCAAGAGAATGCGGCGTTCGTCGATTACCTCATGTATGACGACCGCGGTGAAGGCAAGGTGCTTGCCGGAATCATCATGAATGCCGGTGGCGATCTCAGTTATGACCTGGTCGAATTTTCTGATCGAGCAGAGCTCGAAGGCATCGTGCTGGAGTATCGCGAACTGATTCAGGATGACCTGGCCGATGAAGATGACCTGCTGGAAGTTGGGCAGATGGCCTATGATCTCATCTGGGCGCCCATTGTCGATGTCATCGGCGATCTCGAGTATGTCTATCTGGTGCCGGATGGTGTTCTGAATATTCTGCCGTTCAATGCCATGATGACTGAGGATGAGGACTACCTGATTCAGACGACCGATCTGCATATCCTGACGTCGGGTCGTGACCTGCTGCCTAACGAGTACGATCTGGCGGAAGGTGAATACATGATTCTGGCGGGGCCTGACTACAATTCTGACAGTGTCGTTGACGCGATTGAGCTTGCAGCGGCAGAAGGTCGGCGCTCGGCAGCGCTGCAACTCGGCATCCGTGGTGCCGGCAGTGGCCTGCGCGGGCTCAACTTTGCGCCGCTGCCCGGCGCCGAGCAGGAGGGCAGAATTATCACAGATCGCGTTGCAGCCAAGGAGGAAACCAGCGAAGTCTATTTTGGCGAAGAGGCACAGGAAGAGGTGCTTGCCAATATTGATGAGACACCTGAGATTCTTCACATGGCGACCCACGGCTTCTTCCTGGAAGCGGATGACTCCCTGCGCAAGCGCCTTTTGAAGATGCAGCGCTCTGCTGAAATACAGGTGCCACCGCCGGGTGATAATCCGCTGTTGCGGGCCGGCCTCGCTTTTGCTGGCATCAACAACAACGCTCAGCTCCTGGGTGATATTGATACGGTCAATGATGGTGTGCTGACAGCACTCGAAGTGCTGGGCCTGAATCTCTCGGGCACCCGTCTGGTTGTACTATCAGCCTGTGAAACGGGGCTGGGCGAGATTCACGAGGGCGAAGGGGTTTATGGCCTGAGACGGTCCTTTCAGGAAGCCGGTGTGGCGGAAGTGATCAGTTCTCTATGGGAGGTGAGTGACGCCGGCACCCAGGCGCTGATGACGGACCTCTACGATCGCATCCTGGCCGGTGAACCGGCCAGGGTGGCTTTAAGACAGGCCCAGCTGGATATGATGGACTCGCCTCAATGGGGCTATCCCTACATTTGGTCGGCTTTCATGATCGTGGGCAGCTATGAATCTGCAGGTATCTCACTTCAGTAGATCGGGGTAAACTATGGGGTCAAAAAAGGGGTAGAGCGAATGCAAGATTGTTTTCTGTCAGATCGCGTCAGGTCGATGCGACACATTGCTTGCGGCCTGTTGGTCTCGTTGCCGTCCATATCTCTTGCCCAAAGTCTCGAGGAGGTTGTTGAGCTCACACTCAGGACCAACCCGGATGTTCTCGCCGTGGAACACGGTCTAGATGCTGCTGAGCAGCTCCATCGCCAGGCACGCGGTGCTTATCTGCCGTCGCTGGACTTCGTTATCGCCGGCGGCCGTGAAAATTCGAACAATACGACGACGCGGGCACTCGGCCAGGATGACCTTAAGTTGACCCGGGCGGAACGAAGTCTGCGCCTGACCCAACTGATCTATGACGGTTCGGCGACAAGGGGTTTTATCCAGCAGCAGGCGGCCCTGGTGGATGCGGCAACAGCTCGTCTGGTAAGCGCGCGCGAGAGCATCAGCCTGCGTGCTATCCAGGTCTATCTGGAGTCGATTCGGCGCAGTGAGGTAGTTGCGCTGGCCGAAGAAAACCTCGGTCACCATGACGAGACGCTTGAAAAGATTACGGAACGGTTTGAGAGTGGTGTCGGCACCAAGGTTGATGTCGTTCAGACTCGCGGCCGGCGAGCCCAGTCACGGGCAAATGTCATTCTCTCTGAGCGTGAGGCAAAAAACGGAAGGGCAGAATTCTACCGCGTGGTTGGCGAACATCCAGCTGACCTGAACCTGCCCGACGCCGTTGCAGGCGTGCCGGAAACGCTGGAACAGGCGCTTGAAACAGCGATGAGCAACAGTCCCCTGATCAAGACTTCTGAGGCGGAGCTGGCGGCTGCTGAGGCAGGCCGTAAACAGGCGAGGGGTGCGTTCTATCCACGCTTCGATCTTGAACTCGGCGCTACGCGCAATGATGACATGGATGGCTCTATTGGCAGTAACGATGACGAAAGCGCCGTCGTTCGCATGACCTACAATCTTTATCGCGGCGGTTCAGACAGGGCGCGGTTGAATGAGGCTGAGGCGCGTGAGCAGGCTGCCCGAGAGACGCTGCGCAGCACACAGCGAGCTGTTGAAGAAGATGTCACGCTGATCTGGAACGAGCTGCAGGATATCCTGATGCGCATTGAGTTTCTCGAGGCTCACGTCAAGTCCACCGAAGAAGTGCTCTCGGTTTACCGTGAGCAACTGGCCCTGGGTAAGCGTACGCTGCTTGACCTGCTCGACGTACAGAACGAACTGCTGCGCGCCAAGATTGCTCTGGTTTCCGGTGAAAACAGTGCCTTGCTGGCGCAATACCGCGTGCTTGCCAGCACCGGGCAGTTGCTCGATTCGCTCGATCTTGCAGAAGAATAGCTGCTAAGCAAACCGGTAACACATGATCGGTGTTGGTCTGGATTTTGGCACTTCGAACAGTGCAGCGGCCTGGTTTGACGGCAAAAAGGTGCACCTGGTGCAGCTTGAAGAGGGCGATGCCATCATGCCGACTGCGACCCACCTTGACCGTGACCTCGCTACCCTGACCGGAAAGGCTGCGGTTGATCAGTATATTGATGAAAACCGCGATCGCATTGTTGAACTGACGCCTGAAGTCATTGCCAAGACCTCGCTGCTGACCGGTGAAGCCAGTCTTGAAGACCCTTATTCACAGGCAGAGACCAGTACGCAGAACGTCTACGGCCAGCCTTGGGTAGACCGCGGCATGCCTGGTCGCCTCTTTCGTGGTGTTAAACGGTTGCTCGGTAATCCTGCTATCAAACGCCTGCTTGTGTTTGATCATCCTTTCAGGCTGGTCGCCCTCATTACACCGGTCTTACTGCGGATCCGCAAAACTATCGAGCGCGACTTGCCGGGCAATTTTGAGGATATTTATTTTGGTCATCCTGTCCTGTTTGAAGGGCATGAGGCGCGGCGCAATGAGCTCGCCTTCGAACGATTGTCCGAAGCCTGTGGCTACGCGGGTATCGACCATATGATGTTTTACCCTGAACCCGTCGCGGCGACGTTGAGTTACCGGCACAGTGAGCGTTCGCCTGATAGTGGCGTTGTGCTCACGGTAGATTTTGGTGGCGGCACCCTCGATCTCAGCGTCGTCCGGTATACCGGCGCTGAATTCAAGGTGTTGGCAACCACTGGAATGTCGCTCGGTGGTGACCACATTGACCAGCTGATATTTCGTGAACGCTTGTTTGCCGAGTTTGGCAAGGGTGAGCAATGGTCCAGGGTCAAGGACGGCACATTGATCACCAGTGATTTCCCGTTCGAAGAATATGAAGAGATGCTGCTCAACTGGGCTGTCACCTATATTCTTAATCAGAATCAGTACCGATCAAAAATCGTAGACCGGATCAACCAGGGCGGTGCCGGCGTTGAGAAGTTTGAGCGCCTGCTCGACCTCATTACGCATAATTACAGCTATCTGGTGTTCCAGGCGATCAAGGATGCGAAAGCTGCTGTGTCGTTCGATGAGACAACGGTCATTGACATTCCGGAGCTGGATATTTCGTTGCCATTCAGCCGCCAGGACCTGGAGCGCATTATGGCGCCGATGTTGGAGGATATTGACGCGATCGTGACTCAGGTCATGTCGCTGGCTGATATCGACAGCTCGGCGATCGACATCGTTATCCGGACCGGGGGGTCATCTCAGATTGCTGCAGTGCGGGAACTGCTGGAGGCACGGTTTCCAGGCAAAGTTACTGAGCATGATCCATTCACCAGCGTGGCGGCGGGGCTCGCGATTGCCAGCTATCACGGCTATACCTTCGCACGGTGATGAATTTCAGCTGTTTCCCCGGGAATATTTTAAACCCTTTGCGGCGCAGTTGCGTCTAAACTGCCACTAAACACCACACCAATGGGCCCAGCAGGGTGTCAGCCGTCTCAAGCGCACAAACTGACGTAGCAGAGGAAGCAACGCTCATCGAGCGTGCACGCGCTAACGATTATGCGGCCTATGAAGTTCTTTACCGTCGTCATGTCGGCAGAGTCTTTGCGTTGTGCCTGCGTTTACTCAATGATCACGATCTGGCTGAGGATATGACTCAGGAGGCCTTCATTCAGGCATGGAAGAGTCTTGCCAAGTTTCGCGGTGAGAGTGCCTTTGGCAGCTGGCTGTATCGTATTGCAACGAACACGGTGTTGAGTTACATGCGCAAGCAGAAGCCCTTCAAGAACAGTCTTGATGCCGATGAAATGGATTTCGAGTATCGCGAAACTCAGGCTGAACAAATCGGGCTGGAGCAGGCCATCGGCAAGCTGCCTGATGGCGCCAGGACGGTTTTTGTCCTGTACAGTCTGGAAGGCTATACCCACGACGAAATCAGCCGTGCGCTGGCAATTGCGCCGGGTAGCAGTAAAGCCCAGCTACATCGGGCGAGACAATTGTTGAAGGCGCAATTGTCATGAGGATTCAAACCTTTCGATGCTTACCGGCATCAAATTGATGTTAAACGAGGTCTGACATGAGCAATACCGACAGAAGCGAAAACCTGATAACCGATTTTGAGCTGACTCAGCAGGTTCGTGACCTCAACAGGGAGAAGATGCCGGAACGCGACCTGTGGACCGGAATTCAGAGAAATATTCTGGACCATCCGCAGAAGACGCCAGGACGCGATCAGCAGATCTGGATGCCTTATGCCGTGGCCGCCAGCCTGCTGATTGCAGTGGCATCGCTGATGCTGAATCTTTTCCAGGGTCAGCCAACGTCGTTCCAGACCCAGACTGCCGGGTTCGACCAGATGCAGCAGGAGTTCGTCCAGATTCGGAATCCGATGGTTGAGGAGTTCAACCGTGTCAATGGCCGCCTTGATGAAAAAACAATGACAGTGTTGCACGAGAATCTCGCGATTCTGGCGCAGGCCCGCGCAGGCCTGGAACAGCAGGTGCGGGATAACCCCGAGAATCAGCGTTTGCTGGAGCTGCTGCTGAAGATTCACGAACAGGAGCTCGAGCTGTTACGACGGGACTACACGAGACCATCTACCACTCTGTGATCTGTCACCGGGTGAGATCCGAGAAAGAGGATTAGGCGAACAATGAAACATTCAGGACTGGCGATTTTACTTCTTTTGGCCGCCCCAGTCGGGCTGGTGGCAGGGGTGCCCGTTGACGAGACCAAAGATGCCTCAGCTGATGGCTTTGTGACGGTGAATGTGACGCGCGGTGAAGTTGAATTCCGCGGTTGGAACAAAAACGCTGTCCGTGTCGTCGGCACAATGGGCGAGGAAACCGATGAACTCCGGTTCGAGCGCGAAGGTGATGAGGTCAGGATTCAGGTCAAAGTGAACAGCGATAGTGCAGGCTGGTGGGGCAACAACGACAGCGAAGGCTCAGAGCTCACGATCTACCTGCCGCAGGCAAGCAGCATGACCTTTGCCGGCGTTTCCACCGACGTGGATGTGCTCAATCTCAAGGGTCCGGTGGAAGTCGGCGTGGTCAGCGGTGATCTCGTGTTTGGTGCAGGGATTCACAGGCTGACGGCGCAGACAGTCAGCGGTGACATTGAACTGCGTGAGACAGACGGCCGAGTCCGGGTCACTACAGTCAGTGGTGACGTGGACAGTTATCAGGTGAAGGGTGACGCAGAATACTCCAGTGTCAGCGGTAACATCCTGGTAGAGGATGGTGGACCGGAGATGCGGATTGAGTCGGTATCTGGCGATATTGAGGTCAATAGTGAGGCCGTGTCATCGCTGGGAGGGCATTCGGTCTCAGGTGATATCGACATCATTATCGATCCGGCAGAAGCCAGCAACATTGAGTTTGATGCAGTCAGCGGTTCTATCCGTCTTCGCCTCGGGGGAGACATCAACGCCCGTTTTGATATTGAGACCGGCTCCGGCTCTATCCGCAACCGTCTCTCTGATAACAAGCCACGTATTGCCAGGTACATGAGCGAGGAAACGTTGAAGTTCAGTCTCGGTGGGGGCGAAGGCCAGGTCGTGATTACCACGCGGTCCGGTGATATCTCGCTCAGCCGTCACTGAGCAACGGCTTAGGCACAGCCAGCGCTCACCCGGTTGCGTGCCGACGGACTTCGATGTAAACAACCGGGATGCGATTCTTTTTGTTCATTTCGGTTATCCTCGCCTGGCCTGCTGCGGCCTACGAAACGGATCAGTACCTGAATAGAACCGAGCCAGTCGGGGACTCGATGTTGATCATGGATAGCCAGGTCAATGATGCTATCGAAGCTATTATCGCCCGTCGAAAGCAGCCGGGCAGTGATCGACTTTTTGCCCGGGCGATCTATTATGCCGTCGGCGGCTGGTACTGGGCGGACAAGATCGAACGCTGGGCGGTCAGGTCTTCGGATGTAGAGAAGTACAGCCAGAGCAGGCACCGCAGTATCTATCGTTCGATGCCGATCTGGGCGACCCGGGTCAATTTCATCTTTGGTGTCGGGCGCTCATTCCGCGTCAATCATGTGATGGTCGGCTCAGATAAGTTCGGGCATTTCTTCTCCCAGGGCTACAAGTATTACAAGCGTGAACTGCGCGGTGAGTCTTTCGACACAATCATTGGCAAGGGCGTGTTTGCCGAGCGCTGGCTGTTTGGCCAGTTCACCACGGGTGTTTACTCGAATGCTGACCTGGTAGCGAACTACGAAGGCTGGCGCTTCTACCGGAGTCTGTTCAGCGATGGTGTGACGCCGGGTAAGCCGGCAATTATTGGTCGCAGGGAAGGCCGGTACTTCCTGCAGCGCCCTTTCACGTGGGCTGACCACGTCAATCCCTATTGGGACGAAGCGCTGAATCCTTCGTTTAATGTCAGATCGCTGAACTGGCGCCTGCGCCAATCCATTCAACTGCTATGCCCGAAATTCATGGAGAATCCGCAGTTCTACCGCGTGCCTGAGGATGCGTCCCTGTGGGCACGCTATGAACGTGTCGGTCTGAAAGACAATCGCGCCAACCAGTTCGAGAGGATCTGCGAAGCAACCGTCTCTCAGTAATCAGGGACCGGTCTGGGGCACAATGGGTGGGTTGGTCTCGGCTTGCTTGTTGTGGATAACCAGAGCGGGATCCACTGATGTATCGAGTCCCCAGAAGTGCAGCCAGTCCTCCAGCATCAGATAGAGACTCGGTACCAGGAATAATGTAATCGCGGTAGCGAACAGAACCCCGAACGCCAGCGAGATTGCCATGGGGATGAACATGAACGTTTCCGGGTCAGTGTCCGTCATCAGCGGAATCAGGCCGACGAAGGTGGTGACCGACGTCAGGATAATCGGTCGGAAGCGCACGACGCCGGCGTTCGCCACTGCTTCAAACATATCGACACCGGCGCGCCGCTGTCGGTTGATGTAGTCCACGAGCACAAGCGAGGCGTTCACCACGACACCTGAAAGGGCGATGATGCCGAGCAGGGAGAAGAAAATCAGGTCCCAGCCCATAATGAAGTGACCGATGATGGCGCCGACTGCGCCGAACGGGATCACACTCATAATGACCAGTGGCTGCATATAGCTCTTCAGCGGGATCGCCAGCAGGGCAAAGATAATCATCAGGGCCAGCGGCACGGTGGCGGCCATGCTGCCCAGCGCCTTCAGGCGCTCTTCCTGTTCGCCGGAGATCTTGAACTGAACGCTGGGGAATTCCGGATTGACGCAGCGCCGCTCGCGATTACTGAACGAGGTGCCCGGTTCGCAGACGGCCTTCTCGACGGCGGCGATAACTTCTTCCGGTGTCACGACGGTGCGGTTGACGTCACCTTTGACGTCGATCACTCGCTGCTGATCCTCTCGGTTAATTGAGCTGAAACCATGACCATAGTTGACTTCGGCGACGGTGGAGAAGGGCACCTCGGTGCCTTCACGGGTACGGATGCGCATGTTCTCCAGATTGCCGAGAGAGCGGCGTTCGGCCTCGGGGTAGCGCACCATTACGCGGACGTCGTCCGTCCCTCGCTGAATTCGCTGGGCTTCTTCACCATAGAAGGCTTGTCGGACCTGTCTTGCCAGGTCATTTAGGGTGAGTCCGAGAGGCTTGGCCTCGGGCAGAATATCCAGTTTGATTTCCTGTTTGCCGGCGCGGAAGGAATCCGTCAGGTCAAGTACGCCAGGGTAGCGCCCCAGCTCCGCTCGCAGATAAGCGGCGGCTCTTTTTAATTCCTCAATATCCCGTCCCTTGATCTGCAGCGCGAGGGCATCCCCGGCTTGAAATGCCGTGGTGATAAACTGAAGTTCAATCGCGTCGGTCACGTTTCCGGTATTCTCTCGCCACAGCTCGCCGATGCGGTTTGAGTTCCAGCCGGGTCGCGCTTCGATCGGCGTCAGCCCCATTACGACTTCGGCTAGGTGGCTGCCGCCGGCGGACATGACAGGAGGTCCGTTGGTCCGGGCTGCGTTCACCCCGATCGACTGAAACATGAACTCGACGATACTGTCGTCGCCACTGAGGCCAAGATCCGCGTTAATTTCCCGGGCGGTTTCCTGCGCAGCCAGTTCGATCTGCCGGGCAGCTGCCTCGGTATACTCAACGTTGATGCCCTCTGGCATCACCAGCGTCGCGTAAATGCGATCACCCTCAATGGCTGGAAAGAACTGGAAGATGACTCGGCCACTTGCGATCAGTGCAATCGACGTCAACAGCACCGCGGTTGCCACCGCCCAGGTGACCCAGCGCCACTCCAGCGTCTTGACGAGGAATGGTCGGTAAACCTCGTTGGCAAACCATTCAAGTGAACCTGAAAATTTACTCTGGAAGCGAATCCAGCGGTCGACCATGGGTGTGTCATGCAGGAAGTAACCCTCGGTTTTCCGGTGGGCCAGGTGAGCAGGCAGTATGAGCATGCACTCGATAATGCTGAATACCAGGCATACCAGTACGACCCAGCCGATGATCGAGAAAAAATCACCCATGCGGCCTTCAATCAGCAGGATCGGCAGGAAGGCTGCAATGGTCGTCAGCACACCAAAGACGACGGGAACAATCACTTCAGCGGTACCGGCAATCGCCGCATCTCGGTGTGTCCGCTCTATCGACTCGTGACTGAAGATCCGCTCGCCGACGACGATCGCATCGTCAACCACGATACCGAGTACGAGGATAAAGGCCAGTACGGTCAGTGAGCTGATGTTGATACCGGCAGCCGGGAATACCCAGATTGCGCCGAGCACGGCGATGGGTATTCCCGCGGCGACCCACAGGGCAACTTTGAAACGCAGGAACAGCGTCAGAATAACCATGACCAGTGCTAGGCCGGCATAGGCATTTTTCGTCAAGGCATTGATACGGCGTTCAAGGGCGATGGAGTCATCCAGCCAGACGGACATTTCAACACCACGGGGCAGATGCGGTCGCTTGCGCTCGATGTAGCGCTTAACAGCCTGTGCAGAGGTGACTGTGTCCTCTTCGCCGACCCGGAACACCATGACTGAGACAGCAGGCTTGCCGTTGAACCTGGCCTTGAGGAAGCCCTCCTGAAAGGCATCCCTGACCGTTGCGATCTGACCGAGCGTGATGTTGGTGCCGTCCGGGCGCGTCACAACGACAATATCTTCGTATTCGTGGCCGCGGTAGGCCTGGCCCTTCGAGCGAAGCAGGATTTCGCCGCCAAGGGTCTTGATCGAACCACCGGGCAGGTCAAGCGACGACTGGCGAATCGCGTCGGCCACCTGGGTCATGGTGAGGTTGTATTGCCGCAGCGTTTGTTCGCCGACTTCGATGGAAATTTCCCAGGGTCTGGCATAGCTGACCGCAACCTGTGAAATGCCTTCGAGTGAGGAGATGTCGTCCCTGATTTCCTCAGCCAGCAGCTTCAATGTGGCTTCGTCTGTATCGCCATGAATTGCAAGGGTGATAGTCTGACCGCGGAACTGCATCGACGACACAATGGGTTTTTCCGTCTCAGCGGGGAAGGTCGAGAGGGCGTCAACGTTACTTTTGACGTCATTCAGGACGGTCGTAACACTGGCTTCCGGCAGCACCTCAACCATGACGCTGCACATGCCTTCCCGGGCAATGGTCATGAAGCGGTCAATGCCGTCTGCGCCCTCAATGGCCTCCTCAATGCGGATGCAGACGGCTTCCTCGACTTCTTCGGGTGCGGCACCGAGATAGGGTACCTGGATCTGGACAATGCCCGGTTCAATGTTGGGGAATTCTTCTTTATGCATCGATGCCAGCGAAATCGCCCCGCCGGCGATGAAGATCAGCATCAACAGGTTGGCTGCAACCGGGTTGTCGGTGAACCAGGTCAGGACGGGATGGCTGTTCATGCTTAGCCCCGGTTCAGTGCATCGACAACAGGGTTGACCCGCATACCCTCAATGACGGTCTGCAGTGGGGAAATGTTGACGATGTCTCCGCTCCGCAGGCCGCTGGAGACGAGGACATCATCATTCTCGAAGCGGAGTATGCTGACCGGTCGGAACTGGATACGGTTGTTTTCATCGACGATCAGGACCTGGTTCTGATTGCGCAATGCTGCGCGCGGCAGGGTAACGATGTTGTCGACCCAGCGTCCCTTGATCTCTGCATTCACGAACAGACCGATAGGCAGGTCCGGTTGGTCGGGATTATCAGCATTCTCAACCCTGACAACGGCGGTCACCATGCGGCTCTTCGCATCGATTTCTGCTTCGGTGCGTACCAGGCGGCCATTCCACTCATAGTGCTTACCACCATAGTTGGTGTACAGCAGCACATCGGGCGCGAGCTCGGGCGCCAGTTCGCCGCGGTGACCAAGCGGCAGATCCAGATAGGCAAGCTGACTGTCTGCCACTGGCAGCCTGATTTCGGCCGAATTACTGGCATAGATGGCTGCAATAGACTGTCCCCGGCTGAGGTACTGACCGAGGTCAACCCGTTCAGTGCGGACCAGTCCCGCATAAGGTGCTCTGATCTCGGTACGCTTGAGGTCTCGCTGGGCCTGTTCCAGGGCGAGTTTAGTGTCTTTCAGTGTTGCAGCAGCGATGCGGTAGTTGCGCAGCGCGGCCTCAAGCGAGGACTGGCTGGTCAGTTTCTTTTTTACCAACTCTTTCATGCGCTGCAGCTCAAATCTGGCAAGCTCTTCCTCAGCTCTGGCCCGGCTCAGCGCAGCCTCGCTGCGTTCGACCGTCGACCGGTGGTCGCTGTCATCAAGGCGCAGCAGAACCTCGTCCTGTTCAAAGTAGCCGCCAGCTACAAGGTTGGGCGAAACCCATTGCACCCGACCACTTACCTCAGGTATGAGATCGCTCTGCATGTGCGGCACAACGCTGCCCTGTGAAACAACCTGGAGCTGAACCCTTGCCTGTTCGGCTTCCAAGACGCGGATACTGACCGAGACTTCCTCGGGTTCAACTTTCTCTGGGGTGGGTGCAGTCCGGACCAGGCCATAGGCCACGATTACGGCAAAAAACAGCACGCCGACGGTGATCGCAGCTTTCAATGAGTTACGCATAATCGGCGCTCCGGTTCTGACTTAATTCGGGTTGGCTGGGTGTCTGCGCGGCTGTGAGGGCCAACATTTCTCGTTTCATGGTTTGGAAGTGTCGAATAACGGCGGAGGCAGCAGCCTCGCCGTTGTGATCCTGAATGGCATGGCGCAGTTCGGTCAGGTGCTGGCTCCCTGGATTTCTGATTTTCTCGGGCTCTATTTCCGTTTGCACCTGACCAATAAACTGGGCCCGGAGTCCGTTCGCCACCAGTCGCAGAATGAGATTACGGTGGATAGAGATCAGCTTCTCTGACAGCTGAATCCAGACCTCATGGACGGCACCGTCATCTTTGTCATGGGCCGCAATCAGCGCATCGACGATCAGGGTGATATCCTCGATTTCGTTATCGGTTGCTTTGGCCAACGCGGATCGAATGGAAAGGGACGTCATCGCACCCAGTACATCAAGCATCTGTCCGATTAGCTCCGGCCTGTGCACCTCGCCGAGTTCCAGCAGATAACCGAGAACCTCGAGCGTGGCTTCCTCAAGTGGCAGGACGCGGACACCGCCCGGTGCCACGGCGATGATGCCGAGTTGCTCAAGCTTCTTCACGACCTCACGAATAGCGCCGCGGTTGGTCTCGAATCTGGCTGACAGGTCCCGTTCCGACGGCAGGCGTTCGCCCGGCCGGTACTGACCGCGCAGGATTTCCGTGCGCAGAGTTGCAGTGATTTCCTCGACTTTTGATACCGTCGCCATTAACAGTCATCCGCTGATGAGTCTGATTTTCTGGCCTGACCATATTGGTCTGACCAAATTGGTCGGGCCATTATAGTTATTGTGCACTGCAATGCAAGTTCGGGCAGGGCATAATGCAGCTGGATGCGTTGTCTGAGGCCCTTAGAGGAGAAACAAGCTGTTGGATTCATTGGTCGCGGAAAAGGCCGCTGAGCGCATCCTGCGCGGATTCGAGTCCTACCAGGCTCAGTTCTGGGAGGTTACCCTGCAGGCGAAGTCACGTTTCCTGGCGCGACAGTGGGAACACGTGCAGAGTGCGTCTGCGCAGAGAATCAGGCTATATAACGCGATCAAGAATTCGGTCTGCGGGGAGGTCTCGACAGCAGAACTTAGCCTCGATGACTGGCAGATGATCCGGCAAGTCTATTGGGACGGGATTTCTGAACGACGCGATCGGGAGCGGGCAGCAACGTTCTACAACAGCGTTTACCGGCGGGCGAACCAGCGGGCCCATCTGCATGATGATTACACCTTTATTTCTGCTTTACCCGGATCCACGGCACTCCGAGACACGCAATTAACGCGCACCATTCGCGGTATCCAGTTAGGTGATGTGGTGCGGCAGGCGCTGACCGGGTGCGATATCGCGGCTGACCTGGCCGATATCGAAGAAGACGTCCGGCGAATGTCCTCGCGACTCGCGGCACGGATTCCGCTGCTGCGAGAGCATCACGAACTGGTGCTCGAACTCCTATCTTCCGTGTTTTATCGAAATAAGGGTGCTTACCTTATTGGCAGGCTGTCGATCGATGAACATATGATTCCTGTGGCGGTGGCGATGACCCACGGGACCGAAGGTATTAGGGTGGACGCTTTCCTTTGGGGTGAGAGTCGACTTTCTGTCCTGTTCAGCTTTACCCGGTCTTATTTCATGGTTGACGCTGAAGACCCGATGCAGGTGGTGGATTACCTGCAGGGACTGCTGCCGGCGAAGAAGAAATGGGAGTTGCTCACCTCGATCGGTTACTTCAAGCATGGTAAGACGGAATTCGTCCGTGGATACCGCCAGCACCTTGAGACGTCGGACGACCTCTTCGTCGAAGCAGAAGGTATCAGGGGTCAGGTCATGATGGTGTTTGGCCTCCGCTCCTACCAGACTGTATTCAAGGTCATGAAGGATCGATTCCCGGCGACCAAGTCGGTTACCCACGACGATGTCAGGCGCGCCTATCAGCTGGTGAAATCACATGACCGGGTCGGTCGGATGGCAGATACCCAGGAGTTCCATGTCTTTGAATTTCCGAAGGACCGGTTTGACCCGGAACTGCTGGATGAACTGCTGCGAAACTGCGCTGCTTCCGTTCGGGTGGACCGCGACAAGGTCATCATCAGTCATCTCTACACGGAGCGGATGATGACGCCGCTCAACCTTTATATTAAGCGCTGTGGTGATTTTGAACTGAGTCAGGTGATCGATGACTACGGTCACGCCATCAAGGATCTGGCTGCTGCCAATATCTTTCCTGGGGACATGCTGCTGAAAAACTTTGGTGTGACGCGTCATGGTCGCGTCGTCTTCTACGACTATGACGAGATCTGCTATCTGACTGACGTCAATTTCAGAACGATACCGGGACACCAGGATAGCAATGCTATGGGGCAGGCGGACACCTGGTTTGATGTCGGGGAGTTTGATGTGTTTCCAGAGGAGTTCGCCACATTCCTGTTCCCGGATGACGACATGCAGAATCGATTCCGGCGCCATCACGCGGGTCTGTTCACCGCAGAGGGTTGGCAGGACATTCAGGTCCAGGTGAGGGAGGGCCGGATCTCAGATGTCTATCCATACCCGCAACAGGAACGCTTGTACCTTAGCGATTGTAATTAAATTAGCAGGTGCTATTCTTTCGCACCTTTCAGGGCCTAAACCATCCGCCCAAATGAACATTCCAGCAGTACTTTACCGTCTTTACGAACCCCTGCTCTGGTCCCAGATCAAAAGCGGGCCGAGACCGCAGCACATAGGCCTGATTGTCGACGGCAATCGACGGTTTGCCAGGGTCAAAGGTATTGCGTCTGTTGAGGGGCACAATGCGGGCTCTCAAAAACTCGAAGACTTCCTGCGCTGGTGCTGGCGCCTCGATATCAAAATCGTCACTTTGTATGGTTTCTCGACTGAGAATCACAAACGTTCCGACGAGGAAGTTGATTACCTGATGGATCTGATTCTGCACAAGCTCAAGCAGTACCAGGTTGATCCGGTGATCAAACAGGAAGGCGTCAAGATCAAGGTGATCGGGCAGCGTGAAAACCTGTCTCATGAAATGATCGAAGAGATCAGAAAGACAGAGGAGTTGACCCGTGATCACGATCGCTTCCTGCTCAATATTGCCGTCAGTTACGGTGGCCGGGCCGAGATTGTCGATGCCGTCAAGAAAATCGGCGGTAAAATTCAGGCAGGCGAGTTGACGCCGAATGATATCAATGAAGAACTATTTGGCTCATACCTCTACACTGAAGGTATTCCAGACCCGGATCTGATCATTCGGACCAGTGGTGAAGAACGTCTGTCGGGCTTTTTGATCTGGCAGAGCGCCTACTCAGAACTCTACTTCACTGAGGTCTACTGGCCGGCTTTCAGGATGATCGATTTTTGGCGCGCTATCCGTGTCTATCAACAGCGGGAACGCCGTTTCGGAAAGTGAGCGAAACGGACTTGGCGTGTGAGTTCAGCAGTAAAAATTGTTAGACTGATATACACCGCCGTCATTGATTCGAACATCGATGTCAGATCGAACTGAATACAATTTAAGTGCTGTGCCGGCCGAGGGCGACACTGAAACCGAGAAGCGTCCGTGCCTGGTGATGATCAGGGGCGACTTCATCGGCCAGGTTTACGAACTGAAGCAGGATGTCACCATGATTGGTCGCAGCGATGATGTGGACCTCGTGGTTTCTGATACCAGTATAAGTCGACGTCACGCTATGGTCGTCAAGCGCGATGACAATTTTTATCTCTCCGACCTTGGCAGCACCAATGGCAGCTTCATCAACAAGGAACAGGTGATTGACCCCACGCGCCTGGCTGAGGGAGACAAGGTCGCGCTGGGGAGCGTGGTCTTTAAGTTCACTCACCAGGATGAGGACGATACGGAATATCACCTCATGCTCCGCAACATGGCCGTTAAGGATGGTCTGACGCGTGTCTACAACAGACGTTACTTTTCGGAAGCGCTGGATAAAGAGTGTGAATATAACCGTCGGAATCAGGTAGGACTCTGTCTGATTCTGTTTGATATTGATCACTTCAAACAGGTTAACGACACCTGGGGTCACCCGGCTGGTGATTTTGTCCTGAAGAATCTCGCGCAGTTAATTGAAAGCGAGGCGCGCGGATATGATCTGTTTGCCCGTTATGGTGGCGAGGAGTTTGTCTTCCTGCTGCGGGGTGCAACGCCCGAGGCAGCGGTTAACCTGGCAGAGCGTGTCCGCATAGAAGTTGAGAAACAGACGTTTGTCTATGATGACATTGAGTTAAAGATCACCGTTTCTCTGGGGGTTGCCTGGTGGGATGGCACTGAGCCGATGACCAGTAAAGCGCTGATAGAAGCCGCCGACCGTCATTTGTACAGGGCAAAGGAAGCCGGCCGCAATCAGGTCTGTCACGATTCGTTCCCATCCTGACCCGGGCCCGATTGTCATTCAACCTCCCATGCGGGTCGGCGCCATTCTTTTGGATGTCACTGTTCATCGACATGATGATCCGGCACTGTTTCGTTAGCCGGTTTGCTAAGCAGAGTAGCGAGCCGATCCAGCATGCTGATAACAGTTGTCAGTACCAGACCCCAACCGATCCAGATGAACCAATCGAAGGGAATCGGCGTAAGACCGAGCGCAAGCTGCTGCACAGGCCAGCCGGCATAAAAATAGTATGCAATGCCGTTGTATCGGCCAAGAAAGCTTGCACGCAGCGGCTGACCCTGCAGCGCCTTGGAATCCAGCAGATATTGAAGAAAAGCCGCTGGAATAAGGATCGGCAGGAGGATGGGTGCCCAGCCATGAAACGTGAGAGCAAAGGTCATGGCCGTGACCAGCAAGGCATCGCTGCCATGGTCCAGTGCGCCTCCCAGGCTGGAGCTGGTGCCGAGCCTGCGAGCGAGAAAGCCATCAAGAACATCGGTGGCGACGGCCAGCCAGATAACGGCAGCGGCGATGACCCATGCGCTCTCAGCAATCAGCCATACCATGACCCCAGCCATGACGAGGCGCGACGCGCTGAGCAGATTTGGCAGATTGATATGACTCATCAGGCTGGTGTGGGCTGGCAAAGTCAGCATAATGCCACAAGGACACGGGACCTCAAGAATGCGAATACTGATAACGGGCGCTAACGGCCACCTTGGTCGAAGACTGATACGCCGGCTCAATGCAGACAATGCTGATGCTGAGATTTACGCGCTGGTGCGCTCCGAACGTGCCCGCGGACAGATAGAGGAAGAAGGGCTCAACGCCGCAATAACCATTGTGGATTATGGCGACGCTGCAGCGCTGGCGAGGGTGGGCAGTCACGCCGGTAAGTTTGATGCGGTTATTCATCTCGTTGGCATTATTAAGGAATCCAGCAGCAATCCCTTTGAGAAGGCGCATGAAGGTGCCTGTCGTGCGCTGATTGAGTCTGGCATCGAGGCAGAAAGGATTGTCAGCCTAGGCATCGTCGGCACGGCACCAAACAGCCAAAATGCCTGCCTGCTGTCTCGCCACAAGGCCGACCAGCTGCTGCTCGAAGCATCAATACCGGCGACGATTCTCCGCGTTCCCATGGTGCTTGGTCCTGACGACTATGCCTCAGCATCGCTGGCCCGCAATGCCCGTAAAGCGCTGGTCCTCAGTTGGCGTGCCAGCAGTCTTGAACAACCGATCGACAGCCGGGATGTGATTGACGCCATTCTTACGTTGATCAGGCTGCCCGCAGAGAATCGTATCGTGGAACTGGCTGGACCGGAGTCGCTCTCGCGTCGAACCCTGATTCAGCGAACGGCAGCGCTGACAGGGCATCGACCGACTGTGGTTTCGTTGCCGATGTTGCTGGGCTACAGTCTGGCCTGGGTGTTAGAAAAGCTGAGTGGTAATCCGCCTGTGACCTGCGCCATGCTCGGTGTCCTCGATCATGATGATCAGGTTGATATCACAGCGGCTGTGGAGTTGCTTCAGTTTCAGCCGAGACCGCTGGATGAGACTCTGGCAATGGTCCTTGCGAGTCAGTCGTCAGCAGACTGACGCCAGCACAGGGCTCGCTTCAGCCTGAATCTTTGTCTGGATCAATGGGTCGGCCCGGGTTACGCCCGGGTTGATCGAAGCAATCGGCAGGCCTCGTTCCGCCGCATAGCGACAGAAACGATAGCCTGAAAAGACTTTCAGAGATGAACCGACAATAAGAAGACCGTCCGCTTCCTCAAGTTCATCATAGATGTGTTGAACAATTTCGCGGTTGACGTTGCCGCCAAAAAAAACGACCTCTGGTTTCAACGTTCCGGCGCATGTTTCGCAGTCAGGTACGGTAACGAGCGGAACCTGGTAATCCTCGACATCGGCGTCGCCGTCAGGCGCGGTCTGGCCTGTCTCCTGGAGGAACGGATTCAGAGCCTTCAGTCTCGCCTGCAAGCGCTCCCGGTCTTCGCGCCGATGGCATTTAAGACAGATGACCTGGTCCAGCCTGCCATGCAGGTCAATCACCTGCCGGCTGCCGGCTTTCTGGTGCAGTCGGTCAACGTTCTGTGTCACCAGCAGTCTGCAGGTGCCCTTTGATTCGAGGACGGCCAGGGCCCGGTGCGCCTCGTTTGGCTGTGCTCGTCTAACGGCTGGCCAGCCACTGTAACTGCGCAGCCAGTAGCGCTGCCGTGTCTCAGGTTGCTGCAGGAAATCCTGATGCTGGATCGGTGTCGACCGCTGCCATTCTCCGGCTTTGTCCCGGTAGGTGGGTATGCCGCTGGCAGTGCTGATGCCGGCGCCGGTCAGGACGATTAGGCGGGACTTGCCTTCAAGGAAAGATTTCAGCTGATTGGCAGATCGTTGTTCTACGGCTGTTTGTATAGCTTGCCATCCTTCATGACCAGAGTGACATACTGCATACGCCCAATATCCTCGATCGGGTTACCGCTGACCGCTATCACGTCCGCCAGTTTTCCCGCTTCGATGGTACCCAGGTCTGCCTCGACACCGATCAGCTCAGCGCCTTTTTTCATGGCTGAGTTCAGCGCTTCCGCTGCTGGCATGCCAGCCTCTACCATGTAAGTGAATTCTTTCCAGTTGTCGCCGTGGGGCGAGACCCCTGAATCGGTACCAAAAACGATGGGTACACCCTGTTTGTAGGCCCGGGCAAAGGTGTCCTGGATGAGGGGGCCAATCGCTTTAGCTTTCGGTCGCACCTTGTCCGAGAAGTAACCGTCAACATCCGCCTTCTCGGCGACAAACCGGCCGGCGATGATGGTGGGTACGTAGGCTGTACCTGACTCGCGCATCAACTTCATCGTTTCAAGATCCATGTAGGTGCCATGCTCGATGGAATCAACGCCGGCGATAACAGCGCGTTTCATCCCTTCGGCGCCATGGGCATGCGCAGCCACCTTGAAGCCGTAGTCGCGCGCGATTTTGATCAGCGCATCGAGTTCACCAGCAGCAAACTGGGAGTTCTGGCCGCTTTTTGCCTCACTCAGCACGCCGCCAGTGGCTGTGATCTTGATGAGATCGGCGCCGTCCTTATAACGCTGCCTGACAGCCTTGCGTGCATCTGCCGCACTGTTAATGACACCTTCCCGTGGCCCCGGATCGCCTCGCAGTGCCTGGTTAGTGCCGTTGCTGGGGTCGGCGTGACCGCCCGTCGTGGCGATACTCTTGCCGGCAGCATAGATTCGCGGACCGATGACATGTCCTCTGTTTACAGCCTCGCGCAGGCTTAGTGCCAGGTTATGGTTGCTGCCCAGGTCTCTCACGGTGGTGAAGCCTGCCATCAGTGTGCGTTCGGCGTAGGGTACGGAAGCGTAGGCATAGTCGGCCGGGTCGAGCCGGAACCGATCGATGAAGCGGGTCGGGCTCTGCTGGCTGGTGATATGCACGTGGTTATCGATGAGCCCGGGCATGCAGGTCGCATCATCGAGGCCCAGGACGGTATCAGCCGGTGAGCCGGCCACGCTGCCGTCATGTACAGCAGTGATGCGATTGCCGCTGATCTGTATCGTCTTCTCCTGATGTAGTTCAAGTGATTCGCCATTCAGCATTCTGGCGCACTGCAAAAATGTGTCTGCTTTAAGCGGTGCGGTAATGAGGCCAAGTGAGAAGATGAAGACATGGCGATATGCTGTTGGATACATTTGGACGGATGCTCTATCTGGTTTATTTGTCCGATGTTGCCTCTTCTGGTTCGCGTTGAACAGTGGGCTCGTTATTATTTCGACATCACCGCTGTCCGACGGTCCCGGGGCAGTGTTTCTTTGACCAGCAGCGCCATGATGAGCATGCCGGCAAGCCCGATGAAGCCGAGGAAAGTAAATGAGGCGGCGAGCGATAGCGTTTCAATCAGGGCGCCGATGATCATCGGACCACCAAAAGCACCGGTGTCCCCCATGACCCGCCAGACGCCGATAAACTCGCCTCGACGTTCCGCGGGGGACAAGTCTGCGCCCAGTGTCATGTTGATCCCGCTACCCAAACCATTGCCGAAGCCAACCAGCATGGCTGCCAGGGCCAGCGTCAGAGCAGAATCCGTGAAAGGTATCACCACAATGCCTGCTGTCAGGAAGAACAGGCAGGAGAGCGCGGCAGGTTTGCGTCCGAAGCGATCGAGGATCAGGCCAGCCAGGGGGAAAAGACACATATCGACGGCAGATGATGCGCCGACGATATAGCCTATCATTGCCGGATCCAGTCCCAGGCTGTCACCCCAGATAGGGACGAGCAATTGGCGGCAGGCTCGGATAACTGTCAGCATGAACATCGCGATACCTGCGGTGGCGAAGATGCTGGCGTGCTGTCGAATAGTGTCAGGCAGTGAGGTCAGGATCGGATCGTGCGTGCCTGTCTTCTGCTTCGAGCTTTGGGGCACAAACAGCAGCACGAGCATGAGTGTCGCGAGCGCGAGCACGCCCATGCAGGTGAATGTCAGTAAGTAGCTGCCCTGGGTGATGAGAATGCCCGTCAGGATCGGTCCCAGGAATGCTCCCAGACGCTGCAGACCCGCCATGGTGGCTATCGCCTTACCTCGATGCTCGGCATCAACACTGTCGCTGATGAAGGTGAGCCTGCCAACCAGCCAGGTTGCCATTGCACCACCAAACAGGAAGCTGCACAGGGCCAGCTCCAGTGGTGAGCTGATGCTGCCTGCCAGCCCTGCACCTGCGAGCATGATTGCGATCCCGATCAGCATCGTGTTCTTGTCGCCGAGACGCGTCGCGAGTGTGCCCGCCGGAATATCGAACGCTACGTTGCCAAGTCCGCGGAGGGAGAACACGAGCGCTGTGATGCCTGCGTTGGCACCGAGGTCGAGTGCGTACAGGGGAATGACCAGCAGTGCGATACCCTGGCACATCGACATCAGGAATGCGGGCAGGTAGATCGAGAGTATCAAGCGGCGCGCTGTGTCCGAGAAGTCGAGTTCAGGCTGATTTGTCATTAACGGCTCTGCGCTAGCGAGACAAGAATTTGAAAATACGGAAACGTCATTTCATATTTTCACGTTTGCGTGGGGTAAGGGATGGAGTGTCCAAAATGCTACGGCGAAATGGAATCTGTGCTGCAGGATACGACGTTTGTAGAGCGCTGTCAGAACTGCCACGGTCTCTACTTTGATCAGCTTACTCAGGCCCTGCTGCCGGATGTGCTTGCTAATGTTGATATCGACGCCGGCAGTGAGGAATTAGGTTCAACCTATGATGAAATGGTCTTTGTCGAGTGCCCGAAGTGCGACAAGATCATGGATCAACGTTTGATCGAAGCGCCGGTAAAAATCCGGTTTGAACTTTGTCCGACCTGTCATGCGACCTTTCTCGATGCGGGCGAATTACGCCAGTACACCGCTGAAGCCTGCCTGGAAGACTTCAGGTCGCTGTTGCCTGAAGCCTGAATGGGCTGCTGAATCCCAAACAAAAAAGCGCGGCATCAGCCGCGCTTTTTTGTTGGTGGGCGCCGAGGCCTTACAGCGCCTTGGCGATCAGATTAGACAGCTTGTCGCAGTTCTGGACTCGCTCCTCCGTTGTGGTCCCAAGGAAGCCAACATTCAGTGAAGTGACACCGTGTTCTTTCAGGGCCTGGAGTCGATCCTTGACGAATCCCTCCGGACCGACCAGTGACGTTGCCTCGAGGTAGGAATCCGGGATTGCTGCCTCAGCCTCGGATTTGCGACCTGACAGGTAGAGGTCCTGGATCAGTTCTGCTTCTTTCTCGTAGCCGTACTTACGGAACACCTGGTTGTAGAAGTTCTTTTCCTTCGCGCCCATGCCACCGACGTAAAGGGCGATGCCTGATCTCGACATATCGCGGTAGGACTCAAGACCCTCGCCGATGGCAACAGCACCGCCGGCGTAGATGTCGAGCGGTGCTCGGCCCGGGTCGCGTTTAGCATTGCCGCGCTTGAGTGCCTCGCCCCACACCGCTGCCGCGCCCTCAGCCATGAAGAAGGCCGGCAGCCAGGCATCGGCCAGCTCTGCCGTCATCTCGACGCTCTTCTCTCCCAATGTGGCGAGAGCAATGGGGATCTCTTCACGATAGGGGTGATTGATAATTTTGAGGGGCTTGCCAAGACCAGTCCCTTCGCCTTGTGGCAGGGGGATGTGGTATTTCTTGCCGTCGTAAGACAGTTTTTCCTCACGCTTCCAGACCTGACGACAAATCTCGACAACCTCGCGAATTCTTGTCATCGGGGCGTCGTAGGGTACTCCGTGAAAGCCTTCAATGACCTGTGGGCCTGATGCGCCAAGGCCAAGCATGCACCGGCCTTCTGAGAGCGCATCGATACCGGCGGCAGTCATCGCCATCAGCGAGGGCGTGCGACTGTAAATGTTGAGAATGCCGGAGGCAATGATGACCTTCTCGGTCTTGGCGGCAATGTAGCCCATGGCCGAGACACCGTCGAAAGAATAGGCTTCGGGTACCCAGACAACATTCAGACCGGCTTTTTCCATTTCCACGATTTCTTTAGTTGCGCCGACGTAACCCTGGGCGTAACTCATTAGCGTAGAGATTTTCATTCAAACTCCAGTTGGTTTATTGATGACTGCTCGCGAGTGTAGTGCCTAGTTCATCGCTATTGCAATCACGTCCGCGCAGTTGGCTCTGACTCGGTGAGGTCGAGGACGCGAGGCAGGTACGCCAGCAGAGTAAGGGCGCGAACCACGAAATAGCAGTGCAGGGACAGCCAGAGACCGTGGTTGCCGAGCCAGCCACTGAAAACATACCAGGCACCCAGGAATCCGAGCAGAGAGATTACCATTGCATTGCGCATCTCCCGGGTGCAGGTAGCGCCAATAAAAATGCCATCAAGCAAGTAACACCACAGTGATACGGTGGGGGCGGCAACCGCCCAGAGCAAATAGTCGCGGCTGGCTGCCCTGACGTCTGTGGCCGTCGTTAGCAAATCAATCACCATGGGGCCTGCCAGCACAAACGCCAGCGTCAGACCGACGGCGGTGGTGAAGCCCAGTTCTGAGATATATCGCAGGGTGCGCTGCAGGAGATTACGATCGCGCGCTCCGACGGCATTGCCTGTCAAGCTCTCTGCGGCAAGGGCGTAGCCATCAAGAAAAAAGGCGGAAAACGAAACGAACTGCATGAGGATGGCGTTAGTGGCCAACATCACGTCGCCGGCACCAGCGCCTTCATTGGTGAACCAGGCGAAGGCGAAGATGAGGCAAAGCGTTCGGATCATGATGTCACGATTAACGCTGAGCGTTCTTTTCATGGCGGGGATATCAAGGACCCGTTGCCAGGTCAGTTGAAGCACTGGATAGATCGCTAGTCTGTGCCTGCGGACCAGGAAAATGCCAACAGCAGCGGCGAGACACTCAGCAGTGACGGTGGCCCAGGCGACGCCAGCGACACCCCAGTCCAGGACGACGACGAAGAGGATATCGAGAATGATGTTGGTGCCGTTCAGCAGCAGTTGGAGCACGAGTATGGTCTTAGCCCGCTGGTGTCCCAGCAGGTAACCTAAAAAAACCAGGTTGAGCAGGCTCACCGGCGCTGCCCAGATGCGAATCGTGAAGTAAGTGGCTGCCGCTGACTCGACGGCGGCGCTGCCGTCGATCAGTCTGAAGGCTGCGGCACTGATGGGGTATTGGCAGATGACAAGGGCAAGGCCGATGCCAACAGCCAGTAGTGCGGCCCGATATAATGCTGCAACAACCTCGGTCTGATCTCCAGCGCCGGCAGCCTGAGCGACGAGACCCGTGGTGCCCATGCGCAGGAAGCCGAATCCCCAGTAGACAAAACTGAATATCATGCCGCCAATAGCAATGGCACCGAGGAGAGCCGGATCGCCCAGATTGCCGATGACCGCGGTGTCTGCCAGGCCGAGTAGTGGCGTCGACAGGTTAGAGGCAATAATGGGGCCGGCAATCAGCAGCACGTCTTTGCGCCGTAATGATGTCATGAGTTGCAGCCAGAGGAATGTAGTTGCATGTTGATTTCACAAAGGCGTGACTTTTGTAAGGGGTTTTTTACAGCTGCCGTCAATATAATCTCAGAAGAAATATCCTTCAGGAAAAAGCAATGCCACAGGTACAAACGGAACAGGTCAAATTCGTGCTGCGTCTGCCGCCATCTCTGCACAAAAAGATCAAGCGACGAGCAAGGACCAATAACACGTCCATGAACAAGGAAATTACCAACGTCCTGAGTGACGCAATGAGTGGCACAGGTGTCGAGAAAGCGCTTGAAGACCTGATCTACCGTCTCGAGAAAAAGAAGGTCATTTGATTCCTGCTGTTGATCTCTAGGGCTAACCTTCGATTATTGTCAGGCGCTGCTGGCCGTCGAAGACAACGGTATAGCTCTTGCCTGCCATCAGGTCTGCAGTGACGCTGTCGATGTCTGAAGCATTATCAGCAGTCTGCGCAACGAACCTCGCCTGACCAGTCAGCACTTCAATGACTCCAGTGACACCAGTCGCCAGATCGTTGAATGTCGGAGCAATATCATCCGTGGATTCGTCTTCACGCAATGCGTAGAAATCGATGGTTACATCACTGCTGTTGACGAGTTGGAAATGCGCCCGGTCCTGCACTGGTCGCAGATTGGTCTCGACAACAGCAATCCGGCTTGCAGGTTGCGCCTCTGCACCGACATCATCAACGACAACAACACTCAAATACTGACCGGCAGGCAGGAAAGGAGTCTCACTGGCCGTTGTGCCAGCAGGGCCGGTCGTGGTGATCACCTGGCTGCCGCTGGCGACGGTGCGATAGGCAGACACCTCACCGGCAGCCAGCGACTCGTAATCGATACTGCCGACACTGACGTCGAGTGGCGTGATCGTTGTCAGGTTTGCAACCTGGGCTGCAGGAGGCTGCGAGACATCGGTGATGGTCGTCAGGTTTGCTGCGAGTGAGCGAATGACGTCGATGTGGCTTGAGTTCGATGGGCCGAAATCATCGACCAGAGCGAATAACTCGAGACTTTGGGCTGCGATGACGATGGCGCCGGAGTCAAATAGAATGTCGTTGGCGCCCGCCGGAGTAATTCGCAGCTGGCGATTATCTCCCGCCGGCACGTTCCGCAGGCTGCTATAGGTGCTTGAGTCCAACGTCACCAGTGGTGCGACAGCTGTCAGAGCGGTGCCGAATTCTGTGAGATAGATGTCTACCATAGCGTGTTCGGTCAGGCTGGCGGCGAACCAGACCTCGGCCTCCGTCTCCGGACGCTGGTCCAGTGGCGTCAGAGGAATGTCCACGATTTGTACAGTGGGCTGTGCGAGGTTTCCCATCAGCAGGAACGTGGACTGCACATCTTCTGAAACCACCTGATCGACACCTTCGATCACCGTCACTTCGTCGCCATCGGAATTGAGATAAGCAGCACGCCAGTCGTAATTGTCAGAGACCCGAACCTCCACACCACTGGTGTAGGGAAATCGCACCGGCGATGAATTGAGCCCGTGAATGAAGGTGAGCTCAGGGCTGTCAGACATCATGTTGATGACCTGGACCGCCCCTTCAGTCCGAATAAAGTCGGTATCCTCATTGAATCCGGGGTCAGAGCCGCAACCGGCAAGAACAGCCAGGGTAGTCATGACAAGAAGGAGGTGGTGTTTTGGCCACTGTTTCATCGAAGTTCCGCTCGGACACTTGGAAAAGGGGGCAATGCTAGCGTTATCTCCGCGCGGAGTCGAGTCAATTGGGTCGGCTGACAATGCCGCCGTCAGGGCAGTATGATCAACAGAAAAAAGGAAAAGCGATGCAGCTGCAGTTGAGTCCGGAAGATCAGGTATTTGTGCAGGAGGTCAGGGAGTTTCTGAGAAAGGAGCTGGACCCGGCTGTTGCTGACCTGGTCAGGCTTGGCTATCCCGTCTCAAAGGACATTCAGGATGACTGGACCCGTCGGCTCAACGCCCGGGGCTGGGCTGCGCCGAACTGGCCGGAGGAGGTGGGTGGCACTGGCTGGTCGATGGTGCGCAGGCACCTGTTCGATATTGAGATGAAACTGCATCACGCTCCGGAATTACAGGGTTTTGGTTTCTCGATGGTCGGCCCAGCCATCATCAAATACGGCACCGATGCTCAAAAGGCCAGCTATCTGCCGCGTATCCTGAATGCTGATATCTCGTGGTGCCAGGGTTACTCGGAACCCCAGGCAGGCTCTGATCTTGCCAGTGTGGGGACGCGGGCAGTAAGAGATGGCGACGACTACATTGTGACCGGTTCAAAAATATGGACCAGTGCCGCAGAACGGGCTGATCATATATTTATCCTGGTCCGTACAGACCCGCAGGCAAAACCCCAACTGGGTATCAGTTTTTTGCTGGCAGAGATGACGAGTCCGGGGGTTTCGGTTGAACCGCTGCTGGCGTTTAACGGCAAGCGTCTCTGGAACCAGGTTTTCTTCGATGGGGTGCGCGTGCCGGTGAGTAACCGGCTCGGCCAGGAGGATCAAGGCTGGACCGTCGCTAAAAATCTGTTGGGCAACGAGCGGCTTCTGGTATCTCGGGTCGCAGAAAATCGGCGAATCCTTTCTAATATCCGTGATGCCCTGTCTGTATCCAGTAGTGCAGGTGTCTACCAGGAAGACCTCGCCAGGCTCATGATTCGGCTCGACGCACTTGAAGCCACTGCGTTGAGATTGCTGACCCGATTCGATCAGGGTCAGACTGTTGGCGCAGAACCTTCCATGTTGAAGCTCAAAGGCAGTCAGCTGGTGCAGGATATGGACCGGCTGCTGTGCGACGTGATGGAGCACTACACGCTGCCGCTGGATTCAGTGATGCGAGAAGACCGACCGGTCCGACCAGGTTACGCTGACATGGCGGCCAGCGGGATGTTTCATCATCGCGGCTATACGATCGCGGGTGGCACCAGCGAAATCCAGCACAATATCATTGCTCGCCAGGTCCTCGGTCTTTAGATCTGTTTTGCTCTTCAGAGCTGCTAAGGATCGAGCCGCCTGTTTTCATCAACCGGCTTCGACTCGGGTTCGAATTCGCCATCAATGGTCCGGCTGTCTTGTGCATTGGCCGATTGATCCCAGCGATATCCCGCTGAAAACTGACTGCCGCCTGCATGGAAAGTCCGGAAACCGGCTGAATTGATGATGCGTGCAGCCAGCGGGCGTCGCAGACCCGGCAGCAGGCAAACAAAACCGATAAAGTCAGTGAAAAACCCCGGTGTCAGCAGCAGGGCGCCACCGAAGATCAACATGATGCCCTCAAGTAACTCGGTCTCTGGGATCTCACCCCGATTGAGCTTGTCCTGGACGCGCGTCAGCGTTGCGAAACCTTCCAGGCGCAACAGCCAGACACCGACAACAGCTGTCAGCACCACCAGGCCTACCGTCGGCAGGGCACCGATGATTCCTCCGACTTGTATCAGGATGATCATTTCCGCAAGCGGTATCAGGAAAAACAGCAGTGTTGCAATTCGCACGGGCGCGCCAAGGATGGGCAGGAGGGCACACTTTAACGAATGATGAATACCCTGTCATTGACGGGGGCGTAGCGGGGCTGTGATAGATTAGGCAGCATGTAAACAAGGTGAATTAGCCCAATGTCCCTGGTTCAATTTGATGGTCCTGCGGGTCGGTTGGAAGGCCTCTACGATGAGGTTGAGGCCGGCACTGCTGAGAAATGTGCGGTGCTCTGTCATCCGCATCCGCTCTATGGCGGTTCAATGCATGATGCTGTCCTGGATGCTTTGAGCAAAGCTTTTCGGAGTCGCAGTGTTGCGGTACTGCGGTTCAATTTCCGCGGCGTTGGCGGCTCTGCGGGAGTTCACGATGATGGTAAAGGTGAGGCGGATGATGTGATGGCCGCAGCCGAGTGGATCAGGCAGCAAAGCGGGGCTCGGGAACTGATTCTCGGCGGCTATTCTTTCGGCGCGGCAATGGCCATCAAGGCAGTGGCCGCTATGGCCTGCGATCAGCTGGTATTGGTAGCGCCCCCGGTCGCCCTGATCGAAGGGCTATCGCCGCCGGCGCAACCCGCCTGCGTCATCCTCGGTAGTGAAGATCAGTTTGTCGATGCAGCAGCTGCCCGGGGTTTCTTTGGCGAAGCGACAGGGCTGCACGTGATTGAGGGTGCTGATCACTTTTTCTTTGGCGCCCACGACACCATCACCGAACTGACTGGTGCGGCACTTGATGGAGTCTAACTTATGGAACTGAAGACGATTCTTTATGAGGTCGCAGAGGGTATTGCAACCATCACGCTGAACCGTCCGCATCGTATGAACGCCTGGACGGGCAGGATGCACACAGAGTATCGGTATGTTCTCGACCAGGCTGATCGTGATGCCGATGTCAGGGTGATTGTCGTCACCGGTGCCGGTCGTGGATTCTGTGTCGGTGCCGATACCCAGGCGCTAGAGGGTCATGTCGAAAAAGGTGGTTATGATCCGGGCACGCCAGTCGATCTCGTGATGCCCGGAAGCGGCTATCGGCCGGAATTTGAAGCGTCTTTCGCCTACCACTTCGCGCTGCAGAAGCCGGTCATCGCAGCAATCAATGGCCCGGCTGCAGGCGTCGGGCTGGTCCTGGCGTGCTATGCTGACATCCGATTCGCGGTGCCCGGCGTAAAGTTTACGACGGCGCATGGCAAGCTGAACTTCCCTGCGGAATACGGCCTATCCTGGCTGCTGCCGCGGCAGATTGGTTTGCCGAAAGCCAATGACCTTTTGCTGACCAGCCGCATCTTCCTGTCAGACGAAGCGTGTGAGATGGGGCTTGTTCATCGGCTGGTGGCACCTGACACGCTGCTGACCGAAACGTACACCTATGCGAGGCAGATGCTTGAAACCGTCTCGCCAGGCGCATTGCGCGCAACCCGGCGCCAGATATACGAAGATTTGCACCGGGATGTCGGCACGGCGGTAGATGTGAGCGAAACGCTGCTGACTGAGATGAGTCGACATCCGGACTACCAAGAAGGTGTGCAGGCGTATCTCGACAAGCGCAGACCCGATTGGCAGGGCGACAAGCCTTCGAGTGGAGATGACAATGAATCCTGAAGCAACGGGCTACGCGCTCGAAGAAGAACCCTACTATCTGCCGCTTGCCGATGAAGTTGAGGTGTTTCTGGCAGCCTATCAACAGCGTCTGCCGGTGCTGCTGAAAGGCCCGACGGGTTGTGGTAAGACCCGGTTTGTGGAATACATGGCGCATCGCATTTACCGACAGGAAAATCGCGCTGCGAGTCTTCAGCAGCCACTGCAGACAGTGGCATGCCATGAAGACCTGTCGGCCACGGATCTCGTGGGCCGGTACCTGCTGCAGGGTGATGAGACGGTTTGGCAGGACGGTCCGCTGACCCGGGCAGTGAAAGAAGGGGCGATCTGCTATCTCGATGAAATTGTTGAAGCGCGGAAGGATTCGACGGTACTGATCCATTCCCTCACGGACCATCGGCGTATCCTGCCAATCGAAAAGCTGGGAACGATTCTCGAAGCGCATCCGGACTTCCTGCTGGTCATTTCGTACAACCCTGGATACCAGAACGTGTTGAAGGACCTCAAACCGAGCACGCGGCAACGCTTTATCTCGATTGAGTTTGACTATCCGCCCGAACCCGAGGAGGCGCGCGTCATTGCTCATGAGAGCGGTGTTGAGCTTGCACGGGCAGAGCAGCTGGCGCTGCTCGGCAACAAGATTCGCAACCTGAAAAGCCATGGTTTCAATGAAGGTGTCAGTACTCGGCTGCTGGTATACGCCGGTCAGCTGATGGTGCAGGGAATCGACCCCTCTCGGGCAGCAGATGCCGCGATCGCGAAAGCAGTTTCTGATGACATAGAGGTGCAGCGCACCGTGACGGAATTGGCACAGGCCGTTTTTCCGGGCTGATCTGCTTGAGTGATGAGTGACGCGACAGCACTGCTGCAGGAAACGGCCGATCGTCTTGCTGCCGGCAGCCGTGAGACGGCTGCGCGCTGGTTGGATGTCGCGCCAGGCGCATCACAGGCATATGGCAACGAACGCCTCGCCATCATTTCACACTATTGCCTTGAAATTGCGGCGACCGGCTGGAAAGCAACGGACTCAGTTGATGCCTATCTTGGAATCGTTGCAGCGGGCGCCGATTGGGATGAATTGCAGCGCATCAGCGATAGTGGTCTGGCGCTCACCGGGTACTCCTACGAACCCTCTGCGGCTTATTTTACCTGTGCCCGACATCTGGCCGAGCAGGAGCGTCTGGCGACGCTGCCGGAAATTGAGAGAACTGGTAAAGCGATCCGTGATCAGTTCAGCCACGCTTCTTCTTTGCAAACGCTTTACTATCGTGCTGCTGCTGACTCAGCGCCGCTCCTGTCAGCGACAGAGTACGCCGCCTGGCTTGAACTGCTGAGGGTGTCCGTCAGCGTTTCCCGCGATCATCTGAGCCGGTTTATCGAGGCCGATGTCGCCGTTCCTTTCGCTTATCTGCTGGATCTTTACCGCCTGGCACCTGCCGCGGCCATGGCTTACCTCGACATATTGCCGATTCTGAACAGGACGCTGGATCAAGCTGACAAAACCGTCATTGAAAATTTATGCCGGCGACTGGTCGACCAGGATCCCGCTGCGTTCATGTTGCACCTTGCAGATCTGCTGGATGCCGACGCGCAGTTGACCATGACCGCTCTCACCGCGGGTGAACAGATTGATAACGTGATCGTGCTCGACCGTTTTATGGCTCAGAGCCAGGCTTTGCCGCTGGATAGACCAGCCGTTATCGCCGCCTGGTTACGCCGAGGCCTGGAGGCCGCAGGGGACAACGTGCCAGCCGCGGTTGCCTGGGTCGCTGCAGAATCCCTGACGTCTATCGAGACCCTCAGGCATCTTGAAGGGCAGGTTAGGTATGCGGACCATCGGCGTCTGTTCGAATTGCTTGCTGAGGCGGTATGCGGTGACAAGATGGTTGTGACTGCCGAAGATGAACCGGCAGATTTGAGGCGACCGGGCACACTGGATAACCTCATGGCGAGTTCAGATGGGCGCTGCATCTATTTGCCCGCCGAGGTTGACCTGTTTGATCACGAGACGGGTAATTTCGGATTCTACAAAGTTTCCTTGTTTCACCAGCTTGCCTACCGGGAATTTGGTTGTTTCGCGCTGCTCGATGTCATCAAGGTCGAACTCGAAACCTATCCGGATCAGCGTCGGGCTGAGCGTCTGTTTCTGTTGCTTGAAGACATGCGTATCGACTGGCGGCTGGCCGAAAAGTATCCCGGGCTGGTACCTCAGATTGCTCAGCAAAAGTATGAAGCCTGTCGTCTGCGTGGGGGCGGGCAGGTCACTTTTGCGGGACGGATGCTTGAGGCGTTGATGTTGTTCGGGCTGGACGTGCCGCTGCAGGACATCAAGTCAGATTTGCCTGAAGACCTGCAGGAACGGTTTACCCAACTCACGATATCCCTGGCGGCGCTGCGAGCCGATGGAGAGACGGCTGAACACTCGCTGCAGGCATTACGGCGCTGCTACTCACTCATCTTTGGCGATGAGACAGATCCTGTCGAAGGGCAGTCTCAGACTGTCGCACTGCTGGCTGAGGAATTCCCTGAACCCGTTTCCTACCGCGGTGAACTGGACGTTGAAGAAGCTGTTTCAGCTCTGAAGGTGGAATCGTTGGTAGAAGAGCTGGCAGAGGAGTGGCAGACCGAAGGTGATGACACTTCTTTGGGCGCGGGGCTGATCGACCCCGAGTTTCTCGATATTGATGATCTGGAGTCCGGCGAAGTGGGTGAAGGCGTTGGCGTCATTATCGAAGAGCTGTCAAAAAAACTCGACGTTGATCTGGAAACCCTGGCTGGCAGCAGCCGTGAAGAAGTGCTGGAGTTGTTTGGCGGCATGGCGATGGCGAGCCGTGATGCCGTGCGCTTTCACTATGATGAATGGGATTACCTGATTCGGGATTACCGCTCAGCCTGGTGTACGCTGCTGGAACACCGCGACATAGAACCTGATGAAGATTATGTCAGTCGCACCATGGTTGAACATGATTCGCTCGCCCGACGCATCCGCCAGGAACTGAACAAGGTCCGACCTGAAATGCTGCGCAAGGTGCGCGGTGTGCATGAAGGCGAGGAGCTCGACCTGGAACGCTCGGTTGCCTATTTCGTTGACCGCAAGACAGGATTCTCGCCAGACGAGAACATTTATGTGCAGCGCCAGCGGCGCGAACGAGATGTCTCGACTTTGTTTCTGCTCGATATGAGTGCGTCGACAGATGACATTATCCCTGACCCGGAAGCGGAGCCCGTGCTCGACTCGGACAACGAGGACGACGACTACATCATGGATTACTTCAGGCAGCGCAAGGCCTATGAGGACCAGGCCAGACGGATCATCGATCTGGAAAAAGAGTCTGTGATCCTGATGTGTGAAGGGTTGGAGCAGCTCGGGGATGCCTACTCTGTCTGTGGTTTCTCCGGTTATGGTCGGGATCAGGTAGATTACTACCTGTGCAAGGACTTTGATGAGCCCCTGGATGCGAGGAGTCGTGGTCGTATCGGCGGGATCAAACCCTGCCGCAGCACGCGCATGGGGCCACCGATTCGACATGGTACTCGGCGCCTGCTTGAGACTGGCTCAAGGATCAAGGCGATGATCATTATCTCTGACGGGTATCCGCAGGATCATGATTACGGTGCAGACAGGAATTCGCGAGATTATGGCCTGATGGACACCATGAAAGCCTTGTCTGAGGCAAAGCAGCAAGGCGTACTGACATACTGTCTGACCGTTGACCCCTCCGGTCATGACTACCTGAGGGAAATGTGTCCAGACAGTCAGTACATGGTGATCCAGGATCTTGATCAGTTACCTGAAGAGCTTTCACGAGTCTACCGCAGCCTTACCGGCTGACTTGTTGGCAGTATCCTGGTAAGCGTGCTCTGAGGTAGCATCGGTCATTCAGGCGCTTTGAACGGACCGCACCAGTGAAACCAAAACTTGCAGTGACTATGGGAGACCCCGCCGGTATTGGCGCGGAGGTTATCGTCAAGGCCTTTGGGGATCTTGACGCTGGCCTTGCTGCCGACCCGTTTATCATTGGCTCGCAAGGTTGCCTCGAACTCGCTATGCAGCAGACAGGCATTGACCTTAACTTCATACCCGTGGCTCGCTTTGATGAACTCAAATCTTTGTCTGGTGGTATAGGGGTACTGGATCCCAGTGAATTTAATGTCGCCAGCCTGCGAATGGGCGAGGTTTCAGCTGATTGCGGGCATGCTGCCGTGAGTTTTTTTGAAACCGGAGTCAGATTGTGCCAGGCGGGCGATGTGCAGGGCGTTGTGACCTGTCCGATCAACAAAGAAGCGGTTCATGCGGCCGGTTACATCGGCGATATCGGTCACCAGGAAATCCTCGCGCGCATGACGGGTGCGGCGCTGACAGCGACGATGCTGATGACGACGAACCTGAAAGTAGCACACCTCTCTACACACAAGTCGCTGGCTGAAGCAGTTGCCTACGTTCGCCGGCCGGTCATTGTCGATAAACTGCGATTAACCGTTGAGAGCCTGAAGAAATGGGGGGTCAGACAGCCAAGGGTTGCGGTGGCTGCGCTCAATCCCCACGGTGGGGAAGGTGGCATGCTTGGCCGCGAAGAGATTGATGAGATTGCACCGGCGGTTCAGGCTTTAAGGGAGGAAGGCATGGATGTGACCGGGCCCTGGCCAGCAGATTCGGTGTTTTATCGTGCCATTGCCGGCGAATTTGATGCTGTGCTGGCGCTCTATCACGACCAGGGACATATCGCCATCAAAGTCCATGACTTTGAGCAGAGCGTAACAGCGACTATGGGTATTCCTTTTGTGCGCACATCCGTCGATCATGGTACGGCCTTTGATATCGCTGGTAGCAATCAGGCGGACGCAAAAGGGCTGGCGAATGCCATGGTGACGGCCATAGACATGCTTAAGGGTAGGCTGCAGTGAGGAGAAAGAGAAATGCCTGAGTGGCGCAACTGGTCAGGCAGGCAGGCCGGCAAAGTCGATTCGCTTCACTTCCTGCGCAGCGAAGCCGATGCTGTTGGTCTGGTCAATCAATGTCGTGCTGAGAACGATCGGCTGAAAGTGGTGGGTTCAGGGCACTCGCATTCGCCGGTTGCCCTGGGTGATGGCGTGGTTGCCGATGTCTCCGGCCTGGCGGGCGTCATCAGCGTCGACCGGGAAGAGCAGTCCGCCTGGATAAGAGCAGGTTCAACGATCTACAGTCTGGGCGGGCAGCTGCACGACGCGGGGCTGGCGCTGCGCAACCAGGGCGATATCGACCGCCAGGTGCTGGCTGGTGCAATTTCTACTGGAACGCATGGTACGGGAGTGTCGCTGCAGAACCTGTCTGCATCCGTGTCGGGGCTGGTGTTGGTTCTGGCGAATGGTGAGCAGGTTAGCTGCAGTGAGGTCAATGAACCTGACCTGTTTCAGGCGGCGAGGCTCGGCCTTGGCAGTGTTGGGCTCATCACCCGGATCGAAATGCAGCTGGCCCGGGCGCAGGTGCTGAAAGAGAAAAGCTGGCAGGCCACGTTTGATGAGTTGGTTGAAACGATAACGGAGCAGACCGCCATGAACGAGCGATTCGAATTTTTCTGGTATCCGGGTAATGACCAGGCAACGGTAAAAACCATCAACCCTGTTTCGGCGGAGCCGGTCTATCCAATCGCCGACGAAGGCTCTCGTCAGGCCTACAGTTACGAAGTGCTGCCAAGCCACAGACCTCACCTGCATACCGAAATGGAATACAGTGTGCCGCAGGCGTCGGGGCTCGCCTGTCTGGAGGAAATCCGCGAGTTGCTGCGGACGGAATTTCCAGACGTCGTCTGGCCGGTCGAGTACCGCACGGTGGCGGCCGACGAAGTGTGGCTTTCAATGGCCTATGGGCGGCCCACTGTGACGATATCGGTGCACCAGGATATACGCGAAGATGATGAGCCTTACTTCAGGGCCTGTGAGTCAATTTTCCTGAAGTATGGTGGCCGCCCGCACTGGGGCAAGGTGAATTACCTGGATGCTGCTGACTTCAACGATGCGTACCCGATGTGGCAACGCTGGTGGCAGGTTCGCGATGAGTTCGACCCGCAGGGTATGTTCCTGAATACCTGGTCGGCAGCGCTGCGGAGCTGACCTCGAAGTGCGCAAATATGTCTGATGAATCGCGCCCCATAGTTGTTATCGACAGCTTTTTCCGCGGGGGAGTCACAACCCAAAAGGTCTGGTAACATTAGGGCCCCAACGATGCCCAGAAGGCCGCCTAGCGCCTTATTGAGTAAAGACAGTTGAGTAAAGACAGGATTGAGAAAAGACAGGAGTTAAATGATGCCGCTGGTATTGAACGAAGATCAGAACATGCTGAAGGACTCTGCCAAGAGTTTCTGTGCTGACAATACGCCGATTACGCAACTGCGAAGACTGCGGGACGAGAAGAATGAGTCAGGCTTTGATCGCGATACCTGGAAGCAAATGGTTGAGCTCGGCTGGAGCGGTATCACTGTGCCTGAAGAATTCGGCGGCCTGGGTTTCGGCTATATGGGACTTGGCGTCGTTATGGAAGAGTGTGGTCGTACACTGACCGCCTCACCTCTGTATGCTACAGCTGTGCTTGGCACCAGTGCGTTGCTGCACGGCGGCACCCAGGAGCAGAAGACAGAACTGCTCGGCCAGATTGTTGGTGGAGAGCTGTTGATGGCGTTGGCATTGGAAGAGAAGCCGCATCACTCGCCTTACGGAGCGGAGACCAGAGTTGAGAAGTCTGGCGATGGTTACAAGGTATCTGGCAGCAAGAAATTTGTCCTTGATGGCCACGTCGCTGACAAGCTTGTAGTTGTTGCGCGAACGTCCGGCAACGCCGGTGATCGCGACGGTTTGACTCTGGTTCTTGTCGATAGCGGCGCCGCTGGTGTCAGCGCTACCCGCACTATCATGGCCGACAGTCGAAATGCAGCAAATATTGAATTCGATGGTGCCGAAGGCGCCTTGCTGGGTGAAGAGGGTAAGGGTGCCGACGTGCTTGACAAGGTGTTGGATGCAGGCCGTATCCTGCTTGCGGCAGAAATGCTCGGTGGTATCCAGGAATGCTTTGAACGCACAGTTGAGTACCTCAAAGTGCGAGAGCAGTTCGGTGTGCCAATTGGTTCATTCCAGGCGCTGAAGCATCGTGCGGCGCAGATGTTCTGCGAGATTGAGCTGTCAAAGTCCGTCGTGCTGGAAGCGCTGTCTGCACTCGATGAAGATTCCGAGCAGGTCGCGGAACTCGCCAGCCTGACAAAAGCGCGCCTGAACGATACCTACAACCTCGTCTCGAGCGAAGGCGTGCAGATGCACGGCGGCATTGGTATGACGGACGAACACGAGATCGGTTTCTTCATGAAACGATCGCGGGTGTGTGAACATACCCTGGGCGGTTCAGCCTTTCACCGCGATCGCTACGGTGTTCTTCAGGGTTACTGAAGCAAAAATCCTGTTGCCGCTGGCAAACTGACCTCTTTGAAAGATCGTGACCATGCCTTATCAGGCATGGTCCGCTGAAGACTTCGCGCTAAAACGCTTATCAGACCTGCCTGAGCCTGCCGGGTTGATTCATGTTGCAGTTGAAAAAGTCGCAGAGAATTGGTCGGAAACGGTCCATATCCACCAGAAAAGCGTCATGTCCCTGAATCGAATCGAGCGCATGAAACTGGACCTCACGCTTGCCGTCTCTAAGTCCGTCAGCAATCTGCTGCTGATGCTCAATCGGGAATAGAAGATCAGTCTCGACACCGATCACCAGCGCTCTTGAGGCGCCGCTGCGGCGCAGGCCGTGTTCGACGGAACCACCATGGTCAGCAATGTCGAAGAGGTCCATGGCGCGTGACAGGTAGAGGTAGCAGTTGGCGTCAAAGGTCCCTATGAACTTGTTGGCATGGGCCTCGAGATAGGATTCAACCTCGAAATCCAGACCGAAGCTCTCACCGGTCTGTCTTTCCTCTGGAATCAGCTCTCGACCAAAACGCTGTTCCAGTTCTACAGCGCTGCGATAGGTCAGCATGCCGAGTTTCCTGGCCAGGCGCATGCCGAGCACAGGTTCGTCTTCCGGCGCGTAGTTGCCGCGATTCCAGATCGGGTCGCTGCGGATGATCTCGCGCTGCAGGGACCGCAGTGCGATCGCGAATGGGGCAGCGCGGGCGGAGCCGCTAATGCTGACGAGACCATCAGCGACATCCGGGTAGAGCACGGAATAAGCGAGCGACGTCATCCCACCCATGGAAGCGCCGACGACTGCATGCAGTTTTGTTAAACCCAGAGCCTGTACCACCTCGTGGCCGGCGTGGGCGATATCGTCAATCGTTAGAACGGGGAAATTGAGGCCGTACCGCTCGCCGGTTTCGGGGTCGATGCTCGCAGGGCCGGTTGAACCGAAGCAGCTGCCCAGAGAGTTCACGCAGATGACAAAGTATTTGGTGGTATCAATCGGTTTGTCGTCACCGATCATCTGCTCCCACCAGCCGGTAGAAGGATCACTTTCAGAAGAAGCAGCATGCGCAGAAGGCGATAGTCCGGTGAAGATCAGGACGCCGTTATCTTTCTGGAAGTTAAGTTCGCCCCAGGTTTCGTAGGCGATTGTCGGGTTGAACAAATGGCCATTTTTCATTTTGAAGACGCCATCAACCTGATGCAGCTTGCGTGCAGATACCATGAATCCCTCCTTCTGCCAGGCGCCTATTCTGCGCCTCCTAGAAGTTGTCGTCACGCCTCTTTCTAACTTATTGAAAAGTAGACGTTTTTTGTGTTGCTGGTAAACTTGGTAAATGGATTTAACGACGCTCAAGCTGTTTATCGCGCTGGCGCGGAATCTGCATTTCGGGAAGACAGCGGGAGAAATGCATATGTCGCCCTCTGCCGTGAGCCGGACGATTCAGCGCCTTGAGGATCAACTGGGCCATCGCCTGTTGATCAGGGACAACCGGTCGGCAGCGCTGACGGAGTCCGGCCAGGTCTTCCTGGAATTTGCGCGTGAGACGGTGGAAAGCTGGGAGCAGTTGCAGCGCGAGCTGGAGGGGTCGTCTGGTGTATTGCACGGCCAATTGACGCTGTTCGCCTCCGTGACTGCGAGCCAGAGCATCCTGCCAGTGCTACTGGCTGACTTTCGGCAGCGTTACCCGGAAGTCCAGATCCAGCTGGAAACGGGATACGCCGTCAACGCTATCTCAAGGCTGGCCGAGGGTATTGATGTGGTGGTCGCTGCGCTGGACGACGCTCATGACGACCAGTTGTTGAAACATATTGTGACCTCTATTCCGCTGCGAACGGTGGTGCCTGCATCAGGGCCGCTGGCCGGTCTGCTTGAGCAGGACGAGATTGACTGGTCCGTTGTACCCCTGATACTGCCGTCTGCAGGCCAGGTCAGGAACAATGTGCAGAGCTGGCTGCGAAATCAGGTGATCCAGCCTGACATTTATGCCGAGGTGCCGGGTAATGAGGCGATTCTGGCCCTGATTGCCCTGGGCTGCGGCGTTGGTTTTGTGCCTGAACTGGTCGTTAACGAAAGCCCGCTGGCGGATCAGGTGCGTTTGGTAGAGGCCGGTCCCGTGCTGGATGACTTTCACGTTGGTTTCTGCACTCGTCGCCGCAGTTACGACATTTCGCCTATTATCCGTGCCTTCTGGCAGACCATCAGCGCGTAGAGCAATTGGTTTGGGTCAGCAGATACCGCGTCATACTCTCCGCCCAGTCTCACTCCTGGTTATACCGTCAGCGAACTGCCTGCAACATGATCTGGGTGATGACAGTAAATGAATGCTGGAGAACATGACATAATTGCACCTTTAAGCGCAGACTGAGCGAGGCGAAAACATTGGAAGCCCAGACTTTTGAGCTTGATGCGGCGTCACCTGTTGCCGGCATTAGTGAGGCTGTCATCAAAGCTTTTGAAGAAGATGGCGTCGTCATGTTGCGAGGAGCGCTGGCGCCGGAATGGTTGATGCTGATCGAGATGGGGCTGGGTCGAGTCCTGGCTGACTCTGGCATGACTAAGCACAAGTTCTTCGTTGATACGGCCGGTGAGTTTCAGGAAACGGTTCGCAATTTTGATTACAGTTTTGAGATCAGGCGACTGCTTTATGACTCACCCATCGCTGACATTCTGCAACGAGTTATGCGCAGCGACAATGTCTGGTACTACTCTGATGAATTCTTCATCAAGGACGGCGCCGGTTGCGAGAGAACGCCCTGGCATCAGGATACACCCTACTTCCCGCTCGCTGGCAGTCAGCTATCTTCTATGTGGATCTCACTTGATCCGTTGCCGCGGGAAGAGTGTCTGGAGTTCGTTGCCACCAGTCACCTCGGTACGATGTACGATGGCTTCAACCCGCAGAAACCTGAAGATCCTTCGAGTGGTTTCTTTGGTGAAGGGCTGCCGATTCTCCCGGATATCCAGGCTGCACGCAGTCAATTCCCTATTGTCGCCTGGGATGTTCAACCGGGTGACGTGATTGTGCACAGTCCTTCCACGATTCACGGTGGCGGCCCGACTGGTGCTGATGGTCGGCGTCGGGCCCTGGCAATCAGAATGTTTGGCGATAATGTGGTCTATGCTGAAAGACCTCCGTCGCGGCCGACAGTGCCGCTGACGCCCGGTCTCAGTCAACACCTTAAACCTGGCGACCCGCTCAGGAGTCCATGGTATCCAATACTTAGACCGGTGCCTGATGCTCAGGCTTATGGTTGAAACCAGGACCTAAGCCTCTGTCCGCCTTGATTAGTCAGGCTGAATTGTTTTCAATTTGCGAATCTGAACCCGATTGGACAGGGGCACAGCAAGTCGACGGTGCTGGCCGGCTGATACCGTCCGTTCAATCAGCTTTCATTCGCATTTTTATCGAAGATTAGGACATTTCTCATGGCCGACACGGTTAACCTCGTTATCTACCCCGAAGTGCCTGAAGGCGTTGTGGTCGACGAAGTCAAGCAGAAACTCTGCAAGACTCTGAGCGTCGATGCGGCAACGGTCGATACCTGGTATGCAACTGAGCAGCCGACAGCGATCCTGAAAGACGTCGATGAAGCTACGGCGACCAAATATGTCGAAGCGATCAGGCAATGTGGCGCCCAGTGCAACCTGCAGCCGAGTGGTCAGGACAAATCCGGCTGGTCGCTTGAGCAAATGACCGCGGCAGACGTTCGCGACCTGTTTATCTGTCCCTCCTGTGAATATGAAGAGCAGCTTGAGCGCGGTGGCAAACTGGAGCAGTGTCCTGAGTGCGGCCTGGTCATTGCCAAGTGGGAAGAAAAGATGCGGGAAGAGGCGGAGAAGGAGAAAATTCGCCGCCGTCTGATGCGCGACCAGCGGCTCAAGGGTGACCGGGAAGCAGAGCTGGAGGCCAAGAAGAAAGAGCTTGAGCGTCTGAAGGCTCTTGAACTCGAGATCATGAAAGAGCTGGGTATCAAACCCCCCAGCAAGCTCTGGATGATATTCGAGAAATACACGCTTTCGCTCAGCTTTGCTATCACTGCCGCAATCATCATGGCGACCGGCGTCGCTTTCCGTTATGTCGATAACTATCTCGACCAGATGGCAGCAGAGGAACTTGCCGCCGCCCCACCGAGCGACGAAATCAAGGGAATTGCGCCGGTGATTGCTTCTGCTATCGAACTGCAACAGAACGGCAATGGTCAGGTGGTAGCAGAGATGGCCAATGTGACCCAGCAGATGCACGGTGGGCAGAACGAGACTCGTCAGCAGATCGTGCAGGCGGCGCAGCAGATGATGAAGGGCGTCGATCCTGGACAGTTCGTTGCCACCGCTGGTCAGATGGCTCTGCCAAAGATGAATGCCAAGCTGTCAGCCGGGGAAACTGAACCCGCTCCGGTAAACATCGACACCATCGGTGGTGTCTCTGGTCTGCAGGGTGTCAGCAACTTTGCGCCGAGTAACCTGTCCTCGATGGCGCCGCCGCTGCTCGAGCACGGCCATGAAGAGGTGCTGAGCGTTCTGACCGAAAAACGAGTCATCCAGGACGCCTATAACCCGGATGCGCCGGATATTATCGTGGATGCGATCGATGAGATGGACGGTTCGGCGATTGTCGAATTGATGTCGAGCATATCCAAGGATCAGGAATGGGATCAGTACATGCTGTCTCATGTGAAGACCTATGTGCTCAAGGGTGACATAGAAGCAGCGGAAAAGCTTGCTGACAGAATCAAAAACCCTGTCGTTCGAATTCAAGGGTTCGGCGTGATCATGGGACAGTTTGTGCTGGATGAGAATGCTGCTGGTCTCAAAGTATTGAATGCGAGAGTTCGGCTTGATTTGCAAAAAATTGAAGATGCTGATGCGAGGGCCAGAGTCATCCTTGAACTCGGCCACAATATGGCAGCCGCGGGAAGTGAAGCTGAACCTTATGCCGCGATGGAGAAAGTTTCAGCGCTGGCAGCGGATGCCGAAGAGCGACTCGAAGAGAGCTACCTGACCTCAAGGCTTGCAGTTGCCTATTTGAAGATGAACGACAACGCTCAAGCCAAGCGTCTGCTGACCAGGGCGACCGGGCTTGCCGGCCAGATCGAGGCATTGCCTGAGCGCATATCAGCGTTCACGCGAATCGCGCAGCGCTACTACGATGTCCGCAACCTGACACTGGCAGCGGAGATTCTTTCTGAGGCTTCCGTCATCGCCGCAACGGAGCTGGAACAACAGGAGCGGTCTGTCGCTTTTGGAGAGATCGCAGTAGCCCAGGCTTATACCGGTGATTTCGAAGGTGCCCGCATGTCGATCGATAATGCTGCTGAAGGTGAAGCCAAACAGCAGCTGATTGCGAAGGTGGCGGAGAGTCTAATTGGTGAGGGTCGTTACTATCAGGCATTGGCCTGGATGGAGACGCTCTCTGATGAAACCGAATATTCGCGTCTGGAACTTCGGCTTTCAAGTGCCCTTTATTACGAAGGACGGACCCGGGAAGCGCTGAATCGGATGGAGTTGTCGGCACCACGGATGCAGCGAATTTATGAGTTGTCAGAACGCGGTCTGTTGACGAGTCAGTATGCTCGGCTGTTCTCGAGGCTTGGGCGTGAGGCAAGAGCCAATGATTTGTTCAATGAGGCCGAAAAAATCAGTGAACAGCTGACCGGGCGTAAGGCCCAGGTCAATCTGGCACTATCGGCACTTGACCGGGCTCGTGCGTTCCAGATCGGTCGAGCGAAGTACATCATGACCAACGAGGTCACCGATACGGTGGTGAAAGACCCCATTGATACAGAGATCCTTTCCACGGAGCGAATCATCAAAAACTTGTTGCCAGAAGGCCTCTACACTGAAGAGGAAGGGGACGAGGTGATCTGATTCGTGAGTAAATGAATACCAGTGCCGGTTAGATCGAGTCAGATTAACCAGATAACAGTAAACAAGACGCTGACACTGTAACTCAACGAAAGGCTCAAAAAGCCTGCAAGCCTTTGTGGCTCGCAGGCTCAGAGGTTTCAGGGCTTCTCAAACAAAAGTGTAAAACGGTCTGTGTTGCCGGTGACGGTCCTGCGACCTACCTCGTAGCGCAGCTCGTCATCCGGTCGATAGTGCAGGGTGGAGTAGTCGACCAGGCGAAAACCTGCTGATTCAATTTCCTTGATCATCTGTACTGGATCCATGCGTCGCCACGATTCTGCGGTGTCAGCGGCCATGTGGCGTCTTGTGTGGTCGATGACACCATAAAGACCACCCTTCTTTAACGCATCAAAGGCCGCCTTGTTCAGGTTGTAACGGCCAGTGTCATCAAAGTTGTGGAGATTGCGGAACGTCAAGACCAGGTCGACTTTCCGAATACCGAAGCTGAATTCAGGCGCTGTGTAACGGCGTTGATCTGTTTCGGACCGTGTGATGCCTTCAAAAGGCACGACTTCGCTTGATCCAAAGCCCTCGCCTTTGATCAGTTCAGCGACGCGACGTGTGTCGATAGACAGATACAACTTGCCTCTCTCCTCCAGTACCGGCCCAAGGATTTTGGTATACCAACCCCCGCCGGGCACCAGTTCCAGTACGGTCTGGTCGTGTTCGAGACGGAAGAATTCGAGCGTTTCGAGCGGCTTGCGATTCCTGTCGCGTTCTCTTTCAGCAACGCTGCGGCGTTCATGCTCCAGCGCAGCCTTGATCTTAACCTCTGTGGTTGGCGGCACGTCGTCTTCAGCAAAGACCGTGAGAGGCAGGGCAATGAGGAGCAGTGCGCTGAGAAGTAATTTCATGTGAATCCTTTAAGAGACGCGAACCGTAAAGCGAGTGCGCATCCTAAATCAAACAGGGATGCCGTGTCAGTAGCAACCAACTGCACCTCATGCGATAGTCGACCTTTGGTGAACAAAACGAGGCAGCCATGAACTTAAGGCAGGTAGCCCTGGTGGCAGAACAACTGGCGCCGGTCAGGCAGGATATCTTTGCAGTGCTCGGTATTGATGCGGACTTTGCGGACAACGGCGTCGCCGAATTTGGTCTGGAAAATTCAGTAATGACGATTGGCAAGACGTTTCTGGAAGTGGTCGCCCCGTTGCAGGAAAACACCGCGGCGGGTCGCCTGCTGGCGCGCCGCCAGGGAGATGGCGGCTACATGGTCATTGCCCAGGTTGGGACGGGTGAGATTGAGGCCGTGAGTATGAGAATGGATACGCTTGGTATGAGGAAGGTCTGGCAGGTTGATCGTGACGAGGTGACAGCCTTCCACATTCATCCCAGTGATATCGGGGCTGCGATTGTCTCGTTTGACGAAATGCGGCCTGCCACCGAGTGGGTGTGGGCTGGCCCCGGCTGGCAGCAACGCCCGGCGAAGCTTGTCACGGCTATCTCGGGTGTCACGCTGCAGGCAGAAGATCCGGAAGCGATCGCCAGGCGCTGGGCCACCGCGTTCGATCGTGCCGCAAATCTTGAAGGGAGTGCATTTGTGCTTCGTCTGGACAACGGTGAAATTCGGTTCGAGGAAGCAATTGACGGCCGTGGAGATGGTGTCGCGGCAGTGCTGTTTGAAACGCCAGCACTCGCTCCCATAATGGAAGTTGCGGCACAGCGCGGTATCAGCCGCGTTGAAGATGAACTCCTGGTCTGCGGCACAAGGTTCCAATTTCGAGAAATGAAATGATATTCCTCTTTGGCGAACGTATTCGGGCCCGTGCAAATCCCATTGGTGACAAGCGCTGCGCCCTTTGCGAGACGGAGACCCCTTTCACCGAACAGATGGAGTCACTTTGGTTCACCTGCTTCGGTCTGCCGCTGCTCAAAATTGAGGACAAGGCATGCTTTTGGCGCTGTGAAAAGTGCCTGTCAGCCTATCGGCGAGGCCATCTGGACAAACCCTCGCAGGTCAATCTCACGAAACAGATCATTGCCTATCTTCTGCTGGGCTATTCACAGAACAATCACTACCTTGAAGCACAAGAGATCTGCATGAAGATCACTGGCTTCGACTTCCCTGAAGATGAATATCGTTCACTCATCGTTGCCCTGGGCAGCGGTCAACAGGATATGGTTGAAACCTTGCGACAGGCGTCGCCGGAGCTCAATGCGATTGGTAAACAGCAGATTATTGAAGCCGCGTTCTTAACCACTTATATCTGCTGTGATTTGCAGTACGAGGATCGACTTCGGATCAACCTGATGGGGAACGCAATGGATGTCGGTCTCGAGTTTGTGGAGTATGCAATTCGGCAGACGCGTAAGACTAATTACTACGGTGTGCGCCGCCTCGCCAAGGCCGAAGCTGCGATTTAGACAAGAACAAAAAGGTTGTAAAATAATGCCAGGTGCATGACCCGTTAGATCCATGGCAGAACCCAGACAATCAATCTTACAATCGCGGTTTCACAACTATCGTCTCGACAAAAAGGCGATCCCCATGGCGCAGGTCACAGGACTCGTGCATGCGCTCGAAGCTCGCGGTATCCCGCCTGCGGTCAGTCTCTCTGGTACCGGTATCGATCCTGCTCAAAGTGACCGGGTGAGTTATCGGCAGAGGATCGAGCAGCTCTCTAATATGCTGGCTCTGGTGGGCGCTGACGGTCACTGGCTCGAGAAGCCGCGCGTCGTGTCCATTTCTGATTACGGTTTGCTTGGCTACGCGATGATGAGCAGCGCCACACTTGAGCAGGGTATTCAGATTGCGACCAAATACCACCGCATGGCGGGGGCAATGTTCGAGCTCGTGTTTGATACTGAGGGCAACGAGGCCGTGCTGCGCCTTGAGCACCTGCTGCCAGGAGGGGAGGTCGGTCAGTACGTCGTTGAGGAGTTGTTTAACGGTATCTCACAGTTGATCGGCCTGTTGCTGGGTGAGGATCATGTGCCGACCCGGATCCTGCTCAATTACAAGGCACCGGATTATGCTGATAAGCACGAGGTATGTTTCCGCTGTCCGGTGGAATTCAACCAGCCTCACGCGGAGTACCGTTTTAACGTCGCTGAGCTTGCCAAGCCACTGGCAGAGGCTGATGCCAATACGGCCAGGATCTGCGAGGAATCCTGTCGCCAGCTGCTGAACCAGATGGAGATTGAGGAAGACATTATTTCACGGGTTTGTCATCTGCTGTTGAGCACCCCGGGCGAGTTCCCAAAGCTTGATGTCGTCGCAAAAAAACTGTCGCTCGGTGCAAGAACCCTGCGCAGGCGGCTGCATGAACTGGGTACAAGCTACCAGAAGATTCTGGATGACGTCAGACGCGAGCTTGCTATTGAATACCTGCAGACGACAAACCTGACTGTGCAGGAAATAGCGGAGCTGCTCGGTTACAGCGAGGTCACCAACTTTCGCCGAGCGTTCATGCGCTGGGTTGAGCTATCACCCTACCAGTACCGCAAACAGCTGACTGCACCGATCTAGTCGGCAGCGCAGACGGCTGCTCGATTCGAGATGCTGATACCACGGCGGGCTTCCCTGATCCGATTCCTGTCGTGACCGTTGGTCAGGTAAACGAAACTCAGGCCCGTTTCCGGGTCGGCCCAGGCAAGCTGCCCGCCAGCACCCTGGTGGCCGAAAGTCGTTGGCGAGTTGGTATGGCCGAAGCCACGCAGATTGCGTTTTTCATCACCTGCAATCACAACGCCAAGGCCGCGATTGATTTTTACCCCCGTCGTCTGGTCAGTCAAATCGCCGGTCCGCGGTGTGGTAACCAGCGCCATGGTTGCCTCGCTCCACAATGGCCCGGACGCGGGTATCTCACCCAGGAGAGCCTGATAGAAGAGGGCGAGATCGGCAGCGGTCATGATACCGCCACCACCGGGAACAGGTGTTGCCCGGTTGATCGGGCGATTGAAGTTGCTGATGACATCTTCGGTGACCTCCGTTACCGGTGGCACGGGCAGCCCCAGTTCCTGGTAGTCAGCTTCAGTCAGTGCATCACCATGGTGGCTGATATGCGTCACACGGGCTTGCTGGTCTTCCGGGGTGCCGACGCGTAGATCATCCAGTGCCAGGGGCGCAGCGATGCGTTCGCGAATAAAATCCTCGTAGCGATAGCCACTGATTCGCTCAATTAATTCCCCGATGACCCACATGGATGAGGTGGGATGGTATTCATAACGTGATCCGGGTGCCCAGCCCAGGCGCCAGCTGGCAAAGCGCTCCATTCGGCGCTGCTTGTCATTCCAGTCTTCGACTCGGAATGGTGCGTGTGGGAAACCGGCCGTATGCAGGAACAATTGTTCAATGGTGATCTCAGCTTTCTCGTTGTCACCGAACTCAGGAATGATGCCTGCGACAGGCTGTGTGATGTCCAGCCTGCCTTCCTGAATCAGCAGCCATGCGGCTGCAGAGGTAATGGCTTTGGTTGCCGAGAAAATGCAGTAAAGGCTCGAATTGTTAGCCTCGCCAAAGGTCTCGAAGTGGCAGAGCCGCCCCTTGCGGGCGACCGCAATCTGGGCAGAGGGCAGGAGTCCTGCATCGACCTCCTGTCGCGCTCTGGCGCGGAGTGCTTCGAGTTTTTCTAAATCAATACCGACTGCTTCGGGAGACGACTGATATTGCGCTGTGCTCATGTCACTGCCTTTTCTATAACCGTTTTAAGACCAATCGATTATAGAGGTCGGTTCGAGCATCCTCAGAGTGATTTCAGTTGCTGGTGTATCCTGATAACCTGCAGTGATGACGCTTTACCTCGCCGAAAACCGTTTCCTTCGTCTGCTTTCATTCACGATTTTCTACCTGGCCCAGGGACTGCCCATTGGCCTGATCAGTATTGCGCTGCCAGCCTGGCTTGCAGGTCAGGGTGCGGGGGTAAGTGAGATTGCCTCGTTCGTTGCGATATCCGGGTTACCGTGGGGTTTCAAGCTTTTTGCTGGACCCGTCATGGACCGGTTTTCATTTATTGCCATGGGGCGGCGCCGCCCCTGGGTAATTCTGTCACAGGGCGGATTGCTGCTCGCCATTGTTGCCCTGGCTTTCGTGCCCGATCCGGTGAACAACATCGCGTGGTTGACCTGGGCGGCCTTCGCCGTGAACTGCTTTGCCGCCGTGCAGGACGTTGCCGTCGACGGTATGGCAATCGATGTGCTGCCCGAAGATGAGCGTGGCAGCGCCAATGCGTTTATGGCGTTCGGTCAGGTGGCGGGGTATTCAGGTGCGGGCGCCCTCACCGCATTCGCGCTCATCGAGTTTGGCATGATCGGTGCCGCTGGTGTTCTTGCTATCGGCGTGCTTGCGATCTTCATCTGGGGCGTGGTTGTCCGGGAGCGACCCGGCGAAAAGCTGCTGCCTTGGTCTGAAGGTGAAGCCACACAGCGCTCCGTTGAACTGCAGATTGAGGACTGGGCCACCATTGTGACTAGTTTGCTGCGTGTGATGTTCCTGCCCGCCAGCCTGCTCCTGATCACCATGACGCTGCTGTGGCGAATTCAGGCAGGTTTCTGGATCACGGCGACACCGGTTATCGCGGTGAACGACCTGGGCTACGCGAGTACGGACTATTCTTCCTGGATTGCTACCGCTGGGTTTGTTGCTGCTGTGGCCGGGCTTTTGTTCGGGCCGCTGATCGACAGGTCTGGCGCAAAACAGTTTCTGCTTTACGGCCTGATTTTGCTCGCTGCATTGCATATGACAGCAGGGCTAATGACAGACCTGTGGTCGGAGCCCTGGTTTTTACTGACGGTTCTCTTTGGCGATCAGCTGTTGTCGCAGATTGTGTTTGTCAGCTTCATCGCTTTGCACATGAACATCTGCTGGGAACGCATCGCAGCCACTCAGTTTGCGATATACATGGCCTGGGCAAACCTCTCGAGGTCCATTGGTGCCGGTATCTACGGCCAGGTTCAGCCCTACCTTGAAACCGGGCAGGAGTTCCTGACGATGGGCATCGTCTGCCTCGCCGCTGTGGGCTTGTTGCTGCTGGTAAATCTTGGGCGACATCGGCAAAGGCTTGATCACCTCGCGCGAAACGAGAGTTGAGGCCTAGCAATGTCTTACGCAATATTGCTTTCATGTCGCGCAGCACCGGACCAGGGAATGACGCAAGCTGGATATCCCTTCAACAGAAAAGGAGATTGAAATGAGGGAATTAACGGTCGAAGAAATGCAGCAGGTGGATGGTGGATTAACGCCCATTGAGGGTGCCTCCCTCATAGCCAGTCTGTCTATGTTCTCGCCAGTGACTTTTGCGTTTGGAATTCCGATCGCGGGAGCATTAGTAGTCGTTGACTACCTGTCGAACTGAGCTGCCAGGGGCGTTTGCTAGCAGCGCCTCTGGTTTGTGAGACTATTGATGAGTA
>JAYQAI010000011.1:0-1154 GCA_038136715.1 Gammaproteobacteria bacterium | reverse complement strand
GCTTGATGACACCGACGACGGCTCTTTTCGGCCTTACGATAGGTCTGTCTATGCTCTACGTCGACTATAAGACTAGTTAAATCAACGGAGCTCTAGGGCCCCAATCTTCGCCATGAGAATCTGGGAAAGAAAATTTCATCTGTCTGGTTACATGGCTGGGGCTCGCAGCGCCTACTACCCTATTTTTGGCTTGCTGCGCTCTGACAGTGAGCTTGTCCATAAAGTAATTCACCATGGCAACCTGCTGAACCCGGTTCTGGTTGAAACTGCCGAAGAGAAAGGTGTGTTTGTACACCCGCTTTTACTCAAGGGGGACGAAGGTGATGCGGTTTACCGAAAAGCATTACGCGACCGGCGCAATTTGCTCGTCACGCTGCTCGTTTGTACCGTAGCGGCTTGCTTGTCTCTTTTCGTAATCGAAGAACCCAAGCAGATTGTGTTCACCCTCCTGGCAGTGCTGGCTGCAGCTATTTTGTATGCTTCAGCGGACTATCGCCAGGTCTTCAAATACCGAGAAAGATTAGCTGAAAGATGCACGTACTACGGTTGGTTGTTTACTTCCTCGCGGCTCTACATTTCTGGATTGCTTTTGCTTTTTCTGGGTAATGGGTTATACCAGTTCGGGCTTAGCGATGATGGTTTTTTAGAACGCTTCGGTATGATCTATCACATGGCCCCTGGTGAGCCGTGGCGAACAGTAACTGGTTCGCTAATTCACAGCGGTTTCGCACATTGGTTAACTAACCTGATAATAGGGGTTGTTATTGTTTCGTTTTGTGGTCCATCGCAAAAGCATTTTGCGTTTCCTGTTTTTTTGCTCGGAGGAATCATTTCCTTCTCAATGACACTGGCTTGGGTGCTCTACGTTGTTCCTTCTCAGGCTGACGGGCTAGTTGGCAGTTCGGGTGGACTGTCTGCACTCCTCGGGTCGCAACTTGTCCTGATGACAAGGCACCATCGAAGTTACCCAGATAGATTCGTTTGGACGGTCTTTTACTTTGTTGCGGTGACTATGATCGCAGGGGGAGGCTTCGTTGACACAGTTAGCCTGACTTGTCACATCTTCGGTCTGCTGGCCGGTGTGATGATGGGCCTGGTAGTACCGGATTATCTGAGCGTAAACGAAAACGCCACCCCGGAGGGTGGCGTTTAGT
>JAYQAI010000010.1:49637-62645 GCA_038136715.1 Gammaproteobacteria bacterium | reverse complement strand
CTCATATCGCGACCGACCTCATCACACGCTTTTCGCAGATGCTCGAGGTGGCCCTTTAATTCCTCGGGGTCGCCTGACGGTGCGAACCAGCCATTGCCGTATTTGGCAATGCGCTCCCAGATTTTGCCCTTGACGCCGCCCATCACCACCGGGAAAGGGTTCTGAACGGGCAACGGGTAGCTTTTGAATCCGCTCCATGAAATGAAATCACTCTGGTGTTCCACCACGTCACCAGACCAGATCTTACGCATACCCTCAACATAATCATCAAATCGAGCACCGCGACGCTCGAAGGGAACGCCAAGCGCTTCAAACTCTTCCTTCAACCAGCCGATACCAACGCCCAGCATGAAGCGGCCATTGCTGACGAAATCGAGGCTCGCGGCCTGCTTCGCCATGTAGATTGGGTTCACCTGCGACAGGATGTTAACCCCAGTGCCAAGACGGATTGTTTTCGTTGCGGCAGCGATTGCCGTCAGCGCAATCAGCGGGTCGACGAAGTTGGTTTCAGGCGGGGCGCCCATTTTGCCGGAGGCGTTGTACGGGTACTTCGACTCGTAGTCGACAGGCACAATGACATGCTCGAAGGTCCAGACGGACTCATAGCCCAGTGACTCAGCAAACTGCGCACTCTGAATGAGCTGCTCGCCGCTTTGTGCACCAATATTGATAGGGATGATGCCTAGTTTCATTTTGACTCCGGCTTGTTAATGGATAATGGTGGATTTGGCAGTATTAAATTCTTGTTCAGAGATCAGGCACTCTGGAGCCTTTCTGCGAGGCTGACGGTGCGGGCAATCAGCGCTTCAACGTCGATCTCATCATAACCCGCCAGAGACAGACCTACCCTGCCCTGCCAGGGCTCGAGCCAGAAAGCGGGTACCTCATCGCCCTGCAGCCCCCAGAGCGCACCCACGGTTGCCCCATTGCAGTCGGTATCAAGGCCTGCAGCCACCGCATCACCGATAGCTGCACTGAAGTCATCAAGATGTGAATACAGAGCCCAGACCACAATCGCGAGGTTATTAACGGTGTGCACGGGTGACATGCCGTCGTAGTGCTGCCGGATGGCGGCACCACCTTCCGGGTTGCCAGCAAGATCAAACCCCAGTTGCACGGCCCGGGCAGCTTCAGAATCCGCCGGAATCGTACCCAGACTGGCTTGCAATGCCGCATCAGGCGACTGAGTGGCCAGGGCAGCACCCAGTGCTGCAACGAAAACTGCGCCATACACGCCATCACCGCGATGCGACAATCGCGCATCGGTCTCCGCCAGCTTGGCCGCAAGCGACACATCACCAGGGCAGACCCAGCCATAAACATCAGCCCGGATCTGCGCACCGATCCAGTCGTTGTAGGGGTTATCAGAGCATTCAGCCAGATCGAAACCGGCGCGGCCTGATTCCGGGAACCACTCGTCGCCCTTCTCGAGCAGGATTTTATAGGCTGCGCGCTCGGCGGTATAAGTTGATGCCACCGGCAGCAGCTTCATCCAGGCACGGGCGACATCCGTCGTGGTCATGTCGACGCCGTGCATTTCTAATAACAACAGAGCGAGAAAACTGTAGTTGATATCGTCATCCGGCTCGCTACGCACCAGGAACTCACGGCAGCACTCTTTCTGGATATCGCTGCTATGTTCTGAATCCACGTAGCCAACGTAATCCCGCAGGGGTAACTCGCCGGCCTGACTCAGGTAGACCTGAAGCGCATCGTAGCCATGCCGCATCGAGAGCAGTTCTATCGGTTTGCCCAGCTGGCAGCCAGAGATGCGCCCATACCAGGCATTCCTGATACGTTGTTCCAGACTCGTCATCATCAGGCCCGAATCACTGTGCCGGGTCGCGCGCCAGTATCCTGATCGTTCTCACGGGTTTTTACACCGGCAACAAACGTATTCAGGTACCCCTGCCCGGATTGCAGAATCCGGCTGCCGCCGGCCGGCAGGTCATGCTGCACATTGAGCGGGCCAAGGCCAAGTCGATGAAGGTCGAAGACATTGATATCTGCTTTCTTGCCCACCTCAAGGCTGCCACGATCGCTCAGCCCGAACAGATCAGCATTGGTCTTCGTCTGCTTGCGGACCATGAGCTCAATCGGGAACCGCGGCCCCCGTGACCGGTCTCGCACCCAGTGGGTCAGCTGGTAGGTCGGGCCCACCGCATCGAAGATCAGGTTGACGTGCGCACCCGCGTCAGACAGACCGATCGTCGTGTTCGGGTGAGCAATCATGTCTTCCATCACACTGAAACTGCCATCGACAAAATTGGCCCCCAGCAGGATCGCAAACTGATCGCCATTGCCGCCAGTCAGGTAATCATAGACAAACTCAGGAATTTCCTTGCCGGCGGCCGCAGCCAGCGCTGCAAAGTTGCCATTGGGTTCGGGCTCGTAGTTGATGGGCATCTCGATCGGGAACATGCCCGGCGCGGCCATCGCCATCAGACCATAGACATTGGCCATAACGCCAGGCTGATCCGGCGGCACATCTTTGTCAGCGAGGATCGCCGCTTTCACTTCTGGTTTGCGCATTTCCGCCAGCATCTGCTCAAACGGCAGTTGTGCCAGCTTCAGGTAAGTCTCACGACGCTGGAACATGTGGTAGGAGCGCAGGCTGGTGACAAACCCGATGGGCCGCGTCGCGATCTGGGGCGTGATGTTGATGCCATCATTGTTCGCCTGTTCTACCAGGTTCAGGCAGTTGCGCCACTGGTCCGGGCGGTTGCCGTTCTGCACCAGGGTAAACGTGCAGGGGCGACCACTGGCTTTTGAGATTTCACTGAAGAGTTCGACTTCCTGCTCGGTGGTCCACTTCTCTGGCCCAGCGATGTCACCGACGACACCGGCGGGCACGGCCTGAAAGACGCCCCTGCCCATTGCCTTCGCAATCGCGATTAATTCAGACTTCTCGGCGAAGGTGCCCGGGATCGACTCACCCTCGACTGAACGGTGGCCGATCGTGCGGGAGGTGGAAAAACCGACAGCACCCGCCGCCATGCCATCCGCAACGACCTTGCACATACCGTCAAGATCGGCCTGGGTCGCATCTTCGTGCTTCAGTGCGCGATCACCCATGACGTAATAACGTACCGCGCTATGGGGCACCTGCGTGCCGATATCCATCGTGTATCGGCGACTGCCGAGGTAGTTAATGTACTCGGGGAAAGTTTCCCAGTTACCCCACTCGATGCCCTCGTAGAGTGCTGTGCCGGGGATGTCTTCCACCCCTTCCATCAGCGAGATCATCTCGGCTTCGTGACCCGGGGGGCAGGGCGCAAAGCCAACACCGCAATTCCCCATAACGATGCTGGTCACACCATGGCTGAACGATGGGTCCATGGTTTCGTCCCAGCTGACCTGGCCATCGTAGTGTGTGTGCACATCGACCCAGCCCGGCGTCGCGTAGGCACCATCGGCGTTAATGGTTTCCTTTGCAGCGCCATCAACCTCACCGACTGCTGCTATCTTCCCGTCCTGCATGGCGATGTCGCCAGTGTAAGGTGTACCGCCGAGGCCATCGACAATCGTCGCGCCCTTGATCAAAGTGTCGTACATGCTGCTTCTCTCAGATTGTTTTATCGTCCGGACGATTCATCATACCTAAATTCGTCTGGCAGTGGTCGGCGGTGGCTTCTCAAACAGACACCACGGGTGGAATCCGGTGCGCCTCATCCGTGAACCGCAGCGTCTGGCGCGATTTAAACCGAAACAGTTTCGCCAGCAGGTTGTCGGGGAAGGTCGCCCGTCGAATTTCGTACTGGGTGACGGCGTCGTTGAAACCGGCCCGGATCAGCGAGATTTCGTTCTCCAGCTTGATCAGCCGCCGATTCAACGCCCCGACCATGTCGATGCCCTTGAGATCCGGGTAAGCCTCGATTCGGGCAGTGATTGAATCAATGGCCTGATGTTCGAGTGCGAGGTAGCTGTCAACGTCGGCCACAGTTTCAGCCACACGGCGCTGTTCCCTCAACTTTGCCAAAGCAACCTGCAGATCCTGCTCGTGACTGAGTAACTCTTTGACCAGTTGTTCCACCTGCGGCACAAGATCTGCACGCTTCTTCAACGACACCTGGATATTGGCCCAGTTCCGGTCACAGCGCTGGCGCAGAAAGATCAGGTCGTTGTACATCAGCATGAAGACAACAAAGAACATGAACACAGGTGCCAGCAGGGAGGCCAGCAGAAAATCCAGCGACGACAGCTGGCCGCTGCCACCCCCAATCAGGATCGCGCCCAGGAACAGGGCGCTAAGTGCGACTGTCAGCAGGCCAATCCCCGACATGGCCTTGCGGAACATCACGTCCTCTTCAGGGATGTTGGCAATAATGTAGGGACTGCCCTTCTCATGGATGAACACAAGGGAATCGCCTTGAGTCTTGTCCGGCTTTGCCTTGCCAAGGATGTACAGCTCATCACCTGGGGACAGCCGGGTCTCGATGTACTTGCGCCGCCCGCGCACCCTGGTGGCGCGATGCTGGCTGATGCACTCCGCTTTGCCAGGGAAGACACGGGTTCTGCCTTCGTCGTCTTCACAATAAAAAGGCTGTTTTCTCGTCACATCCTCAATCGTCACCCAGTTCGATCTTTTGCCAGACCGCTGTTTCTCTTTCACGACATAGCGATACCAGGTACAGGGTTCACCCGACACGGGGCCTTTCAACGTCTTGTCGGCGTCTTCGGCGATCAGTTTGCCCTTGATTTCCGCCATGCCATACACAAGACCGGCGGTTTTGCTGGTCGGTATGTTCTCCTGCATGCGTTTGACGCGAATAAAGATCAGCGAGATCCACGCCAACAACACGGTGACAGCCAGCAGACCAAGCGCGCCCCAGAACGTCAGCGAGCTGTCACTGATGCGCGTCGATTGATAGCGCTGCATGAGATCAGCCGCCCGTTGTTGCAGGTCTTCCCGCAGTGCGACCGACGGCGGCTGGTTAATGCCGTTCATGGCTGCGACAAAACTGTCCGGGAAGCGTGAGATCTGAATCAGGTAGCGGGCCCTGACCTGCTCGGCTGCGAGCCGCCAGGCATCTAACTGGCGTTTTTCGGTTTCGCTCAGTTCGTCAAAAGCTGCCGCATTCTCATCGATGGCAGATTCCAGCCCCACCTCTGGCATGCCATGCGCAGTCAGGCGCTCCCTGATCAGGTCATCGGCGCGCTGCCAGACGGTAACCACCCGCGTGTAGCCTGCTGAAACGTCTTCCACAACACTGCGATAACCGTAGTGAAACAGTAACAATCCGCTCGAGAGCGAGACGAAGACGAGGAATATCAGAGTCTTGTGAATCTTGAACGTGTGCAGGAGCGCAAAGCAGGCCAGCAGCAGACAACTGATACCGCCCCAAAGAAACAACAGCGCACTCAGCGCGAGGCTCGATCGCTCTTCCGCCGCCGACAGGCTGGAGATAATGGGCTGGTACTCACCCGGCGTCGAGAAATTAACCACCGCTTGCTGTCGATAGTCGACCCAGCCGAATATTGTGACCGTGTCACCCGGGTCAATCCGCCATTCCGTGTAGCGGTAATCACCTTCGCGGCGAGAAAATTTTTCTTCCGACGTGATCGTTATATCGAAATGCCGGCCGGCAGCATTGACCAGTGCATCGCCCGTCACGTCGCTCAGTTGGAAATCGGCAAGCTCAGTACGGCTGTCTACGGTGCGCCAGCGTGTATTGCCATTGCTGTCCGTTTCCCGGCGCTCCTTCAGGTAGTCATAGTAAACCGCCTTCTGGCCCGATTTAGGTGCGGTAAGCAGCTGTCCAGCTGAGGCCACCTGCCCCCTGAGCTGACTTTCCCCGCCCACCGAATCGGCAATCCCCGACAGGGGGATGCGCTCCAGTTGGCGAAAGTCCAATACTTCGTCAAAACCCGTCTCACCCAACATGATCGAAAACCCGCTAAGCGTCAGCGCGGCGACAAAAGCCAGGAACCGAGTCAGTTTTTTTGTCATGGGTTCGAGCCTAACGAGTCTGAAGCTACGATTTCAAGCTGGTCCTGCACCAGCGCGATCAGACGATAGAAGCCGTGCACAAATTTGCCCGCCGCGAAATTGAAAAACAGCACCAGCACAACGCCCAGGTGCAGACACAACAGCAAAGGCTGCCAGGCTGAGGACTTCAGCAAAGGGAGCGCAAGCCCGGTCAGGCTCGTCAACAGCAGCAGTAACAACAGCGATTGCCCCATTTGCTGCTCACTCGTCACGATCGCGGGTTCAATGTTTCGCCGGTGAATGAGAAGACCGGTACAACCTGCCAGTAACAGCAGTCCGCCAGGCATGCCCAACAGTTTCGGCAGGCTCAGCCAGTCATAGGGCGCTGGCAGATCCAGCACATAGTGATTAACGGTACCACTCAGTGTCGCCGCAAAACACAACACAAACCCTGTCAGTACCAGATGATGCCAGCGGCGACGCCAGCGATTGGGCATCTCACCCGTTTCATAACACCCCTCCCCATGGCCACCGTCGAGGTTCTTTAAGGTGAAGGCATTCACCAGAGCCTGTAACCAGACCGATGCAGAGATGCGCCAGGGCATTGGCAGCCCCATCTGCCGCCAGTAGCTGCCAATTGACCAGGCCCAGCTCAGCAGCACGGCGACTGCCGCCAGGCCAAACACCTGGATCAGCAGGCCATGCGGCAACACCTCATAGAACCCGCTGACGGGCTGTGTCAGCAGAACGTCAAACCCAGCACGCCACCCCGCCAGCACAGCAAACAACAGCGTCGCTAACGCTACCAATATCAGCACCGAGACCCATCTCAGTTCAAAGCCAACCGCAAGCAATGCTGGCCGGGCAAACCTTCGATAACCTGAGGCCCGCAATTCAGCCAGGGCCACTGGCATGTTGACCGCAAACTCATGCGGCGGCGCGTACTGGCAGTTCGCAAAACAGGCGCCGCATTGGTGGCAAAGCTGACTCAGGAAATCGGCGTCATTCAAGGTAACCCGCTGGCGCCGCTCCACCGCCGGAAACACAGCGCAATGGCCTTCACAATAACGACAGGCATTACAAATGGTGGAGAGCCGCTGGGCTTCCGCGACGAGTTCATCAAGAACAGAGGTTTCACGCGGCATACAGAGCAGCCTCACGCCCCGCAATGCGGCCAAACACATTGCCAATGGTTATCCCGATACCGGCCAGGTAACCCTGCCCTAGAATGTTGCCTGCCATGATTTCACCCGCAGCGAAGATGTTCTGGCTGGTCTTGCCAGCGTGCCACTGCACCCTCGCCTTCTCATCGACCTTCACACCCATGTAAGTAAAGGTGATGCCCGGGCGCAACGGCCAGGCACGATACGGCGGCCGGATCAGTGGCCGGGCCCAGTGACTTTTTTCAACCGCCAGCCCTTCGGTCCTGCAATCGTCCAGCACCTCTGCATTAAACTCAGCGCGACGGACCGCGTGGTTGAACTGCGCCACCGTCGCCTCCAGTTCATTGACTGGCAGCCCCAGCAACTCAGCCAGTTCGCCAATAGAATCGGCTTCCAGCGCCGGGTAAACCGTCGGCATGAACAGATCGTGACTCTGGCTGTCGATGATGCTGTAGGCTACCTGCCCTGGTTGCTTTGCGATCAGACGGCCCCAGATGGCATAGCGCTTCGGCCAGAAATCTTCACCCTCGTCATAGAAACGGGCGCCTTCCCGATTTACGACAATACCAAACGGCACCGCATCAACCCGGGTACAGATACCGCCATCGAACCGGGGCGCACGGCCATCGATCGCCACCGCATGGCACTGGCTGACATCCCCGACGGATTCACATCCGGCTGCCAACAACTGCGCCAGGATTTCACCCTGGTTATCTGGCGTACCGCGGACAAGGAAATTCTCAGCCGCTTGACCCCAGCCGTCAGCGAGCCATTCGTGATTGGCTTCAAAGCCGCCTGCAGCAGCCACAAGGCTACGCGCCTGCACCTCATACACCGTCCCCCCGAGCTGGAAACTGAGTCCTTTGAAATCTCCGTGATGGCAATCGAGCTGCACGTCCTCAACGGCATAGTGAATCTCGATACCCAAGTGTTCCGCGTGGCGATACAGCGCGTTCATCATCGCCTTACCGCCTCCCAGGAAGAACGCATTGGTTCGTGCCAGGTGCAGCGTACCCGTCAGCGGTTTCTGGAAGGCGACACCTCGCTCCTGCAGCCAGTCGACACAGTCGGCAGATTCTCGCAGTGTCAGCTCAGCGAGCGGTTCATCGGTAAACCCTGCGGTGACCCGCGCCAGGTCATCGGCATATTCGCGGTAATCGTAAGCCCCCTCGAGCGGCGGCTGCGCGGCATCGTGCAGAGGCCGCAGGTTTCGCGTATGGCGACTGTTACCGCCTCGGCGAGACCGGGGAGACTTTTCCAGCAGCAGAACACTGGCACCGGCCTCTGCTGCCGTAATTGCCGCCGCCAGGCCAGCCTGGCCACCCCCGACAACCACGACATCTGCCTCTCTGGCTTCAGCCACCGACATGACTGGTCCTGTCCCGGTTATTGTTCTTATTGGCGTGATGCATTGGTTGTGATCAGCACTTCTGAGGCATTACAGCATGCCAGATTGAGCTCACGTCCTCATCGAAAATCTTGCGCTGAAATCCCTGACGACAGGACAATAGCATCCGCGCAAGTCAGCTGAGCTTTGCGGTCAACCGCAGAATCGGCAGCCGTATAGTCGCGACGACACCCGCGGTATCTTCACGATTATTGAGAGAAAGGTTGCCGCCATGAAATGTGACGATACTGCGGGCGACGTAAAGCCCAAGCCCCAGGTGACGCTCAGCCCCGGCACCTCGAATAGATACCATTGATTCAAACAGGCTTTCGGTCGACGCCTCCGGCAGATTGGCGCCTTCGTTAAGGACACGCAAACAGGCTTCGCCGCTTTCACGATGCAGGCGGACACGAATGGCGGCACCACTTGAGAATTCCACGGCGTTGTCGATCAACTTATCGAAAGCCTGCGCAATCAGTTCCGGGATGCCGGTCACTGGCAGGTCTTCTTCCTCGATTACAAGATCGAAGCGAGTTTGCGGGTAGGCGAGTTCGTAGCCAGCGACACAGCCCCTGACAACCTCAACCAGATTGAAGCGGCGTATTTCATCCTCATCCAGCGCCTCTTCCAGGCGCCGAGCCTCAGCCATCTTATTCAGGATATTGGTGAGACGCTGCACACCCTCGGTGGCTCGTTCCAGATAGACCCGATCTCCGGCACGGTCAGCCGCTGCCGGTTCCAGATGATCAAGCGATGATCGAATTACCGAAAGCGGCGTCTGCAATTCATGATTGAGACGGGCTGCCATGCGCTCCAGGTATTCGTTGTACTGCCTGATCTTCTCCACTTCCCTGGCCGATGTTGCCAGCGATTGGTCAAGCTGCCGTGCCACCAGCACCAGCGTGCTCAGACCCAGCAACAGGCAGGCAGCCAGCAACAATACCGCACCGATGACATGCCGCTTTGTAAGCCCCAGGGGGGCGCCACTGCCTGCAAACAGACTGACCTCACCGATAATGCCGGCTGCCGTTTGAATCTGTGCTGTCACGGGCACGACACCTGCGGTTGATGTTGTCGTGTCCGCCAGAATGTTGCCCTGCCGATCAGCCACCAGCGCCTGCCAGGGCATGTCAGCAACAAGCTGTTGCAGAGGCGTCAGGCCCGTCACAAGATACCCGAGCTGGTCGGCACCCTGGGTGGCACTTTTACCGACGAGAAATTGGATGTCGCGATCTGACTCACTGTCGACATCCGCCACTACCAGGGAAAAGCGACCAGCGAGCAGCGCCAGCGGTACCTGAAATTCCAGGTTGTAACCGTTTTCGGTTGCGAGCCAACGACCGCTGATCACATCCTCTGACCGCAATGCCCTGCCCGTTCGGCCGATTTCCATCGCCTCAACGTGACCTGGCTGGTAAGCCGCAAGGGTATAACGGCGGAACTGCCCGTCAGTGCCCGTGAAAGCGATCTGCACGTGATCATTACGATGGACACTGAGATTGCTGATCTCCCGAAACACGACCGTATCGTCAAGTACACGGAGATGAAGATAGAGAGCACTGTCATCCGCACCGGTGCGCAGGTCATAGGTCAGAGAATCAACCGAGTAGGCATCATTGATCTCAACCAGGTAATCGAGCCCGAGACTCTCCGCGCCACTTTCCGGCCAGTCATTCACCCGGCCGTCAAGGTCAATACCCTGCACCGGCAAGGCAAAGTAGCTGACGCTGGATTCACCGGAGAGCAGCAACCGGTAGCGCGGGTCGTCGGCGATCAGCCGGGCAAAGGTCACTGCGACCTGCTGCAGTTCTGCCTGGCGCTCAACCTGTAGCTGTGAACCCGCATCTTTTGCGATGAAGTAGAGGCCACCCGCCAGCGCCAGCAGCGCAGACAACGGCAACACATACAGGATGACTCTTGGCCAGGTCATGCCACCTGCCAGCGGTAGCCCATGCCGTAGACGGTATCGATCGCATCAAACGCCGGGTCCAGTGCCTGAAACTTTTTGCGGATGCGCTTGATGTGGGATGTCACCGTGTTCTCATCAACAACGAGGTGGGACTCCAGCATCAGCTGATCACGACTTTTAACATGGCCGGCGCGCCGCACCAGCGCATAGACCATCCAGAATTCGGTGAGAGTCAGGTCAACCGGCTCGGTATTCCAGCTGCAGGTCAGGCGTTTCGCGTCGAGTTCAAGCGGGCCTACGCTGTAGACCTCACTGTCATCCTTGTCTGATGCCAGCACTTCCAGGCGCCGGAACAGTGCGGCTACCCGGGCCACGAGATGCGGCAGACTGATCGCTTTCGTCAGGTAATCATCGGCACCCATACGCAAGCCGCTGACGATATCGATGTCGTTGTCCCGTGCACTCAAAAAGATAATAGGCAACGACTCCGATTTCTGGCGCAGCCACTGGCAGAGCGCAAACCCGCCGTCAACTTCATCGCCGAGCCCGATATCAATGATGGCAAGGTCCGGCAGGCGTGACTGAAACACATCAATCGCATCACTGCGCGATGTATAGAGTTCAACCTGGTAACCCTGATCACGAAAAGCATCTGCATAATTTGCGCCCAGCAGTGGGTCATCTTCAATCACGGCCACTCGGTAACTCATAAACGGCTCCCCAGCCCGTCGCGGCTGCCACAAAGCTGCCACATTCTTTCTGATTTTCTTCTCATGTCACGCCCTAAGATGCCCGAATTATTTTGCTTAATAAACCTCACGTGATTCGCCCCGGCGCATCACCCGACCAAACACTTTTATTCACTATTCGTTTACGAGGTAACGCAATGAAACTGAAACCCATAATCGCAGCTATCGCACTGACCGGAGTGACACAAGTGGCCACCGCCGCTGAGACATCAGTCGAGAAAGAGCGCAGTGCCTGGACCGGCCTCGTCATCGGCGCCGCCGCTGGCGGCCCAGCTGGTGCATTTGCCGGCAGCCTGATTGGCGGCGAGGTCTTCGGCCGTCTCTTCGAAGGCCGCCGCATCAATCGTGAACTGACGGCAGAGGTATCCAGCCTTGAAAAAAAGATGGAGGAAGACAGGGCCGCGTATGCCACCAGCGTCGCTGCACTGAACCGGGATTTGGATAAGATGCTCGCCTTGCGGGACGGCACGGCCAAGAGCCAGCGTCTGCCTATCCAGTTCCGCACGGGTTCGGCCGACATCGAGTCACAGTATAAGGGGGAACTTGAGAACATCGCCCGGATACTGCGCCGTAATCGTGATGCCCGCATCAATCTGACCGGCTTCTCGGATCGTCGCGGCGATGCCAGCTTCAACCAGCAGCTCTCGGAACACCGGGTCGATGCCGTCCAGGCATTCCTGCTCAACGCCGGCGTCAAGCGTGACCAGATTGCTTCCACCGCGTATGGCGAAAGCCAGCCGCTGCATCTGACGGAGACTCTGGAGAACAACTTCTTCGACCGTCGGGTACTGCTTGAGATGAACATCGATATTGATCCTCAGCTGGCGACCCGTTAGCGGGCCTGCCGGTTCGCACGAGCAACAGCAACATCGTAGATCTGTGGTGCTGCACCGCAGATCCGATGTTGCATACACGCATCTCTCATCACGCCACTTCCCTCACCGCATAAACCACATACCGCAAGGGCCCACCCGGCTGGACTGCATCAAACGGATAGCAGGTCACCAGCACCAGCAGGTGCTCGTCCGCGGGCAGCGACAGGTAAGGTGATTGCCGCACATCCTCAACCTGCATCAGCACGATTGCATATTCGGACCAGTGCTTCGAGCGATCCTGGACCAGGATGCGGTCACCCGGCACCACAGATTGCAGCACCGCGAAATGCGTGTCCCTGTGCCCACCGAGCACAGAGATTCCGGGCTCACCAGGCAGTGCCGTGCCATCAACATGGCCCGGACCGAATGCCAGGCTGGCGCCCTGGGAACCTGCCAGCACATAAAGTGATTCGCCACTGACCGTTAAGCGCGCGACAGGATGCGTATCCGCCCAGGGCCAGGGCCGAGCAGTATCCTGATCCCAGCTGTAAGCAATCAACCGCTGGGCGACCACCGCTTTGGCAGAAATCCAGCAGGCATCGATCAGTAAAAGCAAAGCCGTGATGGCAAGTATCGGCACCAGTTTCAGCGCCAAAGGGAGGCGGACCATTAAGACAAACCGCGAGCAGCGTGACGCACCCGAACGAACCAAAGCCCCAGCGTAATCAAAAGCAGTGAGAGACCGATCAGGAGACTCTGCCGCGCTCGCGTTGCTGTCTGCGGGTAGCGCACCTGCATGCGTTGCCCGTGCGCCATCGCATTCCGCACAGCGGCTTCCCGGGCCTGCTCAGCTGGCGGTCGGCTGACAACCTCTTCGACAGCGACCAGACTGGTGAATCGGGAAACCAGCGAATGTGCCAGGGCAACTTCGATAATTTCATCTTTGAACTGATCCAGCTGTCCCGTCATGACGCCTTCATCAACCAGATCCTGAATCTTCTGTCTCGCCCAGTACTTAGCCGTTCCAGTGGACTGCTGTTCAAGATCCAGTGAGAT
>JAYQAI010000010.1:35501-49537 GCA_038136715.1 Gammaproteobacteria bacterium | reverse complement strand
GAGCCAATACCGACGGGGAAAAACCGGGTATCACCCAACGTCTGGGCTAACTGGGAAAAAAGAGTGTCTTCATTGGCAACGGCACCGTCAGTGATAAAGATCACGTGTTTCAGGTATCCGTCACCATCACTATCGGCGCGCAGGGCCGCCCTTAAAGCTGGCGCCATCATGGTGCCGCCGCCCACATCCAGACCCGCTGTCCATTGCGAGGCAGCCTGCAGATTGACGGCATCTGCCGGCACGACACTGGTAAACAAAGACGTCGTGGCGTCATTGAACGCCAGCAGGTTAAACCGGTCCTCGGGTCGAAGCCGCTGCAGCGCTTGTTGCAAGCCGGCCCTGGCCTGCACGATCGATGTCCCATCCATGGAGCCGGAGGTATCAATCACCAGGACCATGTCACGTGGCAGCGCCCTGATGGCATGGTCACGCTCCGGCGGTACGACCATCAGCATGACATAGTCGGTACCGTCCAACTGCTCTCGGAAGACGGCGGCCCTTGGCGCTGTCCCCACTACCGGCGACCAGGTCAGGACAAAGTCGCGATCCATCGAAACCGGACCATCAACCAGACCGATGTCGTACTGCGCGTCATGGCGCATGACCCTGATCTGGTGATAGGCACTGGCGATTTCCCGCAGTTCCATGCCGACGTTGAGCTTCGCCGAGATCACTACAGGATTGATCACCCGACCATTCGCCGTCTGCATGTGGGGTGACAAAAGGTGGGCATCACTGACCTGATCCGTCGGTGCAGCCCAGCCATGGTGGTCTGGCGTTATCACGACTTCAGACTGAGGTCGGCCAGGCACGAAACGCGGCGTCAGCGTCATGGGAAAACGCAGCGAAAAGCTGCCCTGGTCATAGTCCGCCTGCTGCAGCAGTTTGATCTCGACCATGATCTGCTCACCTGGCCCTATATTGGCGACCTGCTGACGGAACAGGTTCGCTCTTAACTGCTCGGTCAGCGCGGCCTTGCGCCCCTCGTTTCTGGCCTTCTCGAAGGTTTTGCGGGCCTGCTGTTTTTCCTGAACGACCGCACGAATGACGCGCTCACCGACACGCATGGTCATCGCATACACAGCAGCAGTTTCTGGCAGCGGCAACACATAGGTCGCGTTGTGCCAAAGATCTGACTGGTTGATGAAGGTCTGTTTCAAAGTGACATCAGCAAGCACGCCGCTGACATCGAACTGAAGCTGGCTTTCAAGATGTAGTGCCGGTATCGATCGACCCTTGGCGTGCAAGAGGATCTGCCCCGCACCAGTCTCAGCCCCTCCCTCGGCTTTGACTGGTGGGGGCGATCCTGCCCCCGAGAAAAACAGGAAAATCGATACAGAGACTACGACCAGCAGGCGATTACTGTTCGGGTAAAAAGGATTGATGCGAGCCAAGGGGAACTCCCGTTTGAATTCCCGCCTATTTAAGGCAACAAAACTGGCAGCCAGGCTCCTGAATCAGGCCCGGGTCGTGGCGAAAAATGAAGAAAACCGGAAGAGCAAGTGCTCCGTGCTCAAAGGAATCTTCGTCAAACCGCCGGTCGCTCGAAACCCGGACGCAATTTCGGTTCAACGCCGCCAACTTCAAGCAGCGATTCCACACAGTCACGGAGGGACACATCGAGCGGCGTAAAGTCCATATCAAGCAGGTTGCGGATTCTGTCGTTGCGCAGCTCCACCTGTGCCCAGATACTCCCGAGCTCCTCTTTCCGCGCCTGGATCCGCTCGGGGAAAGGATCGGTGATGAGTGGCGTATCGTGCCCCAGCTCTGGCAGCAGCCGATCGATATCGGCGCAGATATTCTCCACATCCCGACGCTCGGTTGACCAGGCAAGGTAACGCTCACCATTGACCACATCCAGGCTTTCCAGCAAGCCGATGTGCACCGCGGCGGTATCGCGCACATCAACTGTCATCCAGGGTCGGTAGGCGCCATTCTCGAAGTATTTCCCAGTCAGCATCATCTCGATGTTGTGCTGCCAGGGGCCAGCCTCTTTCTGATGCGCTGACAGAATCGGGCCGACATTGTCAGCCGGGCAGCAGGTGATCGCATCCCACCGGCCGCTCAGCTCCGCCGCATCAGCAAAGGCGTTTTCCGCCAGCTCTTTGCCCATAGCGTAGCCATGACCACGTTCCGGCGTGCGCTTTGGATGATCCTGGATCGGCTGGCGATCCTCATAGATAACGGGCCTTCGGGTCAGTTCGGTGATATCTGCCTCGGTCATGATCGATGCCAGGCTCGAGGTGACGATGACCCGGGAAACCGTTTCCGCCTCATTCACACTTGCAATGAGGTGATCGCAAACCCGCTGAATATAGTCCATGTCAGAGTAATCACTGACATGGGAAACGTGGCAGACGCCGTGACAGCCTTTGAAAATGGCATCGAACGATCCGTCGTCATCAAGATCAGCGCGGTGCAGCGTCAATCGACCCGTGGCATAGCCTGGCATGTGCTTAAGAAAAGCGACCTTATTTTCGTCATCGGGGTTCCTGACACAGGCCCGGACCCGATAGCCTCCAGCCAGCAGCAGCTTCACAATCCAGCCGCCGATAAATCCTGCACTGCCGGTCACCGCAATGGTGCCTCCCGCGGGTACTGGTGCCATGATTCTCATCCTTTTTAAGTTTCTGGCGGAGCTTACCGAGCCTCTGGCCACTAAAGCAATCCAGGCTGCCAATCACCGGCTGGCATTCAGCGCCCGGTCATGGTTTATTGCACGGTGCAATCAATAACATATTCGAATTACGCAGAGAGGGAAAACTCATGATCAGTTCCGGACCCGTAGAAGATCGTCTCGCCATCAGGGAGCTTGTTGAATCCTACAACGATGCCGTTATGCGCATGGATGGTGATGCCTGGGCAGAAAACTGGCGCGATGATGCCACCTGGAGCCTGCCAGGTGCCGGCCCTATCGCCGGCAAGGAGAACTTCTTCCCGATGTGGCAGCAGGCAATGAGTGGCTTCGAGTTCGTCGGCTTTTTTGCGTCTGCCGGTCCCATTTTGGTTGATGGCGACAAGGCGCATGGCACCTGGTACCAACAGGAATTTCTGCACGGCAAGGATGGCGTCAAGCGCTATGTCACAGGTCGCTATGAAGATGACTACGTTAAGGTCGATGGTCGCTGGTACTTTCAGCAACGCGTATACGACATCCTGAAGTCCGAGGAAACGTAAGTCAGTGACTCTCCCTCCAGGTCCGCGGAGGTAGCTACCGAATCACGCCAGTTGTTCCGACTGGCGTTGCCCCTCATGGGCGCACAACTGGCGCAGATGGGCATGGGTGTCGCCGACACCATCATGGCGGGCCGCTATTCTTCAGCCGACCTGGCCGGCATCGCACTCGGCACCAGCATCCTGTGGCCATCCATGATGCTGGTCATGGGTGTCCTGCAGGCGATTACGCCGACGGTGGCGCAGCTGAATGGCGCCCGCAACTACGAGAAAATCGGCGACGTCATTCGCCAGGGTCTGTGGCTCGGCATCGTCGGCGGGCTGTTCGTTATCTTCATCCTGCACAACGTCGGTCCGATCTACCTGCTGATGGATGTTGATCCTGTCGCCGTCGCGATTTCCGTCCCCTACCTGAAGATGGCCTCGTTCGGCATCCCAGCCCTGATGTGCTTCTTCTGCCTGCGCTTCCTCGCCGATGGCATGGGCTATACCCGACCTGCTCTCTTAATCGCGATTTCCGCCCTGGCGTTGAAGATCCCTCTCAACTACATCTTCATTTACGGCAAGTTTGGTTTTCCTGAAATGGGCGGCGTCGGCTGTGGTGTCGCCCAGGCCATTGTCATGTGGCTGCAGCTGGTGCTGGTGCTGCTGGTCGTATTCCAGCGCAGGTTCAACAAAACCCGCTGGCGCTTCAGGTTCAGCTTCCCGGAATGGCGCCTGATCAAGCCTCTGCTGATTATCGGTATTCCGATTGGCACGACCTTATTCGCCGAAATGGGACTGTTCTCACTGACGACGCTGCTGCTCGGCAAGTATGGAGCCGAAGTGGTTGCATCCCACAACATCGCCATGAACCTGAACGCCATTTTTTTCATGCCGCCCATGGCTCTCGGCATGGCAGCCACTATTCGTATTGGCTTCCGGGTCGGTGCCGATGACATCGCTGGCGGTCGAACGACAGCAGCCCTTGCCTTCGGCGCTACCGCCGCGGTCTCAATTGCCGGCGCAGCGCTGATTTTCTTCTTCAGGGATTTCCTCGTCGGTGTCTACACGACAGAACCCGCCGTCATGTCACTGGCCTCAACTCTGTTGCTGTTTGTCGTCTTTTTCCTGTTTTTCGATGCCTCTCAGGCAACGTTTGTCGGCACGCTGCGCGGTTACAAAGACACCAAAGTGCCAATGTACATCGCACTGTTCAGCTACTGGGTCGTTGGCCTGCCGATCGCCATCATCACCAGCTACGGCATCATTGGTGAACCGATGGAGGTTTATGGAATCTGGCTAGGGCTCGCCATTGGGGTTGGTACCGCTGCCCTGCTGCTGGGTTACCGGCTCTGGCGAGTGAGTGCGGACCACGACCTGATCCGGCGCCTTGCGGTCGAAGCAGAACGCCACAGCTGAAGGCAACGCTGGTATCAGCCGAAGGCACCGGCCGCGGTGATGGTATCCACTTCAGATTCGCTGTAACCGAGCGACAAGGCGATTTCGCGGTTATGCTCACCAAGCCCGGGTGCCGCAAAATTGACTCTCCCCGGTTCATTGCGGAATTTCACGGGGATGCCGATGTGTTCATGGCCATCCGGGTCTTCTATGATCATCTCGCGGAAACGCACCTGAGGGTCATCCATGCCCTCGCGCAGGTTGTTGACAGGCGCGAAGGCCGCATCAACCTCGCTGAACCAGTCGATCCAGTAGGCCTGGTCCTGGGTGAGGAAAGTCTCCCGGAAAAACGCCCTTACCGGCTCCTGGTTCTGACCGGGGGGCGGTTCACACAAAGGAATCAGGTCCTCACGCCCGAACTTGGTCAACACATTCTGGGCGAAGTGCATTTCTGATGCGCCGAGTACGATATAGCGACCATCTTTGGTCTCGTAGATGTTGTACATTGCATAGCCGCCCCAGATGCGTTCATCCCGCACCACCGGGGGCTGCTGCTCGGCAAAGACCCGGCCCATGGAGTTCGGCAGGCAGGCGATGAGTGAATCCATCATGGCGAGATCAATGTAATCACCCTCGCCTGAATCCTTGCGGCGCAGCAGCGCCATCAGGACAGAAGACAGACCCAGCGTCGCAGCGAGCATGTCTGCTGCCGGCAGGGCAGGAATCGCAGGTTTGCCATCAAACCCAAGATTGGCGCTCAGCACACCGGCATAGGCCTCGGTTGCAAGATCATGCGCGGGTTTCTTCACGTAGGGCCCATCCTGGCCGAAGGCTGAGAGCGAAGCGTAGACCACGGACGGGTTGACCTTAACGACATCGTCATAGGAGAGCCCAAGCCGCTGGATCACACCCGGTCGAAAGGCTTCAATAATGACATCAGCACTCGCCGCCAGCTGCAGCGCCAGCTTCTTACCTGCCTCGTTTTTCAGGTCGAGCTGGACACTGCGTTTGCCGCGATGGGTATTGGCAAAGTAAACCGATACCCCGCCACGGCGCTGGCCGATCTCACGGTTCGGTTCACCGGCACCCCGGGGTTCAAGCTTGATCACATCGGCGCCGTGGTCTGCCATCATCTGCGTCAGCAGTGGCCCCGGCAGAAACAGCGACAGATCCAGGACACGAATGCCTTCCAGTTTCATCAGTACCGCTCCCGACGCTCAGTCGATGTCATCACCTGGGTTGTTCAGGTACTCGGCAAGGCCATATCCCTTGCGATCACCATCAAGGGTGTACTCCGTCATGCCTTCACCAATGTAAGTGATTTCTTCCGAACGCCGATTGCGCAACGGGATAAAACCCTTCACCTTGCCCTCGACGACATGCCTGTCACCATTCTCGAGTTCGACCTTCGCCGTCAATGATTGATGGAAAGGATTATCTGTCTCGTACTCAGTCGAGAGATCAATACTGGCGATCTTGATGAATTCCTCACCCTTGTGAAACATGCCACCGCGCCCGGCGCCGCTCACTGTCATCACCATGCCGAGGTCATCACCGAAGTTGCCGGTAATCCATCGGTAAGACCGGGTTGCCTGCCAGAACCTCGGCCCCCAGGAGTGATCCCGCAGACCGTGGCCGTTTATCTGCATCGGCGCTTCGCCTTCAATTTCAAGCGTACCGGCAACCCGCATGTGCTGCTCATAATGCGCCCTCGCAAAGTTGTTACCATCGCCCTCTTCACCGACGTGACCGTACATGGGCCCGACGCCGAAATGATGCAGATCCAGTTTGATCTTCTTGAACGGATTGGACTTGAACGCTTTGCCGGGTTCTTTCATGTCACGCGGATCTGCCATAGACAGTGCAGAGCCTTCATACGCCGTGCGGATTTCCTCCCCGGGCTTGATCACTTCGATGAGCGCACCGCCGGCGTCCCAGCCATCGTTATGACTGATTTCCGGTTTCTTATAGTTGAAGAAAGCCGAGCCATCGGGATTGAACACGATGACCGTCATCTCCGCATAGCCTTCGTTGGCACGGTTACCCATACGGATAAAACCGCCGCGCTGCTGCTCCCGGTCGAAGAAATTAAAGTAGACGGATTCGTTGAAATTATCTTCCGGACCCAGCGGATGGGTGTAGTCATCTTCCGGTTTGATATTGCCGACAATCGCAACCATGTGAAGCCCTTCTTACTGATCAGTTGCCGGCTATGCTAACCCAGCAACTCCGGCAAAAGTAGTCAGGCCCGGGCGAGACGGCTGGCATTGGCGACAACACTGACTGATGACAATGCCATCGCCAGGCCCGCCAGCGCAGGATCCATTAACCAGCCAGTGAGTGGGTAAAGCAAGCCGGCAGCGACAGGAATCAGCAGAACGTTGTAAGCGAAAGCTGCAAACAGGTTCTGGCGAATATTGCCGAGGATCTTTCGCGACAGCGTAATTGTTGACTCCAGACTGGCAAGCGATTCGCTGATCAACGTGACGTCTGCACTCTCGATAGCCACATCGGTGCCTTCGCCCATCGCAAAGCCTACATCCGCTGCGGCCAGAGCAGCAGCATCATTGGTCCCATCGCCGACCATACCCACGGATTGGCCTTCGGCCTGCCTGCACTTGATCCATTCGAGTTTCTGCTCTGGTGAGAGTCCTGCATGAAAAGCACTGAGACCAAGCTTTGCTGCAATCTCTGCCGCGACTTCCTGCCGGTCACCCGTCAGCATCACCGATTCAACACCGAGAGCTGACAATTGCGAAAGGACCCCGGCGGCTTCGGCACGTATTTCATCACGCAGCAGGAAACAGCCTTTTACCTCACCCGCTATCGCGAGATAGACCACCGATCCAGGCACCTCAACTTCAGTTAGGCCAGCAACCCGGGCGGCCTCAAGATAGGCGCGACTTCCCATCTGCACGACCTCGGCACCCACCTTGCCGCTGATACCACCACCCGCCTGGCTGCTGAAATCGGTCAAGTTTCGGGCTGGAACGCCTTGTGACTCGCAGTAACGTACGATCGCGCTCGACAGTGGATGGTTCGAGAGCGCAGCCAGTCCCGCGGCAACAGCCTGCTGTTCAGCATTGAGCCCCCGAACTTCAGTGACCATGGGCTGACCCCTGGTCAAAGTGCCGGTTTTATCAAACACGATGACATCCAGGCCAGCCGCACTCTGCAGGACTTCAGAGTTCCGCACCAGCATACCGCGCGCAGCCGCACGGCCAATGCCAATAATGATCGACATGGGAACGGCGAGACCCAGCGCACAGGGGCAGGCAATAATCAGAACGCTCATCGCAACGACCACGGCATGTGACAATGCGGGTTCAGGCCCTGCCAGATACCACACCGACATCGCCATCAGCGCAATCAACACCACGACGGGTACGAACACCGCGCTGATCTGGTCGACCAGACGGGCCACCGCCGGTTTCGAATTCTGGGCCTCAGCCACAAGGCGCATCATTGACGCAAGGGTGGTGGCCGAGCCGACACTGATCGCCTTGATAACCAGCGCGCCGTCGACATTCACTGTTCCAGCTTTGACACGGTCGCCGGCCTGCACCTCGACGGGTGCCGACTCCCCCGTCAGCATCGACTCATCAACGCTGCCGGTACCCTCCAGCACCTCGCCATCAACCGGCACATAGTCTCCCGGGACGATTCTGATGTGATCTCCGGCAACGATCGTTACAAGCGGAACAAATTCTTCTCTGTCGTCTGTCAGTTTCCTGACCATCTCTGGGGTGCGATCAAACAGCCGCTGGATGGCGAGCGAAGAGCGGGACCGGGCATTGTTCTCAAGTGCCTTGCCCAGGTTGACGAAACCAATAATGAACAAGGCCGCTTCAAAAAACTGGTGACGGCTCGCCTCAGGGAAAAATTCAGGCACCAGCAGAATACCCATTGAGTAGATCCAGGCAGTGCCGGTGCCTAGCGCAATCAATGTATCCATGGTTGCCGTACGATTCAGGGTCGCGGCGACGGCACCCCGGTAGAAATGTCCGCCAGCCAGCACCATCACCCCCAGTGTCAGCAGGCCGATGATCAACCAGGGCAGTGGCGCTGTCAGAGGCGGCAGCCAGCCAAAATACATGTCCGCCATCAGCATTGCACCGCCGGCAAGCGCAACGGCAGAACGGGCGAAGGACCAGCGGAATGCCTGCGAGATATCCTCCTCCTGCGCAGCAATTGACTGCTGCTCATAGGGCCGGGCGTCATAGCCCGCGTTCTTGACCGCCTGCAGCAGCAGCGCGGCATCAAACGCACCCGTGACTGCCGCTGTCTCACTGGCGAAATTAACGCTGGCAGCATCGACGCCGGGCACACCCGCGAGTGCGTTCTCAACTGATCTGACACAGCCCGCGCACGACATGCCCTCGATGCGAAGCAGCGTCGGGTGTTCGCTGGAATCCGGCAGAAACTGTGTGTTCATGCCGGCACTGTAAAGCCTGAAGTCGCTAGAGGGTCAACCATCCGCCGTCGACATTGAGATAGGCACCTGTAACGAAACTGCTCATCTCGGAGGCCAGAAAGACCGCGGCTTTGCCCTGCTCCATGGGATCACCCCAGTGACCAAGCGGCAGCCTTGCGATTCGGTCGGCCACGGTATCTGCGAGTGGCTCTCCCGAACGGGGCGGCATCTGGGCATTAATAGGTGGCGGTTCACCTTCATTGACCCAGGTGGGCCCCGGTGCCAGCGCATTCACATTGATTCCATGCGGCGCCAATTCAAGTGCCAGTGCCTTGGTCATCTGGACGACAGCCGCCTTCGAGCCATCGTAGGTCACACCTACGCCCGGTGAAACAGCCTGGGTTGACGCGACGTTGATGATGCGGCCGCCGCTCTCCTGCGATTTCATAATGGTGGCAGCTGCACGGCAGGTATAAAACACCCCGTCGACGTTAACCGACCAGAGTGCGCGCCACATGTCATCGGAGATCTGCTCAACAGGCCCGCCATATCCAACATAAAGACCGGCATTATTGACAAGAATGTCGAGCGACCCCAGCGCAGCGATCGTATCATTCATGGCCGTATCAACCGCTTCGCGATCGGCGACATTCAGCGCCATGGCTGCACCGTCAATCTCCGCCGCTGTCGACTCCGCAGACTCGAGGTTAATGTCACTGACCATAACCTTTGCCCCCGCCATAGCCAGCGCCTGGGCGATGCCGCGACCAATTCCCTTGCCGCCACCCGTGACATGAGCGACTTTGCCGCTCAGGTCGATCCATCGTTCTGCACCTTTCAATCCCGACATATCAGACTCCTGTTCCTTGCAGTGTGCAGCTCGCAGTGTCATGAATCTGCCTGACGAGTGCAACTGTCACCTCATGTATGTTCATTGTATTTTTATGCTACTTTGTATCGCGTATTGCAGACATTCTGTCGTCACAGACAACCAATAAAAATAATTTGCAGGCAACAACATGAACCAGGCAATCAAGATCGACGTCAACAGCATTCCGCTCGACGAGCTGGATGTATCTGTACCCTCGCTGTACGAGGCTGATGCACACTGGCCTTATTTCGAACGACTGCGCCGGGAAGCACCGGTCCATTACTGCAAGGACAGCATTTTTGGCCCCTACTGGTCGGTAACACGCTACGAAGACATTATGGCCATCGAGAAGGATCATGAGACCTTTTCTTCCTTCCCCGCCATCGTTATCGGCGACCAGGACCCGAACTTCACGGTCCGTCAGTTCATCGCCCAGGATCCCCCGGTGCATGACAATCAGCGCAAGGCCGTCACACCGGCAGTGTCACCGCAAAACCTCGCGCTGCTTGAACCACTGATTCGCGAACGCGTCGGCAAGATCATGGACAGCTTGCCCATTGGTGAGGAGTTCAACTGGGTCGACCGGGTCTCAATTGAACTCACCACGCAGATGCTGGCAACCCTGTTTGATTTCCCGTTCGAAGACCGCCGCAAGCTGACGTTCTGGTCAGACATGGCGACTGCCAGTGAAGAGATCGCCGGTGACGACAGCGTGTCATCTGAAGATCGTCAGGCCGCATTACTCGAATGCCTTGAGACGTTCACTGCCCTGTGGCGGGAACGGGCCGCTGCATCGCCTGAGGGCAAGTATGACTTCATCACCCTGATGGCACACTCAGCGCATTTCCAGGATATGGACCCGATGGAGTTTCTCGGCAATCTCGTCCTGCTTATTGTTGGCGGCAACGACACGACACGGAACTCCATATCCGGCGGTGTCCTGGCGCTGAATGAAAACCCCGCTGAGTACGACAAGCTGCGGGCCAATCCGGCGCTGGTACCGAAAATGGTGTCAGAAATCATCCGCTTTCAGACACCTCTTATGCACATGCGCAGAACCGCGACCCGTGACGTCGAGTTCCGCGGTCAGCAGATCAGGCAGGGTGACAAAATTGTTATGTGGTACGTCTCTGCCAACCGGGATGAAACCAGGATCAACCGACCGAACGAGTTCATCATCGACCGGCCAGACGTTCGTAATCACATCGCTTTCGGTTTCGGTGTACACCGCTGCATGGGTAATCGCCTGGCAGAAATGCAGCTGCGCATTGTCTGGGAAGAGATTCTGCGGCGCTTCGAGAAAGTCGAGGTGGTCGGCCCCGTGACGCGACTGAAGTCGAACTTCGTTCGGGGGATTACTGATATGCCGGTTGTCCTGCATGCCAGGTCATGAGCAAAAGCCTGGCACGTTTCGACCGCGGGCGGTCTGAACCTGTCACAGTCTGCGGCTGGTCGCAGCTATTATGACGATGGTTATGGTATAAAAAGCGATGAATTGAGAGGAGGTAATCATGAGTGACTTCGATCTGTTGATTAAAGGCGGCCTGGTCTATGACGGCACCGGCGCACCCGCTGCGCGACTCGATATCGGCGTCAAGGACGGCCGTATTACCGCGGTCGCGGACAACCTTGAGAGTAACGCCGACCGGATCATTGACGCGACAGGCAAGATCGTCACGCCAGGTTTCGTGGATGTTCACACCCACTACGACGGCCAGGCCACGTGGGACGTCCACATGCAGCCCTCTTCCAACCTGGGCGCGACGACTGTCGTCATGGGTAACTGCGGTGTCGGGTTCGCCCCCTGCAAGCCCGAAGACCACGATGTCCTGGTTGAACTGATGGAAGGGGTAGAAGAAATTCCAGGTACAGCGATGAACGAAGGCCTGCCCTGGAACTGGGAAACATTTCCTGAGTATCTTGATGCGATTGATGACCGCCCAAGGGATATCGACGTCGCCGCGCTCCTGCCGCACGGACCACTGCGTGTCTACGTCATGGGCGAGCGCGGGGTGAATCGCGAGCCGGCACAACCAGAAGATATCGAGAAGATGAAAGTCCTGATTCGTGAGGGCATCGAAGCCGGCGCGGTAGGTTTCTCAACTTCGCGCACTCTGGTCCATCGCAGCAGCTCCGGCGAATTCATTCCGACTTACAAGGCCGCAACCGAAGAATTAAAAGCGCTGGGCGAGTCTCTCTCTGGCGAGAAAGGCAGCGTCTTCCAGCTCATCTCAGACTGGGAGGACCCGGACGACGAGTTCAGTATCCTGCGTGATGTCAGCACCAAGACCGGGGCCAAGGGTACCTTCACGCTGCTCGATCTCGGCAACCAGCCGACGCTTTGGCATGATCAGCTGCAGCGCATCGAGAATGCGCAGGCAGAAGGTCTGGATATTCGCGGCCAGGTGCTGTCTCGACCGGTGGGTATGCTGATGGGACATCCCGCGTCGATGAGCAGTTTCTCACGTCGCCCCAGCTACATGGCCCTGGATGACCTGCCCTGGGATCAGAAGATCGAAATGCTGAAATCACCCGCAGTGAAAGCCGCGATTTTGAGCGAGGAAAACGATTCACCGCATATCTTCGTTGAGATCTTCAATGACCGGTACCGCCACATGTATCCACTGGAGGAGCCGATCAACTACCTGCCTGACCGAAGCAGTTCGGTGGCCTCCCGTGCCGAGGCGGAAGGTCGCGATCCGCAGGAATGGCTGTATGACTATTTCCTCGAGAACAATGGCCGCAATCTGATCTTTATTCCGGCCGCCAACTTCTCAGATCACATTCACGAAATGCTGAATCATCCGCATACCGTTGCCGCCCTTGGTGATGGCGGCGCCCACGTTGGTACCATCTGCGACGCCAGTGCCAACGTGTACGTACTGACCAAGTGGGTCAAGGAACGCGGCGAAATCGATATTGCCAAGGCTATCAGGATGCTATGCCGGCAGCCGGCCGAGCTCTACTCGCTGCATGATCGCGGCATGATCGCCGAGGGACTGAAAGCTGACCTCAATATCATCGACTTTGATGCTCTGAAACTGCATACGCCACACATCGTGCATGACCTGCCCGCCGGCGGTAAGCGGTTCCTGCAGAACGCCGATGGCTTCGTCGCGACGATCAAAGCCGGCGAAGTGATTTTTGAAAACGGCGAACCTACCGGCGCCCTGCCCGGCAAGCTGGTGCGCGGTGCGCAGGCTGATCCAAGGCAGGTGGTCTGAGGCAGCAGAACATGAGCAGCATTCGCCCGTACAAGCTCAGCGTTCCTCAGAGTGAAATCGAAGATCTGCAGCAGCGGATCCGGGGCGCACGCTGGCCAGAGGCTGAGACAGTCGAGGACTGGTCCCAGGGAGTGCCGCTCGCCTACCACCGGGAGTTCTGCGACTACTGGGCCAATGAATACAACTGGTACAACACTCAGGACCGACTCAACCGCCATGGTCAGTTCAAGACGGTTATCGATGACCTCGACATCCACTTCTTTCATATCAAGAGCAGCGTCGAGAACGCGACACCATTGATCATGACCCATGGCTGGCCGGGCTCGATCATCGAGTTCTGCAAAGTCTGGGAACCGCTCGCCGAACCGGAAAAGCATGGCGGTGATGCCCGCGATGCCTTTCATATTGTCTGTCCATCGCTGCCGGGCTACGGCTTCTCCGGCAAACCTGCTAAGAACGGTTGGAACGTCGAGAAGATCGCCGCGGCCTGGGACGAGCTGATGCAGCGGCTCGGCTATGACAGCTATGTCGCCCAGGGCGGCGACTGGGGTTCTGCTGTCACCACCGCGATCGGCGTGCAGAACAGGGGCCGTTGTCGCAGTATTCACGTCAACATGCCGAATGCCTCCGCAACTAAGGCAGCGCTGGAAAACCCGGATGAAGCAGACAAGATCGCGCTCGCCGGTGCTCGTTTTTATCAGCAGTGGGATTCCGGTTATTCCAAACAGCAGAGCACGCGCCCGCAGACCCTTGGTTATGGTCTTTCCGACTCACCCGCCGGTCAGTCCGCCTGGATTCTCGAGAAGTTTTACCAGTGGACTGACTGCAACGGTCACCCGGAAAATGTACTGTCCCGGGATGAGTTGATCGATAACATCATGTTTTACTGGCTGACCAATGCCGGCGCTTCATCCGCACGCCTGTACTGGGAAAGCTTCGGCACCGCCTTCACCGGCGCCGACAACACCGTCAA
>JAYQAI010000010.1:0-35401 GCA_038136715.1 Gammaproteobacteria bacterium | reverse complement strand
AAAAAACAACAAGAGGGAAACCAGCAATGTCCGCAATCTACCCAATCTTCCAACACGCCTACTTCGTCAACGACGTTGAAGAAGCCGCACACAAATGGCATCGCCTTTACGGTGCCGGCCCGTTCATCCTGGTCCCGCACCACAAGACCGATAAGTTCCAGTACCGGGGCACCGACCAGGAAGCAGACGTCTCATACGCCTTCGGCTACCTCGGCAACAACCAGATCCAGTTCATCCAGCAGCACGATGAAACACCTTCCATCTACCGCGACATGTTTGCCGCCGGCGAGGAGGGTTTCCACCATGCTGGCTGCCTTGTGAATGACTTCGCTGCTGCAAGACAGCGCATGCTCGACCTGGGATTCGTGAACGCCTGTGAGCTCTGGGCCGATGACGTCAATGCGGCCTATTTTGATACTCGCGAGGTCAACGGTGGCTTCACCGAGATTCACGGCGATCCGCTGCACATCCTCGGCACATTTGCCGGCTGGAAACGCGCCCATGAAAACATGAAGCCCGGCGACAGTCCGATCATGGATCGCGGTCTGCCTTTCCCCGATGGCCGCGACCCGGACTACCTGTAAGCCGGGTCGAACGTCAGGCCTGGTTCAGCCGGGCGTCGAGTGCTGACCTGACTTCTGCGTGTTCTGCCTCATTGAAAGAAAACCGCATAAAAATCAGGCCCCCGATCAGGTAACAGAACCCCGGCAGCAGACTGAACAGGCCAAGAATCCAGTACTGGATCGTCTCGGACTGCTCGACATTGGGCACAAAACCCGTGAACTGGAGCGCAAAACCGGTAAAGAGCGCGGTCAGCGATCCAGCTGATTTCCTGATCAGGTTCCACACAGCAAGGTACGCGCCTTCCTTGCGTTCTTCGGTAACGTATTCATCGTAATCGATGATGTCTGCCTTAATCGCGGGTGCCACCACGGCGCCGCAGCCCGCGCACAAACCAAAGAAGAAAGTGCCAATCCAGATCAGGTAGGAAAACTCGCCCGGCTTAACGACGAAAAAGGTCAGGATAAACATGAAGGCGGCGACGAACATGGAAATCAGCCAAAGGCGTTTCTTGCCGTAGCGCCGTGACAGCCAGATAAAAACTGGCGTAAAGGCAAACTGCGGCACGACATAAAGCACCAGTAGAGGCACGATGTACGCCTGCATCGGCAGCACATACTCCATGAGGTAAGGCACCAGCAGCGCGATGCTGGCAGCACCAAAGGTCTCAATGCCATACATCAGCAGCAGCAGCGTGGCGTGCGGGTTCTTAAACACATCAAGGAACGACTTGACGATTTTCCCGCCACCCCTGCCCTGGTAGTCCGTTCTCTCGGGCATCAGCCAGGTCGACCAGATCACCAGCACGATTACGATGAGGCCCGCTGCAACGGAGATAAAGACCGCTGTCTCGCGCTTGTTGTCAGACATGTTCATCCACTGCAGCGCGCCCAGTCCCAACAGCAGACCTATGGCAGAAATCATGTGCGAGAAGCCAAACAGACGCGTGCGTTCGTGGTAGTTCGGTGTCAGTTCAACGCCCAGCGCACCGTGCGGCACAAAGAATGCGGTGCTCGCCGTCTCATAGACAAACAGTGCAAGCGCCATCCATAGAACCAGTTGCAGTCCCTCCAGCACTTCCGGCGGCGACCAGATCATGATCATGCCGACGCCCATGGGTACCGCTGCCCCGAACAGCCAGGCGCGCCGCCGGCCCACGCTTGCCCGGGTGTTATCAGAGAGGTAACCCACCACGGGATCCGAAATCGCATCCCAGAAGCGGGAAGCTGCCATCAGCCCGCCCATCACCGCCGGCGCGATCAGCAGCACATCGGTGGCAAATTTCATCAGATAGGTTGCAAACAGCAGGCCCAGGATCCCAACGCCGATGCGCGGCAGAGAGTAGGCCCAGATAACCCGGTTGCTCAGGCGCTCAACACCTGCCCGCCATTCTGCAGCACCGGCTTCAGTGCTCAGCTTTTCCACCCGTTGTGGTAAACCATCTGCTCGACACCGCGCCGGCTGATCGAGCCGTGACCACCCAGCACCGGGTATCCAACCGGGATGTGGGCACAGGTGTACCAGTCATCGGGCATACCCAGCATGGTTTTGATGGCGGGCTCTTCCATGCAAAGCAGCGTAGTCAGTACGCAGCCAAGCCCTTCATTGCGTGCCGCCAGCAGGAAATTCTGCACCGCCGGGTAGACTGAACCACCGCCGACCACCGTCGGACGCGGCTGATCCTTGTCGGTTATCGCCATGATGTGCGGATTGAAGCAGAACACGGCAATCAGCGGCGCCTCGTGCATGTGGCTCGCGAGATAGTCCCCGGCACCAATCGTGCGTTCGGACCCTTTCCTGCCAGCCTCGTCCATCTTTTCCATGCGCTGCCGATAGCCTACGATGTACCGCTCCCAGAGCGGCTTGTAGAGGGCTTCCATCTGCCCCTTTTTATCCGCGTCTGTCACTGCGATGATGCGCCAAGGCTGCACATTGCCACCCGTCGGGGCCCATGTGGCCGCTGTCAGAATACGTTCCTGCACCTCCGCCGGAATCGGGTCAGGTTTCAATCGCCTGACCGCCCGCAGGGTGCTCATTGCATCGTAAAGTTCCATACCTAGTTCTCCTTGTCCTCCGCGCGTCAGTCATTGCTCCGTTGCACAATCACCCCGTCCTTCAACAGCTCCTCAATCTCATCGTGGGCCAGCCCTGCTTCCGTCAACACCTCCTGGCTGTGTTCCCCCAGCGTCGGTGCCACCGCCTGCGAGTGGATGTGACTGCGGGAGAATCTCGCACCCGGCCTGGGCTGGCGTATCTGGCCGAGCCCGGGGTGGTCATACTGATGGATCAGTTCATTGGCCTTGATCTGCTCGTTTTCGAGAATTTCCGGGCGACTGAGGATCGGCGCACAGGGAACGTCATGCGCATCCAGGCGCTCAAGCCAAGCGGCACTGGTGCGTGACTTCAACACATCCGCCATCCCCTCGAGCCGCTCTTTGGCATTCTGTACCCGACCGAGCGGCGTATTAAAACGCTCGTCGTCGAGCCAGTCCGGCCGGTCAAGCGCTGCACACATCCCTTCCCACTCAGAATCCGATACGGCGCCGCAGGTGATAAACCCGTCTTTGGTCTCAAACACCAGGTCCTGGGCCAGCTGACCCCGTCTCACATGCTGCTCCTGACCCACCATGGTGAGTCCGCCCAGCGCTTCCGGCCAGAGAAACGAAATCGTTGCATCCACCATGGCCACTCGAATGTGCTGGCCCTTGCCATCTCCCCGCTCGCGCTCCAGCAATCCCGCAGTGATCGCCTGAGCGGTCGTCAGTGCAGAGACTTTATCGGGAATGATCGTACGAACCATTTTCGGCCTGGCATCAGCACTGTCTGCCTGAGTATCGGGCAGCCCGGTTAATGCCTGGATCACGGGATCATAGACCCGCTTGTGGCTGTATGGCCCTTTCTCACCAAAGCCACTGACCGAGACGTAAAGCAGCGCAGGGTTGATGGCCGTAAGCACGTCGTAGCCAAGGCCCATCTTTTCGATAGCACCGGGCCTGAAGTTCTGAATGAAGACATCGGCGTCTGCGATCAGCCGCTTCACTATCTCAACACCACGTGCCTCTTTCAGGTTGATACAGACAGAACGCTTACCCCGATTTGCCGTGACGAAAGCCGGGCTCAGGCTGTCGTGGCCGCGACCCATTCTTCTGACAATATCACCGGCAGGTGCTTCGACCTTGATCACATCGGCACCCTGGTCAGCCAGCAGCACTGTCGCCACTGGCCCTGAAATCACGCTGGAGAGATCGACGATACGAAACCCCGAGAGTGGACCTTTCATTTTTCATCCTCCATCTTCATCTTGCCGGCAAGCCAGGGTGCAATAACCATCAGGCCAACACCGAGACCGACCGCCAGCCAGGCAAGCTTGCCAAAAACACTGGTATAAACTGCCAGCGACTCAGCTCCGATAGCGACATCCGCACCCGATTCACCGATGGCCATCGCACCGGCAATCATACCGGCAACGTAAGCGGCAAAAGACGAAGACAGGAACCACACCCCCATCATCATACCCCCGACGCGAGCGACACTCAGTTTGGTCACCATCGAGAGACCGACCGGTGACAGGCAGAGCTCGCCCGTCGTGTGCAACAGGTACATAAGCGCCAGCCAAACAACCGCTACCTTACCGTCTTCGCCAGCAAAGGCTGCACCGACAAGCAGTACCGCGAAGCCGAGACCGACCTGGACAATACCCAGCCCGAATTTCATTGGCGTACTGGGCTCACGATTTCTTGCTGAGAGCTTGACCCAAAGCCAGGCGAACAGGGGTGCAAACATGATTATGAAAAGTGGATTCAGTGACTGGAACATGCCCGCGGTAAAGATGTCGCCCATCGCGACATTTCGGTCTGTAAACAGCGTCAATGAGGACCCTGCCTGCTCAAACAACGCCCAGAAGAAAACCGACAGCACGATCAGCAGCAGCATCACCAGCATCCGGTTACGTTCCGCCGGTGTGCACTGCGACAGGGAAAACCAGATTACCCAGGTAACAACAACGAGACCAAAGCCGGTGAGCAGGAGTCCAAGCTCACCGGTTCGCTGAATCAGCTGCCAGACCAACAGCACACTGGCGAGACCGCCAAGATAGATCGCCCCTTCACGAGAAAGGCCTGTGAAGAGTTTGGCCGTGAGCGCCTCGGGTACCGGCGGTTCACCTATACCCGTTAGGTAGCGGCCACCTCGAATAAATGTCACCAGCCCAATCAGCATGCCAATGCCGGCAAGGCCAAACCCATAGCGCCAGCCGTAGGTTTCGCCAAGGTAGGCGCACAGCAGCGTCGCCACAAAAGCGCCCAGGTTGATGCCCATGTAAAAAATGGTGAAACCGGCATCGCGGCGCGGGTCATCCTGACGGTAAAGCTGGCCGACGATAGAGGAGATACTGGCCTTGAGAAAGCCAACACCAACGACAATAAATGCGAGCGAGAGATAGAACACCTGTTCGTGCAGAGATGCCCGCACAACCTCACCGTCGACAACACTTGCAGGCGGACCTTCGAACGCCATACCAAAGTGGCCACAACACAGCAGGACGGCTCCAAACATGATGGCTTTCTTAAAGCCAAGATACCGGTCGGCGATGAGGCCGCCCAACACCGGCATGGCGTAAACCAGCGAGGCATAACTGCCAAAGATCAGACCCGCGGTCTTATCCCCAAACAGAAAGTGCTTGGTCAGGTAGAGGATCAGCAGTGCCCGCATCCCATAGTAGGAGAAGCGCTCCCACATCTCGGTGGCGAACAGCACAAAGAGGCCGCGCGGGTGACCGATCCACGCTTCTTCTGTCGCTGGCGTCGATGACATCAATACAGCCCGGCTTCAGTACTGTGGTATCAGACGCCCATCCTCATACCACCAAGAAAATCCCGCTTACCGAGCGGTACCCCTTTCATGCGGAGGAAATCGTAGGTCGTCGCTGCGTGAAAATAGAAATTGGGCAGCGAGAACGACATGATGAAATTCTCAGCGGTAAACGGCAGTTCGTTCGCCCCGAGTTTGAAGACCAGCTGACCACCCTCGAGACCGGCAACCTTAGCCGCATCGAAGGTCTCAACTGTGGCGATCGCCTCTTTCACCAGTGCCTGCAGGCCGGCATAGTCAGGCTCGCCATAGCCGCTCGGTGGCGCAAATTCGCCGGCTTCCAGGCCTTTGAGAGCGCCCATGGAATGGTGGGCCACTGAGATGACCTGAAACTGGAACGGATTCATGTCATCAATCAGACGCAAACTGACGATTTCGTCGAGGTCAACGCCCTCTGCTTCGAGGTGATTTCTGCCCTTCTCCAGGAAGCCGTCAACGGCATTCAAAACCTGCAGAAAGCTGACAGTAGAAAGGTCGTAAAGTGATACAGCCATCGGTAATCTCTTCTTCAATATCAACGGGAAAGCACACTATTGTTCACGAAGCAGGCAGCTAAAACCACCTCTCATTTCTGCCAAAAGCGACGTTTGAATTCGATCGTGGTGGCAGGCAAACTCGGAGGGTCCTGATTCAGAACAATCAACCATGCAGGTTCATCAATTCAGCTCTACCTTCGGGTTTCTCATGGCGGCAACGGGGTTTGCGGTCGGCCTCGGCAACATCTGGCGCTTTCCCTACATTACTGGCGAGAACGGCGGCGGCGCTTTTGTCATTGTCTATCTGAGTTGTGCGATCCTCATTGGCATACCGATTCTCATCGCCGAGATCCTGATTGGCCGGCACGGCCAGGCTAATCCACCGAGAGCCATGTTCAAGATCGCCACCACCGAGGGACGATCGGGCCAGTGGCAACATGTCGGCCATCTCAATCTCGCGACGGCCTTTATCATTCTTGGCACTTACTGCGTCGTCGCCGGCTGGGTCTTCTGGTACCTGTACAAAGGCATCACCATCGGCTTCGCCGACTTCGATGCCGGCACCGCCTCAACTACCTTCAACGGTGTCCTCGGCTCCATTAACGGCATGCTGTTCTGGACAGCCCTCAGCCTGTTGGCGACCGGCAGCATCATCTATGCCGGGGTTAACAACGGCATCGAGCGCTCTGTCAGGGTCCTGATGCCAACCCTGTTTGCGCTCATGCTGGCCCTGGTGATCTACAACGCCTCCCAGGATGGCTTCGGTGCTGCCGCCAGCTACCTGTTCACACCGGATTTCGGCAAGATCGACGGCGGCACCTTTCTCGCGGCCGTAGGGCAGGCCTTCTTTTCGATCGGCGTTGGTATGGCAGGAATGATGATCTTCGGCTCCTACCTGCCGCCGCAGGTCTCGATCACTCGCTGTGTCCTCATCATCATTGTTATAGACACCATGGTGGCACTGATTGCCGGCCTGATGATCTTCCCCATGGTGTTCCGTTTTGGCCTTGATCCCGCCGGCGGGCCAGGTCTGATTTTCCAGACGCTGCCAGTGGCTTTCGCCCAGATGCCCGGCGGGCAGTGGGTCGCCATCCTGTTTTTCACCCTGCTCTCGGTAGCTGCCGTCACCAGCATGGTCGGTCTGCTCGAACCCCTGGTCGCGTGGCTCGAGGAGAGCACAGCGTTCGGCCGGCACCAGGCCACCGCTACCGTGCTCGTTGCTGTTGCTGGTCTAGGCATTATCAGTGTGCTCTCGTACAACGTGATCTCCGACTGGAAGATCGGCGCGCTCGACCTCAATGGCATTTTTGACTACCTGTCGAACCAGATTATGCTGCCCGTCGGCGGCCTGCTGATTGCGCTCTTTACCGGCTGGCAGATGCAAAAAGCCACGCTGCGCGAGGAGTTGTCCGCTATGCCAGCCTGGGTATTTGAGACCTGGCGTGTACTGCTGAGATTCCTGTTGCCTGTCGCTATTCTGGTCATCCTGGTAACCGGCCTAAGCTAGGTGACCGTGGCCCGATTCATCGGTACACTCAATTTCTGTAACGTGTTTTATTTTTTGACTGAGAGGAAACCTTGGAACTCGAACTGACCGAAGAAGAACTCGCTTTCCAGGCAGAAGTTCGCAAGATGCTGGCAGAGGAACTGACGCCCGAAATGAAGGCTGAAGCCGCCAGGACCACCACTGTGTTTGCCGAGAAGGATGTTGCCCTGGCGTGGCAGGCCATACTGCACAAACGCGGCTGGGCCGGGGTTTCCTGGCCGAAAGAATTTGGCGGTCCGGGCTGGACCTCCAATCAGCGCTATATCTTCAATCGTGAGTGCGCCCTCGCCGGTGCACCCGGCCTGATCCCGCTGGGCCTGCGGATGCTGGCACCGGTGCTGTTCAAGTACGGCACGAAACAGCAGCAGGACTATTACCTGCCGAAGATCCTCTCGGGCGAACACTACTGGTGCCAGGGCTATTCAGAGCCAGGGTCAGGCTCAGACCTTGCCAGCCTCAAGTGCCGGGCCGACAAGGATGGCGATGACTACATCGTCAACGGCAGTAAAATCTGGACCACCCACGGTCAGTTTGCTGATCATATTTTTTGCCTGGTTCGCACCGACCAGGAGTCCCGTCCCCAGGCCGGGATCAGTTTTCTTCTGATCGACATGAATACCCCTGGCATCAAGGTCGAGCCCATCATCACCCTGGCTGGCGATCACGAGGTCAACCAGGTCTTCTTTGACAACGTCCGCGTCCCGGTGACCAACCGGGTTGGACCGGAAAATGAAGGCTGGACCGTGGCCAAGTACCTGCTTGAGTTTGAACGGGGTGGCGGCACAGCGGCGACCGGTCTGAATATCGCCATGGACAACCTGAAGCTGCTGCTGGCCGACCTGCCAGTCGAGCATGAGCTGCACCAGCAGGCCGCAGAGGCCGCAATTGAAGTGGCCGCACTCTCGCAGATGGAGACAGACCTGCAGTCCCGTATCGCCAGCGGTCAGAATATCGGTTCGGGTGCATCGCTGATGAAAAACATGACCAGCGACCTGGGCCAGCGCATCAGTGCGATGCGGCTCGCGGCCATTGCCTACTATGGGCTGCCACACAATAACGTGCTGTGGATCGAAGGCGAAGACGGCGTCGGAGAGGAGCGCTTCCAGACAGCGACCGCGACCTATCTGAATAACCGCGCTTCTTCGGTATTTGGGGGTGCACGGGAAGTGCAGAAAAACATTATTGCGAAAACCGTACTGGGACTTTGAACTTGGCTGACCTGACAGGAAAAGTAGCACTTATATCTGGCGCGGCCAGGCACCGCGGTCTGGGCCGGGCCATGGCACTCAGGCTCGCAGAAGATGGCGCAGATATCGTTGTTACGGGGCGGCAGCGCGACCCTGATGATCGGCCCGACAACGAAAAAGAGATCGGCTGGCTCGGGGTCAGCTCACTGGCGGAAGAGATCGAGGCCATGGGGCGGCAGGCACTCGCTGTTGAGGCCGACGTCACGAACAAAGCCGACGTCGACAACCTGGTGCAGCAGGCGAGAGACAAGTTCGGTCGCGTTGACATCCTTGTCAATAATGCGGGCGTACCCAGCGGCGCGGGCGATGCGCCCATTCTCGATATGGACGACGATCTCTGGTACGAGACCGTCGACATCAACCTGAATGGCGTCTACCTCGTCACCAAGGCGGTAGGACGGCTGATGCGCGACGTCGGCGAAGGCGGCTCAATCATCAACATTTCCTCGACAGCGGGCCGACGCGGTCTGCCGGACTACGGCGCCTACTGCGCTACCAAGTTCGGCGTCATCGGCATGACCCAGCAACTGGCGCTGGAACTGGCCCCGGTTAACATCCGGGTAAATTGCGTCGCACCAGGCTCGCATAGCACTGACATGATGGACGGAACCATCGGCAGAACCGCAGACAAGTTCGGCATGTCGACCGATGACGTCCGCGCCCGTATCCGCATGGCAGCGCCGATGGGAAGACAGGGGCTGCCGAGTGAACTTGCTGCCAGCATCTCATTTCTTGCCGGTGCCGATTCCAGCTTCATGACGGGTCAGACCCTGAATGTCGATGGCGGCGCCCATATGAGCTGATCATGCGCGCTGGTTCATTCTTCCCCGGCAAAAATTACACCTCACTTTTTGCGATGGCAGGGGACGACTGTTCCCTGCACTTCGATCTGGAACAGCTCACGGAGAAACAGCAGGCAGATCACCTCTCCAATGTGGAGCTGACTGCCATGCTGCAGGTCGCACTTGCCGGTATCGGTCACAGCGGTGATCACCTCGCATTGTATGACGCGTACCAGCAGCCGTCGTGGCAGGCCTGCCTCGCGCGCTATCACGCCATGTTTACACGGATGGTTGGTGACACGGTGCCGTTGTCACACTTCTCGTACCACCCGAAGTTTACGTTTTATGAGTCCGTTGCAGGCCTCGTTGAAGCAAAGCCAGACTTGACCGATGTCGTTAACCTCTACATGTCGAGCGGCTCCAATGCGGTGATTCACAAGAACCCCTCGTTGCTTGAAATCAACCGCAACGTCAACTCAAAGCAGCACTTCGCTGAGCATGCACCCGCATTTGGCGTCCCCTTCCCCGATACGATCACCTGCACCAAAGCCGAGCTCTCGACCGAACGCGTCGAGTCTTTCTTTGCGCATCATCAGGGGGCAGTCATGGCTAAACTGCTGGGACTCGCCGGCGCCCGCAACGTTACTGCAGTGAGTTCTGTGGCCGACTGCCAGACGTTTGTTGAAGAGTACGGGGATGACATGTTCATCCTGCTGCAGGAGAAATTGGATCTCGATTTCTACACCGAGATGACGGTTGACCTGTTTGTGTCAAACGATGAGATTCACATCGCCAATACACGCAAACTACTGTTTGCCGAAGGTCTCTGGGTTGGCAATCTGATCGGTGAGTCGGTTCAACTGACCGACGCCCAGATTGACGTTCTGCTGACGGTGGGTAAATACGCCCGCCACCACGGCTATGTCTCTGATATCGGCAGTAACTGCGGCATCGACTTCTTCATAGGCCAGGACGGAAGCATTGTCGTCACCGAGATTAATGCACGCTGGACCGGTGGGCTGTTTCCGGCAGAAATGCTGAAACAGATTGAGACTGGTGGTCGCGACGCTGTCGCCTTTTTCGATGTGGTCGACGTCAGCGGGCGCGACGCTTATGTTGATTTTGTCGAGCAGCACCTGGTCGGCACCCACGACGGACCCTTCACGATCGCGCCACTCGGCATCGGCTGTTTCGAAGTGCCGATGGAGACCGGCCCGGCTTATTACACCTGGCAAATCGTGCTCGGTGACTTTGAGGCGTTCAAAGCCGCAAAACAGGTCCTCGGCGAGGGTATGCTGCCCACCGCCGACCTGATTCACGTCTAGCGTCACTACCTGCCAGGCATCTGGACTTCTGTCGCCTCGTAAAAAGAAGCGGTGACTGATTTTGGCGGGTGGGCAGCCATCGCGGCCTGAAAGTCCGCCATGTGTGGCTCCTGGAAGTGCGCACTCAGCGCTTCCATACTTTCCCACTTTTCAGTGATACGGATCACATCAGGATTATTCAGTTCGATCGAGAAGGTGTAGTCATGACAGCCGGCTTCAGCCCGGCTCTTTTCCTCCATGACAGCAATGGCGTCTTTCATGTTGGCGATATTCTCTGCCGTTGTATCGATAATGGCGTTAACAACAATCATGTGAGTTCCCTCTTATTTACCTTTGTAGTTGGGTTGACGTTTTTCAATGAAAGCCAGCATACCCTCCCGCGCATCCTCGGAGCGTGAGCACATCAGCTGGTTTCGATTTTCGATCGCCATCGCAGCCTCGAGGCCCGCTGCATCGATGGAATAATTGAGTCCCTCTTTGGTGAGCCTGAGCCCCATGGGCGACGTCAGCAGCATCTCGTCAATATAGGGTTGGGCTGCCGCTTCAAGCTGGTCATCTGGCACAACCTCCGACACCAGGTTGGTAGCGAGCGCACGATCGGCATGAATAAACCGCCCCGTCAGCATCAGCTCAGAGGCGACAGAAGTGCCTACCAGCCTCGGCAGGAAATAGCTTGAACCCATATCACAGGCAGAAAGGCCAATGCGGATATAGGCGGCATTCATCTTGGCGGATTCACCGGCAATCCGGATATCCGATGCCAGCACGAACGAGAAACCACCGCCGCAGGCCGCACCGTGGACGAGCGAGATAATCGGCTGCGGACACCGGCGCATACGGATGTAAACTTCCGCAAGATAGCCCTGAAAGCCCATCCCACCGCTGAACGGCTGCTCATATTTTCCCGACTGTGAATCCTTGATATCGAGCCCGGCACAAAAGGCACGGCCGGCACCTTTCATGACGACGATGCGCGTGTCCCGGTCCTCGGCCAGCTTATCGAAGTAATCCCGCAACTCTGTCACCATGGGCGTATTGATTGCATTCAGCGAATCGGGCCGGTTCAGCGTTAGCCAGTCGACCTGGCCGCGCTTTTCGATAGAAAGGGTTTCGTAAGTCATGATGATTCCTTTTTCTGCAGGTAATTATTCAGGGCCCGGTAGCTGCGCACACCAAACCATGAGTAGAATTCGCCGTCGACGAGCACACCATTAAAGCCTGCCGCGCCAAGTGCTTCGAGATGACGTTCAAACGGATAGGGTTCAGAGGATAGCAGGTAACAGGTGTCGTCACGTGGCGGCTCCGTCGGTAACTGCGGGTAGTTCTCCTCAGAGAGGTCCAGGTAGGCGCCGAGACCGACGCGTTCCAGCATGGCGCCGATAAAGGTGTGACGGCCAACGGTCATCCAGGGGTCGCGCCAGATCAGGTATTCAACCCGGGTGCAGCATTCCGGCTGACCGATACGCGCCATTTCACCCGGAATCGAACCCAGGTCGCTGAGCTGGCCAACAGTTTTCACTGCCAGCGACTGCCAGTCAGCAGCCAGATCGGCCAGAGGGTTTGAGCAGAGCCTGTCCGCCAGTAAGTCGAGTTCCCGGCTCACGTCATCGATTGAGGTAATGTGCGTTGCCACCCAGGGCACCGGACAGGCTTGCGCCATCTCACGGGTGTTCTCTTCCTTGTCCATCACCACGAGGTCGGGCTCGAGTGCGAGACAACGCTGCCAGTTCACTTCCTTCGTGCCACCCACTGCGGGGATATCGGCCACCTTATCTGCCGGATGGATACAGAACCGGGTCCGACCGACAACCTCAACGCCGCACTCCAGCAGCGTCTCGGTCAGGCTCGGCACCAGTGAAACGACTCTCATCGATCAGGCTGCAGACTACGGCACAGTCCCTTAATCAGGTGCTGCGACGATACTGTCCACCCACCTCGAAGAAGGCATCAGTAAGCTGGCCGAGGGAGCAATGCCGCACAGCCTCCATCAGGGCTTCAAAGCCGTTTTCACCACTGGTGACCGCCGTTTTCAGATTCGCCAGTGACTGTTCGGCCTCATCCTTGTGAAGCGTCTGGAAGTCATGCAGGCGGCTGATCTGGCTCTGCTTCTCTTCTTCTGTGGAGCGCGCCAGCTCGATCTCGGTCACTTCCGGCTCGACCTCGGGCCTGAAAGTATTGACGCCGATGATCGGCAGCTCGCCATTATGCTTCAGCGTCTCGTACTTCATGGATTCTTCCTGGATCTTGCCACGCTGGTAACCCGTTTCCATGGCACCAAGCACGCCGCCACGATCAGAGATGCGTTCAAACTCACGCAGGACCGCTTCTTCGACCAGATCGGTGAGTTCATCCATGATGAAAGAACCCTGGTTCGGGTTTTCCGTCTTGGTGACACCGAATTCGCGATTGATGATCAGCTGAATAGCCAGTGCGCGACGTACCGACTCTTCCGTCGGTGTCGTGATCGCTTCGTCATAGGCATTGGTATGCAAACTGTTGCAGTTGTCGTTGATCGCCAGCAGCGCCTGCAGCGTGGTTCGGATATCGTTGAACTGCATTTCCTGCGCGTGCAGCGATCGACCAGAGGTCTGGATATGGTATTTCAGCTTCTGGCTGCGTTCATTTGCACCGTACTTTTCGCGCATGGCGACGGCCCAGATGCGGCGTGCCACCCGGCCTATCACCGTGTACTCAGGATCCATGCCATTCGAGAAGAAGAAAGACAGGTTTGGCGCGAAGTCATCAATGTGCATCCCGCGAGCGAGGTAGGCTTCAACAAAGGTGAAGCCGTTGGCCAGGGTGAATGCCAGCTGCGAGATCGGGTTCGCCCCGGCCTCGGCAATGTGATATCCCGAGATCGACACGGAGTAGAAATTTCTGACCTCGTTGTCGATAAAGTACTGCTGGATGTCGCCCATCATGCGCAGGCTGAATTCGGTGGAGAAGATGCACGTATTCTGGCCCTGATCTTCCTTGAGGATGTCTGCCTGGACCGTGCCGCGCACATTAGACAGAGCGAAGGCGCGCAATTCCTGCGCTTCTTCAGCGCTGGGTTCACGGCCCTCGCGCGTAACAAACTGGTCCATCTTCTGGTCGATGGCTGTGTTGAGGAACATGGCGAGAATCGCCGGCGCAGGCCCATTGATTGTCATGGAAACCGACGTCATCGGGTCGCACAAATCGAACCCGTCATAGAGCACTTTCATATCGTCCAGCGTCGCAATTGAAACGCCGGAGTTACCAATTTTGCCGTAGATATCCGGACGAGTCGCGGGGTCAAAGCCGTAGAGCGTCACACTGTCGAAAGCCGTCGACAGGCGCTTCGCATCAGAGTGCTCGGAAAGCTTCTTGAAGCGGCGATTGGTGCGCGCCGGGTCACCCTCTCCCGCGAACATGCGCGCCGGATCTTCACCCTCGCGCTTGAATGGAAATACGCCGGCCGTAAACGGGAAGAGGCCCGGCATATTTTCACGTTTGAGGAACTTCAGAATTTCGCCTTGATCCTCGTACTCAGGCACAGCCACCCGGGAAATCCAGTTACCGGACAGTGTCTCCGAACCGAGACGGGTACGGATTTCCTTGCCCGAACTGGTGGTTTCCACCCGTTCCTGGCCCTGGTAGCTCTCTTTCAACGTCGGCCAGTTTTCCAGCAGTCGGCGGTTCTCGTTGCTGAGGCGGTCAGTACGATCGTCGATCAGGTGTTCAATTTTCTCGTTCGAGTCACCCAGCATCCTGACCGTCGCCTGCAGTTGCTGCCGTTCCCGGGCTATACGCACCTGGTTGTCGGTATCGGTGTGGTAACCACGCAAGGTCTCAGCGATTTCCGCGAGATAGCGAGCACGTGACGCTGGCACGATAACCGAACGTTCGGACGGCAGGCGAGCATCGGAATAAGGCAGGGTCGATTCCCATTCGCGCAGGCCTTTCTCACGCAGCACCTTAAGCAGCCCGTGGTAGGCAGAGGAAACCCCGTCATCACCGAACCGTGAGGCGATGGTGCCATAGACCGGTTGCTGTTCCGGCCCCTGATCGAATGCCTCGCGGTTGCGCTGCACCTGCTTCGCGACATCACGCAGCGCGTCTTCGGCGCCCTTGCGATCAAACTTGTTGATGATGACGAGGTCAGCGAAATCGAGCATATCGATCTTCTCAAGCTGGCTCTGGGCACCAAATTCCGGCGTCATCACGTACATGGACGCGTCAACATACGGCACGATCCCGGCATCACCCTGACCAATACCCGGTGTCTCAACGACAATCAGATCGAAATCAAACTGCCGGGTCGCCGCAATAATGTCAGAGAGATACGCGGGCACCTCACCGGTCGATTGCCGGGTCGCGATCGAACGCATATACACGTTGTCCGCATAGATTGAGTTCATACGAATGCGGTCGCCCAGCAACGCGCCACCAGTCTTGCGACGCGTCGGGTCAATGGCGAGCACCGCGACTTTGGCTGAATCACTACTGTCGACACGGAAGCGACGAATAATTTCATCGGTCAGCGACGACTTACCAGCGCCACCGGTACCGGTGATACCCAGGACGGGCGTCGAGCCGTCTGATTCAAGCTTGAGAGCAGCCAGGTCACCGGCGCCGATCTCACCTCGCTCGATCGCAGTGATCAGCGCGGACAGCGCCAGGTAATCGGTTTTATCCGCTTCCTGCAGCGACCGCTGGGGTGCGTCTGCCGCACGGCACTGATCCACCATGTCCTGGATCATGCCGACGAGGCCCATGTTCATGCCATCCTGCGGCGAGTAAATTCGGGTCACACCATAGTCATGCAACTCCTGGATCTCTTCCGGCACGATGACGCCACCGCCGCCACCGAACACCTTGATGTGGGAGGCATTGTTTTCCTTCAACATGTCGACCACGTACTTGAAGTACTCGACATGACCACCCTGGTAGGAACTGATGGCAATGCCCTGCACATCTTCCTGCAACGCAGCCTGCACCACCTCAGCGACTGACCGGTTGTGCGCCAGATGAATAACCTCGACCCCAAGTGACTGCAGTATCCGACGCATAATGTTGATGGAGGCATCGTGACCATCAAACAGGCTCGCCGCGGTCACAAACCGCAGCGGCGGGAGTTCGTTTTCTGTCTGGGTACTGCCTTCAACGGATCTGATTTTGGCTTCTGACATGGTTTAGTCCTCGTTGTCTGCTGCAAGCAGCAGGGTCATGGTTTTTTTAAGATTATCATGCAGGGATTTTGTCGCTTCCCTGTCTTCAGGATTCGCTAGCCAGCTGTAGACAATGCCAATGACCGACGCGCAAAACTGCCCGGCGATGGCATCAGCATGCCGTTTGCTGTCAGCACTGAGCTGACTGTCTGTTTCGATCCAGCTGACGACATCCTGGTGACGCCGCTTGTGGATGTTGGCGATGATGGAATTCAGTTCGGAGCCTGCATTCACCGATTCGAACCAGAGCGTGTAGAACGCACGAACCTGATCCGGCGCTTCCACACAGAAGCGGTAGTGCTCATCCAGCGCAGTATGGATCGCATCGAGACCGCGCAGGCTGCTGGTTGTCTCTTTCAGGTGCCCCAGCCAGGTTTCACCGACGAGGCGCAAGACAAAGGCAAACAAGGCATCCTTGGAACCGAAGCGCTGGCCGGCTAGGCCGCGGCTGTAACCGGCAAGCATCCCGACTTCCTTCAAACTGGTGCCTGCCGGCCCATGCTCGACGATGAGTGAAACTGCCGCATCCAGCATCCGGCTGTCGGAGATCTCGGTGCGTTCCGCCTGGGTCAGGCGTCTCGCTTCCTTGGTGACGGCCTTCATCGGTTCTTTCACACTCATAGTAATTAGAAGCAGCTTGCGTCCAGGGCGAGGCCAGCATCGGCGCCTTCTTTTACCGCTGTCAGGTAGGCCCCATGGCGCGGCAGCATCTGGGCAAAGTAAAACTTCGCCGACATCAGTTTGCGGTCGTAGAACGCTGCATCCTCATCCCGTGCGCGGACCGCCAGCTCTGCCGTTCGTGCCATGTACCAGGCACCGGCAACGTAGCCCATCATCATCAGGAAGTTATAGGACACCGCGCCAATGAAGTTGCTGTCTCGCTGCGCATTTTCAATGACGAAACGGGCACCTTCCTGCAAGTTGCCGACAGCTTCGCGCAGCTGACCCGCGATGGTCTTGAGCTCATCATTCCCCTCGATCTGCTCAACCGTCTGCATAATTTCTTCAACGTAGGCATTCAATGCGGCCCCCTGGTCTCGGAGGACCTTGCGCCCCACCAGGTCGTTCGCCTGGATGCCGTTGGTACCTTCGTAGATCGAGGTGATTCGCGCATCGCGGTAGTGCTGCGCGGCGCCGGACTCTTCAATAAAGCCCATACCACCATGCACCTGAATGCCAATCGATGTGATCTCGTTCACCAGCTCGGTACACCAGGCCTTCACGACTGGGGTCAGCAATGCGAACCGTTCCCCATGCCGACGCTTGTCATCGTCAGATCCGTGCATGCGAATGTCGTGCGACCAGGCACCATCGTACGCAAGACCGCGCATGGCATCGGTCAGCGAGCGCATGGTCATGAGCATGCGCTGGACGTCAGCATGCTGAATGATAGCCGCCGGTTCACCGGTTTCCACATTGCGCCCCTGCACACGATCCTTCGCATAGGCCAGCGCGTCCTGGTAAGCGCGCTCAGCCAGCGAGACACCTTCGAGACCAACCTCGAGACGGGCGTGGTTCATCAGCGTGAACATGCAGGCCAGGCCATCACCCGGCTCACCGATGAGGTAACCAACAGCACCCTCGTTTTCACCGAAGCTCATGACACAAGTCGGACTCGCATGGATGCCAAGCTTGTGCTCCGTTGAAACGACACGCACATCATTGCGCTCGCCCAGCGAACCGTCATCATTGACCTTGAATTTAGGCACCAGGAAGAGCGACAGGCCCTTATTGCCCGGCGGCGCATCGATCATCGGTGCCAGTACGATATGCAGGATATTTTCCGTCATGTCGTGCTCGCCCCAGGTGATGTAGATCTTCTGGCCACGAATCAGGTAGTGATCACCGACAGGTTCCGCTCTCGTTTTCAATGTCGAGAGATCTGAACCAGCGTGGGGTTCAGTCAGGTTCATGGTGCCTGACCACTTGCCCGTCACCAGGTTGGGCAGGTACTTCGTCTTGATCTCATCGCTGGCATGGGCCATGAGAGCATCGATGCCGCCCGCGGTCAGCATTGGACAAAGGGCCAGCGACATGCAGGCGCTGTTCCACATCTCTGAGACCGCCAGGTGCAGAAGGAACGGCATGCCCTGACCACCGTACTCAGGGTCCTGGGCCAGGCTGAGCCACTGGTTGTCGACAAACAGCTGGTAAGCTTCCTTGAAACCTTCCGGGGTCACGACAGTATTGTCTTCTACCTTGACACCCTGCAGGTCACCGACCCGGTTCAGCGGTGCCATAACGTCAGCAGCAAATTTGCCGGCTTCATCCAGAATCGCCCCGGTCAGCTCGCTCGTGGCGTCCGTAAAATTATCCAGCGCATTGATTTTCGAGTAATCCAGCAGTTCATTCATAACGAACGAAATATCTCGAGTGGGCGCGACGTAGTCAGCCATAACATCAGCTCTGTAAAATCGGAATCGCAAAGATACTTGTTTGGTACAAGCAAATCAATGAATCCGCTAGGGCGCGGGGCCGATAATGCTTTATATTGCCAGCAAGGCTATATCATTCGTGCTTATTAACGCTTTTACCTAGAGGGCAGAACCCGGCTTGAGCGCAACCCCCGACAGTCTCTGGCAGAATCGTCAATTCCGGATATACCTGGGTTCTACAGGACTCTCCGGAGTCGCGACCTCGATGCAGCAATTGCTCATTACCTGGCTGCTGGTCGGGATCCTGGTTCTGCCCGCGGCCCAGGTCGGTGTCATTCAGGCACTGATTGGTTTGCCCGGCCTCATTCTCATGCTGTTCGGCGGCGCCAGCGCCGACCGTGCCGATCCGCGCACACTGCTCATTCGGGTCTACAGTACTGCCTGGCTCTTTCCTATTGCCCTGCTCGCACTGGTTCGGGTTGACCTGCTGAATATCTGGTCAGTCAGCGGCTTCGGCGTCGCCATGAGCACCGCGATCTTCTACAGCAGCCCGGCCCAGCAGGCGATCCTGAATCGCATCGCCGGTAGAGATGTACAGCGCGCCGTCACGGCAGCTACCGCCATGACCTTCATCGTCCAGATTATCGGCATGGGTCTGGCCGGTCAGATGGAACGCATCGGTCTCGATTTCGTTCTGTTTATTCAGGCAGGCAGCCTGGCCCTTGGTGCGCTCGCTGTCAGGATGATCGCACCGATTGATACACCGTCAGCGGCGCGCAAAGGCTCCACCCTTGAGGTGATTCGCCAGGGATTCGTCGCGGCCTACAACAACTCGACGATCTTCAATACGCTCATTATTGTTTTCATCTCCGGCATCTTTAATGCCGGTGCATTCATGACGGCGCTGCCATTCATCGTCAAACGTGCCTACGACGGTGATGCGATCGGCTTCGCCACCATCATGGTGATCTTCTATGGTGGCGCCACCATTTCGAACATTATCCAGTTCTGGGTTATGCCGTTGGCCAGGCCCGGCTTCTGGTTCCTGGTGATGCAGGCTTCGCGGGTCGTGATTCTGTTTTTCGTTTGGATTCAGCCAAGCTGGTGGGTGCTGGCCGCAGTCATGTTTGCCTGGGGACTGAATATGGGCGTAACGACCAACCTCTCAAGGGCGATTGTGCAGGAGGCGAGTGAGCCCGAGTTCCTTGCCCGGCTGCTAAGCGTCTACAGCGTGGGCATGGCCGGCAGCATTCCCCTTGGTGCTCTCGTTATCGGTTTTATTATCGAGTTCTTCGGCGAGATGAACGCGATGGTGCCGGCTATGGCCGTCTCTGTCGCGCTCTGCCTGTACGGTTTTGCCTTCACCGGCCTCGGTCGCTACCGGTCACCGCATGTCGCCGATCAGGCATAGCCGGCAGTCCCAGACGGATTCTGCCGCCCCGACTAACCGCGCGCAGCTTTAAAGTCGGGCGCACGCTTCTCGAGAAAGGCCGCAATTGCCTCCTTGTGTTCGGCAGACTCGTAACACTTCAGCAGAGCCTCCATCTCGCGCCTCTGCGCTTCCAGCATATCTGACTCCGCCATATTGGCCGTGATCAATGACTTCACCATGCCAAGCGCTACCTGCGGATTCTCGCCCATCGATTTCGCCACCTGCACTGCTGCAGGCAGCAGTTCTTCAGCGGTCGTCACCCTGTCTACCAGCCCCAGGCCTAGCGCCTGCTCGGCACTTACGGTGCGACCCGACAACATGAGTTCGCTGGCATGACCCAGGCCACACCGTGCGACCAGGAAATGCGAGCTTGCAAGTTCAGGCACCAGGCCCATTTTGATAAAGCGGCAACTGAGCTTCGCCTCGGTAGAAGCCACGATGTAGTCCATGGGCAGCACCTGGGTCAGGCCCACCCCGATCGTCGCGCCATTCAGCGCAGCAACAATCGGCTTGGATTCCCGCACCAACGTGACCCAGTTGCTGGCGGTCGCAGAGCCGCGTCTGACTTCACCGGATTCTGCCTGAGCCTGGAACAGGTCCTTGACGTCAGCCCCGGCACAGAAACCCCGACCCGCGCCAGTCACGACGAAAGCTTCGGTTTCGTTATCTGCATTGCCTGCCGCGAGCGCGGCCTGCAATTCGTCACCCATCTGGTAAGTCCAGGCATTGAGCCGATCGGGTCGGTTCAGTGTGATCGTGCAGATCCCATCGTCAAGGCGCGTTTCTATGGTGTCGTAGCTCATGGTCATTCAATCCGGGTTCCTCAATCAGCGCCCATCATAGTAACTGGCTGAGGCCGCTGGCAAGATTCTGAAACCTCCCTCGGCATCAAACCGATTCACCAGAGATGAAACAACCTCGAATGGTGCCTGTTGAAGCCACAAGGGTCGGCTTGGCCGCGCCCGCGCTGAAGAACGCAACGGCGAATTAAGCCGCGCAACATGGTAAGTTAGCGCTTCAATAATCACATGACTGCTAACCTATGCTTGTCGTTCAGAGTGTCATCGGACTCGGCCTGCTTATTGGCCTGTGCTACGCCTTCAGCGAACGCCGGCATGAGGTTCATTTCCCAATCGTGCTGAAGAGCCTCGCGCTGCAGATCATTTTCGCCCTTGTCCTGCTGAAACTGCCGGCATCACAGGGCCTGTTTGTTATCCTGAATGACGGCATTTCGGTCCTGCAGGCGGCCACGCGGGAAGGCACGACATTTATCTTCGGTTATCTCGGTGGCGGCCCACTACCGTTTGAAGAGACGACACCCGGGGGCGGCTTTGTTTTGGCCTTCCAGGCCATGCCACTGGTCATTGTTCTGAGCGTGCTGTCTGCCATGCTGATGTACTGGAAGATCCTGCCACTGATCATGCGTGGATTTTCCTTCATTCTTGAGAAAACCCTTGAGATCGGCGGCGCGCTCGGCCTCGGTGTCTCTGCCAATGCCTTCCTCGGCATGGTGGAATCACCACTGCTGATCAAACCGTACCTCGCCCAGATGAATCGCGGTGAGCTGTTTGCCGTTATGTGTGCCGGTATGGCGACCATCGCGGGCACCATGCTGGCTCTCGAAGCCGCTGTTATCAGCAGTGTCGTCCCTGATGCCATTGGTCACCTGATCAGCTGTTCGCTGATCACCCTGCCCGGTGTGATCTACATCAGTCACCTGCTGGTACCTGACCGTGGCCCGGTGACAACAGGTGACCAGGACATCGATCGTGGTGCCGACAACCTGATGGAGGCCATCACGAATGGCACATCCAGTGGGCTGCAACTGCTCTTGAATATCCTGGCGATGATTATAGTGATCGTCGCCCTGGTCTATCTGCTGAATGCCGTGCTCAGCCTCTTCCCGGAGGTTGGCGGCGAAGCCATCACACTCGAGCGAATCCTCGGCCTGCTAATGATGCCTTTAACCATGATGATGGGGATTCCCTGGTCGGAGGCTTTCATCACCGGCCAGCTCATGGGCACCAAGGTCGTCCTGACAGAGTTTATCGCCTACGTTCGTTTCGGCCAGCTGCCGGTCGAGGAGTTGTCAGAGCGTACCCGGATTATCATGACTTATGCGCTCTGTGGTTTCGCCAACTTCGTCAGCCTCGGCATCATGATTACAGGGCTTATGACCATGGTGCCGGAACGCCGCGATGAAATCATGGAGCTTGGGCTTAAGTCGATTGTTGCCGGCACCATCGCCACCTGTACCACGGCCACGATCGTCGGCGTCATTTTCGCTTTCTGATGCGCCTGAACAGCGAACTCAGTCGCTGACCTGACCATCGGTGAGATCATCACCGAACACCATTCGCGAGAACGGACTCACGTCCGGACCGCGTCGCAAATGGTGACCACCATCAACGCTCATGACAACACCCGTCACCCAGCTTGACTCCGGCCCGCAAAGAAACCTGACTGCCTGAGCAATATCCTCGGTCGTACCATGCCGACTGATTGGCATGCAGTCGAGATAGTCCTGGTAAACCTCTTCTGTGCTGAGCAGGCCGGAGGCGAGCTCAGTCTCTACCAGGCCAGGGCAGACACTGTTGACGCGGATATTAGCCACGCCCAGTTCATCGGCAGAGTTTCGCACCAGCATGTCGATGCCGGCCTTACTGACGCAGTAGGGCCCCATGAAGCGATGCGTGCGCACCCCGGCAATTGAAGAAATCGCGCATATCGCACCGCCACCAGACTTCGCCATCCAGCGGCCGGCGTGCTTAACCGTGTAGAAAGTACCGCTCAGGTTGGTCTGCATGATTTCATCCCAGCCATCAGCTTCCGTCGCCATAATGGGCGAGAGGCCACCAGTACCAGCATTAGCCACCGCAATATCAAGACCGCCATTCCTCGCGGCCTCTTTTGCTGCGGCGGCGACATCAGACTCTTTCGCGACGTCACCGACGAAGATCTCGATCTGACCCGCGCCCTCTATCGCCTGCAGGACCTCCTGCGCCTTCGACAATTTGGCCTCATTACGCCCCATAATCAGCACGTTGGCTCCGTCTTCAGCAAAAGCTTTTGCACAGCCGAGGCCAATTCCGCTGCCGCCGCCGGTGATAAATGCATTTTTGTTTTCCAAAGTTTTCATGCAGCTTCCCTCGCTCCAAGATCAAGTTCATTTCTAATCGCACTGATCCTGTCTTCAAGGTGATGACTGACATAGATCAATGTCGTCGCGCCTTCTTCGCAGATTCTTTCAATCAGCGATAGCACCAATATTCTATTTGCCTCATCGAGCCCTAGACAGGGTTCATCCAGCAGCAGGACCGGCGGATGTTTGACCATGGCCCGCGCTATCAGCAGGACCCGCTGTTCGCCATAGGACAGAGACGAGAAGGCGGCATTACCCTTGTTCGTGAGCCCAAGCAGGTCGAGCCAGTTCCGCGCGATCTCTTCTTCCTTTTCTGTCGCCCGCTGATAAAGACCGATCGAATCGTAGAAGCCCGAGATGATGACGCGCCTGGCACTGACACTGAGCCGGTAATCCCAGTGCAGGCCGGTGGAGACGAAACCCAGGTGGCGCTTGATGTCCCAGATACTCTCACCCTGGCCGCGGCGGATGCCAAACAGAGTCAGGTCGTTGACATAGCATTGAGGGTGATCACCGGTGATGAGGTTTAAGAGGCACGTCTTACCACTGCCGTTGGGGCCCTTCACCTGCCAGTGTTCACCGGGACGAATCTCCCAGTCGAGATCCTGAAAAACCACGTTGTCGGTGTAAGCCACTCTCCCCGCTTTCAGTGAAATCAGTGATCCATCGTCATTCAAACGAGTATCTGCCGTATCTTCCGGTGGCGGCAAGGCAAGGTCTGTTGATCGCATTCCAGCCGCCTGCCGCACAATCTCGCGCAGTGCGGCTACATTTTCGCAGCGGAAGTTCTGCACCATGGCGCCGGTCTCCATGCGCACCACATGGGTCGTGTAGTCCGGTATCTCATCCGCCCGGTTCAGCACCAGCACCAGTGTTGTCTGCAGGGCAAGCCGTGCCAGCAGCGCCTCGACTTTGGGCACGGTATCAATATCAAGACCTTCGAAAGGTTCATCCAGTACCAGCAGGTCAGGTCCGGCGGTGACTGCGCGGATAAAGAGCACCTTGCGGGTTTCTCCGGTCGACAGCTTGCGGAAACCACGGTCCAGCAGGTGTCTGACACCAAAGATTTCGATCAACTCATCAAGCAGAGCCGGGTCCTGACTGGTCTCTGCCAGCATTTCGGCCACTGGCGTGCCGTGATTGACGGTGTCTGTGATATCGCTGTCGTCACGCTCGATTTCGCGCTGAATCAGCCGGGACTGCTCTTCCAGCGAAACAGCCGCGACACGACTGGCGCTGAGGTCCGCTTCGCCGTCGATAATGAGACCCTCGCCCTGTAGCGTCGCCGCCAGGGCTGACTTGCCAGAACCGTTCGCACCGATCACAACCCAGCACTGACCGGGTTCAATCAACCAGGTAAGCGGCCCGAGCCGATAGCGATCACCCAGCGCGACCGTGCATTGCCTGAACTGAATCACGGGTGTTCGCTGTGTGATTGACTACACGATCCTCTTCATCGCGCCCATGTAGCCGCGCAATACCTGACCAATAGCTTCAACGCTGTGACTCCTGATTGAAGCATTGACCTCAATCAGTCGCTGGTTGTCGACGCCCAGATCATTCAGGCCAAGGCCTCGACCGATGACATCTGTGTCCACCTGCGTCATAAATTCCTGCAGCAGCGGGAAACAGGCATGATTGAAGAGATAGCAGCCATATTCCGCCGTGTCAGAGATCGTGCGGTTCATCTCAAACAGCTTTTTACGGGCGATAGTATTAGCAATCAGCGGCGTCTCGTGCAGGGACTCATAGTAGGCTGACTCCTCTTTGATACCCGCTGAGGTCATCACCTCGTAGGCCAGCTCAACCCCGGCTTTGACCATTGCCACCATAAGTATCCCGTTGTCGAAATATTCCTGCTCGGAGATATCCTGGTCGCTGATATCGGTCGTCTCGAACGCCGTTTTACTGGTCTCATCGCGCCAGCCCAGCAACTTGCGATCGTCATCGGCCCAGTCTTCCATCATGCCGGCAGAGAAGTTACCCGTCATGATGTCATCCTGGTGCTTTTCATAGAGCGAACGCATGATGTCTTTCAATTCTTCCGCGAGTTCAAATGCACGAATTTTCGCCGGGTTTGAGAGGCGGTCCATCATGTTGGTGATACCACCATGCTTCAGCGCCTCGGTGATCGTCTCCCAGCCGTACTGAACCAGCTTCGCGGCGTAGGCGGCATCAACGCCCTTCTCGACCATCTTGTCGAAGCAGAGCAGCGAACCGGTCTGCAGCATGCCACAGAGAATCGTCTGTTCGCCCATAAGGTCTGACTTCACCTCGGCGACAAAAGATGACAGCAGGACACCGGCACGGTGGCCGCCGGTGCCAGCCGCATAGGCTTTCGCGATGGCGAGCCCTTCACCTCGAGGGTCATTGTCCTCGTGCACGGCGATCAGCGTTGGTACCCCAAATCCACGCTTGTACTCTTCTCTGACTTCCGAGCCCGGACACTTCGGCGCAACCATGACAACCGTAATGTCCTCCCGGATCTGCATGCCTTCTTCGACGATATTGAAACCATGCGAATAAGAAAGGCATGAGTCCTGCTTCATCAGCGGCATCACTTCATTAACGACCGCCGTGTGCTGCTTGTCAGGTGTCAGGTTCAGGACAACATCCGCGGTGGGAATCAGCGTCTCGTAGGTACCGACAGTGAACCCGTTTTCGGTCGCGTTCTTCCAGGAATCACGCTTCTCATCGATGGCAGACTGACGCAGCGCGTAGGACACATCCAGCCCGCTGTCGCGCAGATTGAGGCCCTGGTTCAGGCCCTGTGATCCACAGCCGATGATGACCAGTTTCTTGCCTTTCAGGTAATTCGCTTCATCAGCAAACTCCGCCGGGTCCATGAAATCACAGCGCCCCAATTGAGCCAGTTGCTGCCTTAAAGAGAGCGAATTGAAATAGTTAGCCATAGCGTTCTACCCGGGAAATCTCGTATCAAAAAGTGACGCGTACTCTAGAGCAAATCGGTGAATGCGTAAAATGATATAAACGAAATAAAACGTTTCTTTTTACGCATCGCTTTTCCAGCCCGAGCTGACTGGAATCATGGCTGGCGATTGAGGCGACTAAAAAGTATAGGAAAAGGCCAGGGAGCCGTAGGAATGTGAGCCGTCCTGCTGGGAGAATTCCCTGCTGCGAAAGATGTGGGCATAGGAAATTCGGCCACCCCGGTAAATCCAGCTAAACCCTACCGCCGCATCAGTGACAAAGGATTCTTTTGCCACGCTGTGACTATCCCTGAAAGTATTCCCATCAAGAAAGATATCCTGTCCGACGAGCCTGACATCGAATCCGGCAAACAGATGGAAGCCCCACTTTCGGTCGTAGAAAATCCGCGGATCCCAGGCAGAGTTCGGCGTGGAATTTTCTCCCCCGGGTCGAATCGCCGAAGTGCCGAAGTCGTCAGGGATAGCCCAACCCAGGCGTAGTTCAGCCCCCGCGTTAAGGTGCGTCCGGACATTCCCCAGCGCAAAGCCGGCATGACCGATCAGGTCCCAGCCGAAATCGGAGCCAGCCTTCTGTTGACCTGTCTTCCGCTTATGCTCCCAGACAGCAACAAAGCCGGGCTCATTCTCGAGCTGATTGTCCCAACCCTGAAATTTTTCAAATCCGCGCAGGTCATGGATAAAGTCCTGAGCTTCCTGACCAAAGGCTGCAGGTCCTACCATCCCCAGCCTGACTTCCAATATGTCCAACTGATTTTCCGCCCGGGTCTGGTAACCAAGGCCGAGAGACAGCCAGCCGGCGTAGGGCCGGTCGTCTTCGATCAGGTCCGTGCGCGAAAGATCTTTCGGGGTATAAATCTGCTGACTGACTGAAACAATGACATTGCGCTGCAGCCCCTCATGCGACTGATGAAAGAAGGTGAGTCGTTTGTTCAGGCCCCGCACCCAGCCGGGCAGTGCTTCGCTCTCGATATAGTCAGTCACATCCGGTGACACCCAGGAAAAGCGGATTCCGCTGGTATAGTCCTGGTCTGTTTCTGAGAACAGGTCATTCTCAACGTAGAGGTTAAGCGTCCACTCCTCTCTTTGATCACGGTCCGCCCACGCAGGGCTGGCCAGCAGCAGGAGCAGAAGGCAAAGAACAGACGAGAGGTTTTTCAGCATGCAGCGGTCAGCGCACAGCCTTCAATCGTGATGCGGTGCATTTCGCGCCGCTGTCCCGGGTAGTCGTTCTGGGCAAAGTGCCAGGTAGCCCGGTTGTCCCAGAAAGCGATGGAACCCGGCTGCCAGTGAAATTTTGTCACCTGCGTCTCCGCAACGGCCTGCTGATAAAGGAAATCCAGCAGCGGCGTTGATTCCTCAACGCTCCAGCCGGCAAACCTTACGGTAAATCCCGGGTTAACGTAGAGCGCCTTGCGGCCACTCAACGGGTGAGAAATCACGACGGGATGGACAACATCGTCCATGGCATCAGCGGCACCAGCGTTGCTGATGCGACCGCCGGTCTGCTTATCACCGTCATAGGCACCCGCTGAACCAAACACATGATGGGTCGAATGCACCGCCTGCAGTCTTGCAAGATTCTGCTGCAGACCAGCGGACAGGTTTTCGTAAGCCTGGTACATAGAGACAAACCAGGTGTCTCCGCCGGACGGCGGCAATTCCCTGGCAACCAGAATCGAACCCAGCGCAGGTTCAATGTCATAGGAGTGATCGGTGTGCCAGCCTCCGCCGATATTTTCCTGCTGATCCGGCTCCTTGGTGACAAGGGCAATCTCGGGGTAATTCGGGTTGGCGGCGAAAAAGCGGTTGATGTTGATATCACCGAAGCGGCGCGCCAGATCGATATGGTCCTGCTCGCTAAGCGTCTGATCACGAAAGAAGATCAGACCATGTTCAACAAAAGCCTGTTGTATCGCACCAAACTCGTTATCGCCGAGGCCCGCGGCAATATCGACACCGTAAATTTCAACACCGGGTGTTTTTAGGGCTTCGATCTGCATTTTTTGCCTCAAAAAACTTATTTCAATGATTCAGATACTGCCACAGTTTTGCTTAGCGCCCTATATCATCAGCCCCGAGAATGCCTTCCGGTTGTCTTAACAAGCCAGTTGATAGATAAAATTCCCCACATTACACAAATAGTAGTATATTTCACCGAAAATAATCTATTTTCCCTTATATTTTCTATTTAAATCATATATTTCATACTAACTCCCTTTTTAAACAATTTATAAGCACATTATTAATCGGTTATCCCGTATTTTTAGGAATATAATTCAAGGGATTAAAGACGCTCTGTCGCTGCTGATGAACGCCGTGTGCGCACAAAAAATGTTGGTGCCTTCATCCCGATTTTCTGCCAGCCGTAACACCTATAGGCATAGCGTTTATAGTCAGGGCGTTGCACTTTCCATCAACCGACTAATCATGTACAACAACGCCTCTTGTGCATGCGTGCCTCGCTCAACAAGCACGATAGAGACTTTCAAAAAGGAGTTAATTCATGTCCGAAGCTGATCGAAAGGACACCCCGGAACAGGCTGAATTTCGCCAACATTGTCGCGACTGGCTGGCCGCCAATCACCCTGGCAGACCGCCGGTTCGACTGCCACAGGGCGCGCTGGAACTCAGCGACCCTGAAGCACTGCACTGGCTGCAAGACTGGCAGAAATCAGCCTACGATGCCGGCCTTATCGGTTGCGACTACCCTGCGGCGTGTGGCGGCGGAGGCCAGGAAGGCTTCCAGGCGATCGCCAACCAGGAAATGATGCAGGCAAAAACGCCTTACCTGCCCAATATCATTGGCATGGGCATGGCCGCGCCAACGATCCTGTTCCATGCACAGGATGAAGTAAAAGCAGAGCTGCTGCCCAGACTCCTGTCCGGCGAAGATATCTGGTGCCAGGGATTCAGCGAACCAGGGGCTGGTTCCGACCTCGCCAACCAGCAGACCTTCGCTGAGCGTGACGGCGACAACTGGGTCATCAACGGCCACAAGGTCTGGACCTCGCTGGCACATTTCGCCGAGTGGATGATCCTGCTCTGCCGAACCAGTAAGGATGATAAGTACAACGGCCTGTCTTACTTCGTAGTGCCCATCAAAGATAATCTCGACAAAGGCGTTACCGTGAGACCGCTTATCAAGATGACCGGTGAAACCGGCTTTAACGAAGTGATCTTCGACAACGTCGTCGTCAACGACCGATACCGACTCGACGAAGTCGGTGCAGGCTGGAAGGTCGCAATGACCACGCTGGCGCATGAGCGCGGCGCAGGTCCGATGGTCACGCCCGCATCGGGCGGCATGGCACTGGAAGAAGACGAATCGGCACAGACCAGCAGTGTCCACGCCCTGATAGACCTCGCCCGCCAGCAGGAACGTAATGGCAAAACAGCCGCTGACGATCCACTGATTAGAGATGACCTGATGAAAATGATGATCAGGCAGGCAGCTTTCGGCCAGAACTCTCGTCGCATGGGCGTCCCGGCTCTGACCGATCACCCTATGCGCATACCTCTGCAGTTCAAACTGGTTGCGACTGAACTCGCTCAGGATCTGCAACAGATTGCCTATGAGGTTGAAGGTGCTGCCAGTTCACTCTACGTCAATGACGATAACTCACCGGCCAACGGCCGCTGGACACTCGCCTACATGAACTCGTTCGGTGTGACCATCGCTGCCGGCGCCAACGAAGTCCAACGCAACATCCTGGGCGAACGCGTCCTCGGTTTGCCGAAGTCGAAATAACAGAAGCCGAGGAGAGAGCACATGTCAGAACAACCAAAGAACTTCGGTTTCGGTGAAGACGAGACCATGCTGCGTGATTCTGCACGCAAATTCTTCCAGGACAACTGCAGCGCCGACAAAATCCATGCTCAGGTTGCCCATGACCCAGAGATTCATAGACCCATCGAATGCATCTGGGACAGAGATCTGTGGCAACAGATCGTCGAACTCGGCTGGACAGCCGTCTGCGTGCCCGAGGCTGCGGGTGGCATCGGTATGCCGCTCGTTGCTGCAGTGGCGATTGCAGAGGAAGCGGGTAAAGCCGCCTTCCCATCCCCGCTGATCAGCACCTATTGCGCAACCGCAGTCTTGACTACCTGCGGCACCGATGCGGCAAACGCTGCGCTGGGTGACATTGCCGGCGGCACAGCGACGACGCTTGCCATCACGAACCAGAAAGGCTCATGGCATTCGAACGATACCGACGCCACGATTATTGATGGCAAGCTGTCAGGTTCCGCCTGGTTCGTCCAGGACGCGAAAAAATGTGATCGCTTCGTGGTAAGCGCTAGAAGCGAAAATGGTGTGGGCTTGTATCTTGTCGAAGCTGGCGCAGCCAACCTGGACATCACTCCTGACGGCATCATTGACCTGACGCGCGACCAGGCTCACCTCACCTTCAATGGCGTTGATTGCATCGAACTCGCAGCTGCCGGCGAAGGTGACCGAGTCATCGACGCAGCGATGCCAACCATCCTGACGCTGATTTCAGCCGACATCGTCGGTTCGGGCGAGTGGCTGCTGCAAACGACAGTCGAATACGCGAAGACCCGCGTCCAATTCGATCGTCCCCTGGGATTCTTCCAGGCAGTGAAGCATCCGCTGGTTAATGTCATGCTTGATATCGACCGGGCAAAGTCCCTCACCTATAACGCGGCTTGTTCTATCGATGCCGGTGAAGACAACGTCGAACTGAATGCCCGAATGGCAAAAAGCATGGCAAGCGACATGGGAGTATTCGCCGCGAGTCGTGCAGTGCAGTTTCACGGCGGCATTGGTTTTACCTGGGAATGCTATGTGCACGTGTTCTTCAAGCGCATCATGCACAACCACGTGCTGTTTGGTGATGCCAAATACCAGCGTACACTGCTCGCCGACATGGTGATCGGTAAAGCCGCTTGACGAGAGCTGCCTGAAAAATCGCAGGGTGGAACGAGAACGGGGATGCAGGCATCCCCGTTTTTTTATCTACCGTTAAAGACTGGCGCTTCTTTGTTCACAAAAGCCAGTGCTGCTGACTTGTGATCTTCTGTCTCAAAACACCGCATCATATGTGCAGCCTCCAGATCGAAGACATCGCTCAGGTTGCCGGTTTGCGCTGCGTTCAGGTTCTTCTTCATGTAACCAATCGCCACTGTCGGCAGGCTGGCAAGATGTTTGGCGTAGGCTTTCGCTTCTGCCTCAAAGGTGTCAGCACTGGCAACCTTGGTCATGATCCCCAGGTCGTATGCTTCCTGACCTGAAATCACATCGGAGGTGAAGTAAAGCTCGCGCGCCTTTGCTGCGCCCACTAACTGGGTCAGAAAGAATGACCCGCCGTAGTCACCGGACGCGCCGATCTTCATAAAGGCCGTCGTAATCTTTGCTGTATCAAGGCAAAAACGCATATCACAGGCTAGCGCGAGACTCAGGCCTGCACCAGCTGCAGGGCCCGGGATCACTGCGAGAGTGGGTTTGGGCATGACATGCAACTGACGACTCAGTTCCATGCCCGAACGCAAACCCTGAACACGGGTTTCAAGCGACGGCGGCGTTGAGCTACCACCGCCTTCGCCGCCACCACTGCCACGGGCTGCAAAGCCTTTCACATCACCGCCGGCACAGAACGCACCGCCCGCCCCCGTTAACACCAGACATCGAACTTCGGGGTCGTCAGCCGCTCGACGCACAGCTTTTTCCATCTTCGGCATCATGTCGCCACCCATTGCATTGCGTGCCTCGGGGCGGTTCATTGTCAGCGTCAGGACGCCATCTTCAAAGTCTTCTAAAAGTTCACTCATTACTCACTCGTTGTTTTCTCATTAGTGGAAATCGTATTTCAAAAGTCGTTCCGGGGCCTCCCACTCGCTTCATGTTACCGCCGAGCTGCAGCGATAGTATTGTGACTATTTCCAGGCCCATAGATCCCTCGACCGACAAATCCATTGGCATTCCGCACCCATCATCCGAGACAGTCAGAGCACAGTCACGGCCCATATCTTCCAGCAGAATTGAGAGGTTTCCGCTCCCAAATTTTTTCTCGGCAAAGCCATGGACCAGCGAGTTGATAACCAACTCATTAATAATCATGCCACAAGGTACGGCTTGTTCGATATCCAGCGCAATGTCGTCGACAACAAGGTTTAACAGGATGTTCAGGCCTTCCGGTGCAAACCGACGGTGCAGTCGTGAGGTCAGCGCATCGAGATAGCTCTGCATTGCAACGCCCCGAACGTCTTCACCGCCCAGAATATTTTCGTGTACCAGGGACAAAGCCATAACTCTCTGCTGCGAATCATCCAGCAAACCGAGAGTCAGGGAGTCCTTGATTTTGCTGGCCTGAATGTTAAGGAGACTATTTAGCATCAACAGGTTTTCATTTACACGATCATGAATGTCCCGGAGAAGACCGGCTTTCTCATCGCTTGCTTGCTTCAGCGAAATTATTTCCGCCTCCGCTAGCTTGGCGTCACGTTCCAATTGTTTTTTTCGCTCTTGCATCTCAAGGGCCGCTCGCTGCAGCAACCCCTCTTTCACTTGCCTGTCTTTGGTCGACGCAGTTACGTCTCTGACGACCCCGATGTATGAAACACGCTCCGACGGGTCGTCAAACTTCGAGAGATTGACCTCGAGAACCTTGTCGCCCGCATCGGTTTCGTACTCGACCTCTCCTTTATAGCGCCCCTCAGCACTCAGCCTGGTTCTTGCTTCTACACCTTCCTCCTCTGATTTAAAGATAAGTTCAAAGAAATTCGAGGCCTGCAAATGCCCTATGTGTTTATCAAACACCTGGACCGCCGGGGTGTTTACAAAAATGATTCTCTCTTCTATGTCGGCATTGAACACACACTCATCAGTATGATTGAGGGAAAACAAATACATTGCCAATCGCTCATTGAACACCCTCTCGGAATCTCGGTTTACTCTGCGGAAATTCCAACGGTGATAGGTGTAGTAGCAAACCACCCCAATGAGAGCGTAGAGCGCATAGGCCCACCATGTCGCCCAGGGTGCGGGCTGGACAGTTATGGGCAGAGAGGCTCCTTCAGTGTTCCAAACGCCATCGTTATTGGAACCAATTACACGGAATATATATTCGCCCGGTTCAAGATTGGTGTAAGTGGCATCTCTGTCTGTCCCGTTATCGACCCAGTCAGAGTCGAATCCTTCCAGTTTGTACTTGTAGCGGTTTTTTTCGGGGGCTCTGTAATCGAGAGCCGCAAACTGTATCTTTATTGACCTGTTTAAGTAATCAACCTGAACCCCCTTCCCTTTACCTGCTATAGACATGTAACCAGAGTTATCCGGATCAACACCATCGATGATTAATTGAGGAATATTCTTGTTTTTCTCAACCAAGCTCGGGTCGAAAACGGTAATCCCACCACTGCCTCCGAAAACTACCCTTCCGTCCTCCAATATAGTTGAGACATTTGCGTTTAGCTCGCCTGGCTGTATACCGTGCGAGGCGTCGTACCTCTCCAGTTCTCCTGATACGATGCCAAGCCTATATATCGAGTTTTGAGCACTAAACCAGAGATTCTGGCTATCAACTTCTAGCAAGCTGTAAACCGGTCGACCTTGAAACTGACCGAAGTGAGGGTTCGTAACACTTGGAGAATCGAAGCGAGCAAAACTCAAGCCGTTATCAACACTGCCAATCCAAGCACCTTTTTCACCAAGCTCAACATCCGTCAGAAAATCGCTCACAAGCTGGGTGCTACCGTGTCGATATGTCCTTGTGTCACCCGTTACTGAATCCATAACAATCAAACCACCACCATCGGTGGCGATCCAAAGATTGCCCGAAGCGTCCATCTCAATATCAAGACAGAGCATAGATGAAAAGTGACCAGCAGGATTAGTGTCATCAGGAAACCGGCGAAAGCTGCCGTCCGAGAGCAGCAGGTTCACACCTCCGCCATAAGTCGACACCCAAAGTTGATTCTGTTCATCCACCAAAATTTTGGTTATTCGGTCCGAGCTTAGCGAACTAAAATCGTCAGGCTCATTCCGAAAGTAAAGAGTCTCTTCGGTCCGGAGGTTCCTTCGAACCAGACCATTAGCCATAGACCCCACCCATAAATATCCACCTTGCTCCGCGAAAGAAGAGACGCGAGGCCCCGGCAACCATTTGGGTTTTGGAAACTTCTTATTCGGGACCAGGTTCTCGTTCCAGGACAACAACCCCAAGAAATGCCCACCGTACAACCCACCTGCTTGATTTTTATAGATAGTAATTAGGTTGTTGGAGGGTTCTGGAGTGCGGATCCACTTAAAAGGAAGCTTACTAGCGGTTGTTCTGGCCAGCCCATCAAATGTACCTATCCACAGATTTTTCCCCGAGTCTTCAAACAACGTCAAAGCGCTGTTGCTAACGAATTTTGCGGCTGATTGCGCAATTCGAAAATGCCCAACCTCAGTCTTCCCCTCGGGTGATATAACTCTTATTCCTGCATCAGAACCGACTAGCAATGATCCGCTCTCTGACATCAAGACGCTTCTCACGCGCTTGGCGGAGAGGCTTTGACCCGTATTTATTGGCAGATCCGATCTCTGCAGGTCTCGGTCCAAGTGCACAAGACCAGTATCGTAAGTACCAATCCATAAGCCATTGTCCGAATCTACTGCGACCCCTCGGATGTATGACGCAGATAGCGTCTTTGGGGGTATTCTCTCGACCGTGGTCTCTAACTCGACTTTCGATGCGTAAAAAAGGCCGTTTTCCTGGGTACATATCCAAATGCGATCTAGAGAATCTCTCACCAAACACCTGACTGTTAGTCCATTTAGCTCTGGAATCACACTCAATGTGTTGGACTTCTCATCATACTGGAACAGCCCATCAGAGGTACCTAACCAAAGCACCCCAATTTCGATCTCTAGAATTGCTCTTACTTCAGCTCTAACGTCTGTTTGCAGAAAAGAATTGTTGACCGGCAAATATAAATCCAGACCACCTCTGCTACCGATCCACATGCGATTCTGACTATCGATCGCAAGACTCCAGATTGCATTGTGAGACAACGATGAAGGATCTTGGTCTCGCGCATAGTATGTATGGATACCAGAACCATCGTAGCGGTTTAAGCCGCTCTGAGTCCCAATCCAAAGAAAGCCGGCCGGGTCCTGTGCTATCGCTGTGACCAATCCACTGGATAAACCGTCTTGGGTCGTTATGTGCTCAAAGTTTCGGTTTGGTCCGTCACTAGCCAGGCTAAAAGGCAGCTGACAAGCAAGTGTCACGAGAAAAACGGCTCTGATCTGGTTAACAAAGATCTGACTTCGCATTCCTGGTCCGTTGCCAATTCGCAACGAAATCACCGGATAGCGATTCAAGATACGGACTGTTTTTCCAGATAGGAGGTCATATCCTTGGCAGTCATCGGTTTACCGTAGAAAAAGCCCTGAATGTAATCGCAACCGTAAGATCGCAAAATTTCCAACTGTTCGTCAGTCTCAACACCTTCGGCGAGTGTCTTTAACTTCACACTTTGACCCATAGCAATAATCGCGC
>JAYQAI010000009.1:42094-67304 GCA_038136715.1 Gammaproteobacteria bacterium | reverse complement strand
TTAACCCGATCAATCCGTCCGTCGGTGTGCTGATCGACGATGTTGACTTCAGCGGCGCCGCCACCGTCGCCACCATGACAGACGTGAGCCAGGTGGAAGTCCTGAGGGGCCCGCAGGGCACCCGCTATGGCGCGAATGCACTGGCGGGGTTGATCAACATAAAGACCAACGACGCAACAGCGGTGCCGACACTGCGACTGCGACTGTCTTCAGGCGACTATGGTCATCGGGTGCTGGGACTCATTGCGGGCGGCGCCCTCAGTGATGCGGTAAATGCGCGGCTTGTTATCGCATCCAGCGAAAGCGACGGGTATGTCGACAATGACTTTCTGGGACGTGATGACACCAACAACCGAGACGAACTGACACTGCGTGGCAAACTGAACTGGCAAACCGATCACTGGAAAGTCGGCCTGACGGCTGCCCGGGTAGATATCGACAATGGCTACGATGCCTTCTCTCTCGACAATACGCGCCAGACGCTGTCAGACGAGCCCGGCTTTGATGCTCAGGAGTCAACCTACTTTGCCCTCAAGGCCACCCGCGAATTAAGTGCAGGCACACTCGAACTGCGCGCCAACCACGCCAGTTCCGACATCGCCTACGGTTACGATGAAGACTGGTCCTTTACGGGCATCCATCCCTGGGGCTATACCTCAACCGATCACTACTTCCGTGATAGAGATACATTGAGCCTTGAAGCCCGACTGATATCCGGGCCGGACGCAAGAATTCTGAGCGACAGCACTGACTGGGTGATTGGCGTTTACAGTCTGCAATCAGAGGAATCGCTGACGCGCGACTATACCTATGCAGCCGGGCCATTCGACAGCGAGTACAACTTCGACACCCTCGCCATCTTTGGCCAGTTCGACACCGCATTGTCTGACCGCCTCGTCCTCAGCACCGGCCTGCGTTTTGAGCGCAGAGAGACAGACTACAACGATTCAGCGCTGGTGCGTTTTTCACCAAAGGACTCACTCTGGGGTGGAAAGATCGCCCTGGAATACATCACGTCGACCGGCGCCCTGCTCTACGGCTCCGTGTCTCGCGGTTACAAGGCCGGTGGTTTCAACACTGACGGTTCCCTGGATGCAGACCTGCGCGAATTTGATGAGGAATACCTGGTCGAACTCGAACTGGGCTACAAGGCCACCATGCTGGATGACAGCCTTGCGCTGCAGCTTGCCCTGTTCCATGACGACCGGCACGACCAGCAGGTCAAGAGTTCGGTGGTCAGGGTACGGCCTGACGGCAGCGCCGAGTTCATTGACTTTCTAGGTAACGCCGCAGAGGGCACCAACAAAGGCCTGGAGCTTGACGTCAGGTGGCAGGCGAGCGAATCAGTCTCACTGGGCTTCGCTGCCGGCTGGCTTGATGCAAGCTTCGATGAGTTCATCAACGAGTTTGGGGAAGACCTGTCTGGTCGAGACCAGGCCCATGCACCAGGACACATGCTGTCGGTCAATGCAGCCTGGGAGGATGGCCCCTGGCGTATCAGCCTGTCTGCAGACAACAAGGATGAGTTCTACTTCTCTGATCGACACGCCGTTAAGAGCGACAGCTACACACTGGTCAATGCAGCGGTGAGCTACAGCGCTGCCAGCTGGCAACTCACCGCCTGGGGCCGCAACCTGACTGATAAGGATACCTATGTCAGGGCATTCGGCAGTTTTGGTAATGACCCGAGGAAGTTCTACGCCACCGAACCCTATTTCCAGTACGGTGAACCAAGAGTCGTTGGCGTGACCCTGGAATTCAGCTTCGGCGACTCATGACAGAGCTATTCCAGCGGATCATCAGCGAACTCGGCCAGAGTTCAGTGCTGGAGCTGACGGCCGTCATCCTGGCCGTTGTCTACCTGCTGCTGGCGGTCCGCCAGCGCATTGAGTGCTGGTATGCCGCCTTCGTGTCTACCGCCATATTCCTGTACATCTTCTGGCAAGTGGATCTCTATATGGAGTCGGGGCTGCAGGTCTACTACCTCGCCATGGCCGTCTATGGCTGGTGGGCCTGGCGTCGGCATGACAGCGCCAACGACGATCTTCAGGTCCAGATGTGGCCCTTGCGCTACCATGTGATTGCGATCAGCCTGATCGGCATTGCGACTTATGGCAGCGGCCAGGTTCTCGCCGGGACAGACCAGCGGCTGCCCTATCTCGATTCTTTTACCACCTGGGGCGCCATCGTCACGACCTTCATGGTGACCCGTAAGGTCCTCGAGAACTGGATTTACTGGCTGGTGATTGATGCAGCATCCATCGCGCTTTATCTGGACCGCGAGCTGTACTTCACCACCCTGCTGTTCATGATCTACATCGTCATCATTTTCTTCGGCTTCAACAGCTGGCTGCAAAATTATCGGGCTGCAGAAAATAAAGGTGAGAAAGGCGAGCAGAAACAGCGACAAACAATCAAATGATCCTGGTGCTGGTGAGTACGCCAGAATTCGCAGCCATGGACCATGCGCACACCTGATGCTGAAGTCGTGACCTGAAGAGTCTGTGCTATGATGCTCGCAGTTCTCGGTCAAGGGGGGGGTAGGTCTATGGATTACGTGAGTATCGGTATCGGACTGGTCTTCGGCCTTGGCATTGGATACGGCCTTGCCCGAGCGCTGGCCGACAGAAACGAGGCCCCCGCACCCGCCGAGCCCCAGAACAGTCAACCCAACTGGTGGAAAATCAGACAATCACTGACCGGCACCCAGCTGCAAATTCTGCAGTTCATGGAATCAGAGAAAGATGTATCCATTACCGGCCTGCAGGATAAATTTTCATTTATCCCCGATCGCGAACTCTTCTACCGTCTGGAGCAAATCGTCCTGATGCAGTTCCTGGTGCGTGAGCGCCGTGATGGTGAAGTCCACTACGTACTCAATCCTGACTATTCAATCACGGTCGAAGATGACAAGACCGTTATGCTGCCGAGCGGATGACAAGGCCCTCACCGACTCACTACATCAGGCAGACCCGAGACAACTACGAAAAGCTCGGGTTTGAACCCTACCAGTGGTTTGCAGCAGACACGCCACCCGCTTTTACGCTGCCAGCGAAACCACTGACAGAATCACGGCTTGGCATGATCTCTACCGCCGGCACCTATGTGCATGGCCAGGTAGCCTACTACTATAAGGACGATACCAGCATCCGTGGCATACCCCGCGATACACCGGTCACCGACCTGCGTTTTTCCCACATCATGGAAAACTACCTGGTTGAGGCTCGTCAGGACCCATGCACTGTCTTCCCTGCCGAGGCGCTTGCCCACCTGAAAGAAGAGGGCGTCATTGGTGACCTGGCCGCCAACTACTATTCCTGTATGGGCGGTATCTACTCGCAGAATCGGGTGAAAAACGAACTGATCCCAAACCTCCAGGCCGCCATCGCAACAGAAGAAATCGACCTGCTGCTGCTGGTACCCTTGTGACCCGTCTGCCATCAGACCGTGAGTCTGATCGCACGCCACTTCGAAGCAGCCGGCCTGCCGACGCTCATCCTCGGCAGCGCTATCGATATCCTGGAAGCCGGCCGGCCACCTCGCGCCACATTTGTGAACTACCCGCTGGGTTTCGAGTCCGGCCGGTTCAGGGATACTGCTGACCAGCTCGCTGTCGTCAGGCAGGCACTGACCCGGTTTGACGCGATGTCATCCCCGGGTATCGAAACACTACCCTTTGAGTGGCTAGAGGGCTGGGACATGATCAATGAGCGCGAGCGGGGCAAGCTGGACCAGCGCAGCCCCAGAACGACTGAACCCCAGTACCAAAACGACGCTGATCGGGCAGCCGCCGAGGATGGAGCGATCAGCTAAGTTTTATCCTGATTCTCAGGGCGCAGCAGATACGGCGTCTTTCCCAGGTCATCAAGGTAACCAGTATCGAGCGGTTCGTCGGTAACGATGTGCTGGCACAACTGCCTGCCATGCTCAGACAAGCGATTGAAAATCTCACGCGGCATGCAGGGTGTTGTTTGTTCCCGATACCAGGGGGCGAAGTACTCGACGTTGGGTATCGCCCGCACCTCGTTGGACAGATTCGGCGTGCCGCCGTGCCAGGCCCGCACGTCCCGGATCAGGACACTGCCCGCCGGCGCCGGACAAACCGTCGACAGCTTCATCCACTCGGGCTCCGCTGCCAGCGTCGGCATCATTTCCCTTGAATGCTGCGTACCCGGAATCTGCCGCGTAGGGCCATTGATCGCAGTAAAATCGATCATAAGGAAGTTACAGACAACCCTGGGTACCGGCAGATCACGGTAGGTTAAAAGACCCCGGTGATCATGAAATGAGCCGTGGTAGCGCCCCTTGAATTCGATCCGGTCACTCATGTCAGAATGCAGGCGCTGATACTCGACCGCACCCGGCAGGCAGAAATCGCCAGCACCGCCATTACACAGGTAGGTCGGCGCACCAAAGATAGCGGTCACGATTGGCGTCACAGTGGGCAGGTCGACCAGCATCGCCCATTCGTCATAATGCAGCAGTTCACCCGTCTTGCTGGCGCTGCCAAAGGAATAGCGGTGGGAACCGCGGTTGCCGCGACGATTGCGATCCATGCTGAGAATCTCATGGATGACACGATCGCAGCCGGCGCGCAGATATTCCAGCTGAGTCAGATTCAGCGCATCGCGCACCACGACGAAACCATCGCGGTGAAAAATGCTGACCGCCCGCTCAACCTCATCCGGCGCAACAACTTCAAGCCCACGGATACCATTGTGCTCAGCAAGATACGCCCGCCGTCGTGTGATCTCCGGGTCGTCAGGATCAGAGCCCACCCAACCCAAATCATTGAGTGCTTTGCCGACGACTTCGCTGTCCTGTTCCAACACTGCTTCTGGCATGTCATGTCTCCGCCCTGAAGGACTCATATTGATACACCCCGCAGTGATCGAGCAACTGGTAATCCCCTGCTCCAGACCTGTCCGGATCCGCGCGTGAGGCTAAAGCCTTCCCGCTGCCGCGATGACCCGGTTGCCTTATCAACCGATTAGGATTCCGATATGCTTGAGCGCTATCTCATGACAGTTTCGAGACACGGCTGATCTATGTACCCAGGGCAGTACCAACCGGATCGGGCCGCCTACATTATGGCAGGCACGGAGGAAGTGATTTCATACGGCGACCTCGAGGCGAGCGCCAATCAACTGGCCCACCTGTTTCGCACACACGGGCTTGAGCGCGGCGATACCATTGCCCTCTGTCTTGAGAACCATCCCTGGTTTTTCAAAATCTGCTGGGCAGCTTACCGGGCTGGCCTGTATTTTACGGCGATCAGTTATCGGCTTCAGGCTGAAGAGGTCGAGTACATCGTCAATGACTGTGGCGCCAAGGTTCTTATCACCTCTGCCCTGCTCACCGAAACCTTTGAGGGGTTCAGGGAGCAGCTGACCCATGACCCGGTGTGCTATATGCTGGGCGGTCTCACTGCTGGCGCCACCTCACTCGAGGCAGCCGTCGCAGACATGCCCACGACACCGATCGAAGACCAATCCTGTGGCCAAAGTCTGCTGTATTCGTCCGGTACCACCGGCCGCCCCAAGGGCGTCAAGAAACCATTACCCGATACACCCTGGGGAGAAGCCGAACCCGTGTTCCAGGCGCGACAGGAGCGCTACGACTTCACAGAGGACAGCATTTATCTCTCGCCGGCCCCGCTATACCATGCCGCCCCGCTCGGTTTTACCATGAACGTGCTGCGCTACGGGGGTACCTGTATCGTCATGGAGAACTACGATTCTGAAGCAGCACTGTCGCTGATCGAAAAATATAGGGTCACCCACAGCCAGTGGGTACCGACCATGTTCGTGCGCATGCTGAAACTGCCCGAAGATATTCGCCACAAGTATGATCTCTCTAGCCACGAGGTCGCTATCCATGCTGCCGCACCCTGCCCGATCTCTGTCAAGGAGCAGATGATTGCCTGGTGGGGACCGGTCATTCATGAGTACTACGCCGGCACTGAGGGCAACGGTTCAACCACGATCACCTCGGAAGAGTGGCTGGCCCACAAGGGATCAGTCGGCCAGGCGGCACACGGTGTCAGCTTGCACATCCTTGATGATGACTTCAACGAATTGCCCGTGGGTGAGGCCGGCGGGGTCTACTTCGAGGGCGGTGGTACTTTCGAGTACCTCGGTGATTCCGAGAAGACCAACTCCAGCCGCTCACCCCAGGGTTATTCCACGCTCGGTGACATTGGCTATCTTGACGATGAAGGTTTCCTCTACCTGACAGATCGCAGGTCTTTTATGATCATCTCTGGCGGTGTCAATATCTATCCACAGGAGACCGAAAACGCCCTCATCACCCACGCTGAAGTGGTTGACGTCGCGGTCTTCGGTATCCCAAACGAAGAATTCGGCGAAGAGGTGAAGGCAGTGGTGCAACCGCGGGACATGGCTGACGCCGGCCCGGAACTCGAAGCAAGACTCATCGCCTACGCCCGCGAACACATCTCGCACATTAAATGTCCTCGCAGCATCGACTTCATGGAAGAACTGCCCCGACACCCGACGGGCAAACTCTACAAAAGATTACTCAAAGACAAGTACTGGCAACAATGATCAAAAACTTATTCGACCTGAGCGGCAAGGTCGCTCTGATTACCGGCGGTAACGGCGGCATTGGCCTCGGCATGGCTGAGGGCCTCGCCTCACAGGGTTGCGAAGTCGCTATCTGGGGCACCAACGAGGAAAAAAATGCAGCAGCGCTGGCCGCCCTGGAGCATTACGGCCCAAAAGTCTCAGCGCTGAAATGCGACGTCTCTAACCGGGAAGAAGTCGACGCCTGTTTCGCCAGCACCCTTGAGACCCATGGCCGGGTTGACGGCTGTTTCGCCAACGCAGGCATGGGTGGTCGCGGCACAAATTTTGACGAGATGACCGACGATGAATGGGACCGGATGATGGCGGTCAACCTCGACGGCGTGTTCTACACGTTCAGGCGCGCAGCCGGTCATATGCGCGAGCGCTCCGAGAGCGGCGATCCGTTTGGTCGTCTGGTGGCAACGGCAAGCCTAGCCGTGGTTTCGGGCCAGGCCCGGGGCGAGCACTATGCCGCTACCAAGGGCGCGCTGATTCCGATGATCAAGGCACTGGCTGTCGAATATGCGCGCCACGGTGTTACCGCCCACACGCTCCTGCCGGGCTGGGTTGAGACCGGCATGACGGAGCAGACCTTTGCCTGGGAAAAATTTGCCAACAATGTCATGCCAAGGATTCCGATGCGCCGCTGGGGTCAGCCCGAGGACTTCGCCGCCATCGCCTGTTACATCATGTGCGATGCCAGCAATTGGCACACAGCAGAAACATTCCTGATTGACGGCGGCTATGCCAACTTCTAACGGCAGGGATTTATGAGTGCAGCATTCTCTAATGTCCGAATACTGGACTTTACCCAGGTATTAGCTGGCCCGTTTGCTGCGATGCAGCTCGCGCTGCTCGGCGCAGATGTGATCAAGGTTGAGAACCCCAGTGCCGGTGACCAGACCCGCGGCCTCATGAACGAAGGCAATGACCCGGCCATGTCACCGAGCTTCATGACCGTGAACCTCAACAAACGCAGCCTCACCCTTAACCTAAAGGACCAGAGTGCCATAGAGATTATCCGTCGCTTGATTCCCACGGTCGATGTCGTCATGGAAAACTTCAAAGGCGGCACCATGGCGAGACTTGGGCTTGACTACGACACACTCAGGGAGATTAAGCCCGACCTGGTTTATTGTTCCATCACCGGCTATGGCCAGACCGGCGCCCGCGCTGCCGATGCAGCCTACGACGGGGCGATCCAGGCCGCCAGTGGCATGATGTCGCAGAACGGACACGCTGAGACCGGGCCAACCCGCACCGGCTATATGCCAGTCGATATGTCGACCGCATTGAACACGGCTTTCGCCGTCTCGTCAGCGCTCTACCGCAAAGCCACCACAGGCAGCGGGCAATATATTGACGTCGCCATGCTGGATACCGCGATCATCATGCAGGCTGCCCAGTTCAGCAACTGGCTTAACCAGGGCACGCTCGTCGGTCTGCGTGGCAATGCCTCACCCACCCGACAACCAACCGCCGACGTCTTCCCGACGGCAGATGGCCATATTCAGATTACCGCCCTGCGGCAACCACAGGTGGAAAAGTTGTTTGCCGAACTGAACCTGGCGGCCATGCTCGAGATGCCTGAGTTCGCCTCCCCGGATATGCGCATTGAGCATCCTGCAGCTATCAAGACCGCGATGTCTGACGCGCTTTCAACCCGCACTACCGCCGAATGGATGCGGATACTCGCAGCGGCAGGTGTGCCCGTTGCTGAAGTGAGGGAACTGCCAGAGGTTGCAGAGGACACGGAGCTTGCACACAGGAATGCGCTCAAAACCCTGCCTTCGCCCCTAGACCCCGATAAAAACATTACCGTTGCGCAGGCGGGTTATGTCACCAGCGAGGATGGGCCTGCAACTCGCAGTGGCCCACCGCTGCTTGGCCAGCACACGGAGGAAATCCTGATTTCCATCGGCTACACCATGGATGAAATCCAGGCTCTCAGACAAGCGGGCACTATCTGACAAGCCTGTCGATTCAAAGGATAACAAGCATGCTTAGGCTTCTCTGTTTCATCATCGCAATCAGCACATCATCGGCGCTGGCCGAGGTTACCGCGAAAGGCGAGACGGGGTTCAATCTGAAGATCAGCCGCGCGGTGCCAGTGGAACCCGCAGCCGCCTACAACCAGTTTCTCAAGGTCGATGAATGGTGGATCAAAGGCCACACCTGGTTCGGCAGCGCAGAAAACCTGTCGATTGACGCAAGCGCTGGCGGCTGCTTCTGTGAAATTGACGGTGAACGTCAGGTGCACCACATGCTAGTTACGTTCGTCGACCCGAGCCGGGAAATCAAACTGACGGGCGGTCTTGGCCCCCTGCAGATGATGGGCGTACACGGCGGCATGAGCTGGCGATTCGAGACCGCTGGAACCGGCACAGAGATTGTCCTCAGCTACAACGTTTCGGGTTTTGCACCCGGCGGCCTGCTGGATCTGGCAGAAGTGGTCGATGCTATCCTGACAGCACAGCTCGAGGCCCTGATCGCTCAGCTCGAGCGCAGCAACTGACAGGCCTGACCGGCGCGGTATCAAAGTCAGTCAGGGATAAACGCCTTTGAGTCCCGAAATGTTTTACATCAAACCGCAGGCAGATTAGTTTTCAGCACCACACCGAGAAGTCAGAGACAACCCTATGAGAATTGTCAGCTGGAATGTCAACGGCCTGCGCGCCTGCTCCAGGAAAGGCTTCAGCCGCTTCCTTGGGCGCGCCCGCGCCGATATTGTCTGTCTACAGGAAGTCCGGGCCTTTCCTCAACAACTGGAGCGACGCGTTGAGAAACCTCGCAACTGGCACACTGCATTCTTCCCGGCCGAGCGGCCAGGTTACAGTGGTGTCGCCATCTACAGTCGAGACGTACCGGATGCCATCGATACCTCCGTTGGCGAAACGCGCTTCGATGCCGAGGGTCGATTTATCCTGGCAAGGTTCGGCCGCATGTCAGTCGCCTCGGTGTACTTTCCCAAGGGCAATGGTCGCGATCGGGACAACTCACGTGTCCCCTACAAGCTGGACTTCTATGCGGCCGTCAAATCAAAGATCGAATTCGCTCGCAAGCGCGGTCCGGTCTATGTGCTCGGCGACTACAATACAGCCCACGAGGAAATTGACCTGGCACGACCTTCAGGCAACAAAAGAGCCAGCGGTTTCCTGGCAGAGGAACGCCAGGTCATGACCGACTGGATCAATGACGGCTGGGTTGACGTCTTCCGCGCGCAGCACCCGGATGAACCGGGACACTATACATGGTGGCGCCAGTTCGGTGATGCTCGCAAAGACAATGTGGGCTGGCGCATCGACTATGTCTTTGCCTCACCTTCCGGCGCCAAAAGAGTGAGCAATGCATTTATCTGGTCCCACATCATCGGTTCCGATCACTGCCCGGTTGGCATTGACATCAAATGACCAGCCCAGCAGGGAACCAACCGCAGCGAAATACTGATAAAGTGGCGGCTTCAGCAGACTGACAGAACTCATGACAGAAGACCTTGAACAGATTGGCCTCGCCGCCGTCGACCACTTTATTGCGACCTGGAACAGCCGCGACCCTGAGGCCTGGGCGGGGTCGCTTAACTTTCCACATATCCGCCCGTCCCCGTTTGGGCCGATTGAAGTGGCTGAGACTGCTGCCGACTACATTGCCCGGGTAGATTTCCAGGCTACCATCGACTCCGGCTGGGATCACAGCGAATGGGACTACAAGCATGTCCTGCAGGCGTCGGCGGAAAAAATTCATGTTGCCGGCCAGTGGAGCCGCTACAACGCGGCGGGCGAAATTATCCTGACAACGCCTATTGTCTATGTCGTGACCCGGGTTGCGGGCAAGTGGGGGATACAATCCCGCTTTGGCGCAGACTACGCCGGCGACGAAGCTGACACGACAGAGCTAATGACTCGCGGCCTCAATCTCATTCAGGACTACATCAACCAGCACAATGCAGGCAGTGCCGAGGCCGCGGCCGAGATGTTGAACTATCCACACATCACGGTCGATGCAGGCAACCTCGACATCACCACAAGCGCGGCTGACTATCAGGCCGGCGCCTATCAACTAAAGCTGGACTCGCTCCAGGCTGTGCAGACGGGTCTGCATTCCATGAATGCCGCCGTCGACCTGCAGGTCCTCGCTGGAGGCGAGACGACTGCACTGCAGGGCGTGATCAACATTACCAAACGCGACGGCCACCTGGGCATTCAGGCCTGGTCGCTGCTGAACCCGGAACCTATCGAAGCGTAATTAAAAAGGAGAACCACATGACCGTCATTGTTGCAGGACACATTGAGTTCGAGGACCCCACAAAAATTCCGGAAGTGCTGACTTCGGCGCGTGCCCTGGTCGATGGCGCCCTCAGCGAGGAAGGTTGTATCGCCTACTCCTGGACCCAGGATCACCTCACGCCTGGCAGAGTCTGGGTCTACGAGGAGTGGACCTCCTCGGATACACTCGAAGCGCACCTCAATACCGACTGGTACCGCAACATGGGTGCTCACATCGGTGCCGGGGGACTCAAGCCACCTACGGATCCGATCATGAAGTACCGGGTTAATCACCAGGAGCCTGTCTACGATGACACCGGTGTCGCCCGGGGCTATTTTTTCACCGCAGATGAACAGCTGCCAGGCACCGTGATCGTGGCCGGCTGTTTTGATTTCGTCAACGCCGATGAGGTGCCGGACATCCTAACTTCTGCACGGCCCCATATCGAAGGCGCCCTGACTGAAGAGGGCTGTGTCGCCTATTCCTGGACAGAAGATCACCTGACACCAGGGCGAGTCTTCGTCTACGAGGAATGGACATCTCATGAGGCACTGGAAGCACACCTGAATACTGACTGGTATCGCAATATGGGTGGCCATCTCGGCCAGTTCGAACGCAAACCGATGCTGAAGCCGGTCCTGAAGTATCGCTGCGATCTGCAGCAGCCTGTTTACGGTGAAGACTTTGTCGCCCGCGGACATTTCGACGAGTAGCCTGTTGTCCACGGACTCTTCCGGGCTGCCTCGATGATCCCAGGGGCGAACTGCCTCGTTCTCGCGAACAGCGTCGCCGAACTGGCGCTGTCACTGGACTATGGGCCGCGGATCCTGGGTTATCGGCTGACAGGACACGAAAACGTATTCAAGACCTTTCCTGAACAATTGCCAGGCGGCGGTGAGCCAAAATGGATGATCCGCGGCGGTCATCGTCTCTGGCTCGCACCGGAAACGGCACAGACCTATGTAGCCGACAACGCGCCCGCCGAGGTGACGCAGTTGTCTGAACACAGCGTCGTCGTCACGCCTGCCCCTGAGGCAGACAGTGGCATTCAGAAGCAGATCGCGATCGAAATGGCGCCGGACGACAGCACTGTCACCCTGACCCATCGCATCAAAGCCCTTCGAAACCTGCAAACACCCGTCAGTGCCTGGGCCCTGACAGTGATGAAACCCGGCGGGGTGGCTGTTGTGCCCCAGCATGCTCTCGGGCTGCATCCCGACGATCTTGAGGATGCTACCAACGCTGATGATCTGGACTACCAGGCGAATCGTCAACTTGCCCTCTGGCCCTATACCCACCTTGGCGACACTCGCTTCAACTGGACTTCAGATAGCCTCAGAGTGAGCCAGCAGACCGGGATGAAGGCTACCAAGATCGGGCTGCAGCAGACCTGCGGCAGTACCTGCTATGAGGTCGATGGCTGCCGCTTTACCAAAACGGTACCGTTTGTTGCCGGCGCCACCTACCCGGATCGCGGCTGTAATCTGGAGATATTCACCAACAGTGAGATGTTGGAACTGGAAACGCTGAGTCCGCTCAGGCAGCTGAAACACGATGAGACCCTTGAGCACATCGAGACCTGGACGCTGGATAAATTCGATCAGTTGTCGTAGCTGACACCCATTCCTGCCCGGACATCATTGTTCACACCATAGGGTGGTATTGGGTAGCGCAGACCGTTTTTCGACAGCGCATGCAGTCCTGCAATCACCTTGGGTAAAAAATCCGGCGGAATCGCCATCAGCAGCTCGTCATCCTGGACCCCGCCATAACGCCGCTCTGCAAAGCAGGGAATCGACAAGCTCGGTTCACGGGTTTTCAGCGCCCTCCCCCATGAATCAGAACAGGAGGATTCGCCGACACAGCCCCATTGCATTTTTTTGAACCCGGTCCACTGCAGACCGTTAATAAACAGGATCATCTGTGCTGGCGTTGCATAGATCAGGCAGATATCGGGCGGGTCGAGCCGTCCTGAACTCAGCGGACTGACAGCCATTGCCTGGTACTGACCAAATTCAACCACGTCCATAGCCGCCTGATGTGCAGCAGCCTCTTCCTGATTGCTGTACCAGACGCCCGCCATCCGGTCGCCGGAAAGCCAGGCATCGTCACGCGGGTGCAGGCCAATGACCGTGCCACACTGGGCGCCGACCAGATCCTGCTGGGTAATGCCGACGGTCCAGCCGTTGCGTGCGGCCTGACCGACGATCTGGTCAGTTGTGTGGATATCCTTCGGTCGCCGGATGCGTGGCACCTGTTCCATCTCTTCAACGGTGGCGAACAGCTTCATGCCGATCGGGGTCGTTCTCAGCCTGAGCAGTTGGTTGAGTTCGGCAACAACGGCGGCACCGTCGAAGGCCTGGTCGGTTGCGATGACTGCGTCGCTCATAGGTACTCCTGCCTGATAGTCTGGCAGCTAAAGTACCATGCCCGGCAGTCCTGCCAAAAAAATAATGAATCAGGCAGCCTGTAATCGGGTCAGGTCTGCGTCGAGGTGTGGCTGCATCAGCTTGAAAGCTCGCGCCTCGATCTGCCGGACGCGTTCGATGGAAACCTCGTAGCGGGCCGCCAGGTCCTTCAAACTCATTTTTTCGTCCCGCAGCCAACGGTTGACGACGATATCCCGAGCCCGGTCATCCAGAGCAGCGAGAGCTGCTTCCAGACCGCTCAGCTGAAGGGCTTCGTATTCTTCGTCCGCAACCAGTTCCGCGGGGTTCTCTTCTTCACCCAGGGTGAGATAACCCGACGGTGAGCCGACGAATTCATCGTCCTCCGCAGACAGCGGCTCGAAACTTTCATCGACGTTGGCAAGCCGTGCCTCCATCTCTAAGACTTCAGCGGGCTTAACGCCAAGATCACTTGCAACCTTTTCAACCTCCTCCTGGCTGAACCAGCCGAGCCGCTGTTTCGATTTGCGCAGGTTGAAGAACAGCTTCCGCTGGGCTTTGGTGGTCGCGACCTTGACGATCTTCCAGTTCTTCAGGATGTATTCATGGATCTCTGCCTTGATCCAGTGCACCGCAAACGAGACCAGCCTGACGCCGTGGCTAAGATCAAACTTTTTCACGGATTTCATCAATCCAACATTGCCCTGCTGGATGATGTCGTCGAGCGGCAGGCCATAACCGTTATAGCCGCGTGCCACATAGACAACGTATCGCAGGTGCGACAAAACCAGTTTCCGGGCGGCTTCCAGATCACTTTCGGTCTGGAACCGCTGAAACAGTTCAGCTTCCTCTTCTGCACTTAGAACAGGAATCTGCTGAATTGAATCGAGGTAGCTCTGCAGAGAGCCCGTATTGAGAACGGGGAGCTGCGCCGTGTGAGCCATCGCTGTCATCAATCAAGTCTCCTTTTTCTGTTGGTTACAATAAGTTAGAGCGTAAAACTCTGACTTGGTTCCTTCTAGATTGGGACGGATCTGCGCTTTTCAAGGGCAAATTTGACCTGTATCAGGCTATTGAGGCAGAACCTGAGGAGCCAGTAAACTGGCCGGATGAGCGCTATCCAGCCCAATGCCCGGCAGTTCAATCCCAACCAGCTCAATCTCGTGCATGTCGCAACTTATGAACGCGAGATCGGCGTGCCCCTGGCCAGAGTCTGGGAGAACGTGCTCGACTGGGAGCACCTCCCCTGGCTGCACCGGACATCCTTTGACTATGTTGAGCTGGATGCCGGCGGCGACTGGGGCTGGCGCACCTGGTCGGACCCGGAGCATCTCTCCCACGTCGAACTGACCCGGGCAGACCAGCATCGCTATGTCGCCCGCAGCTACAGGGCCGGCACACAGGCTTCGGAAATCTGGACAGAATTGACCGACTTCGGCGACACAACCGGGGTCAGTGTCACCTTCCATATCGCCGATGTAACCGAGGCCGCCAGTGCCAACGTCGGCGCGGCAATGATCCGGCTTTATACCCGTCTCTGGGATGAAGATGAGGCCATGATGCAGGAGCGCCACCGGCGACTGCATGAAGACCGCGCGCTGGCAACTGAAGTTGACCTCGGTGAATACGATTCACTGCGGCAGGCGGTGCAACAGGGCGAGCGTGTCGTCTTTCAGCTGCAGCGCAGGGAATACCAGCTTGCGCAGGACAAAGACGAACTCACCTGCCACAGCACTATCTGCCCACACCTGCTGGGCCCACTGCAGACCGGATCAGAACCCGGGGAACTGTTTTGCGCCTGGCACGGCTACCGTTTCAATCGTGACACAGGTGACTGTACCTTCCCGGCCGAGGCAACCTGCCGGCTCAGTCCGCCACCGGACCTCACCATCGAGAACGGCAGGCTGATCGCTCGCTCGGTGCGATAGCACCTGGACTGGAGGAGTCTGCAGGCTCCTGATAGGCTCGTCACATGAGCAATGACCTGCACGATCTCGCCCTGATCCTCGACTCAAGGGTGCCAATTCTGGCCATCGAATCCTACGAGGAGCCGCGCGTGCTTGAGATGCTGACAGGGCTGGCTGTGCATCGGACGCTGCCCCTTTTCACCTGGTCAATCACCGAGGGCCTGAACCGACTCGGATTCGGCGCAGAACCCGAAACCGTTGATTCCCCCAGCGCGACCCATGTGCTCGAAGTCATCAAAGAAAGCCAGACACCCTCGCTGTTCGTGCTGTGTGACTTTCACCCCTACCTGAAGGACGAACCGGTGAACATTCGTCTGCTGCGCGAGATCGCGATGCGACATAACCAGCTCGACCACACAATTGTCCTGCTGAGTCACGCGCTCGACCTGCCGCCCGAAATCCGCCGCTACAGCGCCCGCTTCGAATTGTCGATGCCAACAGAAGAGCAGCTCATGCACCTGGTGCGGGAGGAAGCGAACAACTGGTCGAAAGCGAAAGGCGGCAGGCCTGTGCGGAGTGCATCTGACACCTTCAGGAAACTGGTCAATAACCTCAAAGGCCTGCCCATCCAGGACGCAAGGCAGCTTGTCAGGGGCGCCATTTTTGATGACGGCGTCATCGACGAATCTGACATTCCGGAGCTCAATAAGGCCAAATTTGCCCTGATGGATATGGAGGGCGTACTCAGCTTCCAGTACGACACCGCCCGCTTCAGCGAGGTTGGCGGCCTGGCGCGACTGAAAGACTGGCTCGAGCAACGCGAGTCGAGCTTTCATACCGACCCGAAGGCTGAGAATGGCAGTGGCATGGACATACCGAAAGGCATCATGCTGCTTGGCGTCCAGGGCGGCGGCAAAAGTCTTGCCGCGAAGGCGGTTGCAGGCATGTGGTCACTGCCTTTGCTGCGACTGGATTTCGGAGCGCTTTACAACAAGTTCTATGGCGAAACCGAACGTAACCTGCGTGAGGCCCTGAAGCTCGCTGACCTGATGGAGCCCTGTGTCCTCTGGGTGGATGAGATCGAGAAGGGACTGTCGACCAGCCAGAATGATTCCGGTCTGTCATCCCGGGTATTGGGCACACTCCTGACCTGGATGTCGGAACGGACCAGCAAGGTTTTCATCGTTGCGACATCCAACGATATCTCGCAGCTGCCGCCGGAACTGGTGCGCAAAGGCCGGCTTGATGAGATCTTCTTCGTGGATCTGCCCGGCACTCGGGTCCGGGCTGAGATATTCCAGATCCACCTGAAAAAACGCACCCAGGATCCCGATCACTTCGATATCGTGGCCCTGGCGGAGCTGACCGATGGCTTTTCTGGCGCTGAGATTGAACAAATTATCGTCAGCGCCATGTACAACGTCGCTGCCAGCGACGCTGAGCTTTCCATGGCAGCGCTGCAATCTGCGATTCTCGAGACCAATCCGCTGTCAGTGGTAATGGAAGAGAAAATGCTGCAGCTGCGCGCCTGGGCGCGCGACCGGTGCGTCTTCGCAGACGACCCCTGAATCATTACCAGCCAGAGGAGAAGCAAGAGGCCAATGAAAGTCAGCAGTATCGACTGGGACAACTGGACACCGGAAGAGGTCGCCACCCTGCTCTTTGTTGCCCGGGGGGGTGAGGTCCTGCTTATCCGCAAAAAGCGCGGGCTTGGCGCAGGCAAAATCAATGGCCCTGGCGGTCGCCTTGAAGAAAATGAAACACCGCTTGAATGTGCCATTCGCGAGACGCAGGAAGAACTGCTGATCAACCCACTGGATATCCGACCGGCGGGGGAGCTGTTTTTTCACGCCAACGATATGCCACGTATCCATGGACACATTTTCGTTGCCGGTAACTACGAGGGTACACCCACAGAAACTGATGAAGCGATTCCACTCTGGTTTCGCTATGAGGACATCCCCTTTGATGAAATGTGGGATGATGACCGCCTCTGGCTGCCCCGGGTACTCGCCGGTGAGTCCGTTCAGGGATTCTTTACTTTTGTTGAGGAAACCATGCTCGATCACGATATCCGGTTTTTTTGATACCATGGACCTTCCCTAAGGGTAACTCCGCAACATGTACGAAATACCCAAAATCAGTGTGCCGGTCGAACTGCTGCTGGCAGATAACGAATCGATACGCGGCAAGATTTTTATCACCGAGGATCTGGTTTCTGCTGGCGGTAATCCGCTGATTGAGGACTTCCTGAATGAGGATAAGGACCAGTTTTTTCCCTTTGAGTCTGATGCAGGTGCCTATCGTCTGATCAACAAAAAGCAGATCGCATTTATTCGCACCGAGCAGGACGATTCCGAAATCAAGGAGCAGACCCCCATCAAGCCGAAAAACCTGGTGGCGCACTTTACCAACCAGCGCACCGTCTATGGCCTGGTCTATCCGACACTAGCTGAGGAATCACGCGTTTCCGATATTCTCAACGAGAACGTCGACTTCATTTCGATATACCAGAACAACCAGAAGATTATCGTTAACCGGAATCACATCATTTACGTCAACGCCAACTGAGCAAGGACTATCACTATGGCATCACTGGAAGTGCACCAGTTCCCCTGTCTATCTGACAATTACGGTTATCTGATTCATGACCCGAATGCCGGTGTCACAGCAACGATCGATACGCCTGAGGTTGGCCCGATCAATGCAGCCCTGGAGGCTAAGGGCTGGCAGCTGACGCATATCCTGAACACTCACCATCACTTCGATCACGCCGGCGGTAACGAAGAGCTCAAAGCCCAGTGGAATTGCACGATCGTTGGTTCGCGCTCAGATGCCGCACGTATTCCGGGCATCGATGTGCAGGTTTTCGACGGCGACACCTACCGGTTTGGTGAACACGAGGTCCAGGTGTTTGATGTATCGGGTCACACGATAGGCCATATCGCGTTCTACTTCCCCGAAGCAGCTACCCTGTTCAGCGGTGATGCCCTCTTTGCCCTGGGCTGCGGCCGGCTGTTTGAAGGCACGCCCGACCAGATGTGGGCAAGCCTGACAAAGCTGGCAGGGCTGCCTGATGACACGGTGGTTTACTGCGCCCATGAGTACACTCAGGCGAACGCTGCCTTTGCGCTCTCGGTAGAGCCTCAGAATGCAGCGCTGCAGGCCAGGTCAAAAGAAATTGATGCCCTGCGGGCAGCTGGTAAACCGACGGTACCGTCGACCATTGGCATCGAGAAAGAAACCAACCCGTTTTTGCGGCCAATGAGTCCCGACCTGCAGGCCAACCTCAACATGACCGGCGGCGAGCTGGTCGAAGTCTTCGCCGAAACCCGCCGCCGCAAGGACAACTTCTAAGGGCAGCCCTATTCGAAGACCTCATCGAAAAAGTTCTGGATGGATCGGGTCGCACGCCGGTCGGCCGCTGGACTGTAAACGGTACCAAATCCAGGATCATCGGCTGCCGGATTGGTGAACGCATGCATGGTCCCGCCATAGGCATGGACCTGCCAGTCTGCGCCGGCGTCTGACATTTCATTTTCAAACGCCAGGACCTGTTCGGGTGGCACCATCGGGTCATCCTGGCCATGCAGGCAAAGAATTTTCGCCGTGATGGCTTCATTGGGCACGTCGCCCGGCGAGAAAATACCGTGAATTGAGATCACGCCACCGACGTCAGCACCCGCTCTGGCCAATTCCAGCACACACATACCACCGAAACAGTAACCCATTGCTCCAATCTTGTTGCTGTCCACCATTTCGAGGCTGCGAATAGCTGTCAGGGCTGCATTCACGCGTGCTCGCAGGGCGGCACGATCACCGGCAAGCGGGTTCATCAGCGCCGAGTTACCCTCGACATCGCCATCAGCTCCAAACAAGCCTTTACCATACATATCGAGCGCGAACCCGATGTAACCCAGTTTCGCTATCTCTTCCGCCTTGCCGGTGGCAAAATCGCGACGACCGGTCCAGTCGTGGGCCACCAGCACACCTGGCCGCGGGCCGGCAATACTGTCATCCCAGGCAACGTAGCCTTCAAGCACAGTATCGCCATCCCGATATTCAATGATTTGTGTCTGCACGAAATTTCTCCTCGATAGTCATTTAGTCGTCCAATGGGTCCAGATTCTTAAGCTTCTGGCAGCTAAAGTCTAGAAAGGGCGAGCAGCCCCTTCGCCTCAGATATCTGCCAGCTCCCGCATAGCGATGTCTGCGGTAAAGAAGATCTGCCCTTTCATTGTCTGGCAAAACTCGGTGGCGCGCAGCTGGTCCATCACAGGACTTTTGACCTCAGCCAGGTGGAGCGTCACTCCAATCTCCTGCAGATTGACTGAAAGCTCTTCAAGCATTTCCAGTCCGCTGGTGTCGACAAAGTTTGTTGCGGTACAGATCAGCAGCACGTGCTCAATCTCAGCCGAATCTGCCAGGCGATTCAGAATAAACGCCTCAATATATCGCGTATTGACGAAGTAAAGACTCTCATCAATCCGCAGCGCCAGCACCTTCGGCGACGTCCTGACGTCGAACCGGTTGACGTTGCGAAAGTGTTCCGAGTCGCCCACCCGGCCAACGACAGCAATGTGAGGCTTACTGCTGCTGCGGATCAGCAGGATGAACGACACAACAATGCCTGTCAGCACACCAGTTTCAACGCCAAAGCCCAGCACGGACAGAAACGTAATAGAAAATGTGACGGTATCGGTCCGGTTGAAGCTGAAGATCTTGCCGATGGCATTCAGGTCAATGAGCTGCCACGCGGAAACAATAATGATAGCGGCCAGCACGCCTTTCGGCAGTGCATAAAAAGCCGGGGCAAACACCAGGATTGTTACCAGCACCAGCACCGCAGTGATCAGTGACGCCAGCGGTGACACGGCACCCGAAGAGAAGTTAACGATAGAGCGAGCGAAACTGCCGGCGACAGGAAAGCCTCCGACGAGCGACGCGCCAAGATTCGCAGCCCCAAGTCCTGCCAGTTCCTGGTTAGCATCAATCTTCTGCCTCGATTTACTCGCGATGGCGGTACCAATACTGGTGCTCTCCATGAAAATCACCAGAGCAATCAGGCACGCCGATGGCGCCAGCTTCTCAATGGAGGCGAGGCTGATCAGCGTGAGACTGACCTCCGGTAAGGTCGAAGGAATATCGCCTACTACCGGTACGCCCACTTCTGCTTCCAGGTTAAACAGGCGCACCGCCAGTACGCCGAGAATCACGGCATACATTGGCGCACTCTTCACCAGACTCTCGATAACAGCTTCGCCCAGCCTGACTCTGTGCAGGATGGGCCCCAGTTGCGTCCGACAGAGCAAGAGCAGAATCACCGCTGCAGCCGAGATAGCAAGCACCGCGACGTTAGCCGTCGGCGCCATGGCGTAAAGGTAGGTATAAACCCCCAACATGCTGGTATCAGGTGACGAGGGCAACCCCAGCATTGCTGGCAGCTGGTTACTGATGATCAGAATTGCCGCTGCAGAGATGAAACCGGTCACCACCGCATGACTGAGGAAGGAGATGACCGAGCCGAAATTGATGATGCGCAGCCCAATGAGAATGAGTCCCGTGACGACGCAAAGTTCGACCACAAGCTGCGTGTACTCAGCAGATCCCGGCGCCGCATAGGCTGATGCTGCCTCCAGCGTCATCATGCCAACAATCGCCGTAGGTCCAACTGCAAGGGCTTTTGATGAGCCAAACAGCGAGTAGCCGACCAGGCTGAAGACCGCCGCATACAGGCCTGCCTCGGCCGGCATACCGGCCAGGAACGCGTAGGCAATGACCTGGGGGACTGTGATAAACAGCACCACCATGCCAGCCACGGCATCCGCCTGGAACTGTGGCAGACCATAGGTCCTGCCCCAGGTCAGCACCGGAAATAATTTAACGAGCACTTTGTTCAATGCATTTTCTTGATCTGAGGGTTCTAATCGTTTCTGGCAACTTTCTTTTGGTTATCGAAAACAGCTTCGACCATTTCACTGGCAATTTCCACACAAGCGAGCGCATTCGGATGATAGCCGTCACTGGCAAGGTGATCTGCGTCAAATTTTTCCCCGATATTGAGCCAGGTAACCTGGTCGGCATATTCCCCGAGCTGCTGCAGTGTCTTGTCGAGCAACGCTGCCCTGATACCCAGCACCCACCGCAATGGCTGAGGCAGCGCCTGGAAATACTCCATGGGTGGCACACCAAGCAAGATCACCCTGCGCTTGGGACCCAGGAGCGCCATCAGTTCCATGACCTGCATTTGCCAGCGGATCAGGCTGGTCAGGCCAGACACATCATTCACACCGATTGAAACCACCGTCAAATCTGCGGGCGGCAGCGGTGTCCGGCGCAGCGATTCACACAGGTCAGCCAGTTTTGCACCATTCTCGCCGCGTGCCAGCCACTTCACGGGTATCTCCCGCCGGGTCTGGATAGCAGCGGCAATGCTGGCCACCAGCCCATCTTTCATCTCGTCAACACCAACACCGGCAATCACCGAGTCGCCAATCCCCATCACACTAAATCGAGGCTCACCCTCGCCTGCCAGGCCCTCGCGCGGCCCCAAAGCTTCTGGCAGACGCAGTGCCACCCGGCGTGTGCGCATACCCTGAGCGAGCAGTACCGGAAACAGCAACATTGACAGTGTCCACAGCACCGCCAGTTGCCAGCGCGGTCTCGCCCCGTGTGTTTTCCTCGGGTTTTCCATGCCGGCATTGTACGCAAGTTGACGTCGAAATTATCAGCACCTAACATGGGCTCGCCTGGAGCAAGGTGCTCCTTTTTGCAGTCAGCAATGGGAGTGAAACGGGAAGCCAGTGCGAATTCACTGCGAATTCAATTCTGGCGCTGCCCCCGCAACGGTAGGCGAGGCGTCTGATCCAGACAGCCACTGTGTATGCATGAATTACATGGGAAGGCGGATCTGACTTTACCAACTCGCAAGCCCGGAGACCGGCCTTGACCCAACAACTACAACCCATGACAACACTCGGGTGAGAGTGTGGAGTATCATATGAAAGGTTACCTGGCTGCCGGTATCGTCGGCGCTTTTTTGTCGTTTTCCATTTCCCTGTCTGCATCGGATCTTGAAACCATCACGGTTTCAGCCACACCTGTGCTCGTTGATGATGCCGGCAGCTCCGTGACGGTGATTACCCGCGAGCAGATCGAGGCACAAAATGCCAGCATTCAGTCACTGTTGCGCACGGTGCCGGGCTTTGCCGTCAGCCAGCAGGGCTCGATTGGCGCCGTGACCCAGGTCAGGGTAAGGGGCGCTGAAGCCAATCAGGTCCTGGTCCTGATTGATGGCATCGAGGCGAACGATCTCGCTCAGGGCAGTGAATTCGATTTCAGCCAGATATCTCTGGCCGACGTCGAGCGTATCGAGATTGTCCGAGGACCACAGAGCGCTCTTTGGGGCAGTGACGCCATGGCAGGCGTGGTCCATATCATCACCCGCCCGAGCGAGATCAGGAACAGCATCAGCACATTCATTGAGGCTGGTTCCTTCTCAACCACGCGCGCCGCCGTCACGGCGAATGTCGCCAGCGACCATCACCGGGCGAAGCTGACTATCGACTACCTGGATACCGACGGCACCAATATATCGCGCCAGGGCAGTGAGGAAGATGGTCTTGAAAACCTCACCCTGAGCCTGAGCGGGCGGTATACACCCACCAGCAACGTCGTGCTGGATTACACCCTGCGCCAGACAGACAAGACCAGCGCGTTCGACGATATCGACTTCTTGACGACTGGCCTGCCGGTGGATACTGACAATGAGACAGCTTCAGACTATTTCTACGGCGGCGTCGGTATCAGCCACGACATCAACGACGCCATCGAGCACTCGCTCTTTTTCGGCCGCACCGACACGAGCAATCGGACCCGTCCTGCGAACGACAAGACTTCCGGCGTCAAGGACAAGTGGAAGTACCAGCTCAGCTATACCGCAGGCGCCCACCGCCTGTCAGTCATCGGCGAGCGAGAATCGGAGTCCTTCCGTCAGCGTGGCACCGCACAATTTTTCGGTGACCCGAACCAGAACCGCGATACCGAGACCAACAGTCTTGCCTCCGAGTACCAGTATGTCGGCGAGCGCCTGAATCTGTCAGTCAGTGCCCGCCAGGACAGCAATGACGAATTCGACGATGCCTCCGCCTGGCGCGTGACGGCGAGCTATGGCTTCGATGCCGGTTCTCTCTATGCCTCCATCGGCGAGAGCACCAAGAACCCGACGTTCACCGAGCGATACGGTTTCTATACCAACTTCATCGGGAACCCTGACCTCAAACCCGAGGAGTCACTGCACTGGGAAGTGGGCGCCCGCACCCGCTTCCTCGGCGACAAACTGAAAGTGGGGCTGACCTGGTTTGAAGCTGACCTGACCGATGAAATTAACGGGTTCGTGTTTGACCCCGTCACTTTTGGCTTCACTTCCGCGAATATCGACGGTGAGTCAAATCGACAGGGTGCGGAACTGACGGTGGACTACCAGCCAGGCGACCGACTGTCGCTCTCCGCCAGCTACACTTACCTTGACGCGACCCAGGAGGACTTCGCCGGCGCTGATGTTCAGGAAGTAAGGCGGCCTGAGCACAGCGGCTCGATCGCTATCAACTATCGCTGGCAGCAGGCGGGGCTTGGCCTTACCGTCAACCGCACTGGCTCACAGGAAGACGACTACTTTCCGCCCGCACCACCCTGGCAGGAGCGGGTCCGGTTGTCGGCTTTTACGCTCATCGAACTGTCCGGCTACTATGAACTGAACTCAAAGGTCACGCTGACACTCCGAGCTGAAAATCTCACAGACGAAGCCTACGAGGAAGTTTACGGTTACGAAGCACCTGGCTTCGCAGCCTATGCCGGCATCCGCATGACCTTCTGAGCCGACTCACAAAGTTTCTACATATTCACCACCCCTGTTCATTGTCTTCAAGGGTTGCTCTTTTAAAATAATACTGAGATGGATAGGAGGGGCTCAGATATGAAATACAACTGCTTCAACGTGACTGTTGCAGACCACGTCGCACACGTCGTAATGGCCCGCCCGGAAAAACGCAACAGTATGAATGCCGATTTTTGGCGTGAGTTGCCTGAGATCATCAACCGTCTCGACCGCGAGGGTCAGGCCAGGGTGATCGTCATTTCCTCGACCGGACCGCACTTTTCCGCCGGACTCGACCTCGCTTCTTTCGGTGGTCTCGGTCAAGGCAATCAGCAGGACGCACGCAACCGTCGCATTCAGGCCGGTGCCGCACTCTACGACACAGTACTCTCGACCCAGGCATCATTTAACTGCCTGGAGGACGCCAGGATTCCTGTTCTGGTCTGCATCCAGGGTGGTGCTATCGGTGGTGGCGTCGATCTCGCGGTGGCCTGCGACATTCGCTACGCCACCGAGGATGCGTTTCTGACTATCCAGGAAACCAATATCGGCATGACGGCAGACGTCGGCACATTCCCGCGCCTGGTGAAACTGATTCCCGAGGGCTATGTTCGTGAGATGGCTTATACCGGCCGTCGGGTGCCCGCCGCTGAGGCTAAACAAATGGGCCTGATCAATGAAGTCTATCCCGACCATGAAACGATGCTGGCCAGTGTGATGGCGATCGCCGCCGAGATTGCCTCGAAAGCACCGCTGGCCGTCGCGGGCTGCAAGCGGATGATCAACTACGCCCGGGATCACAGCACTGCCGATGGACTCGACTATATCGCGATTTGGAACGCAAGCATGCTGAAGGTAGAGGAAATCCAGGAAGCCCTGGCGGCCAAGAGTGAGGGGCGTGCTGGTGATTTCGTGCCACTGCCACCCAGGGGGCGCTCTGCCTGAGAGTCAGGCAGGGCCTGCCAGGCCAGGCGCTGATCAAAAGCTCACAGATTCAGCCGAGCCCACTGTCGTCGGCTTTCGCCTTGCCCAGCTTTTCCGACAAAAGATAAAGCAGACCACCCGCGACTATCATGCCGAGGCCCGCCCAGCCCTCCTCAGGCCGGTTGATCAGAATATAGATGAGTGTCCATGCCATCAGGCCAAGATAAATTAACGGCGTGACAGGGTAGCCCCAAGTTCTGTAGGAAG
>JAYQAI010000009.1:0-41994 GCA_038136715.1 Gammaproteobacteria bacterium | reverse complement strand
CCTGTAAGAAGATTTCTCTGTATCTTCCAGTTCACTGGCAGCGAGTCTTCGACGCAGCAGAAAGACACCGGCCACCGCAAAGAATGTATTCACGCCCATCACAAAACCAGAGAACACCAGTACCGATTCGAAAGTCGATGTCAGGATAAAAAAGAGAGTCACTGCAGACTGGGTCATGATTGCGATCATCGGAATCTGGTTCGCGTTCTTGCGTGACAGCAGACGAAACAGAGTGAAATCTTCACCAATCACCTGCAGCACCCGCGGCCCGGCAATCACCATAGCGCTCACCGTCGAGATAAGCAGTGTGGCCAGTACAATCCCCATGATCATGCCGCCGGTTTCACCGAAAGCGAACTGGGCAACAATTACACCGATCTCAATCTTGCCCGTCATCTCCGCCATCGGTGCGGCATACAAAAACGTGTAGTTCAGCAACAGGTACAGGACGAGTACCGTCGCGGTCCCCGTAAACAGGATCACCGGCATACTGCGCTGGGGCTCTTCAACTTCATTGATGATGTAGGTCGCTGCGTTCCAACCCGTGTAAGCATAATTCACATAAATCAGCGAGACCGCGAAAGCACTGCTGATCAGAAGGGTACCGTCACCAGCCGCGGGCAGCAGCGTTACCGGCTGCGGGTTCTCAACTGAAAATGCGACAAGCCCGACAAAAAGAATGATGAGCAGCACTTTCAATACTGTGAAAACAGATTGCACACCCCCACTCGCGGCATGGGAGAAGGCATGCACCAGCGTCAGGGTGATGACCAGCAATGACGCCATCACCGTAGCCGACAGACCGCTGATACTGGCCTCGAGGTACGCGCCAAAAGTCATCGCCGCCAGTGCCGTCGGCGCAGCAAAACCCACTGTCGCGGAAATCCAGCCAGAAATGAATCCGGCAGCGGGATGATAGATCTCGGACAGAAAGTTATATTCACCGCCGGATCGCGGCAGGCTCGAGCCTAACTCAGCATAGGTCAGCGCACCGCAAAGTGCCGTTACGCCACCCACCAGCCAGAGCATCATCAGCACAAACGTCGACTGGATATCAACGAGCTGAAAACCAAGGCTGGTGAAAACACCGGTGCCAATCATGTTGGCGACAACAATGGCAATTGCCGTCCGGGTTGTGAACTGGTGAGTCGACATCAGCGCTGAGCAGAGAGTAAACCCAGACTCTACACGACTTGATGGGCCGGTCAATCGTTCCTATAGTCGCCGTTTTGCCCGGACGTTACCCCCTATGACCCAACCCGTTCTTATCAGCGACCCGGCCAGAATTACCGCCGCCTGGCTCACCGAAGCACTGAATAGCGCCGGCTTTGATGGCAGGGTGAACGATTTCGATGCGGTCAGTATCGGCACCGGACAGGTCGGCGAGAACGTTCGCTTCAGTCTGTCAGGTTCCGGCGATTTGCCCGCCACCGTCGTCGGCAAGTTTGCTTCACCTGATCCGGTCAGCCGTGAAACCGGTATCAGCACACTCAACTACAAACGTGAGGTTCATTTCTACCAGCACCTGCAGTCACGTGTGAACATCCAAACACCCCGCTGTCTCTTTACTGATATCGATAACGAGACCCACGAATACATCATCCTCATGGAGGATCTCGCACCCGGGGAGCAAGGCGACCAACTGGGGGGCTGCAATGCTGACCAGGCCGAGCTGGCCATGGTTCAGCTGGCCCATCTGCACGGCCCGGTTTGGGGCGACACCAGCATCCTAGATGATGAACTGATCACCAGCCGGCGGGCCAACCCGGGCGGAATCAGGGAACTCTGGGACATGGTCTCGCCCGGCTTCCTCGCGCGCTACGCCGACCGCCTGACGGATGCGGAAAAACAAATGGTTGGCCAGGTGGGCGAGGTTCTGGACCTGCTCAATACCAGCTACAGCATTGACGATACCCTGATTCACATCGACTACCGGCTCGATAACATGATGTTCGGCGGCCCGCATCCGCTGACCGTCGTCGACTGGCAATCTCCGGCGTTCGGCTGTGGGCTAAACGACGCCGCTTACTTCATGGGCACTTCACTGGCACCTGAGCTGCGCCGTGAAACTGAGATTGAACTGCTGCAGCGCTATTTTTCGACCCTGCAAACCTATAACGCAGACCTCAGCTGGGATCAGTGCTGGCAGTACTATTGTCACCATGCGCCGGCAGGTCTGATTATGGCGGTTATCGCTTCTATGATCGTTGGGGAGACCGAACGCGGCAACGATATGTTTATGGCCATGGCAAAGCGAAGCGCTGCAATGAGCAGGGACCTTGACAGCGTTAATGTCATCGCTGCCGGGAAGACCCTGGATGAACGCGATCAGTAAATCAGCGCGAGATAACCAAAATAACCGGCCAGAAACACGCCACCCCAGGCCTTGCCGATGGTCCCCTTGGTGAGAACAAACAACCATAGCAGGATCGATGCCCCGAACATCACCCAGACATCAAACTTGAGGAACTGTGGATCAACCGGGATATCTGTCAGCAGCGCCGTGATGCCGAGGATCGCGAGGATATTGAAGAGGTTACTGCCGACGACATTGCCAATGGCCACATCAGAACTCTTGTGAAGTGCAGCAATCACTGTTGTGCTGAGTTCCGGCAGCGAGGTGCCAAGCGCAATCAGGCTAAGACCGATCACCGCCTCAGACACACCCCATGAACTCGCGAGTCCTACCCCACCCTCAACCACGAGATCAGCGCCGGTTGGCAGCGCGATCACGCCAAGCACGATGAACAGCGCGATAGGACCAGCTGAGGTCGGCAGACCCAGCCCCCGATCCATCTCCTCTTCGGGATCATCCAGCGCGATCAGGTCTGCGCCGCGAGTCGCGGCGATCAGGAAGGCAAACAGAATGGTCACAAGCAGCACGCCCTCCCAGAAGGATATCGGCTGGAACACACACATAACGATAAACATGAGTGACACGCCAATCATCAGATTGGTCTGCTTCAGCAGCCCTTCCTGCGCACACATGATGGGATAGATGAGTACAGGCACGCCAATCACCAGCAGCACGTTGGCAATGTTCGAACCAACGACGTTGCCGATGGCAATACCGGGGTAACCAGACAGTGCAGAGAACGTTGAAACCATCAGTTCCGGTGCCGAAGTGCCCATGGCGACGACAGTCATACCGACAACAACCGGCGGGATCTTACTTTCTTTCGATAGACCGAGCGCACCACGAACCAGCAATTCTCCCCCCATCAGCAGGTAGACAAATCCGCCGAAAAGTTTCAGAAAATCAATGAACTCAACCATTGCTGTCGGGTTTGCGCGCGTTGTCGTCGGACTCAAAGCGCGACGGGTCTATATGCTCGGTCTCGATGTACTCCACAAATTGGTTAAGCGCGCCTGACAGGTAAGCGATTTCATCATCACCCTTCACCTCTGCGCGAAGTCCCCACTCGCCGTGACGCATTCGCTCAACGATGATTGCCAACTCATGGATTGGCCGGGCGAGATAGAAACCCAGCAGCGCACCGCCAATGATGGCAAACGCAGACAGTGCCACGGCAATATCAATCAATGATTCCTGCAGCGCGTCAGCCCGTTTCGCTTCCTCGCTAACATCGACCTTGACCACCAGGCCCCAATCGGGCTGCTCAAGGTAACGTGTCGCCAACCAGACCTTCTCTCCGCGATAGTCCTCGTAGGCTTCACCCAACCTGTTCTCATCGGCCTCGAACACAAGTCGCATGTCATCGGATGCGTAATCCAGGATCTGCTGTGTGGTGACGACCTCGACATCCATCCTGAGGGGATTGAGCACCGTCAGCCGCCCTTCTTCCCGCATCACGACAAAGGCTTCGCCGGTTTCACCGAGCCCGGTGTAGTCGCCGGTAATATCAAAAATATCGCTCGCATCAAAAATGATCTCGATCGCACCGACCAGAGTACCGTCGAGCGTGATACCGCTCAGCAGCGCGACACGCAGACCGTCTGCTGTCAGATAGGTACCGACGTGAACCACCTCTTCACCGATTTCAACTCGCTCATGTACGACTTTGGTCCGACCGGCAGCCGTAATCTCGTTACCATCAATATCGTAGATTTCTATCTTGTCGATCAACGGCAGGGCAACCTTGACACCCTGCAACACTCTTTCAAGCTGTCGCAGGGCTTCTTCGTCGTCGGTTTCTGCATAATCACGGACTAACCGACTCAGCTGGTCATTGCTGCGCAGCAGGCGCAGCTTGTCGACCCAGCTCGCATACACCTTGTTGAGGTCGCGTTTCTTACTCTCAGCCAATGCATCAAGCTGCCGCAGCGAAATTTCCTGCAGCAAGTCAGCGGAGGTAATGTAAGCAAACGTGCCGAGCAGCGCCATGCTAACCAATGAGACAGCGACGAACACCAGAGATAGGCGAGTTCTGATATCCACAGCAGGGACCTAAGTCGAAACCACTGCGGTAAGCGGGGCGTGCGTGATGATGTGCATGGCTGGAAACTATTTACGAACGCGGAGTCTACCCCACTCTCGATTTGAAGCCCAGCTGAGCCTTAGTTGGTCTGCACCACGTTAATAAGATCAGTGTGAACACTCTTCCGACCAATATTCCGCAACATCCGGACTGCCACTACACTGACGACAATACAACCAGCAAGCCAGAGCGTTGAAAAGACCGGGGTCGTCATCAGCATGCCGATCTGATAGACACTGCTGGCCGTCACATAGGCCAGCCCAGTGGTCCAGGCAAAGGTCAACAGCATCCACTTCGTACCTGCTTCTTTGCTGATCGCTCCCAGCACGGCAACGCAGGGGGCATATAAAAGCACAAAAACAAGGTAACAAAATGCTGCAAAGGGCGTCACAAACAGCGCCGCCATCTGCGTCAGTGTCGATTCCGTTACGCCCTGGCTGTCGGCTGCATCAGCGAGACTACCGCTTGATTCCAGCTGGATACCTAGTGGATCCGTCAGCGTACCGGCCATATCCAGGGTGTTATCACGAATGGTCAGCAGCGCTTCGCCGGTTGCCGCCAGCAGCGCCGGCGCGCCTTCCGCAACATCTGCACTCGGCTCTTCAGAGTAGAGTGCATCCAGCGTACCCACCACGGCCTCCTTGGCAAAAAGGCCGGTGAAAAGCCCGACAGTTGCAGGCCAGTTATCTTTTTCAAGTCCAATCGGCGCGAACACGGGCGTAATGCTTTTGCCAATCGCTGCCAGCACCGATCGTTCGCTGTCTTCATTACCAAAGGAACCGTCAGTTCCTATCGAGTTCAGAAAGCTGAGGCCAACCACCACCAGCACGATCGTGCGACCGGCACGAAGCACAAAACTCTTGAGACGGAACCAGGTTGTCAACAGGATATTGCGCAACACGGGCGCGTGATAGGCCGGCATCTCCTGAAAAGACGGTGTCATCTCCTGCGGGAAGATCTGCTTTCGGAACAGCCATCCGGTCAGCACAGCCATGGCTATGCCAAGCAGGTAAAGGCCGAATACGATGTTCTGGCCATTTTCGGGAAACAACGCCGCAGCGAACAGAGCATAGACAGTCAGGCGCGCACCGCATGACATGAAGGGTGCCATCGAAATTGTCAGCAGACGGTCACTTTCGCGTCCCAGGCTGCGCGCTGCCATCACTGCCGGCACATTGCAGCCAAAACCGACAATCAGCGGCACGAAGGCGTTGCCGGGCAAGCCGATGCCGGACATCAGGCGATCGATCACGAATGCCGCACGCGACATGTAACCGGACGACTCCAGCAGTGCCAGGCAAAGATAGAGCCCGCCAATCACCGGGATAAATGTCGCAACCAACTGAATGCCGCCACCAAGGCCGTCAGCCAGCAACACAATCAGCCAGGCGGGTGCCCCGACTGATTCCAGCGCCCAGCGTGGCAGGTCAACCACAAAGGTCCCGAACAGAATATCGAAGAAGTCTATGAAGACGGCGCCGAAATTGATCGCCACAGTAAACATCAGGTACATCATCAGCAGGAAGATGGGTACACCGAGCCAGCGATTCAGGACCCAGCGGTCCAGCTGCTCGGTCAACGTATGTTCTACCGGCGCCATCTGCACAACCCCACCGACAATGTCACCGGCCCGCTGGTACCGCTTAACGATCTTATCGCTGATAAACTCGCTGCTATGCAGTTTCTCCAGATCCTGGGGTCGCTCGGCTGCGAGCACACCGGCGAGCAGTTCATCCAGACCATTTTGTCTTGATGCAACCACGGGCGTCACAAACACACCGAGTTCCTGGTGCAGGCTGTCGATATCGATACTGAGACCTTCCTGCTCTGCGATGTCCATCATGTTGACGGCCACCAGGGTTGGATGGCCCAGTTCCAGGACCTGCTGCGTCAGAATCAGGTTACGCTGCAGGTTGCTGGCGTCGATGATATTGATGATCACGTCGAATTCATCTGAATTCAGGTGCTCCCTCGCGATCTCTTCATCCAGACCAAGGTACTCCTGCTCTAGCGAATAGATGCCTGGAAGATCGACAATCTCGCATTCCCGTCCTTCATGCCTGAAGCTGCCAGACTTCTTCTCGACCGTTACACCGGGCCAGTTGCCAACCTTCTGGTGAGACCCAGTCAGCGCATTGAACAGGGTTGTCTTGCCACAGTTCGGGTTGCCGACGAGGGCAATTCGCAATGTGCTCATGAAACCGCCTCAACCTGTTCAACAATGATCATGCCGGCTTCCTGCTTACGGATAGATAGCAGCGTGTGCCCCACCTTTACCTGCAGGGGGTCGCCCAAAGGCGCAACATGCAATACTTCGACCTCGACGCCAGGATACATACCCAGTGCATAGAGGCGGCTCTGGAATTCACGGTTTTCTTCTGCCGCACTGACGATGCGGCATGTGCCGTTGGGCAATACCTCGGCGAGAGTCATTCGGTGGCTGGACTGGCTTCAGGCTAAATCGAGATGAGAATTATTATCATTTAGGCTTTAAAAGTAAATACGGGGGCTCACAGCTCGGCACAGATATGACCGCCATCGACGACAATCGTCGAGCCCGTCATGTAGCCGGATCCATCCGAGGCAAGCAGCAGAAGCGGACCATCAAGATCATCAAACTCACCGTAGCGCCGCATTGGAATACCTTTGACAAAGGTGTCCGAGCGTTCACTCTCGAGCAGTACCCGGCTGACGTCCGTCAGAATGTAACCCGGTGCCAGCGCATTGACGCGCACGCCGTAGCGCGCACCCTCGAGAGCCATGATCTCCGTCGCCTTCACCAGCGCTGCTTTCGAGACCGCATAGGGAAACTGTCCTTTGATCGTACGATAGGCCGTGATCGACGCAATGTTAATGATATTGCCGTCGGTCTGCTCTCCCCCGGCCACCAGCTCTGTATACATCTTCGACAGCCGCCAGACTGACTTAAGATTCGTATCGAGCACATAATCCCAGTCATCTTCATCAATCATCGCGTAGGTTTTCGCACCAGCTTCGACACCTGCATTGTTAATCAGGACATCAACATGGCCACTGATGGCCTTCGCTTCTTCCAGGAATGCCTGGCAGGACGCCGGGTCGCGAACATCCAGGGTGACACCCCGGGCGCTGCCGCCGCCGTCGTTAATCTCGCTGACCCGGTCTGCGATCTTGTCCATGCGCCGTGCGCCCAGCACCACTGTCGCGCCTGCATCAGCCAGCACGCCGGCAAAGTGGTGACCAAAGCCGGATGATGCGCCGGTGACAGCGACGGTTTTTCCTTCCAGAGAGAACAGATTCACGGCAACCCCTTTTCTAACGATGCACGGATAGTAAAGACCGCTATAGGAGCAAATGCCGCCGGCTATTTCAAGAATCGATTCGTGCCTGCAGCGAACCTCAAGGTGTCTTCAAGCTTGGTGATCTCAGGCTCATCACGCTGGCTCGGACGAATTTATCTCAGTTCTGTCCTTATCGGCGGTGGCCCAACCCAACTGAATCTACGCCAACAATTAGTCATATTGACGAGCGGCGCAGGCGCAGGCTGCGGCTAACCTTCTGATTTACAGGGCTTTCAGCGCACCTGCCTTGTGGCACCCTATTTGCACCCCATATAGTGGTGAAGTGATCCAACCTGGATCAGGGATGCTTATGACCAATACAACTTTTACCACCCAGGACCCCGTCCGGCTCGCGGAGCTCGCCCGGATGAAGCTATTGGCAACCGGTCTGCTACTGGCAATGACCGCGGTGTACCTCGCCAGCGCCTACCTCGAGCAGTTCTACTACTGGGCATCGTTCGTTAACGCGACTGCGGAGGCTGCGATGATCGGTGCCGTTGCCGACTGGTTTGCCGTCACCGCGCTGTTCAGGCATCCGCTCGGCCTGAAAATCCCGCACACTGCCATCATCCCGATCCGCCAGAACGATATCGCACGCCAGTTCGGCGAATTTGTGCAAGTGAACTTCCTCTCTGAGGCTGTCATTACCAAAAAAATCCGTTCTATGAACCTCAGCCGCCGTGTCGCAGCATGGGTCGTCGAGCCCGCCAATGCACGTGCGGTTGCGGAGCATGTCACAGACGGGCTGGCTGGTGTCGTACGAGTCATTAATGATGACAGCATCCAGCAGATGATCGAGTCTCGAGTCGAGGACAAGATTCGCACGACTTCATTTGCGCCGATGATCGGCGACCTGCTCACTTTTATCACGTCCGGCAAGCGCCAGCAGGATCTGTTTGATGGTGCAGTCGGCATGGGGCTGTACCTGCTGGAAGACAGTGATCGGGATATCCGGGATAAAGTCGCTGAAGAGACGCCCTGGTGGTTCCCCGATTCCGTCGACAAGGCGATTTACCACCGCATCACCCGTTCTGTCTCAAAGATGCTGTACGACATGCAGGTCGACATCTTTCACCCGCTACGCGTCCGCCTGATGACCGTGGTTAAGCAGTTCCTCGATGACCTGAAACACAGCGAGGACATTCGCGAGAAGGAAATCGAAATCAAGGAAGACCTGCTGCAGGCGCCCGCTGTGATCGATTTCACGAGCAGCCTGTGGCGTGATATCAAGGATGTGCTGATCAGCCAGAGCGAGCATCCCGATGCGGAACTGAAAAAGGCCATCGAAGACGCCGTCATTCGCTTTGGGGAATCGATCCTCGAGGACCCAGTACTGGCTGCGAAGATTGACGGCTGGGCCGAAGACAGCGCCCGCTACCTGATCACGAACTACGGCCATGAAATTGCCGCGCTCATCTCTGACACTATCGACGGCTGGGATCCGGCCGCAACCTCAGAAAAGATTGAGGAGCACATCGGCAAGGATCTGCAGTTCATCCGCATCAACGGCACCGTGGTGGGCGGACTGGTCGGGTTGTTCATCTACTGCCTGCACGAGCTATTCCTGCACTTTTACGCCTGACGCTGAGGCTAATGACAACAGAATCTAACCCCGGCCGATAAAGGGCATCTGCGTTGCCATGAGGGTCATGAACTGAATATTGGCATCGAGCGGCAGGTTTGCCATCTGCACCACGGCATCCGCTACATGCTGCACGTCCATAGTCGGCTCTGGCTGGATACTGCCATCTGCCTGGGGAACGCCATCGCCCATCCTGGCTGTCATATCAGTCAAGGCGTTGCCAATGTCGATCTGACCACAGGCAATGTTGTAGGCACGTCCATCCAGTGAAGTCGACCGCGTCAGTCCGGTGATCGCGTGCTTCGTCGCGGTATAAGGTGCCGAACCAGGCCGGGGCACTTGCGCCGAGATTGATCCATTGTTGATGATCCGGCCACCCATTGGATCCTGCGCCTTCATCATCAGAAAGGCCTCCCGCGTGCAGAGAAAACTACCCGTCAGGTTAACGTCAACCACGCGCTGCCATTCGTCAACCTCAAGTGCTTCCAGCGACTTGGGTGGTGCCCCGCTGCCAGCATTGTTGAAAAGTACATCAAGCCGGGAAAACGCATGGGCAGTGCGGGCGAACAGTGCTGCCACAGATTCCTCGTCTGCAACATTCGTTTCAACACAAAGCGTCTCACCGCTGCAGGCTGCAGCCGTTGCCTCCAGCCGATCCAGCCGGCGCCCGGCGAGGACAACCCGGTACCCGGCTGTCGACAGTGCCGTGGCAGCGGCCCTGCCAATACCTGAACCTGCACCCGTGATGATCGCCACCCTCAAATCTGCCAAAACGTCATCCTGCTGTTAAGAAGAGAGGAGTATAGTTACCCAATAGACAGCCGGAGACCAGCCTTGCCACGCCTCGCCGCCAATATCACCACCATGTACCAGGAGCTGCCGGTTGCTGAGCGCTGTGACGCCGCTGCCCGTCACGGTTTTCAGGCGGTGGAGTTCCTCTCGCCCTACGACTTCTCACCACAGGAGATCATCCACTGGCTTGAAACCGCCGGACTAAAACTGCTGCTGATCAACATCAATCCCGGCGAGAACGGTGAAGCCGGTACAGCAGCGCTGCCGGGTCGCGAGGCGTTTTTTAAACAGAGTTTCAAGCAGGCACTGGACTACGCCAGCAGCCTCCATGCTCCGATGATTCATGTACTGGCAGGGCGGGAAACGGCTGAGCAACCCCTTTCAAGGACCCTGTTCATTGAGCAGATTCGCGAGGCAGCGGACCTTGCCGACCGCCAGGGGATCACTCTCAACCTAGAGCCACTCAACAGCAAGGACGTACCCGGCTACCTGCACTCGCAAAGCGTCGCCACGACGGACCTGCTGCAAGCGATCGGCCGCGACAACGTGAAGATGCAGTTCGACTTCTATCACCTGCAGATCATGGAGGGGAATCTTGCGGCCAGTCTTTCCAGGTATTTGCCTCTGATCAGCCACGTTCAGTTCTCAAGCGTGCCGGGGCGTCACGAACCCCAATACGGTGAGGTTAACGTCGCCCACCTGCTCGGTTATCTTGACGAGATTAGCTACGGAGGCTGGGTTGGCTGTGAGTACTGGCCGAAAGTGGGTACAGAGGCTGGTCTCGGCTGGGCCGCCGAATATGGGATCTATCCAGAGACGCAGTCGCGCTGAGCGTCAGGTCGAACCGAGCTGGTTAGTCATCGTCCACCATATTCATAACATCAAGCGAACTACCCTCAGGCGCAGCTATTTCGACTACCCGTTCCTCAATATCGTCATATTCCAGGCGCAACGCGCGGCATATCGTCGCATGCATTTCGTACATGCAGGTGACATAGGTAAATTCGAGTATCGCCGCGTCCGAAAAGTGTTTTTTCATTTCGCTGAATACACCATCGTTTACCCGACCACCGGACAAGACCAGTTCATCAGTGTAGGCCAGCACGGCGCGCTCTGATTCAGAAAAATTATTACTCACCGACCAGGACGGAATATCGGCAATCTGTTCTTCCGAGAGGCCCGCTGCCCGCGCAGCCTTACAGTGTTGAGAGAAGACAAATTGACTTCCCCTGGCATACCCTGCCCTCGCCTGGCCGAGCTCTCTGGTTTTTGGATCAATCAGACAGTCTTCAGTGCGATATAACTGAAAGCCAAGCGTTGCGTGCCTGAAAACATCCGGATGCAGTGCAAACACCGACCACCAGTTGCCGGGTGTGCCGGTAGCCGTGCCAGGTTCATCTATCGGGTCCCGATCACCAAACAGGTTCTGAAAAATAGGCTGCATAAAGTCTTCTATTTCGGCACGGCGTTTTTGTTCCAGTCTCGGCATTTGAACTCCAGCTATTGGTATTGATAAGTGTCTTCAATCAGTATCCCGCAAATTTGGCATCGATCCAAATGGACGGCACAGCCACCCGGTTTCCCTTGATGAATGAAGTGCACCAGACCGGCGATCAGTCTGACTCAGCCGCCTGTTGAGCTTCATACTGGCGACGGATCGCCGGCAAACTCCGCCACAATATCAAGGCACCCAGAGGACACAGTACAGCAGCACACAGCGCAATGGACTTTCCTAGCGCCGCGTCGTAGCCGAAAACGTAGTCGGTGGTCATTGCTATAACGGTCGGCCCCAGCCCAAGACCAATTAGATTAGCCGCCAACATGTACAAAGCCATCACCTGACCTCTCATCCGGTTTGGCGTCATTAGCTGCAGGGTTCCACCTGAGATCCCTCCCTGAAACGCTGAGAAGAAAATAGCAAAGGTCATAAACACGATGCCGATAACATCATTGGTTATAAAACCAAGCGCCGTTGCTGAAGGAATCATCGCGATCATACTGAACAGGATGGTCCTGGGGTAAGCATCCTGGACACCTTTTGCCAATAATCGATCTGACACTGTCCCAGCGAGCAGCAAACCCGCCGTGCCTGCACCAATCATGATAATACCCATGACTAAACCGGCTTCTGATCGGGAGTAGTCAAAAGTGCGAATAAAGTAGCTGGGACCCCAAAGGTTTAGTGCGTAAACCACCATGATAAAAATTGAAACACCGAAAATGTGGCCCAGGTACGCGGTACGCCTTTGCCAGAGGTAATCCACGACTGTGCGGACAGGGATGGCATTGTCATCGACAACGCCGGTCCGAGCGGGCTCTTTGACGGTGGCCAGCATCAGCAACGACACCAGTACCCCAGGGAGCCCTATGATGACGAAAGTCACCTGCCAGCCCTCCATAGCACCGAACAATGGCAACACGATCTGGTCCATGCCTTCGACATAGCTGACAACCGCACTGCCCAACATGTAGGCAAAGCCCGAACCCAGGGTCACCCCAATCATGTAAACAGACAGAGCTCTTGCCAGAAGGTCTTTTGGAAAGTAGTCGGTAATCATCGAATACGCTGCCGGTCCGAGCGTCGCTTCACCCACACCAACACCCACACGGGCGGCAAACAACGTCCAGTAGCCCTTGGCAAGACCGCAAAGAGCCGTCATCAGACTCCAGACAGCGATGCCCGCAGCTATCAGGTTACGCCTGCTGCCTCGATCAGCGATGCGCGCCAGCGGTAGTCCCATGATGGCGTAGAAAAGAGAGAACGCCAGCCCCGCCAGCAAGCTGAACTGTGTATCGGAAATCTCAAAGCTTTGCCGAATAGGACCAACGAGCAAACCCATGATCATCCGGTCAAGAAAAGAAAACGCCTGAGCTATCAGCAGGACAAAAACGACGTACCAGGCATAGTACCTGCTGATTTGTTCAGGGCGCTTCGACAATGTTGGCTACCGGGTTCGAGCTAGTCGACGCTGACTGGCTCTGTGTTGACATCATCCTCAGTTAACTCACGGGTCCAGGATGCGAACTCAACGAGAATGTCATCAGGATCCTTGAAGTAAATAGAGCGAACGAAGGTTGTCTCGTTGGTTTCCTTGCTGACCCCCATCGCCGAGTCATCGTGGTAAAAATCGGTACATTCAATACCTGCATCAACCAGCTTCTGCTTATATTCGTCCATTTTCTCCAAAGGCACGTCGAAGGCGACGTGATTCATCGAACCGTGGGCCGACGTGATATCACCGGCACCGACCAGCGCAGGCGCATGACTGACGCCAGGTTGCGACGCCTGCGCGTTTGGAAACCAGAAGAACGCTAACTGGTCACCACCACCACAATCAAAGAAGAAATGTTGACCACCATCGTTAGGCAGAACAACGGTCTTGGTCAGAGGCATACCAAGCAGCCCCTGATAAAAATCCACGGTCTTCTTCATATCACGACAAACCAGCGCCAGATGATTAATGCCGCGAAAGTTGAACTTTTCGTTCGTTCCCATGACTTGCTCCTTTACTCGTGCCGTTACCTTTCCATCTTATCGCGATACTGTCAATTACATTGACAAGTACAGCTTCATTTCCTTCGGGTCATCACGCGCCGTGTCTTTCTAACCAGTTCCCGATCAAATCTGCAACAACGTCTCGGGCATCATGCGGTTCTTCGAGATAATGATCACCGGTGACAAAGTGCAGTTCTTTGTCTGGCGATGCCAGTCCATCGTAGATCGCCTGTGCATCACTGGGGAATACGCCTGTATCACCCATGCTTTGAATGACAAGCGCAGGCTCTGCAATTCTTTTCAGATGAGGTTCACCCTGGCAGTGAGATTCTTCAAGACTCCACATTGAAAGCCAGGTGCGGAGTGTGTTGATCATACCGATGCCACGAGGAGCGAAGTTGGCCACTTTCGGATCACCGGCGTAGCACCATCGTGGTCTGCGTTCGTTAGGATCAATTGCCGGATCCATCAGTCTCAGATCCGCCCAGGTTCGATACATGGGAAAGGCTCTGTCACGCATTCCCAATTTCTCAAGCCGAGCTAACTCATCATGACACCAGGCTGTTATGCGGTGGTTTCTGGCAACCTGGGCCTCGCGGTACTTTTCGATAAACGCGTCGCTGTAAGGCGGCCCGTTTTGCTCGTCGTACATATTCAGATCAGGATCAACACTCGCAGGGTCTGTTTCGTCAGTAATTGACGGGTCGAACCACGCCGTCAGCACTTCCGGCCTACCACCATGGGCGCACAAGGAGATATAAAAGTCGGCCGCATCAATGTCAGCCAGGGCGTCAGGTATCGTTAAACCCGGGGTTGGCGTCATCGTAATACCATGGGCCTGGGACTGGTACGCACCCATCAGCGACCCGCCACCTGAATTCCCCAGGATAGCAATCTTCTCGACACCGGCCTCCTCCCTCAGCCATTTTATTCCCTGTCCAATGTCGATGAGGGCATGTTCCAGCAGGAAGAAACCTTCGGCTCCACGAAATCGTGTATTCCAACCGAGAAAACCATAGCCTCGACTTGCCAAATATTCGCCGAGATAGTGTTCAGAGAAATCAACGTTGTAGTGCGTGGCGATGAACGCAGTTTTTACCTTGGCACCGACCGGTTCGTAATACAGCCCCTGGCAGGGATAGAAACCAGCACCATTTCTTGGTGCGGTCGGTGATGTCATCGAAACGAAGGTTCTCTGCCAATCATGAACGGTCATATCTAACGCTCCACAAATCCAAATCAGCCTGAACCTATTTTGTACCTGGGCTCGCAGCAGGCAGGAAGGCCAACTCATCAGCCATCGGTTCAGACATCTAGCCAGGCAGACTGTCCAGCCCACTGCCGTCCGCTTTCATTCCCTTGTCATTGACTGGTAGCGATATTTCATCGGAACCAGGTGAAATATCTGCACAGAACTCCAGCATGATGCCGTCAGGGTCGAGAAAATAAAATGATCGAACCCACGTTGTGTCATCGACACCGGCCGAGGTTCGCTCTTTGCCCGGCTCCGTCAATACATCTGCGTGATTTATCAGTTCGGAACACTCTACGCCCTTTTCAACCAGCTCATCTCTGAAGCTGTCGATTTCGTCCGCTGAAGCATGAAACGCAACATGGTTCATCGAACCATGTGCTGAGGTGATAGAACCTTTGCCGATCAGGTCACCCACACTCGCTATGCCAGGCGAAGCGTCGCCAGCGTCACTAAACCAGAAAAAAGCCAACAGATTGCCACCACCCATATCGAAGAAAAAATGCTGCCCCGCGCCATGCGCGAGGTCAAATCCTTTGACGAGTTTCATACCCAGGATGTTGGTGTAGAAATCCACGGTTTTTTCCATATCCCGACAGACAAGTGCCAGGTGATGAACACCACCAAATTTGATTGTCATAGCCCTTCCTCTTCCCTTCAACGAGCAGTCTAGCGCCCCTTAAGAAGTTCAGCTATATTGCGCGCGCCCAGTTTGACAAAAATCTTGATGGCCAACAAAAGACAACAACGCTTGAGAACCTTCTCTGGCCTCGCAAAAGCCGTTGATTGGTACGATGTAAGCCTCCAGGCAATCCTGGAAGATCTCAACTTGCAGTCTGTCAATCGTACTCAGTCTATGATTCTCGTGCACATCGCAAGCGGTGTCACTCGACCGTCGGAAATTGCCAAAGAGATGGGAACCACCCGCCAGAACATTCATGCTATGGCAAAGTACCTGATTGAGAAGCAGATCATCGCGCAAATTCCTGACCCTGAAGATGGCCGATCAAAAATTTACACCTTTGCTGAGGACGGCCTGATACTCCGAAATACCGTTTTGCAGATACTGACATATCTCGATCAAAAGCTTTCCGACAGACTCGGCCCCGACACATTGAAAGCCCTCAACAGAGCACTTTCTTCTGATTGGGGAGACCACGTAAAGACCGCCCCCCGCAGATTGAAGAAGTAATCATTTAGTCAATATAGTTGACTACTTTCCCTAACTTGGTGAAACTCATTAGTGGGACAAAACACTGGAGGGGGATATGGCTCAATCACTCAACAAGAATTCTGTCGGTTACCTGCTAGGACTACTGGCTCTCACAACATTTCAGACCGACGCAGTTTCAGCTGCAGATGGATCACCTGCACTCGAAATCGAAGAAATTGTCGTCACCGCGAGAAAGCGGGAAGAAAACATGCAATCGGTTCCTGTTGCAGTTTCAGTGTTAACCGGCAGAGATATGGTCGAGCAAGGCGGCATGAAAGTCGATGTTGTCGGACAGATGGCGCCAAACGTTCATTTCGAAGCAGCGGGCGGCACCAGTGGGGTCAAATCTCCCGTAATTTTCATCAGGGGCATGGGGCAAAATGACTTCATTCCCGTGGAGGACCCAGCTGTCGGTATCTACCTTGACGGGGTTTACATGGGCCGCAACATTGGCAGCGTTTTTGACCTGATCGACATTGAACGAGTTGAAGTCCTCCGAGGGCCACAGGGAACGCTTTTTGGTCGCAACACGATCGGCGGCGCCGTCAACATCATATCCACCAAACCACACGGGGATGCAGTGGAAGGAGCTCTCAAGCTCTCCGTCGGCAGCGATGATTACAGGGAATTGAACGCTACCGTCAACGTACCTATTTCTGACAACGTCTCAGGCAGGTTCAGCGCCTTCATGCGTGAACGAGACGGCTACGTTGAAGCACTGCAATATGACAATGTCGAGCTCGGCAGCGACGACATCTGGGGGATTCGTGCCAGGATTGCCGCTGACGTAACGGACAATTTCAGCATTGATTTCGCAGCCGATTACACCAAATCAGAGGAAACGCCTGGGGCAATTACACCGATTGGAGGCATCAGTGGCTTCAACGGCTCGGTAATCACACAGGGATTACCGGTTAATCCCTTCACCCACTTCTGGAACGCAATCTGGAGTGGTGACCCCGGTTCATGTACGACAGGCGCTGGCCAGGCAACCAACACAGCCTGCTATGGCCCTGTCTGGAATACAGGCGACATGTATGAGACCAACTCTGTCTTCGTCGACAGGGATGGCAACCAGATCAAACCTGAGCAAAGCGTTGAGGTCCAGGGAGCGAATCTGACCATGACATGGGATCTCGACAATGTGCAGATCAAATCAATTACTGCTTACAGGGAATTTGACATAGACCTTGTCAACGATCTCGACTTCTCACCCTATATCCTTTTTGCCAACAATCACGACACTTATGTTCAAGATCAGTTGTCTCAGGAGATTCAAATTTCCGGTGACGCAATGGAAGGTCGACTGAACTACGTTGTTGGCTTCTACTACTTCGAAGAGGACGGTCATGAAGCCATACCCAACCAGATATCCTTTGCGCCACCACTATCTGGCCCACCTGACTTCTTCTTCCAATATTTGGATAGATTTATCGATAATGACAGCACTGCCGTGTTCGGGCAGATCAATTATGATCTCACCGACGAGATAACACTGACATTAGGCGCTCGACGTACTGAAAGTAACAAAGATTTCAACCTGCTGACACAGCGACGGGTTGGCCCGCTTAATGATCAGTTCGGCAAGTTAACAACCAAAGAAACCACACCTTTGGCTTCTCTAGCCTGGGATGTTAATGATGATGTGATGCTCTACGCGACCTATTCAGAAGGTTATCGCGATGGCAGTTATGCAGCACGGTTTACAGGCGCTGTCCCAACACCACTACCCAACTACGACCCGGAATTTGTCGACAATTTTGAGGTGGGCATGAAGTCGAGGTTGCTTGATCGCCGCATGCGACTCAATGTCAGCGCGTTCAGGATGGACTACGAGGACATGCAGATTAATGCTTCGAGTGATGTCGTTGCCACCAGCTCTACCAAAGCCAATTTGGGTGACGCGACTATTCAGGGATTGGAGATCGAGATGCTGACTCTGGTCAATGAGAATTTTACGCTCGGCGCGAACATTGGTTATCTGGATGATGAGATCGACAGCCTTAAGGGTGTTCTCGTCTCAAATACGGTGGTCATTGGAGAAAATAACGATCTGCCAAATACACCGGATTGGACGCTCTCACTTATGGCGAAATACGAAATGCAGTTATCGAGCGGCGCCAGCATTAACCTCAGGGCCGACTATGCTATGAAAGACGACTACTATTCCCGCGCAGAAAACCTGGTTGAAAACCTTAATGACGACTATAAGAATCTGAATCTCACCGGGACCTATATCACAGCGGATGGCAGTTGGGAGGCAACTGCAGGCGTACGAAATGCGACCGACGAGGAGTATTACCAATCGGCGACGCCTTTTGCGACTTTCGGGTTGGTCTTCGGTCAGCCAGTCAGACCAAGAACCGCGTACTTCTCTTTGCAGTACAACATCGGCAGTCGATAGCACGACCTTACACCTGTTGGGCTGCCAGTTAAGGCATCATTCCGGGGAGGAGTTGAGAGTCGCATCAAACCGATCTGCCGTTGCCTCTATGGCCTGGCGACCGAAGTCGGGTCTTGGGATGTCGAGCACGTTAAAGATGTGATCGGCACCGCCGATTAAGAGCGACGACTTATTCTCGGTCGAAACGATACTCAGCCAGCGCGGATCCATTTGCGGCAGGTAATCCTTGTCACCGCGAATCGCGAAAAACGCGCCGGGATAGTTTGGCAGCCAGTGGCTCGCGCTGACACCCGCAAAAGAAACAGCGAATTCGCGGGTGAGCGTAATCCGCGTCCAGTCCTGGTAAGACGCCCTGCCCTCCCTTACGGCTTTTTGTACCGCGGCGGAGTAAGCCGGGTCCCCATCCTTGTCCATGGCATCCGCTGCAGACCAGAGCACCATGGTTTCAAACCAGTCGGGATGCAGCCCGGCAACCGCCATCGCTGTCAGACCACCGAGACTGAAACCATTAACACCGAGGCGATCCTCCGGCAGACGCTGTCTCAGATAGGCATACGCAAGTTCAGTTTCCCGAATGCGCGATTCCAACGTTGAGGTGACGATAAAGTCTACTCGCTCTCCCTCCCCGGAATAATTGAACCGCAGACTGGCAATACCGCGTCGACCAAGCTCTGCCGCGAGATCCGCATACAGGTCCCCAACCTCATCCATGGTTCCGTTGAAACCATGCAGCAAGAGCACAGCACGACCGGTGGGTTTCGCCGGCAGGTGGAGCTTACCTTCAAGCCCGTCAAAGCTGACACTTTCGTCCTTCGCCAGCAGCGGCAAACCGGCACTAAGCAACAGCGCACCAAGAAATGCCTTAAGTCGCATGCTGAACCGCCCGTTTGAAACCACTGTACTTGGGTTGATCGATCGCAATCTGGTTAACCACGGTCTGTCTGAGGTGATGCTGTATTTGCTGATTATCGAGACTCATGGTGCCATCCCGCAGTTCCCGCACGAGCCGCCAGCGCAGCGTTTTCAGGTCATCATTGCTGCGGTAGATTTCCTGTAGACGCGTCAGCTCCTGCGCAAGGTGCGCTGGCGACAATGCCAGTTCGCGCAGGACAATATCGAGGGAATTCGCAGCCACCCGCGACAGAAAGTTCGCCCGGCCGGTGGTTTCCGCCATCACGTCATCGCGCAGGAAATCTCGCACGCTGATCAGCAGCTCATCGGTCGCCGGCATCTCTGAACTCGACAATGCAGGCGCCGCTTCGATGAGCGATATCTCACCGGGAATGAGCAGGTTGACGCAGTCGACCTGGCACTCCGAGGTGCGTCGGCCTATAGCGGGCCGCTCCACAGTTTTGTCAGGTCCGGTACGGTAGTGCTCGGCCATACCCAGGCAGCCCGTCGACCACCAGAAAGAGCCGAAGACTTCCCAGAATTTGACGCGATCGCGATCGACTTTCGTGCCCGACTCATCCTCATACCCCTGGAACAGTTCCTCGTAGTCACCGAAACCACCAACCGGCTTGTCAGCGCCAAAGCGCCACGAGTTGGTGCAGATCCAGCCAAGGTCGCGCATGGGGTCTCCGATATGCGCTATCTCCCAGTCAAGGACAGCGACGATGCCATCCGGTGCCAGCATGAAATTGCCGTTGCGGAAGTCGTTGTGAACCAGCGCCGTTTCAAAACCAACCGGCACATGATCCTGCAGCCAACGACCGGCATAGTCGATCATGGGTTGCGGGGTTTCAAACAGCTTGTAACGTTCCCAGGTCTGCTCGACAAACTCAGCCGGGGATATTTCCCAAAGCTTGTCGCGCAGACCGGTCTGGTCCAGGTCAATGCTATGGATCTTGGCCATGATCCGGCCACACTCGTAAGCCAGTCGGGGCCGAATCTCATCAAATTCAGGCGAGCGAACAATACGGGCGCCGAGGGCTTCGCCATCGAGCCATTGCATGATGAAACCATCACCCAAATCGTCAGCACGGGACAGCACGTGGTACACCTCGGGAACCGGCACACCAACGGCACCCGCGCTCTGAATCATCAAGGCCTCGACATCGAGCCCCGGATGCTGCGGTAGCCTTTCCTGGTATTCACCGCCCGGGGCGCGCCGCATCGCCAGCAGCTTTTCATTGCCGCCTGCCCGAACTTTCAATCGATAAGTTTCCTGGCTGGCACCACCAGAGAGCCGCTCAGCAGAGATCAGCTCATCGCAGCCTGGCACATTGGCGGCAATGACCTGATTCAGTTTCTCCTCAAAGCTCAGGCCAGCACTCTCAGTATTACTTGCCTGTGACACTCTTTACGCCCTTCGGTGCCTGCTGCTTCATATAACCGAACATGTATCCGGCAACACGGCGCATCTGGATTTCCTCCGCACCTTCTGTAATGCGATAGCGGCGATGGTGACGATAGATGTGCTCAAACGGCTTGTGGCGCGAATAACCGAGACCACCGTGCACCTGCATGGCCCTGTCTGCCGCCTCGCAGCAGAATCGGTTGGAATAGTAGTTACACATACTGACTTTATCCGAAACAGCGAAAGCGCCGTACTTGTCCATCTGCCAGGCCGTCTGGCGAATCAGCGCGCGCAGCATCTCCGCCTGGGTCTGCAACTCTACCAGCGGGAACTGGATCCCCTGGTTGGTCGACAGCGGCTTGCCGAATGGCTTTCTTTCCTGAGCGTACTTCACCGCCTCATTGATACAGTACTGGCCAGCACCCAGACTCGAAGCCGCCTGGCGAATACGGTTTTCATTGAAGAAGTGCTGAACGATCTGCAGGCCGTGGCCTTCTTCCCCAAAAATCGCGCCATTGTCGACATAGACATCCTTGAATGAAACGGTGCCGTGATCCGTCGGCATATTGAAGGTCCAGAGAAACTCCTCGATTTTCAGACCATCAGAGTCCATCGGCGTCAGGAACGCGGTGATACCGTCACCATCACCCGCCTTGCCGCTGGTTCGCGCCATTACCATATCGTGCGTCGCCTTATGAATACCCGTGTTCCAGGTTTTGGCGCCATTGATACGCCAGCCGTCACCATCTCGGGCGGCCGTGGTTTCCATGTGGGTCGCATCAGAACCATGGTCAGGTTCGGTAATACCGAACGCAAAACCACGCTTGCCTTCCAGCATCAGTGGCAGCCACTCTTCTTTTTGCTCATCAGTACCATAGTTGGCCATCAGCAGGACACCGACATTGTTGCCAACAATGGAGTGTTCATTCTGCAGATCGTTGTGCAGGCCAAGCCCTTTCGCGGCCAGATGGTCCCTGATGACGGCCATGCCGAGGTTGGTGCCCTCTGAGCCGCCAAGTTCCTTCGGCATAGCGTAGCGATAGTGACCTGCCTTGTCGGCTCGCATTCGCGCTTCGAACAACAGGGCTTCCCACTCATCGTTCGGCAGCCCTCCTCGATCCCAGTCAGTTCGGGCGTCTTCCCGCCGATGGTCGAAAAACCGAATATTGTCGTTCTCGTTTTCGAGCGGTTTGATTTCCTGCTCGATGAAATCGTCCAGTTCTTTCAGGTAGTCGGCGAGATCCTGCGGAAGGTCAAAATCCATGGTGTCGTTTCCTTTCTGATGGTTAAGTTTGTGCTTACGGTAGAGTTCGATGGTGAAACTGTATCAAATCTGGCCGTCGTTGAGATACGTCACGAACGGATCAGTATCGGCATCGCGATGCCAGCTATATTCCGCGCCAATGGCAATGCGTTCGGCGGTCTCTTCACCGAAAAGTCGGGCGATGATTGCGAGCGCCATGTCGATCCCGGCAGAGACGCCTGAAGAGGTCACAAACTCTCCGTCATCCACCCAGCGCGCCGCTTCAACCCAGTTGACCTGGTCAGACTGACTTGAAGCCAGACTGAAAAACATCTTGTTAGAGGTCGCCCGGCGCCCGTCCAGCAGGCCGGCACGGGCCAGCAGCGCTGATCCGGAACAGACGGAGGCCGTAATCTGCGCTGCAGCCGAGCGTGCCTTGAGAAATGCCAGCAGATGCTCATTCTCAAGCTCAGCAATGGTGCCAATACCGCCGGGTAGAAGGATTAGATCCAGCGCCGGGGCATCGGTGAAGTCATAGTCGGCCTGGAAACTCGGCATGGTGTTGCCTGCCATGGAACCCGCCGTCACGCCAGATTTGTTCTCAGCAATCATCACCACCTGCAGCAGGTCAGGTGGCAGCGCGGTGAACATCTCGAGTGGCCCGAACATATCAAGCAGTTCAAAGCCCTCGTAGAGTATTGCACCCAGTACCAGCGGTTGGTCAGCCATCGTCTCTTTCTTCCTATACATTTCTGGAGTCAGCAGCGACAATACTGACGTTTGTCGAGCGGTACAACCGCACCCAGAGACCGGATTCACTGCATCATGACATTACACGCCTGGCCGTTTCTTGGCCGCAACCGCCCCATGGAAGTCGCCCGCGCAGAGGGGGCTTATCTCTACACCCCCGACGGCCAGGCTGTGCTTGACGCCGCCGGCGGCGCCATCGTCGCCAACGTGGGACACGGCCGCGCAGACGTCGCAGCCGCCATCAGCGAAACTGCGGCCAGGATGTCTTATGTAATCCCCACCTGGTTAACGCCGGAACGCGCAGCGCTGGTTGAGGAATTGAAGTGCCACTGGTTACCGTCGCACCTGAACCGAATTCACCTTGCCTCCGGCGGTTCTGAAGCCAACGAAGCCGCCATCAAGATCGCCATCCAGTACCAGGCAGCTCGCGGCAGGCCCAAAAAGAACCAGATTCTGTCGCGCAGCCTGTCCTACCATGGCACGACCATCACCACCGCCGCGGTGTCAGGGCATGCCTCACGCAAGCGCGGCCTTGAATCGATACTCGCGAACTACAACACCATTGAAACGCCGTACCCGCTGCGCTGCCCACTTGGGCAGCATCATCCGGAAGCAAAGGACTACTACATCGACAATCTGCGCCGTGTCATCAGCGAGGTCGGTGCCGAGAATATTGCTGCGCTCATCGCGGAGCCATTAAACGGCTCCAGCGGCGGTGCGATCACGCCGCCCGAGGGATACTGGGCGGAAGCTCAGGCGATTTTGCGGGAGAACGATATTCTCCTCATCATGGATGAGGTCATGACGGGCTTTGGCCGAACCGGCACAAAGTTCGGCGCAGACCTTTACGGCATTGAGCCCGACCTGCTGGTAGCCGGCAAGGGCATGGGCGGCGGCTATGCGGCGATTGCAGGCTGCTACGGCCGCGAAGAGATTGCCGCAGCCATTGCCGACTCCCCGTATGAAGTCATGTTCCATACGTTTGCCGCGCTGCCGATATCATGTGCGGCAGCAACGAAAGTCCTGCAGATTCTGCGCGAGGAATCACTGGTCGAACAGGCTGAGAGAACGGGCGCCGCACTGCGGCAGCAGCTTACCGAACAGCTTGGGCAACATCCCCACGTCGCTGAGATACGCGGCGAGGGCATGTTGATCGGCATCGAGGTGGTGCAGGATCGAGAGACGCTAACGCAGTTCCCGGAGGAAGATAACGTTACTGGCAGGCTGGTCCAACACTGCCTGGCGAATGGCGTGTTCTTTTACCCCGGAGGCACCGGCGTGGCGCGCGATATCCTGTGTATCGGCGCGCCACTCATTATCGGCGAGGCAGAAATTGAGAAAATGGTGACAGCGCTTGCGAACGCCCTCAACCAATGCCTCGGTTAGAGATCAAGTTCCTCGCCAGCCGCGGCCTCGAGTTCTTCCATTTTCTCTTTCGCCGCCTCTTCCGCTGTCGCCATGACATCTTCCTGCACTTCGTCAGCCACTTCAGACGCCATCTGTGCAGCATCCTCCATGGCATCTTCAGCCATACCAGCCGCTTCTTCAGCCATATCAGACGCCATCTGCGTGGCCTCTTCCATGGCATCTTCAGCCATGCTGGATGCTTCTGCTGCGGCCTCTTCAGCTGCTTCCATGGTTGTCGCAGCGGCATCTTCGGTCATTGATGATTCTGCTGCCGCATTGTCGGCATTGTCAGAACAGCCATAGACAAAGCCAAGCAGGATGCCGGCTGCCATCAAGTGTCGGTAATTCATATCGTTTCCTTTTGTTTTTTTGGTGGGGGGGATATCTGGTCCTGTCAGCCTACATTAGACAATCACATCAGATCCATTACAACACCATCTGACTCTGGGTCACCATCGCAATGGTTTTGCCTGCGTCGTTCGTCAGCGTCGTTTGCCAGACGCTCATGCGCCTGCCAAGGTGGACCGGCACACATTCGGCAGTCACTTTGCTGCCAAGCGGGGCTGCTCGCATAAAATTAGTCTTACTCTCAATGGTCGTGGTTGCCTTCGCACCCTCGGGCAGATTGAGGTAGGCGCCAATAGCACCCAGAGAATCCGCAAACGCCATAATGGCACCACCGTGCATGATCCTGCCGGTCGTGCAGACGTCTTCGGTGACGGTCAACTCCGCCGCGACTTTGTCTTTCTCGCTGCGGGTGACGGTAAGACCCAGCTTGCGGGTAAACGGCATCAGGTCGGGATCGAGGTCCGGCATTGGTTGCTCCTCTAAGGCTGAATGAATAGGGTGATTTGATCATTATCCACATCGGCAGCCAGCTTGCTCAGGAATGCAAAGTACTCAAGCGTCTGAAGTATCTGCTACCAGACTTTTCGGATCGGCAAACCGGGGGCGGCTCCCGCTACTGTCGGGGCTAAACAGGCGGCACCCCCTGCCTGCCGGTTTGCATCCAACCGAGCAGCGGCAGGTGTTCCCTGCCATGAAAGATGTCATCGTCAACCACAAAGGCCGGAGCAGAAAGGATGCCTGCCGCAAGCAGGTCTTCCGCCAGGTTGTCGTAGCCTGCCATGTTGGCCTCGATGAAGGCAGGCCAGGTGCTGACATGAACGTCCAGGGCTGACAGCAGATCGGCTAAACCTGCGGCTGATGTGACATCACCGGCTTCACGATAGGCTCGATTGAAAGCCGCCTCCGCATAGTCAAAGGGATCAGTGCCTGCAGCCTGCGCGAACTGCAGTCCGAGCGACAGCCAGCGCGGATCGATCTCCCGTTTACCGGCAGCCAGATCGAGCTTAAGCATTTCGCAGACACGCTCGTATTCACGCTCAGCAGCCATTCTGCGTGCCCTCGCCCGGCGCGCTTTGTACTCTGCAAGGGGATCATCCTCACCGGGCTTTGCCCGGCTGACGACATTACCGAGCGAACCCGTCATGGGCCTAAAATCGATCGCCACGCCGGTCGAATCAACAAGCTGCTTCAACGGTCGCAGTGCCAACCAGCAATCCAGGCTTGCAAAGTTGATATAGAAAATCATGCGCCAGGCCTGCTGTCGTAGGCGATGTCAGGCAGAGGTCCCGCGCGACCGGCCAGGTGCCAGCGTACCCGTGGCAGGTGCTGACGACCAAAATAGACCTCGCCATCAATGACATAAGTAGGCACACCATAGTAACCAGCATCAAGCACTTCCTCCTGCAGCCGGTCATGGACGTCGCGACCTTTACCCGCCAGGTACTCAAGGAAGCCCCCGGTTTCACAACCGGCCTCGGTCAGCTGCGCGATGATGACCTCAGGGTCTTCAATATCCAGCTCTCGCTTCCAGAAGCGCTCGTAGGTGATATCGGTGTAGCGTTTCAGTTCGTCATGACCCTGCTGTTTCGCCCAGAGCAGGCCGATAGCAGCCAGGGAAGAATCCCAGATCTTCTGCGTGCCCTTCAAAGTAAGACCGCGGAGTTCAGCGTAACGCCTGGCGTCCCTGTAGGCGTATTTCACCGCCAGCCACTGTTTCGGTGAGCGCGTGCTTTCCGTCACCTTGCCGCTGTCGTCTTTCTTCGCCGTACCGAGATAACTGCCAATATTCAGCGTCAGCGGATACCAGTCGATCTCGATCCCGAATTCCTGCTCAAGCTGATACGTTGGATCCTTTGCGATAAAGGCGTACGGGCTCTTATAGTCGATATAGACCTTAAGTGGAGAGGTCGCTGCCACGATCAAATCTTCGAGTAACCTGAGCCTTCACGCTCAAATCCAATACCGTGACCTTCGTCGATCCAGCCGAACTCCTTCAGTATCTGCTGGCTGTAGGTCACCCGGCCGTTGATTTTTTCGGGCGCCTCGCTGGCCAGCAGCAGCGCCGTCTTCGCCATGTACTCGACCGGTTCACCTCTGGGGTCTTCAAGGCCATCAACCAGCTTGTGGTAAACAGTGCCTGGGGTCGGTACCACCTGCGAAGGGGAATAACAGCTGACGGCCATGTTGTAGTCCTGCACCTCCTGCGCCAGGCCCTGGGTCATGCGTTCGAGTGCTGCCTTGCTCGCGCCATACATGGTGCCACCACCACCCTTCATATCGTAGGGCCCCCTACCAGGACCAATCGCAGCGCCAGAAGAGACGTTAATAATGGCGCCTGCCTTACGTTCCATCATGCCAGGCAGAACCAGCTTCGAGAGAATAAATGGTGCATGAACATTCACCGCGAAGGCTCGCGTCCACTTGCTGATGTCATAGTCGACGATAGGCACGTAGTAATTCAGGGCGGCATTGTTGACCAGGATATCGACCCGGCCGTAGGCGCTCTCTGCTGTCTCGATCAGCGCCCGGCAGTCATCTTCCAGGGAAACATTGGCAGCGACGGCCTTCGCTTCACCCCCGGCATCAAGGATACGCTGTACCGTATTGGCAAGAGAGCCCTCCAGTTGATGATCTCCCTCGTTGATTGTTCTTGCCGCACAAACCAGGCTCGCGCCCTCCGCCGCGAACAGCTCGGCAATTGCCTGGCCGATGCCGCGACTTGCGCCCGTGACAACGGCTACCCTGCCTTCCAGTTTCGCCATGGTTTTACTCCCTGAATGCTGAGCGGACACTAGCGACAACGGCCTTGAGCGTCAAATTTTGTATACTGCGCCTCTTCGCTATCAACCACCGGCCACAACCAACATCCATGGATCCAGTCAGCCAGGGCTCAGTCGGCGCGACGCTCGCGCAGGCAGCCGTTAAACAGGGCAGCAACAAAACCGTTATTCGTTCGGCAACCTTGATGGGCTGTTTTGGCGGGCTGGCACCGGATATGGATGTCCTGATTTTCTCGACCACTGATCCGCTGCTGTTCCTTGAATATCACCGGCAGTTCACGCATGCGCTGATCTTTATCCCCATCGGCGCGCTCATCGTCGCAGCGGTCATGCACCGAATCGTCGGTCACGGGCTGACGTTCAAGCAGAGCTATCTGTTCTGCCTGCTCGGGTACGCAACCCATGGTTTGCTCGACACCTGCACCACTTATGGCACACAGCTGCTCTGGCCTTTTACTACGGAGCGCTTTGCCTGGAACAACGTCTCGATCATTGATCCATTGTTTACCCTGCCGATCCTGGCACTGATCATCTTTGGTGTGCGCTTGCGCAAACCGTTCCTGGGCCGGATTGCGCTGATCTGGGGGGTCAGCTACCTGCTGTTCGGCATTGCGCAGCGCGAACGGGCGGAAGCGCTTGGCTACGAGATGGCCGCTGCCCGCGGTCACGACCCGATCAGATTAGAAGCCAAGCCTGGCTTCGCCAGTGTACTGCTATGGAAAATCGTCTACGAAACGGAAGACCGGTTTTACGTTGACGCTGTGCGTGCCGGTTTCGACTCCCGTAACTATCCCGGTGAAAGTGCAGAAAAACTCGATGTTACCCAGCACTTCCCCTGGCTGGATCCGGAAAGCCAGCAAGCCATCGACATTGAACGCTTCCGCTGGTTTTCCAACAACTATCTCGCAATCGACCCGAAGGTACCCAACCGCATCATCGACGTCCGCTACTCCGTGGTGCCGAACGAGGTCGATGCGCTCTGGGCTATTGATCTGGACCCCGCGAAGCCGAAAGATGCTCATATCGTCTGGCAGTCTCTTCGACGCACTGACCCGGCACAGACCCGCCGCTGGCTGGAGATGATGCTGGATTAACCCAGCGGCCTGCCTCTGCTGACTAATTTTCGTTTGAGTCTTGTTCAGCCTGATGCTCCAGCCGTGCGCTGAGAAGATCAGCGGCTGTTGCTATGATCGCCGGAAGCAATACCGCCAGTGAGCGCATATCGCTTTCAGCATCCTGTACCGTGATCCCCAGCTTGTCCGTGACTGACAGCAGCATAGCCGTTGCCAGCAGGACGCCAGCGCCAACCAGCGCTGCCCTCAACCTGCCAGAGAGCTTCCTGGTTCGCGACGGATCGGACACAGATCGTGAAGTGAATATCAGCCCGCCAATCGCCAGCGGCAGAAAAGCCAGTGCGATCAATGAGGTCAGCCACTCCTCCGGTACCAATACCAGGCGAACGACACCCATTCCCAGCACAATGAGTACCGTAGTGATGACGAGGGGTGTTTTCAGGTTAACCATAGCGCAGCCAAATTACGTCAGCAGACCAGATCCTAGCGCCATTCAAGTGACATTGTCATGCAGAGCGCCGAGATGACTTAAAACTGCGTCGACGGGACAGCCCGTCTACTCATTTTGCTTATTCAGATCAATGGTGTAGACGAACCCGACGCCCTTGGATAACGTAACCGAAAACGCAAGCACCCAAGCATGAACTCAAGCCCCGAAGTTTACGAGACCCACATCCATTGTCCCTACTGCGGGGAGCGTTTATCGATTCTGGTTGATACGACCGAGGCAGGCAGCGAGTACATCGAGGATTGTCAGGTGTGCTGTCGTCCTATCGTTATGACCATCTCCATAGATGGCAATGACGTAGCGGTAAGAGCCGAGCACGATTAGCCAACAACCCACGCGACTGGATAACGCTGCGGGCACTCAAGCCCGCAGCTGGCGGGTTGACTAACCCGCTGTGCCAGGGAAACTGAAGTCCATCACCTGGCTGTCGCCAGGAGACTGCCAGCGCTCAGTCACGGTTTTACGCCGGGTATAAAAGCGCACGCCATCAGGCCCGTATGCCGCCAGATCACCAAACCGAGAGCCCTTCCAGCCGCCAAAACTGTGATTCGCCACAGGCACGGGCAACGGCACATTAATACCTACCATGCCAGCTTCGACTTCATCGGCGAAGGCGCGAGCGGCATAACCATCCCGTGTAAAAATACAGGCACCGTTACCGTACTGACTGCCATTAACAATCTGCAATGCCTCCGCGGCACTTTCGGCCCGAACCAGGCACAGCACCGGGCCGAAGATCTCTTCATCGTAGATTGACATGCCCGGTTTCACGTCATCGAACAACGTGCCACCCAGGAAGTAACCCGGCTGCTGATAGCTCGGGTGCTGGCGACCATCCACCAGCAGTTCGGCGCCCTGCTCAACGCCATCTTCGATCAACCCGGCAATTCGGTCTCGCTGCGGCGCGCTGTTGACGGGCCCCATATCCAGATTCTCATCACCCGGACCTATATTCAGGCCAGCGACCCTGGCCTGCAGGACTTCGGCCACCTGGTTTGCCGTTTCACTGCCAACCGATACGACGACAGACAGCGCCATGCAGCGCTGCCCGCAGGAGCCATAAGCTGCGCCCATAATGGCGTTAGCAGCCGACTCGATATCGGCATCCGGCAGGACAATCGCATGATTCTTGGCACCACCGAGCGCCTGCACACGTTTGCCGCCCGTGCTCGCCTGCTGATAGATCGACTGAGCAACCGGCGTTGAGCCGACGAAGCTGACCGCAGCGACATCAGGGTGATTCAGCAGCGCGGCTGCCGTGTCGCCGTCTCCCTGCACAACATTCAGGACGCCATCCGGCAGCCCCGCTTCACTGAACAGCTCTGCCAGGCGAATGGCCGCCGATGGCACTTTTTCTGAAGGCTTCAAAATAAAAGTATTACCGCAGGCAATAGCCAGCGGGAACATCCAGAGCGGCACCATGGCGGGGAAGTTAAACGGGGTAATACCCACACAAACACCGATGGGCGACATCTCGCTCCAACTGTCGATGCCCGGCCCAACACTTTTCGTGTGCTCACCCTTCAGGTGTTCCGCGATACCCACCGCATAGTCGATATTTTCAATGCCGCGCTGCAGCTCGCCCTGGGCATCAACCAGCGTTTTCCCGTGTTCGAGGGTGATGAGGCGGCACAATTCTTCTGCATCGGCTTTCACTTTTTCGGAAAAGGTCCGAAGGATCGCACCGCGCCTGGCCGGTTCGAGACAGCGCCAGGGTCTGAAAGCATCGGCGGCAGACTGAACGGCTTGCTTCACCAGCAGTTCATCGGCAATCAGCACCTGGCCAATCACTTCTGCCGTGGCGGGATTATGACGCACCAGTAACTGTGAACTCGGGTCGATGCGGCTCCCGTCAATATAGTGTCCGACTGTGGTCATTGTAATGCTCCCTTGTAATCAACAAATCCCTGGTTGAGTTCATCGGCGACACTGTGCGTGTGTCTGTTCAGACTGCCTGATCGTAAACCCAGCCAGAGCACCAGTGCACAGAACACGCAATAGCCCAGCATAATCAACGCCATCGACTGGGTCACGATGGACCAGATCAGCGGGGCCAGCAGCGCCAACCCCGACAAGCTGGTAAGCCGCAATGCCTCGAGCCTGGCAGCATGTTCTCGGCCCTCCAGCATGCGCCCATGGCAATAGAAGCTGAACGCGACCAGGCCAAACAGCGTCACTGCCAGGCTGTAAGGCAGCGCGTCATTAGACAAAACGGCCGCGAGGCCAAAGGCCGTCAACAACCAGTACTGGGCAAAACAGTAGTAACGCGTGAGGTTCGAAATGGCGGGGTCATACTTCGGCTGCCGCCAGTCATGGGACTCCGCCTCAATATCGGCAGGTATCCAGGACGGTGGCTTGAACCAGATCAGCAGCTTGTCGCGCCAGGACTGCGTGCGCCAGGCCAACTGGACTGTTTCGACCCACATGTGCAGATTTGCCCATATCGGGTTCCAGCTGTGCAATGCATGGGTGATACCGTAGTAACAGGGAATCTCTTCCTGCTCATCCTTGAAGGTACCGAACAGGCGGTCCCAGAGGATAAAGACACCGCCGTAGTTGCGGTCGATGTACTCCGGGTTGCGGGCATGATGAACCCGATGGTTTGACGGTGTCACCAGTATCCACTCTAGCGGCCCCAGCCGACGGACATGCTCGGTGTGTACCCAGAACTGGTAAATCAGGTTGAGACTGCCCACCGTCACGACCACTTCCACCGGCACCCCGGCGACATAAAGCGGCAGGTAAAACACGAAACCGATGTAGTCCGTGCCGGTCTGGCGCAGCGCGGTACTGAGGTTGAACTCCTCGCTCTGGTGATGCGCCACATGGGAGGCCCAGAGAATTCGCCACTCGTGACCAAAGCGGTGCTTCCAATAGTAGCAGCAGTCATAGGCAATGAAGGCGATCACCCAGACCCAGGCAGAATCCGTTGCTATCGGCGTGACCCCAAGCAGTGAGACAAGCCCGCCGAGCACAACACCCGCAAAACCGAGCCGTAGAAGATCGACCACCCGGCTCAGCAGTCCCATCGACAAGCTGTTGATGGTGTCATTCAAGCGATAGGTCTGTCTGCCGGAATAACGTCCCCAGAGGAATTCCATCGCCATCATCAGGACAAAGAACGGAATGGCATAAGTCACATAGTTCATGGCTAGAATTATACCTGGATGACAGTAGGATGCTGACCATGCCGTATATTGATACCCCACACCTCAACATCTACGTCGAGGAGAAAGGCAACGGCCCGGTCGTACTCTACATCAGTGGCACTGGCGGCGACCTGCGCCACAAGCCCGGCGTTCTGGAGGGCCCGCTGCCAGACGCCATGCATGTCATCGCCTATGACCAGCGCGGACTCGGCCGGACCGAAAAGACCCCGGGACCCTACAGCATGGCTGACTATGCCGACGATGCAGCAAACCTGCTCGATGCCCTCGGTCACGCACAGGTTGATGTCATCGGCGTTTCCTTCGGCGGCATGGTCGCCCAGCATTTTGCTATCAGGCATCCGACACGGGTACGACAGTTGGTGCTCTGCTGCACGTCACCCGGTGGCGCAGCACCGAGCTACCCTTTTCATGATCTGCCGGACGACCTGGACCCCATCGAGCGACTGATGCGACTGATGCCTATCTCGGACACCCGTCGCGACCTTGAATGGCAACGTGCAAACGCAGCAACGGTAGAGAGGATTAAAGCCTACACGCGTGACAACCTGATTCCGGATCATGCCACGCCAGAATTCAAACGCGGCGCCCGCCTGCAGTTGGAGGCAAGACGCGATCACGATACCAATTCTGATCTGCCCGGGCTGACCATACCCACCCTGATCTGCGCCGGACGCTACGACGGCATTGCGCCGCCGGAAAACCAGGAACGCTTACAGTCCCTGATTCCGAACTCGGGGTTACGTTGGTACGAAGGTGGCCACTTGTTCATGATTCAGGACAAGCAGGCCTGGCGGGACATTATTGCCTTTCTCACGACCGATGGTGCTGACTAGAGTTTCAGCACCTTCATCGCGTTCTCACGCAGAAACTTCGGCCAGACCGTCTCTTTCAGATCCAGGTTTCCCATATCAGACATGATGCGCTCGATGGAGAGCCCCATCGGAAAGTAACCGCCGTAGATCACCTTATCTGCACCGCGTGAGTTGGCATAATCGATGATTGCCTTGGGGTAAAATTTAGGCGCAAACGCCGTGGTCGAGTAGTAAAGATTGGGCCACTTCAGCATCAGCTTGACGGCAAGATCCTCCCATGGTTCGGCGCCATGGCGCATGACGAACACCAGTTCCGGGAAGTCGTACATGATCTGATCGATCAGCTCGACCTTCTGCGGCCACATGGGGAAGCGCGGCCCAGGCACGCCAACGCAGGAAAAAATCGGCACATCCAGTTCGACACACTTGGCATAGATCGGGTACATCTTCGCCTCGTTCAGGGCCACCTGCGGGTTGTAACCTGCATTAAAAGCACCGAAGGATTTGACGCCAAATTCCTCGTACTGGCGCACCATGTCGCGGATGCCATCCATGCCCTGGTTAGGGTCAACACTGCCCTGGCCGACAAAGCGATCCGGGTGCTGTTTCAAGGCCTTGCGCGAGACTTCTCCGCCGGCACCGATCAATCCAATCTCGATACCGTATTTATCCATTTCATTCAGCGTCAGCTTGATCGGGTCATCAGTGCTGCCATACATCTCCTTCGGCACTTGTTTGAACATGTACTCAACGGGGAAGTCGAACTTCGCCGATGGATCCTTCAATTGCTCCCGGATGAAGTCGTACATGGCGAAATCTTCTGCCGGAAACCCGATCATGGTATCCACGATACCAATATCCTTTGGCATACCCACGACTGCCTCCTAGCCGTAGAGCGCGTTCTGGAACAGATAACACATGCTGTCGCGCGGTATATCTTCCTTCGGCAGCGGCGCATTCACCTGATCCGGTGTCGGCCCGAACTCGCGGACCAGCGGTATCAGTTTATCGACATCGAACTTGTAGAGGTCCGCCGCATTCAGACCAAGAATCTTGCGCCGCACATCTTCCGAGAGGTCATTGAAGGTCAGGCGCAGGGATTCCAGGTTGTACGGAAAAGTGCCCTCGTAATGCGGGTAGTCGTTACCCCAGAGCACCCGGTCGACCCCGACCTGGTCAATGCCATCGAGGTCCGCTTTCGAGGGAAAACTCGCCCCGTAGTAGCAGTTGCGGGAGGCATAAGCACTGGGCGCTTCTTTCAGCACCCACTCCTGGTCACCGTAGTTCAGCTCACCAATAGCACCCCGTGCCATTCCCATGTGAATCCGGTCCATCTGGGCCAGGGCAGCCGGCACCCAGGCGCAGCCCGATTCAGTCAGGATGTATTTCAATTTCGGGAATTTTTCGAACACACCGCTCATGATCAGGTGACGCCAGCCCGCCTGGCAGTACCAGGTTACCTCAGTCACCCAGAGCGCCTCGCCCACCATGGAGCTGCCATAGTCGGGCGAACCCTGGCCGGAGTGCTGATTCATGACGAGATCATGATCCTGGATAGCCGCAAACACCTTGTCCCAGGCCGGGTCATACAGCGGTTTCAACCAGGTGCAGTCCGGCGGTATCAATGGCAACAGCACGCCGCCGCGCAGACCTGCTTCGGCGATGAACTCAATGTCTTTGATCGCTTCATCCAGGTCATTGGGCAGAATCAGACCGATACCTGCACGTCGATCCGGATCTTCGTCACAGAAATCCTTGAGCCAGCGATTGTGGGCACGGATACCCGCAAGCACGAGCTCATACTCATCGGGCTTCGGCGGCTGTGCCGTAACGATGCTCTTGCGAAAAAACGGCGGCACCGTATTCGGGAAGACAACCTCACCAACAACACCCTGACTGTTCTGGTCATTGGTGCGAATATCGTAATCCCAGTTGCGCATCTTTTTGCTGCCATAGTGCGCCTGGGAGGGGTTCTTATATCCGCCGCGCCAATCATCAAAGATTTCCCGATACTTCGGCTCAAGATATTCGCGATATTGTTCGTGGCTGCCACCCGCATGGGTGTCAGCGGTGATCAACAGGTAAGGATCATTGCTCATGCGACCACCTCAAAATTCTGAGACAACTTCGTCAACGAGATAGGAGCGCATGCTGCGCATATCGAATAACTTTTCTTCGTCAGCGCGGATCTCCGCTGCAATATCAGGCCGGCTCAAATGCGCGCCACAGGCCTTGAAAGTTTCCTCGTCCGGGTACCAAATTTCGAGAATGACATCGTATTCCGGGTCGTACAGCTCACCGTTACGATCAGGCAGTGGATTAACAAACCGCCGCATGTACTTGGTGACATAGCCCTTCAGGTATTTTTCGCCGATAAGGCGATGGTTGGACTCATAGTACTCTCGAAACTCTTCAATCGACATTCCGGGCCGACGTTTCATCGGCATGACGAGCTTGATCACGGCATTCCCCTTTTTTTGGGTAATTAATGTAATGAGATGGCTTCGGACTGACAAGTGCATTCGCCGCAACAACGCAGCTATACTCTTGGTAGCTACAGTCTACACAAGACAACTCTAAACAGGACAACTTTACACAGGACAAAAAGGATCAAGACATGTCTCACACCGGCGGTTGCCTTTGCGGCGCGATTACCTACGAGTTTCCCAACGACCCGGCAGCTTACGGCGTTTGCCACTGCCTGAACTGCCAGCGGCAGGCCGGCTCTGCATTCTCAACCCTGGCACCTGTACCGAAAGCCGAGTTCAGCATGAAGGGCGAACCTAAACTCTATGTCGACGGCGACACCAGCAGTGGCAATTCCGTCGAACGCCACTTCTGCGGCAACTGCGGCTCGCCAATTTACTCTGCGCTACCGGGTCAGCCCGATGTGATCTACCTGAAAACGGGAACAATGGATGACACCAGCGCCTTCAAACCCATGTTCAATGTCTGGTGCAGTACGAAGCAAAACTGGGTGGAGCTACCTGAGGGTGTGCCGCAGATGGAGACCCAATAAGCCTTTCGCTTCCCGGGTCAGCCCATCCGCATGCCTCCTGAGAGCGTGATGGTCTGACCTGTCATACCATCGGATTCGGCGCTGCCAAGGTAAACGGCCAGGTGCGCAATTTCTTCGGGCGCCATGAATCGTCCCATTGGAATGCGAGCGTACATGCCCGCCTTCAGTTCTTCCAGGCTGACACCTGCCGCCTCGGCGTGCACCTCGAAGTTATTAATCATGTCCGTTTCTACCATTCCGGGGCAGATCGTATTGACGTTGATGCCAAAGGTGGCATTCTCCAGCGCCACACACTTGCTCATGCCGACCACTGCGTGCTTGGTCGTATTGTAGGCCGCCTGGTTCGGACTCTCCCACTTGCCTGCAGTTGACGATATTTGCACAATTTTGCCACCACCCTGCTCTCGCATGTGACTCACCGCGAGTTGTGTCAGTCGAAACACCGCGTAGACATTTACCTTCATCAGCCGGTCGAGTTCTTCCATCGTGTACTGCTCAAACGGGCGGCCGATATAGATCCCGGCATTGTTCACCAGGATATCGATGCGACCTGTGGCCACCGCCTCGGCAAACAGGCCTTCGACCGCTGCCATATCGGAAAGATCTGCTGACAGACGGACCACCTGGGTTCCTGCTGCTTCGAGCGTCTCTGCTACTTCGGCCAGACCTTCCAGGCTTGTGGCGGCAAGCATCAGGTCGGCGCCCTCCCTTGCATAAGCCTCCGCAATCGCCCGGCCAATACCGCGGCTGGCACCGGTGATCAAAGCTGTTCTACCAGCCAGTCTTCCTTCAGCCATACTTAATCTCCTTAATCATCATCAAACAGGTTGGCGAGACGCGCCTTGATGTTGTCGGCGACGTACAGCGCCAGGGCCTGCAATGTACTGGTGGGATTGACGCCACCAGCCGTCACAAAGAGGCTGCTGTCGGCAATAAACAGGTTCTTCACATCATGGCAGCGACCCCAGGGATTGGTCACTGATCGTGCGGGGTCCGTACCCATCCGGGTCGTCCCCATGACATGACCGCTGGAGACGCCGTCGGTGATTGTTGGCGCGACAAAGACAGCGCCGGCAGCTTCCAGCACCTCGCGTGAGCGGTCACCGGCATGCTTCAGCATGGCAAGACTGTTTTCACCCAGTCGATAGTTGATGCGTGGTGCCGGAATGCCGTTCGAGTCCTTCAAGTCAGGGTCCAGCGTCACGCAGTTGGTTTCTTCCGGCAGATCGTCACAGACCGCACAGATCGCGGCGGAGCGATCGTACATGTTTCTGAAGGCCTCGTGGTGGCCTTCACCCCAGGGCAGCGCGCCCATCGCCATACCCATCTGGGCGGCAGCGACAGGGCCATTGCCGCGCAGAATCTCCATGGTGTAACCACGGGCAAATCCACGCGAGAGATCGGTCTCATAAAACTCTTTGCTCCAGAGTGAGCAGCCAATCGGACCCTGCCAGCCCTGCAGGCGCTCCGGAAAAATACCCTGGGTCACCGCCATGGCATGCAGCATCAGGTTTTTGCCGACGAGACCGCTGCTGTTGGCAATGCCGTCGGGGAATGCTGTCGATGTTGAGTTCAGCATCAGCCTCGGCGTGCCGATGCCGTTGCAGGCAATGATGACAATCTCGGCGCGCTGGCGATGCTCGATGCCATGCTCATCGTGATAGATAACGCCATCCGCCATACCGTCGTCTCGCATCGTGACCTCGCGCACCCGACACCGGGTTCGAAGTTCCACGCCGCGCCGGATTGCCTCCGGCCAGTAGGTAATATCAGCACTCGCTTTGGCGCCCTGGGCACAGCCGCTGGCACAGGGCCCGAGGTTCAGGCACTCGCCCCGACCCTCGTAAGGTATCGTCGCGATAGCGCTTTCCGACGGCCACCAGTGCCAGCCAAGTTCATTAAAGCCGCCGGCAACAGTCTCACCGAGTTTACCGAGGGGCACAGGGGGCAGCAGGCCGGTTTTTGCGGGCACTGCAGGGTCACCGGAGAGGCCCGCGACGCCCATCATGCGATCGTTCTCAGCAAAGTAGGGTTCAAGCTCGGCGTAGCTGATCGGCCAGTCCTCGCCGACACCATCCAGTGTCTTCATCCTGAAGTCCGACGGATGCAGGCGCGGGAAGTGCGCCATCCAGAGAATCGTACCGCCGCCCACGCCGTTAAAGTTCACGGGTTTAACCGGTGATGCGGTGTCATTAATGGGGTAATCGGCAGCAGCCTTGCGCACGTTTGGGCTGCCAGAGAAGTTCGTACGCGATTCCCAGTCACGGAAGTTAGTGGGGTAGTCGGTGGATTTGACCCAGTCGCCCTGCTCCAGGCAGAGGATTCGCATACGGGTATCAGTGAGACTGAAGGCAACGGCGGCACCCGCGGCACCGGCACCCACAATCAGAACATCGACGACATCTTCAGCCATGATCAGTCGACCTGCCGATAGAAGGATTGGCGGGAACGCACCGGGTCGAGCAAGGACCAGTCAGTCGGCGCAACCTGGTTACCTTCAGGAAAAGGTGCTCGTGCCGGCAGCCCCAGCGATTCGAGTACCGCGTCCTGGCGATAGAAGCTGGTAATCACCGCCTGCTGAAACACCTGGACAAAAGCGGGATGCTCGGCTCTAAACTGATCCAGGTTACCCACCGCCTGATTATCATCGGCGATCTCACCCAATCCGGTGAGTGCCTCAACAACGAGCACCGCATGCCTGGCGAGAGCCGGCAATGTCTCCGCTTGCACCGCATCGCAGCCAGCGCCGGGCAGTTGATCGGTTGCCGGAATCATCTGGTCAGCCAGCCATGCCAGCTGGCGGCGCTGTTCTGGAGAAAATGGCAGGTCACTGGCGATCATTTCGGCCAAGTTGCGTTCCTGTTTCGCAATCAGTCCAGAGTGTTACAGGTCTCGATGAATTTCTCTACAATCCAGCTATGACACCTGCAGCATTTGTGGAAGACCGACGCGCGAAGGTGAAAGCTGCCGGGCACTCACTGCAAGTAACGGGGTAAGGGAACAGACAATGCAAGATTTCAAGGGCAAAACAGCCGTCATCACCGGCGGTGCCGGCGGGCTTGGTAAAGCCTTTGCCCATGCCGCCGCTGACCGGCAGATGAACGTTGTGCTGGCCGATGTCCAGGAAGACGCGCTGAATGCCGCGGTCGCAGAGCTGGAGGCAAGGCAGTGCCCCACACTTGGCATTGTCACGGATACACGGATGCGATCCGCTTTCGAGAACCTGCTGGTGGAGACCCAGGCAAGGTTCGGCAACATCCACCTGTTCTTCAACAATGCCGGTGTGGTCAATGGTGGGGCTCCTGTCCCGATCTGGGAGCTGCCCGACAACGACTGGCAATGGGTGATGGGCGTGAACTTTTATGGCGTGCTGAACGGCATCCAGACCTTGCTGCCACATATGGTTGGCCATGGCGAAGAGGGTCATGTGGTGAACACAGCCTCGATCGCTTCCTTCATTCCCGGCGGCGGGCCTTACGGCGTCAGCAAGTACGGTGTCATCCACCTCAGTGAGGCTGTAAAACTCAGCCTTGCGGACCAGGCCAGCCGCATCAGTGCCTCTGTGCTGTGCCCAGGCTGGGTCAACACGGGCATTGGCGAGGCAGAGCGCAACCGCCCGGACGATCTGAAAAGCGAGAACAACCCTGACAACGCCGGGCTCGACATCCAGGAACTCCTGGCCGGCAGCAAGACGCCGGAAGATCTCGCAGCGCATGTTTACAAAGCCATCGAACACGATGCCTTCTATATTTTCCCGCATGAGGGCTGGGACTACATGGTACGGGAACACTATGAGGCCATGCTGGCCCGGGGTGATGTCTACCGGTTTGATCTCGCCGACCACATTGCCACACGGGCAGACGGTAATGACATCTGAGCGCTGTCGGCTTGGCTAAACGGCACCACCCCCTTACCATCCGCTTTTAACTTTATAGACCTGGCAGGCACAGAGACATGCAGGAATCCTGGCGCTGGTTCGGCCCAGATGACACGGTTACCCTGGAGCAGATTGTCCAGGCTGGCGCTAACGGCGTTGTTACGGCGCTGGATCATATTCCCACCGGAGAGGTCTGGCCGGCGAAAGACATTCGCGCCCGCAAGGCGCTGCTCGCCGAGCATGGCCTGACGTGGGTTGTGGTTGAAAGCGTCCCCGTGCACCAGGACATCAAGCTGCGCGCCGGCCGCTACCAGGAACTGATCGATAACTACAGCCAGACGCTCCGCAATCTCGGTGCTGAGGGTATCAGCCGCGTCTGCTACAACTTCATGCCGGTCGTTGACTGGACCCGCACCAACCTCAACTTCGAACTGGATAACGCCTCCAGTGCCCTCCGGTTCGAGATGGTCGATTTCGTCACCTACGACGTGCATATCCTGAAACGACCTGAGGCCGAACAGGATTACAGTGCAGAGCTGCTGGCCCGGGCCGAGGCACGACTCGAAACGTTGAGCGCAGACGAGGCTGAGGCACTGGAGCAGAACATCATTGCCGGGCTGCCCGGCGGCGAAGGGTCATGGGACCGAGCCGGGATTCAAAAAGCCATTGCTGCTTTCACGTCACTCGGCACCAAGGGCCTGCGTGCTAACTTGCTGGCATTTCTTGAGACCGTGGTGCCCGTCGCAGAAGCAGCCGGGATCGTGCTCGCGATTCATCCGGATGACCCGCCCTTCTCTCTCTTTGGCCTGCCGCGTGTTGTTTCAACCGCCGCTGACGCCCGCATCATCACGGGGCAGGTACCCAGCCCCAGCAATGGCCTGACAATGTGCGCCGGCTCCTACGGCGCCCGCTCCGACAACGACCTGGTCGCCATGGTGCAGGAGTTCGGCGAACACATTCAGTTCGTCCACCTGCGCAATATCCGGCGTGAAGCCGATGGCTCTTTCTATGAGTCGGAACATCTCGACGGCGACAACGACATTGTCGGCCTGGTCAGCGCATTGCTGGCCGAAGAGGCTGCTCGCAGGCAAAACGGCAGGTCCTTCAACGAAATACCGATGCGCCCCGATCACGGCCATGCCATGGGCGATGAAAAACATAACCCGGAGGTGCGTCCCGGTTACTCATATGCCGGCCGCATGAAGGGCCTGGCCGAACTGCGTGGCGTGATCCACGCCGTGTCACAGCTGCAGGGCGACTAGGCCGTGCTGCACCCCGATCGACTGCTGCCCGCGGAACCGCACATCCGGGGTCTTGCTCGCACGCTCTACCACTCGGTCAGGGAACTGCCCATCATCAGCCCGCATGGGCATACCGACCCAGCCTGGTTTGCATCGAACGAACCCTTTACCAACCCGGTCTCGCTCTTTATCACGCCGGATCACTATGTGTTCAGGATGTTGTACAGCCAGGGGATCGGTTTGTCTGACCTCGGTATCGTTGCCGAAGGGGAGGAGAACAAGAGAGACCCACGCGATATCTGGCGCCTGTTCGCTGAGAACTACCACCTGTTCCGCGGCACACCGACCCGCATCTGGCTGGACCACGTTTTCAGTGAAGTGTTCGAACTGTCTGAGCCTTTAAGCCTGGCAACGGCAGAACACTACTTCGATGCAATCAGCGATGCTCTGGATCGACCGGACTATCGCCCACGCGCACTGTTTGAGCGGTTCAATATCGAGGTGCTGGCAACGACAGAGTCACCGATCGATTCGCTGCCGCACCATGACACGCTCGCCACCTCAGGCTGGTCTGGCCGTGTTATCACGACTTTCCGGCCCGATCCGGTGATGGATCCGGAATTCGAGGCCTTTCATGCCAACCTGGCGACGCTGGCAGAACTGACCGGCACTGACGTCTCGCATTACGAAGGCTACCTCGCTGCACTGAGAAACCGACGCGAATACTTTCGGGCCCGTGGCGCGACGGCAACGGACCACGGCCACCCGACACCGGCGACCGCAGATCTGAGTCGCAGCGAAGCCGAGGCGCTCTACAGGAAAATATTCAGCGGCAATTTCGACGCTGGTGAGGCCGAACTATTCCGGGCCCAGATGCTGACGGAGATGGCTGCCATGAGCCTGGACGACGGCATGGTGATGCAGATTCATCCGGGTTCTTTCCGTAATCACAACCAGTCATTGTTCGAC
>JAYQAI010000008.1:19042-70617 GCA_038136715.1 Gammaproteobacteria bacterium | reverse complement strand
CAGGTGGAAGAGATCAAGCAGGACCTTGAGAATCTTTCAGTTGATGACCTGAAAACGGAAATGGCAGAAAACCCCGATATCCTCGTGATTGATATCCGCGAGATTCAGGAACTCGTAGAGCTTGGCACCATCCCGGGTTCCGTCCACGTACCACGTGGCATGATGGAGTTCTGGGCAAGCCCGACCAGCCCCTACTACCGTGAATTCTTCAAGGAGAACACCCGCATCGTTGCTTTCTGTGCCGGCGGCGGTCGTTCAGCCTTTGCCGCGCGCGACCTGAAAGCCATGGGCTTCAACGATGTGGCCCATCTGGAGCCGGGTTTTAACGGCTGGTCAAAACAGAACGGCGCCGTTGAAGACTTTGCCTCGAAAAGCCGCTGGGTCAGGAAACCAAAAGAGGAGTCAGCGTCGTGAGTGTTGAGGTAAACGGCATCGCCCACATCCAGATGACGGTGAACAACATCGAAGCCTGCCAGCCCTTCTGGGAAAAGCTTTGTCAGTTCCTGGAAATGAAAACGCTGGTCAAGAACAAGACCACGCTCTACTGCATTGGCAGTCGCACCGGCATCCTGATTCGCGAAGCGCCTGACGAAAAAAAGCACGTCAGCTTTGATCAGGATACGTCAGGCCTGCACCACTTCTGCTTCCGCGCTCGCCGGAAAGAAGACATCGATGAGATCTACGCCTTTGTCGAGGCTGAGCTCGATGCCAATATCATTCACGGCCCTGAAGACGGCTCACACTTTGCGCCGGGTTATTATTCGATTCTGTTTGAAGACCCTGACGGTATCCGGGTGGAGTTCAACTATGTGCCGGGTAAAGGGCATTTCGGTGACAAGGGCAGGCTTGGCCCCGAGGGCCCCGGGCCTTCTGACAAGTATGGCGACGAAGGAATCTACTGACCGGGTCAGAAGGTGGGCAGGACCTTCAGTTGCTGCAGCTTCCTGAACCACCGGGCAAACATCAGCTCAGTATCGATGCAGTCGGCGAACCCGGCCTGCCGTAACTTAATGGTACTGAGCAGGGCAGGCGGTGGCGGTGCATCGCCGTAGCTGTTGAAGAGTGCATCAGCATAGAAGAACGAATCGCCGACCAACTCGCGGATATTGTGTGGCCGCAGCCCCTCGCGACTGACGATCTGCTGCCAGTCCTCTTCAGCGTCATAAAGTGATTGCGACAACAGCAGCGGAGACGGCTCGCCCGGTTCGAGATGTAGGATTGCAGCAATGGCCGGCCAGATGTCGTGCCAGCGAATCACATCGCCATTGGTGATGTTGAAGACCTCGTCGTTGAAATTATCGTTGTCGAAACTGAAGTGAATCGCTGCCGCAATCAGGTCGGCGTCAATCAGCTCAGTGACACCCGACGGCCCGCCAGGATACGATAGTGTCTTGCCGCGTGCCTGCATGATGGCGGCGTAGACACCGATCGCAGCAAGGATGTTCATCGGTGCATGCAACGCGTGACCAATGATGATCTGTGGTCGCCAGATGGTGTAGTGCCAGCCCTTCGACTGGCACAGCTCATGCAGATAATCCTGTTGTAGCCAGTAGAAGTTGGCGTGCGCGTGACGCGGCGCGCGTTCGAGCCCGGGGATTCGCATAGGTTCGACATGGGCACCGTAGGCCTTGGTGCCCTGCAGCAGCGTGACGTGTCGCAAAGCGTTGCTGTTTTCCAGTGGCGCCAGCAGGTTCGAAAGCATGGCGAGGTTAGTCTGCATCTGGTCCTGTTCCTGCCAGCCCGCGATCAGCCCGGGTTTCTCATAGAGGGCCGTGTAGATGAGGTGGGTGACATCGCTCAGCTCACTTTTCGCAAGGTTCTCACAAGCGGCTCGGTCCAGCAGGTCCAGCGCAACAAAAGGTGCTTCCGGCAGGTCGGCTGGCGGCCGACGGGAGCAGCCCACGACTGTCTCGCCCTGTCTCAGCAGATGTTCCATGAGGGCGCGGCCCACGACCCCACTGGCACCAATCACGGCAATCTTTCGTTTCGTCATAAAGAGTCAACATTGGTCTTGGTCAGGTGTTCATGATATTAGTGTTGCTGGCGTTTCGCGATGCGCTGTTGTCCCCGGGGGAGTATTGAAAGAAGAAGAAAAAGAATTCGCCCTAACAGGCCAGTACCGTGTTTATGCGCTGAGTCTGTTTGTCCTCGTCTACGTGATCAATTTTGTTGATCGGCAGATTTTCTCGATTCTGATTGAGCCAATCCGTGAAGAGATCCACCTGAGTGATACCCAGCTTGGGTTATTGGGCGGTATCGCTTTTGCCATCTTTTACACCTTTGCCGGCATTCCCATTGCCCGCTGGGCAGACAAAGGGGTGCGCAAGAACATCGTTGCACTGGCTATGGTGATCTGGAGTGCGATGACCATGTTTACCGCCACAGCGAAAAGCTTCAGCGGCTTGCTGATTGCGAGAATCGGTGTCGGCATTGGTGAGGCCGGTTGCTCACCGCCCATTCACTCGCTGATCTCTGATTATTTTCCGGAAGAGCGACGTGGCACGGCGCTCTCTATTTATGCGCTGGGCATACCGATTGGTGGTGCCATTGGGACGCTGGCCGGTGGCTGGATCGGCGAGTATTTTGGCTGGCGCACGGCCTTTCTGGTGGTAGGCGTGCCCGGGATCATCGTCGCGGCGATCGTCTATCTCACGATCAAGGAACCGCCACGCGGTTTCTCTGAACCTGACGGCGCCCCAGTGCAGAAAGATGCTGTGCCGCTGATGGATACGCTGCGTTTCATGTGGAGCCTCAAGTCATTCAGACACCTGTCGTTTGCGGGCGCCCTGCATGCCTTTGTTGGCTACGGCGTTGGGCTTTTTATCCCGTCCTTCTTTATTCGTGTACACGGCTTTGGTCTGGCTGAAACATCAACCTACCTGTTCTTCATTGGCCTCACCGGCATGATCGGGACATTCCTGGGTGGTTACCTAGGCGACAAGCTCGGGGAGAAGGACAAACGCTGGTACATGGGCATACCTGGGATCGCAACTTTTCTGGGTGCGCCATTTGGCTTCATCTTCTACACTACGGGTGACCCGATCCTCGCGATCATGCTTGCGATACCTGGATATATCCTGGGGCCCATGTACCTTGGGCCCACATTCGCGATTACCCAATCGTTGGTGCCACCCCGGATGCGATCGCTGGCCTCGGCCATCCTGTTGTTCGTGCTGAACATCATCGGGCTGGGGCTTGGTCCGGTGTTTGCGGGTTTCCTGTCGGACCTGTTGCGACCAGAGTATGGTGATGAATCCATTCGCTACTCACTGCTGTTCCTGGTGGTGGCGGGTAATGTTTGGTCAGCACTGCATTATTACCTCGCCTCCCGCACCTTGCGCGAGGACCTGAAACGCAAGGAAACGTTGGTCGCTGAAACGCCGCAAGCGAGCTGAAGGGTAACTATTCTCGCGCGCATGAGTTGCAGAAGAAGAGTGTTGTAACCAGAATGACGCCAGGCATAGAACAGGCCAGAAAATCGGGCATCACCCACAGAGTCCATGAATACAAGCATGACTCATCGACTGAGTCTTATGGTGCAGAGGCGGCTCAGAAGTTGGCCATCCCGAAAGACAAAGTGTTTAAGACGCTGGTCGTCAATCTTGATAACAAGCAGTTGGTTATAGGCGTGATACCCGTTTCCTCGATGCTCAATATGAAACTCATCGCCAGGGCTGCCGGTGCTAAAAAAGCAAAAATGGCAGATCCATTGGACGTTGAACGGTCAACGGGTTATGTCCTTGGTGGCGTAAGTCCGTTGGGACAGAAGAAACGCCTGAAAACGTTTGTCGATACTTCCGCCCAGCGTAACTCAACGATTTATGTCAGTGCCGGCCGCAGAGGTCTCGAGATTGAGCTGAGCCCAAGTGACCTGGTCACACTGGTTGATGGAGAATTTGCTCCGTTATGTCAGTAAGCAAATGCCGCCAGCGCCAAAGGCTGAAGTGTGCCTCGTGAGCAGAATATGCAGACGCCCATCAACCTCTAATCTGGAGCCAACATCATGATCAACCGTGCAGCTCTGCTGCTTCGATATAAACAGCCGGCAGTCGATTGGATCAACAAAACTGACCCGTACAAAGGTTCACCGGAAATCGAGCTGGAAACCGTTAATGAAGAGCGAAACGTTTATCTCATACCCGACAGGGCTGCGGCTGATGAAGGCACTACAAGGCTGTGGGTAGAGCTGAATCACCTGGCACTGCTCGAGAATGAACTGGCGGGCTGGTACGAAGACGAATCTCTCATGCCCCCGAACCTGAGCCTTGAATTATTTGATGAATGGTTTGACGTTGAATGTCACTCGATTGTCCTGGATACATCAGATGAGCCGATCATCGAAGAAACTTACGAAGAAGAGATGGAGTAACCATGGCCGACTACGTGATGTTGATGATGGGCAGTGAATCTATGGGAGACTGGGATGCCTATATAGAAAAGCTGATAGCGTCCGGAAAGTTTCGCGGGGGAAGCTCGCTGGGTCACGGTATTTCGGCTGCCAAAGACCAAAGTGATGGAGGATCTGAAGTCACGGGCTACATGCGATTTTCAGCTGACACTATCGAGGAAGTCAGAAATTTGCTCTCAGGTAATCCATTGTATGAAGCCGGAGGCCGGGTAGAGATCCTGGAAGAGATTCCTGACTGAGTTGGAACCCGCCGACGCCTGACTAATCAGATAGAAAAACAGATGTGTCTTGTACGTAAAGTAACACCATCAGACCTTGGCGAACTGCTTTCTCTGAACCAGGCAGAAGCAAAGTGGACCAGTGACCTTGACCTGTCCGCGCTCGATCGTTTGATCGGCTATTCGGTGACCTGTGATGTCCTGACGGAGGCTGATTGTGTCGTCGGATTTGTTTTAGTGATGTGTTCAACCAGTACCTACCCAAATGCGAACCTTAGTTGGTTTAACTCGCGGCTCGCCGATTTCTGGTACGTCGACCGGATCGTTGTCGACAGCAAATTCACTGGACGTGGTTATGGTCGCATGTTGTATGAATACACTTTTGCCAAGGCATCTCAGGCGGGTTGTCGCAGCATCACCTGTGAATACAGCACTCGGCCCATGAATGCGGGGTCTGCGGCTTTCCATGCCCGCATGGGTTTTCTTGAAATGGGCACCCGGGTGGATGATGCAAGCGGGAAGCACCTCTCTATGCAGGCGTTGTATCTATAGGTGACAATGACTCGGGACCTTTCACTGCCAACGCGCTCGATGCCGGGACGCTCCGAATACGGAAGACAGCCCGCGGCCCTCGCAGTCGGTGATGGCGAGACGGTGTTTACTGTCCCTGACGAATACATTTACAGAAGGAACTCGCTAAGTGGAACTTAAAGTGTTTGCAACGATCTTCGCCGCAGTTTTCATTGCTGAACTCGGCGACAAAACTCAGCTGGCGACGATGCTGTTCGCTGCAGATAAAGAGGTCAGTAAGTTGACTGTCTTTATTGCGGCCTCACTGGCGTTGATCGTGGCGTCCGCGATTGGAGTCGCCGCTGGTGCGCTGCTGTCAGAATTTATCAGCGAGAAACTGCTGTCTTATATAGCGGGTGTAGGCTTCATCATGATTGGTGCGTTTACGCTGTACCAGGCCAGCGCCGTCTAGCAAGCGATGTAGACGAGCGCAGAATTTGCGCACGGAGACACTTTCAGCTGACTGAAAAGTCTTAGGGGGAGATGGTTGCTGAATGCCCGGCGACTGCCGGGCAGTTTCAATCGGGTAGTTGCTCTCGTTTAAGAGACTACAACGATATTTTCAGCCTGCGGGCCTTTCTGACCCTGAGTGATTTCGAACTCGACTTTCTGACCCTCGGCCAGCGTCTTGAAGCCTGAACCCTGAATTGCGCTGAAATGTGCAAACACGTCTGGACCAGATTCCTGTGCAATGAACCCATAGCCTTTGGATTCATTGAACCACTTAACTGTTCCGCTTACTGTATCTGACATAAAAATAGATCCCTAAATTAGCGGCGATTAACGCCTTTCTTTATTGCAAAAAACGATGGGAAAACTGAGATTGAGACCACTAAACGAAGGAATAACAAATCGAAGGGCTAAAACCGTTTTACATCGGACCCCAACTTTGGGGGCTCCAATGTAGAAAGTCAATTAAAGGATGAATAAAGAATGTTTGGTCTAGATTGGCCAACCTTTGTCATATCAGGCGTCAGGCGGCATGCTGACAGCCCCTAACCTGTGTAACATGGTCCGGGGAAGGGTGATCTTTTATGCAGCGCGCAACTAAAACTGATGTTGAGAAATTGCTGAGAAGGCTGGTTAACGGAGGCCCGATCCGGCGCCTGCCCAAAAGCCGTAAAGATACAGATCTGTTCCTCGCGCTCGCTGCATCAGGGCTGGACCCGCGCGAGGTCTATGCAGAGACTGATATCAACGAGGCTCTGATAAGCTGGATGGAGGAATTTACCTGTCCCATCAACCTGGATCACGTCACGATCAGGCGCTATCTGGTTGATCATCGTTTCGTCCAGCGCAAGGAGAAGGGCACGAACTACCGGGCCAATCAGACCATGATTAATGCCGTGATTGAACCAGAGGCTCGCTCTGTGGAGCCGCAGCTGATTTATCGTGCGGTGCAGGAAGAACGCCGGCAGCGAAAGCGCGCAGCCGGTGCGGTTTGACTCAGGGGTCAGTGCGATATGTTCAAAGTCAGCTATTTGCTTGGAGGATCTAACCCGCTGCCATTCAACAGTGGCGCCGATGCCGCCGCAGCGCAGATCCGTTTGATGTTTGCTGCGGTGCACGCCGCCAGTCTGACCCGAGCGCTGCCAGCGCGGGAATCAGACTTCTCGGGGTGTCTGGAACTCTACTTTACCGGGGAGGCCGATGCGCTGGCAGCGGCGCAGCGAGACGTAACAGGGTTGCTGACTGAAGGTACCGAAGTATTACAACGTGTTGTCGGCCATGAACGAGTGGTGATGCGCTCGCCTGACTTCTTTACGAGGGACATGATCAAAGGGGTCTACCCTTTCTGCAGAAAGTCGGGCATGTCTGTGGAGACGTTCCAGCAATACTGGTGGCAGGTGCACGGCCCGATCGCCGCCTTAACAGAATATGCACTGGGCTATATCCAGATTCACCCGTTCCAGGCTTACTACTCAGAGATGGAACACCATTACGATGGAATTACCGAAATTTACTGGCCGGATGAAGAGACAGCGGATCTGGCCCTGGTATCGCGCCAGATGGTCGAAGACCAGGGCAGTGATGCGCCTAATTTTGTAGATCTCGACAGCATAGGTCTGTTTCTCGCTAAAGAGGAAATTGTCATCCAAGGCTGATAAGGAGGAAATCATGACTGCATTCTGGATTGTTGCCATGGGGCTCGGAATGGCTTTTCACGGCCTGCTGATTCTCTGGGTGGGTGGTCTGCCGAGAGCACTCAGGTCGGGGGAAGTGCCGACCGCAGAAAAGGGCACACCCATGGCCTTTCAGTTGTTCTGGCTCGATCAATACAGTTTCATCGGCCTGGTACTGGCGCTTGTCGGTGGCGCTCTGGCAGCCTGGGGGTATCTCGCATGAGCCTGCCCGAAATGACGGGGCTGATCCCGCTGTCAGCACTCTACATTGGTCTGCACGGGCTGCTGGCCGTGGTGCTGGCGAACTTCGTGCTCTTCATCCGATTGCGCACTGGCAAGGTGCCGGACTGGCAGCCTGATGCAGCACTTCGGGTCCAGGCCAACTTTATCGAGAACGTTCCCATTGCGCTGGTGCTTTTACTGGTATTGGAGATTCAGGGCACACCCCCGGTCGTGCTGCATGCCTGCGGCGCATCGCTCTTTGTCCTGCGACTTTTGCATGCCTACGGCCTGGGGACGATAGAGGGGGCTAACTACCCCCGGCTGATCGGTGCCCAGGGTACCTTTGTGCTGGTTGCGGTCATGGCGATTGGCAGTATTGGCTCTGCCCTGGCCGGTTAGATCACGTAGCCATCGCCTGAGGCCCGGACCGTTATGTCACTGATGGCGACACCCCAGGGCTGATTCATGGCATGGATAATCTGTTCGGCCAGAAGATCAGGTTCCAGTGCGAAGTATTCGATTTCATTGCGATCGAGCATATTTGCCGGCATCTGGCCGGCAGCGGCAGCTTCGAACTTGCTCATATAGTCCACCGTATTGATGCCCAGCAGTCCGCTGACCGCCTCGGGGTTGACGATACCGGTACCGAGGTTGGTGGCCGGCACACCGGTCGGCCTTACTGTTGTTACCTTGATCTTGCCCTGGGATTCTATACGCAAAGATTCTGAGAGGAACACCACAGCCGCCTTGGTCGCGCCGTAGACGCCGCCACCTGCGGTGGGATAGTTGCCATAGATCGATGAGATGTTGATGACGTGGCCGCGGCCCTGGCTGATCATCTGATCATAGACGGCGGTAATGCCGTTGAGCACGCCTTTGAAATTGATATCGATGCACTTTTCCCAGGCATCCGCGGCGTTTTTATGGTCAGCATAGAAGGCAAGCGGCATGATGCCGGCGTTGTTCAGCATCACGTCGATCGCACCGAACTCAGCCACAGCGTCCTCGGCCAGTACCTGCATCTGGGCGCGATCGGTAACATCGGCGGCGACCGCGACGGCAGCACCACCATCTGCCTTGATGCCAGCGACGACCACATCGAGCGCTTCCTGGTTAACATCGCTGGCGACGATGGAAGCGCCCATGGCAGCGGCTTTCTCGCTCACCAGCTGGCCAAAGCCGCTGCCGGCACCGGTGATGACGATAACCTTGCCGTCGAGATGATTATCCTGGCTCATCGATACTCCTAGAAATAAAAGCGGATACTGGTGTAGAGCATATCAGGGCTGGTGCCGTACTCGGAACCGAGCTCGGGTAGCCCCAGATTATTGGTTTTGAGATCGTCGCCGACGAAATGATACCAGCCAAAATCCATATAGAAGTCTTCGGCGATGTTGTATTCCGCTGCTACGTTAAGAAAGGCTGAATCGTCCGAAAGGTTTATGATCGCCGCTGCCGAGAGGGACAGCAGGGGTGAAACCTGGGCGCTGAAGCTCGGGATCAGGTAGTCGCGCCCGTAGAGGAAGACACCACCACGCTGGTAGGGGAGGCTCGCGGCGGCCGCAATATAGTCGGCGGGATCGTCGTTGCCCGCACCGTTATAGTGATACTCGATCTGACCAAAGGTGAACTCCGAAAGCGCATAGTCGAGTCCTGTCGAAATGCGTGTGTAGTCTTGATCACCAGTGACTCGCGCTGCCTCAAACCAGAAGCCGAAATCACCGAGGGCACGTTGCAGGCCCACACCGATGAGCGATTGCTCTGCGTATTCAATCAAAGCGAAATGCAGGTCGTTGCCGCTGACATTACCGCGCAACTGCAGGAAGGCCGCTGAGGTTTCACTGTCTGCATCGGGCCCCAGCACGATGCCAAGGTCGATCTCGCCAAGCTCACCAACGGGGCGCTGAAAGCGAATGGCGTCAACACCGGTGCGGTACTCTGTGTTGAAGGTCTGAACGTCGAAGGGCAGGAACACGTCCGTTGGGTTGATCATTCTTGCCGAGCCGAACGAAATGGCCTGGCGACCTATGGTCAGGTCACCGGCATCGAACTGGAACTGGACGTTGAAGCGATCCAGGTTCTGGTAAATCTCTGTCTTGGTGTCGGCGTTGCCGATGGGTGATTTGATGTCCGAGTAACGATAGCTGTCGCCGACGACATTGAAAGTCTGGACCGGCAGGCCGACATCGCGTGATACCAGCACTGGGCTTAGCTCGTAGTGGATTTGCCACACGGTTGATGTACCAAAGCCCTCCAGCATCAGGCGCAGGCTGTTCTGCGACTGATAGATGGTTGGGGTTGAAATGAAGTCGTTGTCGAGGCTGTCCTGGGCGATGGCGAAGGACTTGGCGTAGCCCGTGAAATTGATCTCAGCGCCTGCACTCAGCGCCAGCAGCGTTGTGATCAGGACAGCAAACCACGCTGGCGCTTTACTTCCTTTCGTCTTGTTCAACCTTGCCATCTCGAAGGTGGATCAGTCGGGTGGCCCGCTCCATGATCTTCTCGTCGTGCGTTGAAAAGATGAAGGTCATATTGCGCTCCTGGTTCAGTTCCCGCATAACGTCGAGCAGGCTGATGCCCGTTTTTGAATCCAGGTTCGCGGTGGGTTCATCGGCGAGAATAATGTCAGGATTCGAGGCCATGGCACGGGCTACGGCAACGCGCTGTTGCTGGCCGCCAGACAGCTGGGCCGGCCGGCGATCACCCAGGCCCTCCAGGCCGACCATGGCCAGCATCTCTTTGACGCGCTGCCTGCGTTCCGCCGGGGCGATGCCCTGCAGCAGCATGATATATTCAATGTTCTCCTCGGCCGAGAGCACCGGGATCAGGTTGTAGGCCTGGAAGATGAAACCGATGTGATCTCTTCTAAAATCTGAAAGTTCGTTACCGCTCATGGCGGCAATATTGGTGCCAGACAGGGTTACTGTGCCCGAATCCGGCTCGTCCAGCCCGCCGATCAGGTGCAGCAGAGTCGTTTTGCCCGACCCTGAGGGGCCGATGATGGCGGTGAACTCACCTTCTTCGATATCGACTGAGACATGGTCCAGGGCTACCACTTCCGTTTCTTCGCTGCCGAAGTGGCGGATCAGGTCTCGAGTTTCAATGACTGTGCTCATAGTGATTCCTAAAGGGCTCTGTGCAGTGCCTGGGTGGGCACGATTCGCGCCGCAAAAATCGCCGGATAGACTGCTGCCAGCACGGTCAGCAGCGCCACATATGCGGGGTAGGTATAAAACTGGTAGGCCTCAACCTGGGTCTGGATGCTGCCGGTGATGGCAATCCCGGACATTTCAAACTCGCCCATGGGGACGCCATGTTCCTGAAAATAGGTGCTGGCAAACCAGCCGATCAGCAGACCAAAGGCGCAGGCGATGAAGGCCAGCAGCAGCGCTTCGATCAGCACCAGCTGCACGATCTGCACCGGCGTGGTACCAATCGCTTTCGCCACGCCGAACTCATAAATGCGCTCGTATATCGACATAAACATGGAGTTGATGACGCCGAGGGAGGTCAGCAGAAACAAGATCAGACCGACGATGCTGGTGGCATAGTTGCTCATCTCAATCATTGAGCCGATGGCGGGCTGCAGGTCGAGCCAGCCCAGTGCCTCGTTGTCCTCATCAGTCAGCTCGGCGAGTATGGAGAGATCGCGGCGTTTGGCGTCTTCCGGGTCATGAAAACGGATCGCAACCTGGTGCAGGCGGTTTTCCATGCCGAGAAAGCGTTGCGCCTGGCTGAGGTTGATGAAAGCCAGTGTCTCGTCCATTTCATCGGGGCCGAACTCAACCATGCCGCTGACGCGGAACAACTCCTGGGTAATCTCGTTGGTGTCGACGGTGGCGGCTGTAATGATGATTCGATCGCCGAGCTTGACCTCGAGCAGTTTCGCTATCTCCTTGCCGAGCAGAATCTCGCGGTCTTTGCCGGTCAGGTAAGTACCCTCGTAGACTGCTTCGGCGATGCGGGAAACCTGAAGCTCCTGACTGTGGTCAACACCATAGACCAGCCCGCCGGTCGTGTTATAGGGCGAGGCAATCATGCCGCCGACGATGACACGCGGCGCATAGCCGGCAACCTTGTCAGCGTTCGCCAGTTCTGTCGTGATTTCGTCGGGGTCTTCAATCACGTACTCGACTTCGAAATTGTCGCGAAAGCCCTTGCGGTTGACCTGGGCCTCACCTTCGAGGGTATGGGTGATGCCACCCACCATGATATCGATCATGCCGATCATGAGCCCGTCGACAAGAATCATGACGATCAGCGCAGACGAGATGAGTACACAGGTCAGCACTGTGCGTCGAACATTGCGAAACAGGTTCCGCCAGGCGAGTTTCAGCGTCAGCATCTAGAACGCTCCCAGTGCATCCCGGGGCAGGATGCGTGCAGCACGGATGCCGGGTGGAATGCTGATGAAAAGAGCGGTGGCCTGCATAAACAGCATGGGATAGAGGAAAACCCGTACCGACAGCTCGCCTTTCATGTGCTGGAACTGGACGCCGCCCATATCGACCGGCTCCGGAATCAGCAGGCCGATCTCCGCAAACCAGGCGATCACCGGCAACATCAGGGCGGCACCGATCGCAATACTGATGCTCGCTAGTGTCAGGGTCTCGAGCAGGATCATTTTGACCACCTCATAGGGCCGGCAGCCGATGGCCCGCAGCACGCCGAATTCACGCGTACGTTCCAGGACTGACATCAGCACCGTATTCAGCACGCCGATAAAGACAATAAAAACGATGAGACCCATAGTGAAGTGGTTGCCTTGCTTGTCAGACTGCATCGTGCGGTAAAACGTCGCCTCCACGACCTGCCAGGGTGAAACCGTGAAGTCGGGCAGCTGTGTTTGCAGGTCCTCGGCGATCTCCTCGTTATCGCTCGCTCGATTCACCAGCATGGCGTACTCGTGCACATCGCTCCCCAGGCTGAGGAAGCGCTGCGCGGCGCCCAACGGCAGAAACACGGTCATACGGTCGAAGGATGTGCGGTTGCCGACGATGCCGGTGACGACAAAGACGTCATTCGCAATGGAGCCATCTGCTCCCTGGGAGATCAGGACAATCTCATCGCCTGGTCCGATATCGAGATTGATAGCGAGGCCCTTGCCGATCATGGCCTTGAAGTAGCCATCAGCATTGGGCGCGGCGCCGAAGTACTCACCCTCTGAAACTTTCTGGCGGAGCCTTGTCACTTCGGGTTCTTGTTCGGGATCCACACCGCTGACGCTGGCCGGGGCTGTCTTGTCGCCGGCATAGGCGAGGGCGGGCGTGAAAACCCGGGCGGTAAAACTTTTGACCTGTTCACTCTGGCTCAGCACATGCTCAAGTGCTTCCCGATCTCGGATGGTTTTATAGATCTTAGGCTTGTCGAGATAGTCGTCCTTGTGCACCTGAATATGGCCAATCTTGTCGAGTGTGAAGATATCAACAACATTGCCCCAACTGCCTTCCAGCAGCGAAAACGAAAAGACGAAGAGCATGTAGCCGCCGGTCATGGAAAGCCCGGTCAGTATAGAGCGCCTGCGCTGACGGAATATATTGCGGAAAGCGATCTTGGCGGTGAGCAAGTCAGAACCTGCTTTTCAGATTGCGCATAGAGAAAGTTTTTTCAGTAATTTTCGGCACATCGAAAATGATGTCATCGTAGATGATGAGCGTGCGGTGACCCGCTTTATTCAGGGGCTTCATCTCGAGTAAGGATGGCATGAGCTTGCCGTGATACTCGCGTGGCTCCATGAACGTCATGACTCGCACCTTGGTACCATCGTCGTCATAGAAGATCTGCTCAGCCGGCAGCAGTGGATCCTTGTTGATGACATATTCTATCTTGCCCCAGACAGTCACTGTCTGCGCCTTCGGGGTAAGGGTGACGAAATACTGTGATTCATCCTCCACCAGGGCCAGGTCGTAGGCGTCAATCAGCTGGGTTTCCTTGACCAGGTCGTCGTTGGTGAAATCACTGCCCATCCAGGATCCCATCATCATCGAGGGCGGCACCTTGATCACCTTGTTGATCTTGGGGAAGTAGTTCCACATTTCCTCGTCACGCTTGAGGGTCGCGATGCCACGGTCTTTCTTGGGGGATAGAATGCGGAAGAACGCGAGCTCTCTGCCGAGGCTCTGAGCGTTCATCTTCAGGGTGCGTTCGTACTGGGGTGTTTCGACCTTCATCGTGATTGTCGCCTCAGACGACTCGCCGCGGTACAGCTGCTCCATTTCATCAATAATGGCGCGGGCACGATCTTCAGTCGCGCCTGCTGGCAGCGCTATGATGACCAGGCAGGCCAGGCTGATCTGAATAATGCGCATAGTGGTGCTTCGCTATCTCTGACCCGTTTACTTTGCGTTATTTGGATGAAGGTGACAAGAAGCGTCGGTTAGACTCCTTTATACCTATGGGCGATCATACGCCCCTTTAAAAGTAACAAAGATGCGGGACTAAACCATGGATGAAGCACGCATGCCGATATTGGTGGGAGTCGGCCAGGTCACCGAGCGCGAGTTTGATGTGAACTCATCATCACCCCTCGACCTGATGGAACAGGCTGTCTGGGCTGCGGCTGACGATGCCGGCATCGGCCGTGATGCTATGGCCGATCTTGACGCCCTGGTCATCGTCAAGAGCTTCCGGGAACCCACCCGTAATTCAGTCGAAGCACTGGCGGGTCGCCTGGGTGCACACCGGGCGCGGCAGTGGATGATGCCGGATGGCGGCAATGGTCCGCAGTATCTCGTTAACCGGTTCAGCGAGTCGATCGCGCGCGGAGAATGCGAGTTTGCGCTGTTCACTGGGTCAGAAGCCATGGCCACGGGGCGCCTGGTCCACAAGCAGACCGGCGAGCAGCCCGCCTGGCAGGAGCCGGCGAGTGGCGATCCTGAATACCTGGTGGCCGACAAACCGTTATCGACAGAGCACGAGCGCAAGCACGGCATCTGGGCGGCGACCGGTTTCTATGCCATGTGTGAGAATGCGCTGCGACATCATCACGGCAAGGCGATCGACAGCCACCAGATGGACCTGGGTCGACTGTTTGCGCGTTTCACCGATGTCGCGGCAGCAAGCCCCCATGCCTGGTACCCGGTTCAGCGCACGGCGAAGGAGATCGCGCTGCCTTCTGACCAGAACCGCATGGTGTCCTGGCCTTATACCAAGTACATGAATGCGATGAACCAGATTAACCAGTCAGCAGCGCTGCTGCTGACCTCGGTGGATTATGCCCGCCGGCTTGGTATCAATGAGGATCGCTTCATCTACCTGCATGGCTGTGCCGACACCAATGAACTAGGTATCCTTGAGCGACCCAACTATTACGCCAGCACCGCGATGCAGGTGATGGCGGAACAGGTCTTCGCCGACAACGCGCTGTCGATGGATGACATCCGGCATATTGATTTCTATTCCTGTTTCCCCAGTGCCGTTGAACTGGCCCGAGAGGCTTTCGGGCTGGCTGAGGATGACCCGCGCGATCTGACGGTGACGGGCGGCCTGCCCTTTCATGGTGGTGCTGGCAATAACTACGTCATGAACTCGATTGCGACGATGGTCGAGAAGCTGCGGGCAGATCGAGGCAGCTATGGTCTGGTGACTGCGAATGGTGGTTATTTCAGTAAGCATGCCGCGGGCATCTACTCGACCAACCCGGTGGAAGGCGAATGGTCACGCACTCACCCCGATGAGTACCAGGGCCGAATAGACAACCTCGGACGCGTACCGTTCACAGAAACACCTGCTGGGCCAGCGGAGATCGAAACTTACACGGTGGGTTACGGCCGCGATAATGCGCCAGCCGGTGGCACCATGATTGGTCGGCTGGAAGAAGGCACCCGGTTTGTTGCCATGCTGCCGCGGGATGCCGAATTGCTCACGACCATGACCCGGCAGGACATGATCGGGACGCAGGGTACGGTCAGCCAGGTCGAAGGTCTGAACCTGTTTGTGCCGGTGGCCTGAAGTTTCTGAGGATCACCGAGTTCGTTCAAGGCGCGTGCCGGCAGGTCAGTGGATTTCTGCCATTCCCTTCCAGGCAGCGCGCAGCTTGTCCATGTTGAAATCTGGCTGCTGCGCCGCATCAATGACGATGCGTTCACGTGCCATGATCTTCTCTGCCTCTTCAATGACATTGGCCGTATCAGCAAGCGGGACAACAACGGCACCGTGCTGATCGGCGTGCACCAGGTCATCATGGCTCACCTCCATGCCGTGCACATTGACAGTGAGACCCCAGTCGACAACGTTTACCCAGGCATGCGATGGGTTCACCATCCCCGCCAGCATCTGGAAATTGGGCTGGCTGTCTGGAATATCACGGACACTGCCATTGGTAATGACACCAAGGCAGCCGAGACCGTAGTGGATGTTGGTATTCACCTCGCCCCAATGGGCGCCGTAGCCCGGGGTATCGTCGATATCCTCGATGATAGCGATGCTGGGGCAGGGGCCACCCTCGGCAATGTAGGAATAGTAGGCATCGGCATCGAACCGGTCCTCGGGTTTGTGGGCCGCGCGGATGCGGACGGTACGGGCATAGCCGAGCATCGGCGGCAGTGTCGGCCTGACGCAGACAAATGGGCGGATATTGAAGCCCCTCGCGCGCCGGGCGGGATTGACGACCTCCAGTGCATTGCAGACGGTCGGTGTATCTAGCGCGAGCAGCCCCTCGCGGATCTCAGCGGTCAGTTCGGTCATCTGGCCTGGTACTCCCTGAAGTAGTTCGGACGCTTAATGAGTGACCGGGATTGTACAGCAATGTCGCTGCTACCTGAGATCAGCCATCGCATCGTCCAGCACGGCGAGTCCACACAGGGTATGGAGTGCACCAACCTGCTCGGTGAGGTTGAAGATGACTTCGTAGCCGTCGCTGTTACAGCGATTCTCGTGCAGATCGATGCTGACATGGGGTGCAAGCGTCGCCGCCAGTTCCTCAGTATTGTTGAGCGGTACCAGGCGATCATACTTCGAGTGATAGAGATGTACCGTTGCATCTGAGTGGCTTAACACTTCGGCATTGGCGATGCGGGTGAAACTGTTGAGCTGCAGCACTGATTTGAGTGTGTCGTAGGCGGATTCAGCGGCAAGAAAACCGCTGACGAAGTCCGGCGCCAGCGACGAGCCGACGACCACATCCTCGAGTGCGAGACCGGTGTCGGTGTAGTTAAGAATCCCGGGCAGAATCCTGTCGGTGGCAAAGGGCAGGGTGGTCTCTGAATCGACATAGCGGCAGTAGGCCTCATCATTGCAACTGCCATCGACATGCTGCAAGACACCGCGCAGGGTCTGATAGAGGTTGTAAGGTGCACCGCCGGCGTACACCGAGCTGACCGTGATGCCTGTATTCTCGGTCAGTTCGATCAGCTGCCAGAGCGCAATGGCGGAATGACCGCCCTGGGAATAACCGATGATCGACACATCGGTCCCGGCGTAGACATCGTCGTATGCTTCGTCAGCCAGCGCCTGCTTAATCAGGTGCAGGGCATTGTCTGCCGTTCGGTTTGCCATCAGGTAGGTTTCATCAAACGCGTCAGTGCCACCGCGACCGTAGTTGTCCGGTGCCACTACCAGGTAACCACGCGAGGCGAACAGGTTGGCAAGAATGTACCAGGCGTCTCCGTCAGCCAGGTCACCGGGGGTGGAGCCGGTGGCGTGGTTCAGCACGATCATGCGATCCCGCGGCGTGAACTCGGGGGACAGGCCAACAACGGGAAACGTGATCAGGCCGGTGAATTCATCTGAGGGCGCTCCATCTGGCCTGCGGGATCGATAACTTACCCGCTGTGAGGTGACCGGGTACAGGGATTGAGGGTCGGTCAGGTTGTCCCAGTTGGCATCGGCTAGCTCAACAACGAGACTGACAATGACTGACTCGACGGCTGACGGCAGATCGAGTTCGGTGACCAGCGCACCCTCGACATAGTCGCGGAACAGGTCATCGACGTCGGCGCGGGTCAGTGAGAACTGGTCGAGCACGGTGAGGGCCGGAGTGCCTTCGGTACCGGTTGAAAATTCCTGGGTCGCGATAAAGCGTGCGTCGTTGCTGCGGGTGCCGTTGGCATTGATGGTATAGCTGGTGTTCTCGGCCAGCGCGCAGCGCATATAGTGCGAAGCCAGTTCATCAAATTCATCGGCTGACAGGTCGACGAGCGATCGACGTACTGTGGATGACGACAGCTCGAGGCAGTCGCCGTCGATGCTGACCGTCAGATCAGACTGGGCAGGATGGACAAAGAAGAATGACGACTGGCCAGGGTCGATCATTGTTGCGCCGGAAGCTGGCACGGCATCAAGCAGTTCGATGCGGGTCGGCTGGGGTTCTGGATCGCTGGGAGGCGGGGGGGCGACTGGCGCGACATCAGAACTGCCACCGCCGCCACCGCCGCAGGCGGTGAGGGCCGCGGTCAACAGCAGGATCTGGCACAAGCCGAGGGGCAGATGCTTCATCAGGCAATCGCCCCCTGGCGGATGGCGCTCGTGTCAGGCACCAAACTCGGCGTTAAACACGTCCTCGTTGAAGCCGACGAGATAGGTCTTGCCGACTCGAATGGTCGGGGCGCGCAAGTTACCGGTTGGGCCGAGCATTGCCTCAACAGCCTCGCGGCTGACATCAGATTTGACGTCAAATTCATTGACTTTTTTGCCTTTCATGGCGACAAGGCGACTGGCGGATTTGAGCAGTGCGGCGGCGTCATCAGCCTGCAGCTTGCGACTGGCGGGCACTGTTTCGTCGATCTCGATATTGCTGGCTTCCAAGAACTTGGATGCTTTGGAGCAGGTGGTTCATCCCTTGCGGAAGTAGTACCAGTGGGCTTTGTTGCTCATGATTTCTCACTTAATGGTTGAAGTGGGCTAGCCTATTCGACCGGGATAGCAGATTCAACAGAACTTCTCGGCCGGTTCGCGGTACTGATCGTAAAACACCTGCAGTAAACTCTGCGCACCCTTTAAGACATTGTTCAGTAGTTTAGATTCCATGAAACCCATTAAGATTCTACTCGTTGCGGGCCTGGCAGGACTGCTCAGCGCTTGTGTCAGTGACCCTGTCAGCGAGGCACCGACCCCCGAAACTGTTACCAGTGATGACATCATCAAGAGCCCGAATGATACCCGGGACTACCGCTACCTGATGCTTCCCAACGGCCTCAAAGTGCTGCTGATATCGGATGCGAAGGCCGACAAGGCAGCAGCGGCGCTTGCGGTTTATCGCGGCAGTTTTGATGATCCGCTGGATCGACCGGGTCTCGCCCACTTCCTCGAACATATGCTCTTTATCGGCACCGAAAAGTATCCGGAGCCGGATGGCTACTTCAGCTACGTCCAGGCTCACGGTGGCAGTTCCAATGCGTATACGTCGTCCGAGGTCACCAACTATTTCTTCGATATCCAGCCCCAGGCTTTCCGTGAGGGACTCGACCGATTTGCCCACTTCTTCATCTCACCGTTGTTCCAGAAGGAGTACGTCGAGCGCGAAAAGAATGCAGTGAATTCCGAGTACAGGATGCAGATCAAGGATGACGGCTGGCGCGGCTTTGTCGCGCAGAAAGTGGCGGTCAACCCTGAACATCCGGTCTCCCGCTTCAACATCGGCACGCTGGACACACTCGACGGCGATGTGCACGGCGCTCTGCTCGCCTGGTTTGAGTCGCATTACTCAGCGAATCAGATGGGTCTTGTGGTGCTGTCGAATGAAACACTGGATGACATGCAGCCCTGGATCACTGAACTGTTCTCGCAGATCGAGAACAGGGACTTATCCAATATTGAACGCGAGGCACCGATCTTCACCGCAGAGGGTGTGCCGGCTACGCTGCGCCACGATAACCTGAAGGATACCTATGGTGTGTCCTACAGCTGGGAGATTCCGTCACTGGATGACCACTACCGCACCAAGCCGGTCCAATACCTGGCGAATCTGGTCGGCCATGAGGGTGACGGCAGCCTGCACAAGTTGCTGACCGAGAAAGGCTGGATCAATTCGTTGTCTGCGGGTGAAAGCAGGATTGATGACAACCACGCCATGATGAACGTCGATATCTCGCTCACCGAGGCAGGTGCAGCGCATGTGCCGGAAATCAGCGCCTATCTTTTCGCCTACCTAGACATGCTGCGAGCGAACGAGATCGAAGCCTGGATCTATAAGGAACAGTCCATTGCCGCTGAACTCGCTTTTCGCTTCGCTGAGAAGAGCTCTGCCATCGGTGCAGTCCGCACGCTGGCACCGCTGCTGGAACGACTTCCGGCCCGGGATCTCCTGGTAGCGCCTTATCTCATGGAAACATTTGATGCCGATCTGATTGCCGAGTACCTCTCGCACCTGCGTGCTGACAAGGTCATGATGACGGTGTCGAGCCCAGGCTATGAAGGCGGTAAAACCGAATCCTGGTTTGATGTTCGCTACGACCTGGAGCGCAGTCCCATTGCACTCGCTGCGGTCGATGTGGCGGGACTGCGACTGCCGGAACCAAATCCTTTCCTGCCGGAATCGCTGTCGCTGACTGAGGCAGACGACGATATGCCGCTGCCGGTGATCCAGGGCGAAGCTGCGGAAATCTATGTCGATACGGATCTTGAGTTTCTCGTACCGCGGGCTGTGACCCTTGTCAGCCTGCGTAACCCCGGCGGGCTGATCTCACTCGAGGATGCAACCACGGCTGCGGTCTACACGATGCTGGTTCAGGATGACTTAAACGCATTGGCCTATCCGGCGCTGCTGGCGGGGGTGAATTACCGGATCGGTTCACCACCGAAAGGTTTCAGAATTTCGATTGGCGGCTATGAGGATAAGCAGCTGGTGTTGCTGGATGAGGTACTGCGCCGCCTGATCACGCTGGACATTGACCCGGATCGATTCGCCACGCTGCGAATTGAAATGTTGAAGAACTTGCGCAATGCCTCTAAGAACCGTCCGTTTCGCCAGGCCTATGGGCGTATCCAGGATGAGCTGGTGAATGCTGCCTGGACACCTGAAGCGCAGATTCCGGTGGTCGAAGCCATGACACCGGCCTCCGTCACTGCCTGGCGGGACCAGATATTCAGCAACGTTTCACTGCAGGCCCTCATTCACGGCAATGTGCAGGATGAAAAAGCCGATGCGTTGTTGGCGCTGGTCGAGCAGCATGTCGCGCTGACCAACGTTGCCGTAAGTGAGCCACAGGTGGCCGTGATCAGCGGTAAAAATCAGACTGACCTCGCCATCGATCACGCCGATGCCGTGATGGCACTCTATGTGCAGAACGACGCCGCGACGCTGGAACACCGGGCCGGTAGCGCGCTCTTTACTCACCTGATTGCGCCGAAGTATTTCTCGTCGCTCCGTACAGATCAGCAGCTGGGTTACGTGGTTAATGCTGCCCACACGGTTTTTTATGAGCAGGGCGGGGTAACCTTCCTGGTGCAGTCACCTGTGGTTGGGCCGGCTGAGATCAAGGCTCGCACGCTGGCTTTCCTGGATGCCCAGGCGGAGCGATTGGCCACTATGTCGAACGAGGAGTTTGGCGCCAACAAGGGTGGTCTGATTAGCAGCATTACCCAGCGTGACAAGAATCTGGCGCAACGGGCGAGTCGCTACTGGCTCGACCTTGACAGGGGTGTCACCACCTTTGATGGCAGGCAGCAATTGGCGAAAGCGGTATCAGAACTTTACCTGTCGGACATGCAGGTGTTCGTTGCGAAACTCCGGCAAAAGGTCGAATCGGACTATCTGCTGGTTTATTCCAACGGTAAATTCGGCGAATAATCTGGCCTGATTTCAGTCGCGCGGCTGCCAGGGTCTGACGATCATGCTCTGGCTGGCCGTTGCCAGCAAGACGCCGCTCTCGCTCCACATATGGGCCTGCCCGTAAGCAAAACCGTTGCCGACAAAATCAATCCGGTTCTCGCACAGCACCCACTCAGTTTCATCGCGGTTGGCGAAGCGAATGGTGTTGTCGAGGCTGGTGCAGCCTATCTGTTCACCCAGTGAGTTCCCCAAGGCAGAGGGCATGTAGTCTGCAATGATGGCCAGCGCTCCCGGATCGTGATGCAGCTCAGGCATCCGGATCCAGAGCAGGGTGCGGTTGTCGCCACTTGGTGTGCCGGCACCCGAGAAGCCGAACATGCCGCGGGCGATGCGGACTTCGATGTGATCGTGGATCGCAGCGACCTCGTGGTGCTCGCCAAGCTGTTCGCAGTCCTCCGGTCTCGGAGCCTCGGGCATCTTGTCCCAGACCCCCTCGGCGACATTGGGCCGCTCACCGCAGGAACCGAAGATGGTGATGATTTCCTTGTTACCGAGGTGACCGACGACGCGGCCCTGGATGACATGGCGACCGACCGCCGGCAGCAGCACTTCGAGGTCAAGCACAGCCGGTTGTTGCGTCAGTGACAGGTACTGACCGGAGGCCCAGATAACGGGTTTATCTGTCGCCTGCTCCAGGGCGACGATGCCAGCGGCCAGGCCGGCCCCACCAAAGAGTGAGCCACCACCACCGCTGGTCTTTTCATTCACCGGGAGCTGCCACTGCATGGAGGCCACCGGGTGACTCATATCAAGGTAATCGGCACAGGAAATCTTTGTCACGAAAATAGTCACCCGGTGAAAAGGGGCGCATTGTAGCAGGAACCTCCTGACTGAGGGCTGCGTGCTACCATTGCGTCTTCATTGAGCTTCGTGGAATGACGGTATGCACATAATTCCCCTCTGCAGCATCTTGAGCTACTGGTGCGAGATTCAGGCTGACGACATTGCACTGGTGCATGAAGATTCGACCATGACCTGGCGCGAGCTGGATGCTGAAACCAACCGCCTGGCCCGGGCCTATGCCGCTCTTGGCGTTGGTCATAATGATTTCGTCACAATCGCACTGCCCAACAGTATTGAATTTTTTCTTGCCTGCTTTGCTACCTGGAAAGTGGGCGCGACACCTCAGCCGGTGTCAGCCAAGTTGCCCCAGTTTGAGCGTGACCAGCTGGTGGAGGTGGGCCAGCCGAAGTTGATTGTTGGTGTACCCGATGGTGCTCATCCCGGCTTTAATACGCTGCCAATCGGCTTCGAGGCAGATACGGCGCTGTCGTCCGAACCGCTGCCCGGTGAAAATATCGCAGATTCTTACAAGGCGATGACGTCCGGCGGCAGCACGGGTCGACCGAAGCTGATCGTCAGTGCATCCTCCGCCATCTGGGATATCGACGCAGATCGACTCCAGACCAAGTTGCAGGGTTCGGTGCTGATCCCGGGTCCGCTCTATCACAATGGCCCTTTCATCTGGGGTACCAGCGCTCTGTTTCGCGGTAACCGGGTAACGGTGACCACGCGCTTTGATGCTGAGATGACCCTCAGGATTCTCGAAGAGCAGCAGGTCGATATGGTTTATATGGTCCCGACGATGATGCAGCGGATATGGAATTTGTCGGCAGAAACCCGGCAGAAGTATGACCTGTCGAATCTGCGCACACTCTGGCACCTTGCAGCGCCTTGCCCGGCCTGGTTGAAAGAGGCCTTCATCGACTGGCTCGGACCTGATGTGATCTGGGAATTGTATGGGGGCACAGAGGGCCAGGGCGGTACCGTCATTACCGGACGCGAATGGCTGGAGCATCGCGGCTCCGTCGGCAAGCCGAACGACAGCTGCGAAATGAAGATTGTTGATGAAGCGGGTAACGAGGTCCCCACCGGCGAGATTGGTGAAGTCTATATGCGCCCGCTGACGGGGCAGGGCAGCACCTACAAGTATATTGGTGCCGAACCGAAAGCGATTGACGGTGGCTTCGAGAGTATCGGCGACATGGGTTACTTCGATGCCGACGGTTATCTTTACCTGGCAGACCGCCATACGGATATGATCCTCTCGGGCGGTGCCAATATCTATCCTGCCGAGGTCGAGGCCGCGATTGACAGTTTTCCTGGTGTCAGGTCTTCAGCTGTCATTGGGCTGCCGGACGACGACATGGGTAACCTGATTCATGCGATTGTCGATGCGCCAGATGATCGCATGACGGAGGAGGAGCTGCTGGCACACCTTGCCGAGCGCCTGGTGCGCTACAAAATCCCGCGCAGCTTTGAGTTTTCTGACGAACCCCTCCGGGATGATGCGGGTAAAGTCCGGCGCAGGGCGCTGCGTGAAGAAAGAATGGAGCGCCTCTGTCAAACATGAGCCAATGCGGAGAGAAGCAGGGGAGAGTCCAATGAGTAGTGAGACGAAAAGCGCTGCCGACGCTGACAAAGGGGGTCCACCACCCCGCTGGATATTGAAGCTGTTCACGAAGATCAATGTTGTGGTGTACAAACTGTCAGGCGGCCGCCTGATGAACAAGCTGTCGGGTATGCCGATTGTTCTGGTTGAGATGACCGGGGCGAAGAGCGGCGCAACCCGGACGATTCCGCTCATGTATGTGCCGGATGCAGATGACTTTGTGCTGGTAGCGTCCCAGGGCGGTGCACCCAAACACCCGGTCTGGTATCACAATCTGGTGGCGCACCCGGGGGTCAGGATTACCTTTGCAGGTAAAACGCGACCCATGCAGGCGCGACTGCTGAATGATGAAGAGAAGGCGGCAGTCTGGCCTACCTGCGTTAAGTACTATCCGCCCTACCAGGATTACCAGGACAGAACCTCGCGAAATATACCGGTGTTCCGGTGTGAGCGGGTTAGCCAGGTTCAGCCAGCGCTTTTATGATGTCAGTCAGTATTAAGGCTTTGCCTTAATACTGACTTGTCCCGCCATCGACGCTGATTTGCTGCCCGGTAATGCCAGCGCCGGCATCACTCGCCAGCAGCACTGCCATGGCGGCAACCTCGTGGACTTCGTTCGGCCGTTTGATCGCAGAATCGGCCGTGAACATGTCGACCATCTCTTCGAACGTCATGCCCATTGCCTCTGCCGTGGCTGGGCCAGTGTCACGCACAATGTCGGTCAGGATCAGGCCGGGGCAGATGGCGTTGACGGTTATGCCCTCGGTGCCAACTTCTCGTGCAATGGATTTGGTCATGCCATTAATCGCGTGCTTGGCTGTTGTGTATGCCGTGACGACGGGCTTGCCGTGTTTGCCCTCAATCGATGAGATGTTGATGATGCGACCCCATTGCTTGTCCAGCATGGTCTTCAGTGCGCGTCGCGTCCCCCAGAAAGTGGAGTAGGTGTTGACCTTCATGCAGAAGTCGAAAGCCTCATCAGACAATGACACAGTTGGCAGCAGGTCATCGCCAGCGCCACCGGCGTTGTTGACGAGGATGTCGATCGTGCCGAATGCTTCCACAGTTTTGTCGACCATGCCTTCGACATCTGCCTGGACGGTAGCATCGCCCTGGATGAATATCAGGTCGTCGCCAGCACCAATTTCAGCCATCATCTTTTCCGCCTTTTCGGCATTTCGGGCGAAAATCGCGACCCTCGCACCTTCTCTAAGAAAGGCTTCCGTGATGGCGCGGCCGATTCCGGCGGTACCGCCCGTGACGGCGGCGACTTTATCTTTCAGTTGCATGTGTTCCCTCTCTTCCGGTTCTGGTAGTCATTACGCGATCAGTTCGAATGCGCCGATTTCGTCGAGTGACCTGAGTGAATTGCCCAGCAGGGTTTCTGCTAGTGTGCGGCCACGTTCGTTGGCAGTATCCAGTGTGCCTGCAATGATAACGGCGTAGCACAGGAAGTAGGCGACACAGTAGCGGTAGCGGTCACGCGAGATATCCAGGCTGTATTCGATACCCTCGCTGGTCAGGTGCTGGTGATAAACCGCGACCCAGTCCTCGGCCTGGCGCACTTCGTCGGGCAGGCTCTGGGTTACAAAATAAGCAAGATCATGTTCGGGTGCCGCCTTGCACACGGCCTGGTAGTCAACCAGGGCGATCTCGCCAGGTTTAAAGAAAATATTGTCGAGGCGCACGTCACCGTGGGCGATCACCAGGGGCCCCTCATGGATGGCGTCCAGCAGCGCATTGACCCGGTTCGGCATGTTGGCGCCGGTTTCGATCGCAGGCTCACTGAACAGCTGCGGAAACTGCTGCAGGACATTCGGCCAGCCCACCTGAAAACCTCCGATCATGCCCTCGCGCTGGTAGGGCATGTCATGGCGCTTGATGTCTTCCAGGTGATCAGGCTGCCAGGTGTTTCGATGCAGGGCTGCCAGGCTTTCCACGACCTGGTGTGCTTCTTCCAGGGTGCAGCCCTCGACCTGGTCGCCGAGTCGGTAGCCGTGCAGGTCTTCAAGCAGCAACATGAAGTCGCTGGTGTCGGGATCGAAGCTGGCGAAATAGCAGTGGGGTGCGCGGATCGGTACTGTTGGTGCCACCTGCGTATAGAAGCGGTACTCCCGGCCGTACATATCGTAGGTCTGGGCGACGGCTCGGTTGTCGGCCGCCAGGGTTGGAAACTTGGCGATCATGGTGGCCGGCCCTTCACCGGCGTCCAGATGAATGCGGGCAACCAGACCGAGTAGACCACCGCCTTCGCCAAGGGGTTCGACGCGGAAGCTGTTGATGGTATAGCCGAGCGTGCGACTGAGCCAGTCAGCGCTCAGGTCATTGGGCGTCAGTGGAAAGTCTGCCATGGGTTTTTTCCGGCCTGATGAATCAATAAAACGGGGTGAGAATATCAGCAGGGGCCGAAGAGGCCAACCAAGCAGGACTCGGGGACAACCCTGGGTCTACTGCTCGTGCTTCAGACGGCTTAGCTTTTGCTTTACCGTTGTGGTCATTGGATGTCGCGGATAGTGTTCTTCGAAGCGTTCCAGGCACTCAATCAGGCGCTGCTGTGAGGCAGCATCCCCTGCGGCATTGAGAAAACTGAGAGCCACCGTGCCGCTCGTGAATCGAAATCGGGTGGGTGCCATGTCGTAGCTTTCACGAAAAACTTTCATGGCGCGATCGGTTTCGTGTGCTAACAAAAGCCGCTCTGCGAGTTGTGCGCCCAGCATGGCCGCAAGTCTTTTGTCATCCCAGCTCGACAGCCGAACAAAGAGAGCATCGTCGGATTGGTGACCGTGCTCCGCCTGATACTCGATGATCATCTCGAAAGCCTTCCGGTACTCGTGGACGCGCACCCAGCGGTGCAGTCTCAGGATGAATTTATCGAGTTCGATCCGTTCTGCCTCGCTGATGGCCTCGTCAAAGGTCGCTTCGTTTTGCAGTACCGACAGGCCAAAGCTTGGCCCGCGGGTATTAAGGGCGACACCCAGCGCCCGGAAGGTGATGAACAGCAGTGTCAATGTGACCGGGATCTGCCAGAAGATGTGGGCGAAGGAGATATCGCCATAGGTTGTAAAGGCGAAATACATGAAGCCCGCGGTGACCAGCTGGCAGATAAAGAAAACCAGCGCGTCCCGCGACTGACTGAAGAGGTAGAGTGTGCCGACCAGTTTCAGGGGGTTCAGCAGGGTTTTGAGGTCCTGGTGGACAATCAGCATTGAGAACATCAATGGGTAGGAGAAAAAGGTGATGGCCAGCCGGAGCGGCATCGAGGCGGTTTCCCAACTGCCGAAGACGAAGGTGAAATGGCAGATTGTTAACAGTGCAATTGTGTAGAGTCTTAAATCGTGGGTAGGGAACACCATCTCGCCGGACAGTTTCGGCACCCGTTGCATGCCACGGGATGTGAAGTCGACGATGACAAAAACGTAATTGAAGAACAGTGTGATGCAGATGAACCAGAAACCGACGCTACGCAGGCCCATCCACCCTGGCAGCGAGGCCCAGAGACAGGCTGTAATGAACATCGCGCTAAACAGCAGCAGTACCAGAATGTTTTCTAGGTAGAAAGGGAATGCCAGTATCTGCAGGCGAACGTATTGTGGTTTTGCCTTGCGGCGCCTGCCTGTCATTCAACCGGCAAAGTGCGCACGACACCGGCGGCGACCAGGTCGCTGATGGCGTCATCGGCATAACCCAGTTCACCGAGAATCTCCCGGGTCTGTTCGCCCAGGCGGGGTGCGGGTGATAGCGCCAGGTCTTCGCCGAACATGGACGCGGGCTGCTTCGGACCAAGGAATCGACCGACGACGGGGTGCTCGCGCTCTTCGATGAACGCCCGGGCCTCGACCTGGGGGTCTGATCTGACATCTTCGGGTGCCAGCACCGGCGCCACCGGCACGTCTGCGTCGCGTAGTCTTGTCACCACCGTATCGACATCGAAACGTGAGGCAATGTCGGCGGTTGCGTCAAAGAAGGCTGCGATATTGGCGCCCCGGTCAGCTGCACTTTTAAAGCGCTCATCTTCAATGTAGGTCGTGTCTTCCAGCACAGCGCAGAAGGACTGCCACTGTCGGTCGGTGCCACAGGCAATGGTGACCCAGCCGTCGGTGCACTCGTAGAGTCGATAACTGGCAAAGATGTTGGGCACATGGCTGGCGTCCTCCTCCATCACCGTGCACTGCATCATAACGTCTGGCCAGTTATACATGATGTTGGACTCGAGCATGGAAGCCTCGATGAAACAGCCCTGCCCCGTCCTGCCGCGCTGAACGAGTGCCGCCAGGATGGCTTTGGCGTTATAACTCGCCGCCGTTTTGTCTGAAACCATGGTTTTGTGCAGGGAGGGATTGCCGTCAACCTGCTGAATACTGGCCCAGCCAGACAAGGCCTGAACAATGGGGTCGTAGGCAGGAAGATCGGCGTAAGGTCCTGTTTCACCAAAGCCGGTTGATGAACAGTAGACCAGCTGCGGGCACTTTACCGAAACTGCGTCGTAGCTAAAGCCAAGTTTGCTGACCACGCCGGCCCGAAAACCCTGAATGAAGACATCCGCTTCAGCCAGCAACTGCCAGAGGATGTCTTTACCGGCGGCGCTGGTGAGATCAACCGAGAGGGAGCGTTTGCCCGCGTTGGCGTTGGCAAACCAGCCGCTCATGCCGTTTCGTGTCGAGCCGTAGTTGCGCAGTTCATCACCGCGCTGGGTATCCTCGACTTTTATGACTTCTGCCCCGAAGCCCGCGAGTGTCTCAGCGGCGCCCGGCACCGCGATCATGACACCTAGTTCGACTACCCTGATGCCGGTCAGTGGGGCCATGCTGTCTCCCTCTTGAATCCCGCTGGTTGGTCGAGCCTATCACTGGCATTGGAAATTGCAACGTGTTACAAAAACCCGCTTTCCGGCTTGGAGCAAAGAAATGTATCGCACTCCACTTTACGATATAGTTCGCCTCCGCCGTTTGAATCAGAATCGATAAGAGGAGAAGCTCCTTGGCTGCAAAAAAGAAGGCGCCGGCAAAAAAGGCCAGCCCAACCAAGGCAAAGGCGAAAAAGCCTGCTGCTAAGAAAAAACCTGCTGCTGCAAAAAAAGCAGCCCCGAAGAAGGCTGCCCCTAAGAAGGCCGCTGCGAACAAAGGCCCTTCCAATCAGACGCTGAAGGAACTGCACCTGAAGATGGTGCGCATTCGCCGCTTCGAAGAGGAAGCAGGCAGGATGATGGAAGACGGCAAGATTCCTGGTGCACTCCACCTTTATGTTGGTGAAGAAGCGGTCGCCTCAGGTGTCATGCAGCATCTCTCAAACGAAGACCAGGTGACGTCGACCCACCGCGGCCATGGTCACCTGGTGGCCAAAGGCGGAGAGTTCAAGCCGATGTACGCCGAGCTGTTTGGTCGCTCGACAGGTTACTGCGGCGGCAAGGGCGGCAGTATGCATATCTGTAACATGGATCTCGGCATGCTCGGTGCCAACGGCATCGTTGGCGGCGGGCCACCCATTGCTATGGGTGCAGCCTTCTCGGCGAAATTCCGTAAGACCAATAACGTCGTCGTTTCCTTCTTCGGCGATGGCGCCTCAAACGAAGGCAGTGTGCACGAAGCGGCTAACATGGCGGCGCTTTACAAGTTGCCCTGCATTTTCGTCTGTGAGAACAATGGCTACGGTGAATATACAGCCCAGGCCAATCACCAGGCGATTGTTGATGTGGCTGATCGTGCGGCCGGTTACGGCATGCCGGGGGTCGTCGTCGATGGCATGGACGTGATGGCGGTGTATGAAGCCGCTGGTGAAGCGATCGAGCGGGCCCGCAATGGGGGGGGTCCGACGCTGCTTGAATGCAAGACCTATCGTTACTACGACCACGTCGGTATTCGTGGCATGGGCATGAATTACCGCACCGAAGAAGAGGTGGAAGAGTGGAAGCAGCGAGACGCGATCCAGTCGTTTGAAAAACGCCTGATGCAGCTCAAGGTCATGACTGCAAAACAGATCCAGGCGGTCCACGACAAGGTCAACAAAGATATAGAAGGGGCGATTGAGTTTGCCAACAACTCGCCTTACCCCGAGCCGCATGAGCTGCTCGAAAATGTCTACAACGAAGCTTAAGCAACGAGGGAGAGAAGCATGTCAGAAGCAGTTAAAGCCGAACCGAGGGTGATTCCCTACGTCTCAGCCATCAACGAGGGCGTAAGACAGGTTCTGCTTGAGCAGGAAGATGCCTTTGTTGCCGGTGAAGACGTTGCCGGTGCCGGTGGTGTTTATGGTTACTACACCGGGCTCCTGCAGGAATTCGGACCCGAGCGGGTTTACGACACACCGATTTCAGAGAAGGGCATTATCGGACTCGGTGTTGGTGCCTCAGCGACGGGCTGTCGCCCCGTCGTCGACCTCATGTTCATGGACTTCATTGGTGAATGCATGGACGAGATCGCCAACCAGATGGCCAAGATGCGTTACATGTTCGGTGGTGCGGCCACCCTGCCGGTCACCGTCCTGACCATGGCGGGTGCCGGCCAGAACCTGGCGGCCCAGCACAGTCAGAGTCTGGAAGCATGGCTTGCACACCTGCCTGGAATCAAAGTCGTATGTCCGTCGAATCCTTATGATGCGAAGGGCATGACCATTGCCGCTGCGCGTGACGACAATCCCGTGTTTGTGGTTTTCAACAAGGCGTCGCTGGCCCTGATGGGCGAAGTGCCTGAAGGCTCTTACGAAGTCCCGATTGGCAAGGCGGCTGTGCTGCGGGAAGGCAAGGACCTGACCATCATCGGCATCAGCCGGATGGTACACGAGGCGCTGGCGGCAGCGGACCAGCTGAAGGAGCTCGGTCTTGATGTCGAGGTGATTGATGCGCGCAGCATCCAGCCGTTTGATACCGAAACCGTGGTCAACTCCATCAAGAAAACACACCGGGCGCTCGTCGTCCACGAAGCGGTAAGGTTTGGTGGCTTCGGTGGTGAGATCACGGCGCAGATCCAGGAAGAAGCGTTTGATTATCTTGACGCGCCGGTCATGCGTGTCGGTGCACCGTTCTCACCGGTACCCTTCAGTCCAGCCCTGGAGCAGATTTACATGCCTAACGCGGACAGCATTGTCGCAGAGGTGAAGAAGAAGCTTGAGCTGTAGGCTTCAGCGCCTGACGGAATGTGAGCGTGGAGACAATCGGTATTGTCGCGAACCCTGCCTCTGGCAAGGATGTCAGGCGACTGGTGGCAAAGGCGTCGGTTTTTGATAACCGGGAGAAGTGCGCCATTATCCGCCGCGCGCTGTCAGGGGCGATTAACGCCGGCGGCACCCGTTTTGCTTACCTTGATGATTCTCACGGCATTGCCGAAGAAGCATTGGAGGAACTCGGCGAAGCCTGTGATGCCGTGAGGGTGCCTTGCCTGAAAACGACATCTGCGCTCGATACGACGCAGGGGGCAAGAAACCTCTCTGAACATGATTGTATTGCGACGCTGATTCTGGGCGGTGACGGGACCAGTCGGGCGTTTGTTAAAGGCTGGCGGGATGCGGTTCTGCTGCCGCTTTCAACCGGTACCAATAATGTATTCCCGCGCTTTGCTGAGGCCACGGTGGCTGGCGCCGCGCTCGGTGTGCTCGCCGCTGGCGGTGTTGACCCGGACGAGGTCGTTGTCCGGGTGAAAATTATTGATGTCGAGATTGAAGGCGAAGACCCGGATATCGCGCTGATCGATGCGGTCGTAACGACAGATCAGTTTATTGGCAGCCGTGCGCTGCTTGACGGTGATGCGCTGAATCGCATTTTTTTAACCCGGGCTGAACCGCTTGCGGTTGGCATGACCTCGGTGGGTGGCCTGTTGCGGCCATTGCCGGAAGAAGAAGATGCCGGCCTGCATCTGGTGCTGGGTAAAGGTGGGCGCAAGCGGGTGCACGCGCCAATCGCCCCTGGGCTCTACGAAACCCTGCGGGTCAAAAAAATCGAAACCCTGGGTTTCGATGAGCAGATTACTTTTACTGGTCCCTGTGTGCTTGCCTTTGATGGTGAGCGGGAGCGGGAAATACAGGACGGGCAGAAGGTCACCATGCGGGTCAGCAGAAACGGCCCGGGTGTCCTGGATATAAACCGGACCATGCAGCTGGCTGCCTGCCGGCAATGGTTCCGGCAGTAAATTCAACAGAACAAGAAAGATGCGCAGGAGCAGCTGATGCCAAGAGAAATTTACCTCGTCAAGGTCGGAATGAGCATGACCGAGGGCATGGTGGCGGAGTGGTTTATCCCTGATGGCGGCTCGGTAAAAAAGGGTGAACTCGTGTATGCCCTCGAAACCGAGAAGGTCAACCTGGACGTGGATGCCGAGTACGACGGAACGGTGAAGCACCTGGTGGATGTCGGGGTCATGCTGAAACCTGGCGATGTCGTTGGCTACATCTTTGAAGCGGGTGAAGACATACCGTCTGACCTGGGTGGCGCCTCAGCGGCGCCTGCTGCCGAAGCGGCAGCAGCGGCAGAGGAAGAAGCTGCGCCTGAACCCGCCGCTGTCACGCCGGCAGCCGCTGCTGCAACAACAGCGACTGGCAGCGACGGTCGCATTAAGTCCTCACCTGCTGCACGAAGACTGGCGGGGGAACTCGGTGTGGATTACACCCAGGTGGCGGGCACCGGGCCGGGTGGTCGAATTGTTGAGGCCGATGTCCAGGCGGCGGCTGATGCGGGCACTGCCGCTGGCACCGCGGCTGCTGCACCGGCTGCGGTGGCGGCAGCCGATGTCAAAGCATCACCGCTCGCAAAACGACTCGCCGCTGAAAAGGGTGTCGACCTGACTCGCGTCCGGGGCACGGGCCCGGGTGGTCGTATTGTCCAGGCAGATATTGAAGCCGCGGCCGGTGGCGCTGCTGCACCGGCTGCGGCAGCAGCGAAACCGGCAGGCCCGTCGGCGGGCGAACGTATCCCTGTCCGCGGCATGCGCAAGACCATTGCCTCCCGAATGCATCACAGCCTGCAGGAAAGCGCCCAGCTCACCATGGACATGGAAGCCATGATGGACGATGCGGTCAAAGTCAGGAATTCTCTGGTGGAAGAGTGGGCCGCCGACGGGGTCAAGCCTACCTATACCGATTTTGTCATCAAGGCTGCAGCCAAGGCGTTGGAACTGCACCCGCTGATGAACAGCCAGTTCAGCGGCGACGAGATCCTGCTGCTGGAAGAGATCAATGTCGGCATGGCGGTGGCATTGCCCGAAGGCCTGGTGGTGCCGGTGGTGCGTAATGTGGATCAGTTGTCGGTGAAGGAACTGGCCCGCGAGACCTCGCGCCTCGCCATCGCTGCTCGCGATGGGTCCCTCGGCCTCGATGACTATGCCGGGGGCACCTTTACAGTGACGGCGCTGGGCATGTACGGCGTTGACTCGTTTACACCGATTATCAATGAGCCGCAGTCGGGGATTCTTGGTGTGAACCGAATCTATGACGGGCTTGAGTGGGATGGCGACAAACCGGTCAAGACCAAGAAGATGAATCTGTCGCTGACCTGGGATCACCGCACCCTGGACGGTGCGCCGGCGGCAGAATTCCTGGTGGAAGTCCGCAACCTGCTCGAGGCGCCCTGGCGTCTGCTGGTGTGAGGGCTTATCCATGACTGAACATAATCTCGACGTACTTGTTATTGGCGGCGGCCCCGGGGGTTACACCGCAGCCATCAGAGCGGCTCAGCTCGGTCTCGAAGTTGGTTTGGCTGAGAAAGCGGAACTGGGTGGTGTCTGCCTGAACTGGGGTTGCATCCCGACAAAGTCGCTGCTGCACACGGCCGATGTGATGCGCGAAGCGATGAGCGCAGCCGACCTTGGGCTTGAAATCAGCAAGCCTAAGTTCAAGCTGAAAAAAGTGGTGAAACGATCCCGTGATGTCGCGGCCCAGCTCTCAGGAGGTATTGCCCACCTGATGCGCAAGAACAAGGTCAAGGTCTTCAACGGTGAAGCCCTGCTGCACGACAAGAACACGGTGCAGGTCGGCGAAGAGACAATCATTGCTGACAACGTCATTGTGGCAACCGGTGCCACGGCCCGAAACCTGCCGCATATCCAGGTCGATGGTGATCGTATCTGGGATGCCCGCAGTGCAATGACGCCGACTTTCATGCCTAAGCGCCTGCTGATTATTGGCGCCGGCGCGATCGGCGTGGAGTTCGCGAGCTTTTACAATACGCTGGGCGCCAAAGTGAGCCTCGTGGAGGTTATGGATCAGATCCTGCCAGCGGAAGATGCAGAGATCGCCGGTATGGCGGCGGAAGCGTTCGCGGCACAGGGTATTGAAGTGCGCACGGGTACGGCGGTGGATTCGCTCGAGTACGACAAGAAGAAGCTGGTTGCGACTATTGATGGCAGCACGGAGAAATTCGATGCAGCGATCCTGTCGGTGGGCGTCAGTGGCAATACTGAGGGCATGGGTCTCGAGGCTGCCGGCGTTGCAATCGATCGCGGTTTCATCACCGTCGATGCAGCACAGCGCAGCAGTGTCCCGGGCATCTACGCCATCGGTGATGTTGCCGGTGTGCCCTGTCTTGCCCACAAGGCGAGCCACGAGGGCATCATCGCCGTTGAACAGATCGTGGGTCAGAGTCCGCACCCACTGAACAAAGCGCGGATTCCCGGCTGTACCTACAGTCACCCGCAGATCGCCAGTATTGGCCTTTCAGAAGCCGCGGCAGCCGCGACAGGTGAGATTCGTGTTGGCCGGTTTCCGCTCCTTGCGAACGGCAAGGCGATTGCAATCAATGACTCGGAAGGCCTGGTGAAGACCATATTTGACGCTGCTACCGGCGAGCTGCTGGGCGCCCACATGATTGGCCCTGGCGTGACCGAGATGATCCAGGGCTTTGCGGTAGCTATCGGCCTTGAGACCACGGAACAGGAACTGATGGCAACTATTTTCCCGCATCCGACGCTGTCCGAAGCCATGCATGAATCTGTGCTCTCGGCCTATGGCCGGACCATAAACTTTTAATCACTGGAAACCCGAGGGGTGGTGCCATGACTTTCGCGAAGAAATATGCCGAAGAATATCCGGATGAGACTGCCATACAGGACTCGCAGCATGCCTTCAGCTGGGCCGAAGTCAATGACAAACTGAACCGCTGCGCCAACGGGCTGCAGGCCGCCGATCTTGGCCCTGATGTCCGGGTTGCGGTGTTTGCCGAAAACCATGTTGAAACCGCACTCGCTAACCTCGGGGGCCTTGTCTCTGGTGCGTCCGTAGTGCCGGTGAATTTTCATCTCACGGCAGAAGAAGTTGCCTATATCCTCTCGGACTCAGGCGCGCGCATTCTGTTTGTTGGTGCGGAAACGGCGGAGCGCGGCCTTGAGGCCGCGGCACAATCACAGGTACATACCGTGATAGGCTGGCAAGCCCCCGATCTCGATGGCCTGACGGAATGGAACGAGTGGCTGGCTGCCCAGGATGCCGGTGAACCGGACCAGACGGTGCCGCCTCGCCCGAATCTGCTGTATACCTCCGGCACGACAGGCAGACCTAAGGGCACAGAGCTGCCACCTACCATGTTTGCCGGTGGTGCGACGGTTGATGAGCACCTTGCGAACTTCAATGCGGCCGCGCTGGAACGCTCTGGCGGTGTCCGGGGGCCGCAGCTCGTGGTCGGCCCGATGTATCACACCGGTCCCCTGTCAGCGACGCGTCAGCTGATCGCAGGTATCCCGTCAGTGATCCTCGGCCGCTTTAATGCGGAAAATACGCTGGCAGCAATTGAGCAACACAAGATTGTCTCGACGCTGATGGTGCCGACGCACTTTGTGCGTCTGCTGGCACTGCCGGATGATGTCAAAGCCAAGTACGACGTCTCTTCGATCCTGTCGATCAGTCACACCGGGTCCAAGTGTCCGGTTGATGTGAAGCGGGAGATGATTGAGTGGTTCGGTCCCGTGTTCCTCGATGCCTATGGCGCGAGCGAAGTCGGCACGACCTGTCTCATCACCTCGGAAGAATGGCTGGAGTATCCGGGCTCGGTCGGCAAGGCCATCCCGCCTTTTACGGCCATGATCCTGGACGAGGAAAACAATGAGTTGCCGCCGAACACTGAGGGTCGGCTCTTTTTCAAAGATGATACCGGCCGCGGCGTGATCTATCACAATGATCCTGAGAAATCGGCCGCTGCCCACATTGCGCCCGGTGTATTTACGCTCGGCGAAATCGCTTATATGAATGAAGAAGGTTACGTCTTCATCACGGACCGTTTCAGCGACATGGTGGTTTCTGGTGGCGTTAACATTTATCCGGCAGAAGCCGAGCAGGTGTTGATTGAGCACCCCGCTGTGCTCGATGTTGCCTGCATTGGTGTGCCAAACAAGGATATGGGAGAAGAACTGAAAGCGCTGGTGATCCCGCACCCGGATGCAGAGCTGCCCTCTTCAGACGCACTTGTGGCCTGGTGCCGGGAGCACCTTTCCCACTACAAGTGCCCGCGGACCCTGGACTACGTAGACGATCTTGGTCGCAACACCATGGGCAAGATCAACAAGCGCAAGTTGCGGGCGCCTTACTGGGAAGGTCAGTCCTGACCCTCAATTCGCCGCTTTGGGTCTGCTGAGCAGCAAGGCACTGGTTGTCAGCATAAACAGCAGCGCATAGCTCGCCGTTGAAAACATCAGGATGGTCTTTGTATCCGTCCACTCAACAATCTGGCTTGTCACCGCCGGGCTGACCGCAGTGCCGGTTGTTGCGCCGAGCAGCAACAGAGAAACCAGTCGCGGGCTGGGAATTTTGACGAGCGTCGTCGCCAGTGACAGCACGGCTTTGAGCAGCGCCAGGTTGCCAAACCCCCAGGCCAGGGTGAGCCAGGTCAAAAGGTCCACATCACGGATAGTCCAGAGGGGAATCGACAGCAGGCAGGCCAGGGTCGTTGCAATGGCCACCAGCCTGCGCACACCTATGCGCAACACCCACCAGGCGACGAACAGCTGCGCCAGGAACATCCCGAGCCAGTATTGGCCGACCAGTCCGCCCGCGCTGTCGGCACTGGCGCCGAGTTCTGTCTGGGCGTAGCCGGGCAGCCAGAACAGCATGGCATTCTGGCCCAGGGTGTAGAGGAACAGGGCACCGACGCAGAGCCACACCGGCAGCGTCCAGCTCTCGGCAGGTGCCTTGTTCAGGTCCTGATGGGTGGTTGCCGGAAATTCGGAGACGAGGCTCAGGAGCAAAATCGCGAGCGGTACCAGTGCCAGCAGCTGGTAGGTCGTGCTCCAGCCAAATGCCTGACCCACCAGCCAGGTCGCGAGCCAGGCCGTAATGAAACCGGCAACACTGAAGAAACTGTCGGTAATCACCAGCATGGAAGCCCGGGCTTCCTCTTCATAGCTGTGCGAGATGGTGACGGCTGCCGCAGCGAGGCCAATGCCACAGCCGGTGCCAATCAGACCCAGCAGCAAGCGGGTGAGGTCCAGGCTGTCGATCACTGCAAAACCGATCAGGCTGCTGCCCATCAGGCCGTATAGCAGCAGGAACAGGGGTTTCAGCCGAAAGAAGTCGAAGATAAACAGCGCGATGACAGCGCCGACCAGGATTCCACCGGTGAGCCAGCTGAACTGGCGTGTGACCTCGGTGACCGGCTGGCCAAAATGCTCAGCCATAGGGCCGGAAAGAATACCGATCGGTGCCAGCATGGCTGACATGACGAAGTAGGTCAGGAAGCTGACCAGTGTAATACGGTGCAGATTGCTCAAGGTGCGCTCGCTGCGGTGCTGACCGTTCATGTTACATCAGGCAGCAAATAGGCTACAGTTGCCGGTAGCGTCAGCGATAAAAACAAGCAAGTTCTCGCGGAGAAACAGATCATGGGAAAACTCACTCTGGTTGCCTGGCTGGCAACCGCCATCATGGGATACTTCGGTCTTGGTGCTTTCCTTTACGAAAGACTCGAAGGTATGGACCCGGCGATGCTGCCGGTGGCCCCTACTGCGATCTTCGTCCTGCTGGCATTGACCAGTCTTGTGCTGAGCGTACTGTGGGCTAAGAACCTGGGCAGCGATGATGCGACAGTGGCGCCGCCTGCTGGTCGGCGCAAATTCCTGCTCGGTGGTGCAGCGATCACAGGCGGTGTCGTCGGCGTGAGTGCCGCGACTGTGGGCAAGCTCTCCGGCTGGCTGCGAACAACCCTGCCGGTCATGAACGAGGCTGGTGAGGAAGTCCTCACGGCTGCTGAGCCACATAAAAGCTGGGAGGGTGCACGCATCCAGGCAAAACGGCCGCTGGGTCGAACCGGTTTCTTGGCGTCGGATATCTCCATTGGTACCGGCCGCATTATGCGTCACAGTGACCCTGAGGGGTTGTTCCGCGAGGCCCTCGATCGTGGCGTGAACTTTATTGATACTTCCCCGGACTATGCCGGAGCCATGTCAGAGACCACGATCGGCAATGTGCTCAAGGACAGAAATCGGGAGGAGCTGTTCGTTGTCACCAAGTGGTGTACTTCCGATGGTCATGTCCGCCATGGCTCCAGCCCGGAAACCTATATCGCCGCACTTGATGACAGCCTGACGCGCCTGCAGACCGATTACGTTGACCTGATTCATGTGCATGCCTGTGATGATGTCGACCGCCTGCTCGACCCCAATATGATGCAGGCGTTTGAGATGGCGAAAGCCGATGGCAAGGTGCGCTTCCTCGGTGTCTCAACCCATACGCCCAACCTCGAAGAAGTTGCCAATGCCGCCATCGACAGCGGCAAGTTTGATGTCATGATGCTGGCGTACCACCACGGTGCCTGGCCGAAGCAGCAGGAGATCATTGAACGCGCTGCTGAGCAGGGGATTGGCATCGTCGCCATGAAGACGTTGAAAGGGGCCAAGCATCGCGGTCTGATGGACTTCCAGAACGAAGAGACCTCGTACACCCAGGCAGCGTTCAAGTGGGTGAATGCCAACCCGGCAGTATCCTGCCTGGTCGTGTCATTTTTTGAAACCCAGCATCTCGATGAGTACCTGCACGCGTCTGGTCAGACCCTGAGCGAAGCGGATGTGGCCGTGCTCGAGAAGTACGACAACCTGATTGCCGGTACCCACTGTTTCTCCTCCTGCGGCGACTGCCTTGGCAGCTGCCCTGAATCACTGCCTATCCATGATGTGTTGCGTCATCGCATGTATTTTGAAGACTATGGCGATGAGAAGGAGGCCATGCAGCTTTATGCCGCGCTTGATCAGCCGGCAGACAAGTGTCTTACCTGTGCTGCGCCCTGTGCCGGAGCCTGCCCGCAGGGTATTGATATCAAGAGCCGCATGGTCGGCGCCCATGAGAAACTGACAATGCTGGCTTGAACAGGCTCGAGATGGCTGAAGAATTTCTGATCCATCCGGACCCGCTGAGCGATTTTGACAAGCGGTCGCTGATCTTCCTGAACAAAGCCCGGGATGTTTACGTCATGGGACAGGGGCCTGCGGTCATCGTCATGTCCGAGATGCCGGGCATCTACCAGCTGGTGGCTGACTTTGCCCGCCGGCTCAGAGACCGCGGCTTTACCGTTTATATGCCGCAGATGTTTGGTGAGCCCGGCAAGCCGCCGAATGGCCTGTATGCCGTCAGCAGTATTGCCAGAGCCTGTATCTCGCGTGAGTTCTATGCCTTCTCGGCGAACAAGACCAGCCCCATTGTTGACTGGCTGCGGGCCCTGGCTAAGCATGCGCACGAGGAATGCGGCGGCAAGGGGGTCGGTGCCATTGGCATGTGCTTTACCGGCAACTTCGCTCTGAACCTGATGCTGGAACCGGCCGTGCTGGCACCGGTACTGTCCCAGCCTTCGCTGCCACTGTTCAAAAAGGGCGGCCTGCATATAGCGCCTGCGGAGCTGCGCTGCATCAAGGATCGGCTGGAGGACGAGGATCTAACCGTCCTCGGTTACTGTTTCGAAGGGGACGGCTTCTGTCCGCGGCAGCGCTTTGAGGAATATGACGAGGCGCTGGGTGAACGTTTCAAAGGCACGATCCTGCCCGCTGAATCGGCGCGTCAGGGAACCGGCGTGCCCCCTCATAGCGTTGTTACCCAACACCTGATTGACGAAGACGGACAGCCCACACGTCGGGCGCTGGATGAAATTCTGGCGTTCTACGACGAACGGCTCAAATAAAAAGAAAAGGAAACCAAATGATTGTTGGCATTCATCATGTCGCCGTCGGTGTCAGTGATATCGAGCGAGCGGTCAAGTTTTACTCAGAAGCCTTTGGCTTCGAAGTCGTGCAGCGCAGCGAATTCGACAGCCAGGAACTCGTGGACAGGGCGATTGGCCTTACCAACGCGAAGGCGAAAATGGCCATGTTAAAAGCACCGAATGCGCACCTCGAGGTCTGGGAGTACAGTCATCCGGAACCCAAGGACCTGCGCTCACGGCCGTGTGATCACGGTTATCCGCACTTTGCCCTGCAGGTCGAAGATATTGAAGAAGAGTACAAACGTCTGCAGAGCCACGGGATGACCTTTGTGGGTGAAGTCGTTCACTTCGGTGACACCTCATCTGCGATTTACGGCAGAGATCCATTCGGCAATGTCATCGAGATCTACGAGATCAAGACTGCAGACATTTCACAGCTGGAGAGGGGTTAAGCATGACCGTGAATTTCGATCGCAAGGTGGTACTAGTAACAGGTGGCTCCCGCGGCCTTGGGAATGCCTTCGCGCGCTGCGCTGCTGCCGCTGGTGCAACCGTGGCGTTGAACAGCACAAGTGAAGATGATGGGGGTGCAACCCGGGCAATCATTGATGCGGGCGGCAAGGCGATCCATTTTCCGGGCCGTGTGGAAGAGAGTGCGAGACTGGTGCAGAACGTGGTGGATGCCTGCGGTCGCATCGACAGCATTATTCATAATGCGGGCTTCATTCGGGATAAGACCCTGCGCAAGATGACCGAGGAGCAGTGGGATACGGTGCTGGATGTGCATCTGAAGAGCGCTTTCAAGCTGACCCAGGCAGCCTGGTCTCACTTCGAGGCGCAGGGCGGTGGCCGCGTTGTGCTGCTGTCCTCATCTGCTGGCCTCTACGGCAATTTCGGGCAGGCAAACTACGCGGCAGCTAAAATGGGGATGTATGGGCTGGCAAGATCCATTGCGCTCGAAGGTGCCCAGGGGAATATCTGCTGTAACTGCGTTGCGCCGTTTGGCGCGACAGAAATGAACAGTGCCAATTTTCCCGAGGCGTTGAAACAGGCGATCAAAACCGAGTATGTCGCCCCGCTGGTCGTGTATCTCGCCCACCCTGACTGCCAGGAGTCCGGCAGTCTGTTTGAAGCCTCGGCAGGTGCCTTTCGGAAAATGCGCTGGGAGCAGAGTGAGGGCTTGAATCTGGACCCGGCAGTTGATGAGATCAGCCTTGATGCTGTGGCCGATAACTTTGATGCGATCACCGATTTCTCTGCCGCCACCCACCCCGCCAGCATGAGCGAATCGCTGCAGGGGATGTACGCTCGCATCATGAAGTAGCCAGTGGTACAGAGATAGAAAAGGACGGTCTGGTCCGTCAGTTCAGTTTATGGCTGAACCTCCAGGCGTCGTCGACGCAGCATCAGGTAGGCGAATACAGTGGCGTTGCTCAGGACCAGCACAGCCGGATACAGCCAGGTGGAAGGTACATACTGCTCGATCGCGATAAGTGAGCAGGCTGCGCCCAGGGAAGATACAAGGTAGCCCACCGGCAGTTCTTCCTGCGGTTTGCGCCAGGATTTGCGCACGGTTGGCAGGTAACCCAGCGTATCGATGCAGCAGACAACGACGACCGACCAGAAGGGGGTTTCAGTGGCGATCCAGAGTGGAATGGTTGCCAGTGCGATCAGCAGCGTGATGAAGTCTGCCCGGGTGATGTTCTTCTCGCTGTGTCGGAATGCCAGCAGCATGATGAGAAAACAGCTGAGCGCGCCAAAGCCCCGGGCCCAGGCACCCGGGCCCGCGCCCTCAACGAACTGGGCCGCGAAGCCAACCGCAGAGATGGTCGCCCAGATCAGCCAGGAAAAGACATGTGGCCGGGTCTTGCCGCGCACGATTGAGTAAAGGTACAGCAGGCGCGATGCGGCCATAAATGCCACCGACATGGCGCCAAACAAGACTGCGGATTCCATAGCGCGACTATACGCAAAATCCTCGTCGGAAGTACTCGCTGCGGGTCTCAGGCATGGCCATCGGCGCTACCAATGAAGCACGGAGAAGAAGTAGTAGGGGTTTGCAATGGCGTCGGCAGAGCCCGGAGGCCCTGCCTGGTTAAAACGCCGCTGTTTATCTTGAAAGGATGGTAACGCCCGAAATTCCGGGAGCGCCGTAGACATGTGTGTAAGCAACTTTCGGGTCGTTCGGGACCTGGCGCTGGCCAGCATCGCCGCGCAGCTGCAGTACGTTCTCATAGACCTGACGCAGGCCTGACGCACCGACGGGTTCACCGTTGGCGAGACAGCCGCCGTCGGTGTTGACGGGGAGACGACCGCCGATTTCGGTATCGCCGTTGGCCAGCATCTGCTCCTGTTCACCGTGCTCACAGAAACCGTTTTCAGCCATGTGCATGACCTCGGCGCCGGACTCGGTGTCCTGCAGCTGGGCGACGTCCACATCCTCCGGGCCAATACCGGCTTTCTCGAACGCAGCCTTGGAAGCATCGACTGTCGGGCCATCGGCGTAGTCGAGCGCGAGAGACGGTGCCAGTACTTCGAAGCTGCCGTAGCGGCGTGATTTCACAACAGCAGATTTCAGGAAGATTGGCTTGTTCGTGTACTTATGAGCCTGATCAGCCCTCGCCAGAATCAGGGCGACACCGCCTTCACCCGGTGAGCAGAACATGTACTGGGTGAGCGGATAGCTCAGCATGGCGGACTGCAGAACTTCGTCTTCAGTCAGCGCCTGTCTTCGCCAGGCATTCTCGTTCATCGAGCCGTTTCGGAACGCCTTGCTCGCTACTTTGGCGAGTGACGCCTGAGTAATTCCGTACTCCTCCATGTAACGATTGATCTTCATGCCGAAGAACTGGGTGGTCAGCGCCATACCGCTGCCGCCATACCAGTCACGCTCGCCGGAGCGGCCGGTCTGGATACGGAAGGCGCCGCGTTCGTGCTTGTCGAAGCCGACCGCGATGCCAAGATCAAACGCACCGGACTTGATGGTGTTGTAAGCGGAGATCAGGGCAGAGCCGCCCGTTGCACACCCGTTCACAACATTAATGAACTGCAGGCCGGTCAGTCCCATCTGGGAAACGATAGTGTCTGCTGCGCCTGCTGCGGTGCTGCCACCGAAAGCAAACTGCAGATCACTCCATTCAATGCCTGCATCTGCGCAGGCCGTTCTGATAGCGACCGCACCCTGTTCCATGCCCGACACGCCGTCGTGTCGGCCGAAGGGATGCATGCCAATTCCAACAATTGCTACATCATCACTCATAGGATTCTTCCTCTTGTCTTTATTCGGTGCGTTTTAAACGGGCGCAAAGGCGAAGGTGACAAGGTCGTTGCCTTCTTCGTCCTGGCCAATGACTTCGCCCACCAGTTCCATTTCCATACCGGACTTGAGTGCGGTCGGATCGGCAATAGTGAGTCGTGATTCCACTTTGAGCTGTCCGGGCAGCTCGACGTAGCCAACACCATAAGGCTTGAAGTTAGCCGGGTCAGCTTCGCCAAGGTAGGGCGGTGCCTTGGGTGGGAAACCCTGAATAGTCCAGGCCCATAAAGTGCCCTTGGTGCCAAGCTCGACCTGCTCGACGTCATCCGAGGTGCACTTAGGGCAGCCCTTCTGCATGGGGAAAACATGGTTGCCGCAGTTCTTGCAGCGCATGCCCTTGAGTCTCGGACCGTCTGCGGTCAGGTCCATGACATTCTCGTTGATTGAGATTTCTGCCACTAGAAATTCCCACCTTATTTTTTAGTTAAGGGCAGGAAGGTATCAGTTTTTTGTAGTCTAGACCAGTTTTTAGGGGGTTAGTCGAAGGTGTTTGGTTTTTCCTTCTTGGCCTGCTTTTTGATTTTGTCTTCGCCTTCGGGTTCTACGGCCATTTTGTGCAGCAGGCGCTCGTGGGCGTGCCCCATGTGCTGCAGCGACATGGCAGCCTGCAGGGCGGGCCAGAGGCCCTGGGCGTCCTGCATCTGGTTGACGGACTGTTTGGCGAGCTTGAGGCCAACCATCGGCTGTCTGGCAATGTGTTCAGCCATGTTGAGGCTGAACTCGCCAAGTTCATCACGGGGCACGACATGGTTCACCATGCCGAGGGTCTTGGCCTCGTCAGCGGTGATCGCCTCACCGGTAAACAGCATTTCTTTCGCCTTACGGACACCGACTTCCCAGGGGTGAGCAAAGTACTCAACGCCATTGACGCCAAATGCAACCACGGGATCAGAGAAGCGGGCATCTTCGCTCGCAATGATGACGTCGAAGGGCCAGACCAGCATCAGGCCGCCGGCGATCACGCGACCCTGAACCTGCACTATCGTGGGCTTGGGGATATTGCGCCAGCGCCAGCAGAAGCCGAGATACACTTCTTCCTCGAACGACCAGTGACCTTCGATGCCGGGCTGACCGAAGCCGCCCCAGGTCCCCACCGGTTTTTGCGTCAGCGGGTCCCGATCTTTCATGTCGTGGCCGGATGAAAAGTCCGGGCCGTCTGCAGACAGCAGGATCACCTTGCAGTCATCGTCGTGCGCGGCTGTGTCGAGCGCTTCGTTGAGCTCATACAGCATAGCCTTATTCTGGGCGTTGCGTTTGTCGGGACGTGCAAGGGCAATCTGAGCCACGCCGTTCGTGACACCTTCGTAACGTATGAACTCGAATTCTGCTGACATATTCCACCTGTGCCTAAAAGCAAAGACTCTAGCATAGCGGGTACCCGGCGCAGCGTCAGCCGTTGACATTGATGGTCTGCCATAAGACGCTGCGAGCTCCTGCATAACGGAGATGCCGATGATTCACCTGAACGACGCAACCAATGAGAACGAGCGACTGGTGCTGCAGCTCATGCGTGCGATGGAAACAGGCGACCTGCCAGCGACCCTGCGGGCAATCTGCACAGAAGACTTTTGCTGGACTAACAGCGGTCTTGCCGATATCCAAGGGCTGGCTGAACTGGAAGCGCATATGGCAAAGGGTGGCTTCGCCAGCCAGATTGCTGTGATCAGAGAGATGACGCACTTCAGTGCCGAGCTGATTCACATGGCGAGCCGCGGCGATGTAGTCTTCACTGAGCGGGTGGACCATCATTGGTCTGAAGATGGTCGCGACCTGATGACACCGCATATCTGCGGTATAGCTGAGCTCAGGGAAGGCAGGATCAGCGCGTTTCGGGATTTCTATGACGTTGCATGCTATGACCAGGTGCCGACACCCGTGCAGCCTGGCTTCTCGCTGCCTGAATTTCGGGCGGCCCAGGCGGCGGGCGAGGCTTGAGACAGGTCAGGCGGCCACGTCACTTTGTCCGGGCGTCTGTGCCATGATGAAATCAGTCATGAGGTCAAAAGCCTGGTCGCTTTCCGGCAGATCACCGAAGCCCTGGAACACGTGCACCAGTTTCGGCCAGACCTGCAGCGTGACTTCGCCGCCTGTCTTGTTAGCCTTGTTGGCATAGCGCTTTGCATCGTCGTAGAGCATCTCATGCTGGCTGACCTGGATCAGGGTGGGTGGCAGACCATCCAGATTGCCAAACAGCGGTGACAGGTGCGGATGGTTACTTGGCAGGCCAGCATTGATGCGTCCAAAGGCTTGTCTGAGAAAGGCTGGAATCTTCAGAACACGACCAATGCCTGGCCCGAGGAAAGGGTCAGTAGCGGCATTCTCTCGCCAGCTTGGGCTGCTCATCGTGAAATCTGTCAGTGGTGCCAGCGCGATGGCGCCCTCGGCCGCTCGCTTGGCGTTGTCTCGTGCCCATGCAATAACAGCCAGTGTCAGGTTGCCGCCCGCAGAATCCCCGGCGACGAAGAGTGATGCGGTTGGTGCAGCGCCGTCAGGGCCATTCTCGATAATCCAGCTATAGGCCTTGCGGGCGTCCTCGTGGCAGTGGATGGTCTTGTGTTCAGGCTGTTTACGGTAGTCGATCGCGAGCACACTGCAGCCGGTGCGTTTGGCGAGTTCTGAGGTGATATAGCGATGGGTCCGCGGTGAGCCCACCATGAACGCGCCGCCGTGAATATAAAGCAGGCGTTGCGCCGGGTTACTGTTCTCAGCCATGACCCATTCCGCCTGCATGCCCTCGATTTCAACGGGTCGGATTTCGATGTCGACCTCTATGCTGAATACTTCTTCGAAGCGTTGCCGGCCCGTCGCGATATCGGTGGCTCTGGGTTGGCGATGGTAGTCATCGAGCCTCGCCACTACTGCCTCGTGGGCGTCGCTGATTTCATGTTCCGGCACCATCAGGTTCGGTTCCGGTGAGTCGAACTCGCTCATGTCGGGTGCCCGCCATCTGAGTCCAAGGTAGACAAGGGTGCCGAAAAGCAGGGCGAGAATAATCAGCGTTGTGACCATTATTATTCCGTTTTCTCTCTATTGTCGGTTTTGTTCCGACATACGTTTGAATTGCTAGAATGGCGACTATAGCGCAGATTCAACGCCAGTTAAGAGGATTGAAGAATGACCATCGCTGTTTTTCAGCAGGACAGTTATCTCGCCGAGTTAAGTGCCAGGGTAACGCAAGTCGATGCCGAATGGGTGGAGCTGGACCAAACCATCTTTTATGCCGAGAGTGGTGGCCAGCCTGGTGATACCGGGACGATGACTCCGGCTTCTGGCTCACCGCTGCGGGTCGTCGATACAAAGAAAGGTGAGAGACCGGGGGCTATCAGGCACCAGCTTGAAACCGCCGAACATGGTCTTGCGCCAGGCGATACCATGGCGTTGACGATTGACTGGGAGCGTCGCCATCGGCTGATGCGCATGCATACCGCCATGCATCTGCTGGGGTCACTTATCCCGGTGCCGGTCACTGGCGGCAAGGTTGGCGAAGAGAAAAGCCGGCTCGACTTCAATCTCGGTGATCACCAGATTGATAAGGAAGATCTCACCGCGCAGCTGAACGCGCTCGTGGCATCAGCCAAGGACGTGGGAATTGAGTCCATCACCGAGAACGAACTGGACGAGAACCCGGGTCTGGTGCGAACCATGTCGGTCCAGCCGCCGCGGGGCGTGGGAGACATTCGCATGATTCGTGTCGCCGATATCGACTATCAGCCCTGCGGTGGCACCCACGTGAAGAACATTGGTGAGATTGGCAGAATCCGCGTCAGCAAGATCGAGAACAAGGGACGGCAGAATCGCCGCGTGCACCTCATCTTTGATGACGGCTAGCTCGCGGCGAGGGCAATTGGCGGTGGCTGGTACCCACCCATCAGCTCGGCCAGTGCGCCGGCAAAGCGAATCGTGGTGAGATCCGCACCATATTTGCCGACAACCTGGATGCCAACAGGCAGCCCGTTTCTGCCGAGCCCGATGGGTGGCACTGTTGATGGCAGGTAGGCCATGCCTACCAGCATCGTCCACTTGACGAGATCCGCATAAGCGCGGGTCTCGCCATTGCAGAGGAGTGTCCTGCTGGAAAAGTCCCCTTCGTGGATGTGAGCAAAGGGCGGCACGAAACTGACGGGCATCAGCAGGATGTCAATGTCCTCAAATAGCCTGGCCCAGGCTTCGCGCACGGCCTCGCGGGCCTGGTGATGTTCGAGCCAGGCCCTGTGGGTGTAACCCGGGTCCTCTCCTGACTGCAGCATAGCGGCACTGACCAGCGCCATGGCGAGATTCGATGCCTCGGAGGGGTCGATAGCCGGCTTACGGTCACCGACCAGATTGAAGCCTGCGGTCTTAAGCGCAGCAGCAGCGGCCGTAGTGCGCTCGAGCACAATGTCGTCTACCGGACAGAAATCATCGTTGAGCCAGGTGCCCACCCGCAATGAGTTAAGCTGCCCTGGTGGCGATTCGAGGTCAATTTTCCAGGGTTCCTCCTGCCTTAAAAGAATCGTTAGCAGCAGTTCCAGGTCTTCAGCGGAGCGAGCAATCGGACCAATCACATTGACGTCCGCCTCTGTTGTGCCACCCGCTGCATGGTCGAGATAGCCGCTGGAGGGTACCAGCCCGAAACTGGGCTTGTGGCCGAAGACGCCGCAGAAAGCGGCCGGGAATCGGATGGAACCGCCGATATCCGTGCCAATCTCAAAGGAGGAAAGTCCCGCCGCAACAGCAGCGGCAGCGCCACCGGACGATCCGCCGGGCACCCGTTCCAGGTTCCAGGGGTTGCCGGTCTGGCCGAAGATTTCATTGTAAGCCTGAATATCTGCAGACCAGCGCGGCAGGTTGGTTTTGCCAATGATATTGGCGCCGGCCTCCCTGACTGCGGCGACCACGGGGGCATCTTGTTCGGGGATGTGATTCGACAGTTCGACGGCACCACCGGTAGAACGCATACCGCGGACTTCGAGAGCGTCTTTAATCGTGACGGGGATGCCGTGTAACGGGCCACTGTTTTCGCCGGCCGCCAGTGCTTTGTCGGCGGCATCCGCCTGGATGCGGGCAGCTGCGAAGTCCTGGGTGACCACAGCATTGAGTTCGCCATTGATGCTTTCAATCCGGTTGATGTAAAGCTCCAGCAGTTCTCGGCTGGAGATTTCCCCAGTGCGGATAGCTTGTGCCTGGCGGCTGGTGCTCCAGAGTGCGGGGTCGTCTGACATCGGTTTACTCCTCAGAGGGATTTTGAGCTGTTTCCTGATGTTGATTAAGGGATTCTGCCTTACCGTTCAGCCGGCGCATACCAGAAAGCCAGCGCTCAAGGTCGGTAGACTTCCTGTCCATCCAGGTCTGGGCGATGTCATCGGTGAGAATCAGAAACCGCTCAGCCTCAACTGCCTCTGCCACCATAACCGCAACATCTTCAGGCTCCTTGACGGGCCCGGCACTTGTCAGGGCGAAAGGTGATTCAGGATCACCCAGCATCGGTGTCCGTACCCCCAGCGGAGCCAGCAGCGACGTGCGGATACCCTGGTCGTGGTAGGTGATCGACATCCATTCGGCAAGCCCGACCACGGCGTGCTTGGTTGTGGCATAAGTCAGGTTGCCCAGCGTGGTCAGGATGCCGGCCATCGACGCCGTGTGCACCAGGTAGCCTTCGCCGCGTGCCAGCATGCCGGGCAAGACTGCGCGAATGGCGTAAACGTGAGCCATGACGTTGATCTGCCATTGGTCCTGCCAGACATCGACGGGTGTGGTCAGTGGGTCATCGCCGGTCGCGACGCCGGCATTGTTGAAGAACAGATCAATTGGGCCAAGCTGCGCCTCGGTCTTGGTCACCAGGTCGTTCACCGATGACTCGCTGGCCACATCGCAGGGAATAGCGACGCCGCCGATCTCCTTGGCGACCTGTTCGCAGCCCTCAGCATTGATATCAGTGACAACAACGCGCGCGCCGCGTTTGGCGAACTCGCGCGCTGAAGCCGCGCCGATACCACTGGCACCGCCGGTGACAACGCAGACTCTGTTGTTGAATTTCATGGCGTAACCTTCCTGCTTCGTTGCTGACAAGGCTACGCTGGGGTGAGTTCTATTTCCAGAACTGCTCGGGTGTTTCTAGTCAGCCAGTCTCACGACGATACCGGCGTTGGCGATAACGATGGCGTCTTTGCCGTCATCGGCAGGAATTTCAAGCCCCCCCTTGACGACCTCCACACTAACGGTGCCGTAGGGCAGGGCTGCAGCGACGCGTTCCTTGTCAACCTGGTCCGGCTCCGGGATACCTATCAGCAGGTCAATGAACATGTCGTTGGCTGTCTTTTCAAGAGGCGCAAAAAAATGCAGGCTCGAGTGGTGGATGGCGTCAAACACGGCTCGCTCGGCTGCCTGGGTATAGTCCCTGCCATGCACGTCCGTGCCCATGCCCATCTCGGTGATGTATCGCGTTTTCATGGCGGGTCAATGTTCCTCATCAGGTTCAGGGGTCAGTTTTATGGGCCGGTTGTTGGTGACTCTGCTGATTGTTCCAGGGTGGGTATTCTGCGGCTGACCAGGTTGCGCAGGTCATTAATGATGACGTAGCCGGAAGGCACGACAAACAGCGTGACGACCGTGGCGAACAGCACGCCGAATGCCAGCGAGGTCGCCATCGGCACCAGGAACTGAGCCTGCACACTCTTGTTCAGCATGAGCGGTGAGAGACCGACGAAAGTGGTGAGCGAGGTCAATACGATTGGGCGGCAGCGTGAGACGGAGGCATGCACCACCGCATCGAGCACAGCCTCGCCCTGGCTGAGACGATGGTTAATCCCGTGCACCAGCACCAGACTTGAGTTCACGACCACGCCAGACGCGGCAACGAAACCGAGGACTGACATCATGGCGAGGCCGGTCAACATGCCCAGGTTTTTCATGATGAGATGACCCCAGATGGCGCCAGTCAGGGCGAAGGGGATGACGCTCATAATGATCAGAGGCTGGATATAGGATTTCAGGGGGATCGCCAGCAGCGTATAAATCACGAACAGGGCTAGGGCGAAAAGTGGAACCAGCGAGCCGATAGACTCAGCCTGATCAGCCTGTGCACCTTCAAGCCTGAACGCGACGCGCGGGTACGGAGCCATGATGTCCTGGATCGGACCGCGGCCAAGATCGGCCAGTACCTCGTTCGCAGTGATCTGGGTGCGGTCGACATCAGCGACGACATTCACCACCCTGCGGTTGTCAGCTCGTCTGATGGTTGAAAACCCCTGGCCGAGTTCAGCGGTGCCGACAGTGGCGAAGGGGACTTCTGAGCCAGCGGGTGTGCGAATGCGCATGCCGTCGAGGGATGCCAGCGAGCGACGTTCTTCCTCGGTGTAGCGCACCATGACCCTGACGTCATCGCGGCCGCGCTGAATACGCTGTGCTTCCTCACCGTAAAAGGCCTGACGAACCTGTCGCGCAAGGTCGACCAGGGAGAGCCCAAGCGCTTCCCCGGAGGGAAGAATCGACAGTTTCAGTTCCTGCTTACCGCTCCTGAATGAGTCCGTGATGTCGACAACGCCAGGGTATTCATCGAGCTTAAGGCGCAGTTTCTCAGCCACGAGGCGCAGTTCATCCACGTTCTCGCCCTCGAGCTGGATATCGATGTCATTGCCAGCGGTAAACAGCGATGAATTGAACTTAAGCTCGACCGCATCAGGAATTGGGCCATTGGTGGCTCGCCAGATGTCCGCGACCGCACGGGTCCTGATCTCCCGGGTTTCGCTTGGCGTCAGCTGTAGGATCACTTCACCGAGATGGGCATTGGCGGCGCTGCCGGCACCCCCGGTGGATGAAGGTGGTCCATTGGCCTCGCTGATCTGGCTGCCGACAGCGGCCATGACATGGGTGACCGGTGGCGCCTCTGCGTACTTTGTATTCAGTTCAGCCTTGACCCGGGCAGCCGAGGCTTCCAGCGCCTGAACGGCCTCGTTAGTTACCTGGGCAGGGGTGCCGAGCGGCATTGTCAGCTTGGCGATAACCTGGTCTGAAGCCAGCGGCGGGAAGAAAGAAAAGGGCAGCCGGCCGCTTGCCAGGATGGCGATGCCCGTCATGAACGCGACGAAGGCGATAGCTGCGGTGAGGTAGCGGGCCCTGATGGCCTTCTCGGCAAATCGCTTGAATGGACCATGAATCAGCTGCTCAACGCCCTGGGCAAACCGCGATTGAAGATTGATCAGTCGCGCTGCTGTCGGCCCGAACAGGCCAGCCAGGTGCAGGGCGAAGAAAATGCTGGCGACACCAATCGCCATGCCGAAGTAGGAGCGAGCGTCCCAGGCGAAACCGAGCAGCAGCACAGCAAAGATGGGTATCAGCATCAGGCCGATTTCAGCCGCGGGCGATTTTACATCGGTGTTGCCGAGGTGAGCGGGCAGGATCAGCTGCGACTCAATCAGCGAAAACACCAGGCAGCAGATGACGACCGTCGCCATGACAGACATGATCTGGCCCATGAAGCCGACACC
>JAYQAI010000008.1:0-18942 GCA_038136715.1 Gammaproteobacteria bacterium | reverse complement strand
AGGAAGAAGGCACCAAGGAAGGCAACTGGCACGCCAAGACTAACCCAGAAGGCGAGGCGGGGCCGCAGGAACAGGGCGAGCAGGATCAATACCATCATGAAACCCTGGCGGCCACTTTCGAGCAAGGTATTGAGACGATCATCCAGCAGGGTTGAGCCATCGTTCCAGACGGTCAGCTCAACGCCATAGGGCAGGCGGGGTTCCACGTCCTTGAGGAACTGTTTGACAGTCGAACTGATGTACGTGATGTCTTGCTCACCCATGCGGTCAACGCGAATCAGTGCGGCGGGCTTACCGTTAAAGCGGAGCAGTTGATCCGTTTCTGCGAAACCATCCACGACTCTCGCTACATCGCGCAGGTAAAGGCGTGTGCCGTCAGCGCCGGTGCGGACTACCAGGCGCTCAAAATCATCCCGGTTGTAGGCCTGGCCTTTGGTGCGCAGCAGGATCTCTCCGGCGTCGGTCTTAATGGAACCGCCGGGCAGGTCGAGCGAACTGAAGCGGACCGCCCGCGCAACTTCATCAAAGGTAAGGCCGTGTCGTCGCAGCGACACCTCGGAGACCTCGATCGAAATTTCGTAGGGTCGTGTGTTGCGCACGGCTGCCTGGGTGACGCCGGGCAGCTGGACGATGTCATCGCGGATCTGTTCCGCCAGTTCTTTCAGTGTGCGTTCGTCTTTTGGGCCTGTGAGGGTGATGTCGAGTACATTGCGACTCGGTTCGACCAGTGTGGTGATGGGTTTTTCGGTTTCTCCCGGGAAAGTATCGATAGAGTCGACCCGGTTCTTGACCTCATCCAGTGCCTTCGATTCGTCGGCATCTTCGAACAGCTCAACAGACACGGAGCAGATACCCTCGCTGGCATTTGAGCGGATATGCTTGACCCCCTCAATGCCCTCGAGGTTTTCCTCGATCCGCATGCAGACGCCTTCCTCGACTTCTTCGGGAGCGGCACCAAGATACGGCACGGTGATGCTGATGAGCGGTACATCGATATCGGGAAACGGTTTCATCGGCATCGTCGGCAGGCTGACGAAGCCAGCGAGAATAATCAGCCCCATGAGCAGGTTGGCTGCGACATGGTTGTTGGCGAACCAGGCGATAATCGGTTTCATGACGACGCGACCCCAAGGCCCTCGGTTACCGGTTGGACGAGCATGCCCTCAACCGCGTTTGACAGGGTAGACAGACAGATGATCTCGCCGCGCTGGAACCCCGAGACAACATAAACCTCTTCGCCCACGAGCCGCAGAATTTCCACATCTCGGAACTGCAGGCGATTGTCATTGCCAACAACGTAGACCTGCTCATTGGCCTGCAGTGCCGAGCGGGGCAACACATAGACACTGTCAACCTGACGGCCAATGATTTCGGCCTCGACGAAGAGACCAACCGCCAGTGGCGGCTTGCCGCCCGTCTGCTCGTAAGGGGCTGACACCTGGGCAACAACATTGATCATCCGATTTTGTGGATCCAGCTCGCCCTCGGTGCGGACGATGCTGCCCTCCCAGGTATGCATCTCGCCGGCAAACTGTGCCCGCAGGATGACGAGGGGGTCTTTGCCCTCAGTCAGATCCGCCAGGGGCAGATCCAGGTAGGCCAGTTCTTCATCATGCAGCGGCAGTCGCACCTCAGCAATATCGGTGGCATAAAGACTGGCAATCGGGGCGCCCCGATTGACGAACTGACCGATGTCGACGCGCTCGCTGCGAACCCGGCCGTCGTACGGCGCGGTTACCCGGGTCCGGGCGATATCACGTTCAGCCTTGGAAAGACGGGCCATTGCTTCTCTTAAACGTGCCTGGGCCAGACGCAGCCGGTTCAGTGCATCATCTTTCTGGGATTGACTGGTGGACTGGCGTTTTGCGAGATCCAGCTGGCGTTCGTGAGCCTTGCGGGCATTGATCAGTTCGCTGTTGGCAGAAGCGAGGCCGGCCTTGGTCTGCTCGAGCGCGACTTCGTAGTCGAGGGGGTCAATCTCAAGCAGGACATCACCTTCATTAAAAAAACCACCTGAGACGAGTGACGGCGCCACACTAATGACACGGCCAGACACCTCGGGGATCAGCTCGCTCTCGGTTCTTGGCAGGACGGTGCCGTGAGTGATCGAGGTGAGCTGGACCCGTTCCTCATTGGCCTGCCAGGTTCGTACCAATGGTGCACTTGCTGCGGGGGGCTGGGGCTCAAGCTTTGGGCCTGTGGCGACAATCAGCGCGGCGAGACCGACGCCACCAACCACGACTGCCAGCGGGGCAAGCTTCGAGAGGATGGATTTGATCTGGCTAATCATGTTGCTGGTCTCCCTGGGCAGTCAGTCCTGCTGCTGAATATTCGATGAGTTGTTGAACGCCTTGTTGTAACCGTTCCGCTGAAGGCTGCTGGCCGATCGGTGCCTGAACCCTCATCAGGTGGATGACGGAGCCGATCATGAAATGGAAACGCCAGCGCAGCGTCTCAAGCTCAACATCCGGCAGCTCCCTTGCCAGCGCGGCGATAAAACGATTTGCGGTCTCAGTGAACTCACTTTCGATGATCGGTTTTGTCACGGACTCCGGCTCACTGTAGATACGCCCCATGACCTGCAGAAGATTGTTGTTGCCGCTGGCTTCAACGAGTGGCATGCACAGGGCTGCCAGAATTTCGTTTATTGTCAGTGAGCGCCCACTACGCTCTAGTGTGCTGATCCTTTTGAGCCTTTCGGCGTTGATAGGCTCTACAATGCGATGAAAAACGGCGGCCAGCAGTCCCGTCTTGCTGCCAAAATGGTAGTTTGTGGCGGCCAGGTTGACCTTGGCGCGGTCAGCGATGGCACGCAGCGACGTCGCGGCAAAGCCGCGTTCGATGATCAGGGCTTCTGCGGCATCGAGGATCCGCTCGCGGGTATCCTGGCCGGTGTTTTCCTGGTCGCTTGAGGCGCTTGAAGTCATTCAATCAAACGATCGTTTGAATTTGGGCCGAGGACTTTAAGTTCACCGCCCTTGGATTGCAAGCGCTAATTGTGATGAGTGGGGTTAGCCAAGCAGCGAAGCAGCCAGTGCCGCATGTGACCCGGGCACCAGCTCGGTCAGCTGGGCCCGATCGATGCCGAGTGTGGCGAGTGACTCGAGCGCCCGGGCGACATCATCGGGGTGTCCGTGATAGCGACCCAGGTAGCCGTTGCCGTAAGCCTCCTTCAGGCCTGTCACCCCGGGGTTGTCGCCTGCGGAGGTCAGAATAAATATACTGAGCGGTTTGTCGGGGTCGACCTGCCTGACTCTGTCGATATTTCGTTTTACCTCATCCTCGGTCACGGTCGCCATAATGCCGAAATCGATATAGCCAACCCGGGTGCCCCGCGCGCTCGCCTTGATTTCAATCCGATCCACCAGCGGCGTAACTTCGCGCATGCCCCGCGGTCCACCGACCGAACCGATCAGCGGCGGTGGCTTTGTGCCGACAGGCCCGATGGCCCGATCGCCGGTGATATCGACCTGGTAGTAATCCCCCTCGAACTGGCATTGACCGGTTGCCAGCAGCGACCCTGTTATCTGCATGGCCTCGATATAGCGACTCATACGCTCCGGCCCGTCTGGATAAGCCATGCCGCTCGATGTCATTTCCTCTTCAGCCCAGCCCGCTCCCAGTCCGGCTTCGAACCTGCCGTTCGATGCCTGTTGCAGGGCAAGGCTGGCCTGGGCGAACTCAACCGGGTGCCGAAACAGGTTATTACAGAAAGAAGTGGTCAAGGTAATGCGGGAGGTGGCGCAGGCCATGCGTGTCGCTGTGACAAAAACATGCGGATAGCGCGATTCACCAATCCAGAAATGATCGCTGGCGCAGATGCCATGCCAACCCAGACTTTCCATTTCTGTCGCCCAGGTGCCGGGATCATCGAATCGATTCGACGGTAGATTGACGAAATACTCCAAGGTGCACTCCCGGGTCGAATTTACAGTTCAGATGATGGATCATGTCACATCCCTAATTGCCGAAACAGTCAGGATGAGCGTACCCGTAATTGACCTCGAAGCCGCTGAAAACGATCTCGACGTGCTGGTGCCGCTCGATGCTGCCTGTCGTGACCACGGATTTTTCCTGCTGCGTAATCATGGTCTCGACCCGGTAATCAATGCGATGTGGCAGGCCTCCGAGGCCTTCTTCAGGCAGGCACCGGAGGCAAAGCGTCAGGTGATGCGCTCCAAGCACCAGCCGCTTGGTTACTATGATCGTGAGCTCACCAAACGCAAACGCGATCAGAAAGAAGTCTTTGACTTCATGCAGCCGCGAACCGATGGCTCCGACCGGAACCAGTGGCCCGTGCACGACCCGGCTTTCAAGCAGGCGATGACCGACTTTTTTGAAGGTGCGAGTGGGGTTGCTGCGCGTACGCTGGCATTGGTGTGTCGTGCGCTGGTGGGTGATGCTGATCGTGAAGGCCTGCCGGTAGGTGACGCCAGGACCAGTACGGTCCGATTGAACTATTACCCACTGCATGATCCCCTGAGTGCGGCGGAATCCGCTCAGGTCACAGAGCTAGGTGACATGGCCCTGCATCATCACACCGACCCCGGCGTGTTAACGCTGCTCCTGCAGGATATGAGCGGGGGACTGCAGACCCATTCCCGGTCTGCGGGCTGGATTGATGTCGCGCCAGAGGCTGGCACGATTGTGGTTAATCTTGGCGATGCACTCCAGGTCTGGACCAACGACGTCTACCGCGCCGCGATTCACCGTGTCTTACCAATGCAGACTGTGGGGTCCACGGGTCGTTACAGCACGCCCTTCTTCTATAACCCGCAGGGTGATGCCGTGCTCGAACCTCTGCCTGCCCTGATGGCGGGTGATCCTGTCTTTCGAAGCTTTACCTGGAAGGAATACATCACGGGTCGGGTTGAAGACAACTACGCTGATCTCGGTGTCGACGACATCCAGATTGATCGCTTCAGACTATCGGCCTGAACTCGCGAGGTAAGTCGCAAGCAGGCGGTTGACCTCATTGTCAGGCAGTGACTCGAGTAGCTGCGGTGAAGATCGCTCGTAGCCCAATGCCTCAATACAGATTGTATGCAGGTCGTCCCGGGCGCAAAGCCCGGCGTCAAGGATATCTTTGCCTGGGTACAGCTGAGCGCCGAGCAGGCGCCCGGCGACCTCCGCGGCGAGTGATTCAGAGATGGCCGGTGATTTGCCAATATCCCACTCCGGCGCGGCCTCTGCGGCTTTATCCTGCAGTTGTGCAGCCGGTGCATAGCCGGGCCCCAAAATACCCAGGTTACGGCTCGCGGCTGCCATGACGGGCAGACCCACGAGATTCATGACAGCAAATGGCCCGAGGCCGACGCCAAGCCTTGCCCTTGCAATGTCATCAATCTCGGCCGGCGTCGCGACATCAAGACAACGGACTGCCTCGTTGATGTAGGGCAGCGACTGCCGATTTAAAATAAAGCCGCTGGTATCAGCGCAGGTGATCGCGAGCTTGCCGGTCGATCTCATCCAGTCGCAGACCTGGTCTGCCAGCGCTGATGCGGTTTGCGGCCCGGCGATAATCTCGACCACCGGATTCATGTCGGCCGGATTGTTGTAGTGCACACCCAGAAAACGGGAAGGCAGAGTGACGCCGGCACTCAGGTCTCTGACCAGCAGCGAACTTGTGTTGGTTGCGATAACGGTGTTTTCAGCGACATAAGCGCTGGCCTGCCTGAGCAGGCTGAGCTTGGTTTCAAGGTCTTCGAACACCGCCTCGATGATGTAATCGGCGCTTTTCAGTGTCTCGAAATCATCACTGTAATTGATGGTTGCATCGCCACTCTCGCTGCGTGCCCGATCGAGCTGCGATCGACTGATATCGAGCAGAACGACCTGATCAAGATGTGCCGCCAGGTGGCGGGCAATGCCGGCGCCCATGACCCCAGCGCCGATAACAACAGCAGAGTTGAACATTACCAGCCGGGCCGGATAGACAGACCGCAGTCGACGGTCATGGTGGTGCCGGTGATTGAGGCAGCTGCATCCGATGCCAGAAACAACACCGCGGTGGCAATGTCATTCGGCCCAACGAGTTTTCCGAGGGGTGCTGCAGTGTTCCAGGCTGCGACGCCCTCGGGCCAGCCTTCCTCTATACCAGGACGCCAGATAAGGCCTGGCGCGACCGCATTAACCCGGATACCAGCCGGGCCAAGTTCAAGCGCGGCTGAACGGGTCAACATCTCCAGTGCGGCCTTCGAGGTAGCATAGTGGCCATGCATGGGGGCGGTTCTGCTGCCCTCGATAGAGGATATGTTCACGATCGCGCCAGCCTGTCCCTGCCCGGCGAACAACTGGGTCAGCAGCAGCGGTGCTTCGACATTCACCTGCTGCGTGTGCTGCCAGCGTTCAAGCGGCAGATCATTCAGATCGGAGACGTCCTGTGACTCCGCCGCGGCGCAGTTAACGAGGATATCGATTGGCCCGGCTGCAACAGCAGCGTTGAACAGGGCGCGGACTTCCGCTGGGTCTGACAGGTCGGCGCCAGCGACGAGAGCCGGATGGGTAAGCTCTTCGGCCAGCGCATAGGCGGCCTCGACGTTACTGTTGCAGTGGATGACAATGCTGACACCGGCATTGTCGAGGGCCCGGGCGATGACGGGCCCAAGACCACTTGATGCACCGGTGACGAGCGCGCGTTTACCTTCAAGCTGTAGCTGCATATGTATTACCCACTGCTGGATACTCTTGGCTTTGAATCCGAATATTATCATTGGTAGGGTCTGCATATGAGTGAAATAGCAATCATAAAAGCCGACGTGCGCGGCGAATTCTGGACGGATGAGCGCTGTTACATCACGGAGCTCTGCAATACGGAATCCCTGCCAGAGTCCTCGCTTGCCATTGCCCGGGTTGAAGCAGGTGTGACCACTCAGCTGCATTCGCTTGAGGGTGTCACCGAGACTTACATCGTGATCGCCGGCACCGGCGAGCTCGAGGTGGACAAAGAGACAATGAAGATCGGTGCAGGTGACCAGGTGGTGATCCCCGCGGGCACCCCGCAGCGGGTGACGGCGACCAGTGATGTTGATCTCCGATTTTATTGTCTTTGTACCCCGAGGTTCCTGCCTGACGCTTACATCAACCTGGAAGCCTGATATGGGAATGACCGAAAGGCTTGAAAAGATGCTGGCTGCGGGCAGGGACGATGCCATGCTGCGGTTTGGCCTTGGTAGCGCCTACTTTAACGAGGGTGAGCTCGCCACGGCCATTGTCCATCTGCAGGCCTGCATCACTCAGAACGAAAACTATACGGCGGCCTATAAGCTGCTTGGCAAGGCGCTGTTCCAGTCCAACCGCCTCGACGAAGCGGCGGACGTGCTGGAACGTGGTCTCGAGAAAGCGCTGGGCAGCGGTGATAAACAGACTGAAAAGGAAGTCCGTGTCTTTCTGCGAAAAATCGCCAGGCAGGCAAGTGATGACTGAATCAAGTTACTTTGACGCAGACACCCGGGTCGAGCAGGTCGGCGAGGGTCGCTATCAGGGCTTTATCGATCCCGGCTGGAACATAGGTGACAACCCCAATGGAGGTTACCTGTTGTCAGTGGTCACCAGTGCTCTGGCCGAGGTTTTGCCGCATCCCGATCCGCTGTCGGTGACAACACATTACCTTCGACCGGGCACTGCTGGTGTTGCCTGCGATGTAGACGTCGAACTGATCAGAACCGGCCGGACCTTATCGACAGTCCGGGCCCGCCTGTTTCAGGCGGGTAAACAACGACTCGAAGTCATGGCAGCGTATGGCGATCTTTCGGTGCCGGCGGGTATCAACAGTGATATCACAATCCCTGCACCAGCAATCCCATCACCGGAAGCCTGCTTTGCCCGCGATGGTAAGCTGCAGGGCATTGAGCTCGCGTTCGCGGAAAAGATTGATGTCATGCTCAGCCCAGAAACCGCTGTGCCGGGTGGCGGTAAGGCTGAAGTCAGCGGCTGGATCCGTTTTCATGATGACCGGGCGCCGGACCCGCGGGCCCTGCTGCTTTTCTGTGACAGTTTTCCACCGTCGCCGTTTGGCAGACTCGGCGTCATTGGCTGGGTCCCCACCATCGAGCTGACGGTGCACGTGCGGCGCCGACCGGCACCAGGCTGGATCAAGGCCCGCTTTGTGACCGATGACCTGACCGACGGCAGGATGATTGAGAGCGGCTGCCTCTGGGACAGCCAGGACCAGCTGGTTGCTGAGGCGCGTCAGCTGGGTCTGGTCAGGTCCGGCGACTGATCAGGAAATCAGGGCCTCGAGCCCCACCCGAATCGACTGCTCGACTGCCTGGCTGACGATGTCACGGTGTGGATCATAGGTGTCCATATTGCCCTCATCCTGTTCCAGTGGGTTGCCGTCGACGGCCAGGACAGCGCCCGCCTCGACACCGTGCAGCGCGCAGACAACAAACAGGGTTGCTGCCTCCATTTCAACGGCGATGACGCCTGCCTTCTGCCAGAGTGGCAGGTCACTGCCGAGGACATCATGTGGGTAGAACAGGTCCGACGTCAGAATAGTGCCTTCGCGGACGTTCACCCCCGCCGCGCTGGCTGCTGTCCGCATCGCCAGCACAAGATCAGGCGCGGCAATTGCGGGGTAGGTTGGCGGCACCAGTTTCGGTGACAGGCCGTCCTCCCGGACTGCAGCGTGGGCGATAATGACATCGCCCGCGCCGACGCCAGGCTGCATGCCGCCCGCAGATCCAGACCGGACAATGCGACTGGCACCGCTGCGACACAGTTCTTCGAAACAGGCCCCGGCTCCGGCAGATCCAACGCCATGAGAAACGGCACCCACTGGCTTGCCCTGGTAGGTGCCACGGATCGCGTGATACTCGCGGTTTTGACTGACCGCTTCGACATCGCTTAACAGCGCCGAGACTCGCTGCAGCCGATTGGGGTCACCCACGACCAGCAGGTTTTCAGGTATCTCACTTGCGTCTACATTAAGGATGGGCAGGTGAGTCATGAGCGCTGGCTCTTCTTGATTTCGGCCATCAGCGTAAACAGCTCAAGCGTGTTCGGTGGACTCGTATCCCCGGTATATTCGCGGTAAAGCGTGTTGACGTTGACGGCGATGCGCTCGGCGTCCGTCCAGGCATCGAAATCGCTGAGGGAAATATCAAATGCCGCTTCCTTTGCGTCCATACCGGCATCAAAGCGCTTGCGTGCTTCCTCGTCGATGTAAGCAAGGTAGGCCTTGACGCGCTCGACCCCGGCCTTATCAGTAATGGGCCCGTGACCAGGGACGATGACGTCGGGGTCACGCGCAATAATCAGATCGCAGGCGGCAATCCAGTTCGACACCGGGCCCGCCCACATGATCGGTGTGCCGTCGATGAACAGGATATCGCCGGTAAATACCGTGCTGTTGTTTTCAACAAAGACCAGGACATCCCCATTAGTGTGCGCCGGTCCAACCTCAACGAGTTCTACCTGTTTGTCGCCAACGTTCATGCTCAGACTGCCGCTGAAGGTCCGGGTTGGCAGCTTTTCGGCGACATCGTCGAAGCGGAAAGGGCCGAAGATATCAAGATAGTACTTGCCTGTATCGCCCAGGTCAGGCGCTGCCTCCTTCAAAGATTGCAGCAGTTCCGGCGTAATGGCTTCCATCTCGCGAGCGCTGGCTTCCGAGGCGATGACCTCGGCATGAGTGCAGAGGCCGTTGCCGTGGGTGTGATCGCCATTGGCGTGAGTGTTAACGACGGTGTTGATGGCATCGGCGGCAATGCCGGTGGCGTCCTGCATAATACCCAGCATCTCGCGCGTCATCGGAGCGTCGAACAGTGTGTCCACCAGCAGTGACTGATCGCCGTCCACCACCAGTCCGGAATTCGACCAGCCCCAGCTACCGTCGGGCTGCAGATAGCTGTAGATGCCGTTGTCGGTCTCCTGCAGACCTTTCTGATAGTTCCATGCAGGCATGATGAGTTCTCCAGGGGATGTTGCCGCGACCATAGCATGATGGTGCTTTACTCAGTAACCCCGGCGGGTGAAACTCAGTGCATCAGCTGAATAACGAAGAGACACAGATATGCAGGAATTTGCGGGCAAAGTTGCGGTGGTTACAGGTGCGGCAAGCGGTATCGGCAGGGCGACAGCCACCCGATTTGCGCAGGAAGGTATGAAAGTCGTGCTGGCAGACATCGAAGAGCCTGCACTGGACGCGGTCGTCTCGGAACTCACGGCAGCCGGTCATGAAGTGATTGGTGTGCCAACAGATGTATCCAAACTGGTGGCTGTTGAGGCGCTGGCTCGCGCAGCGGTTGATCGCTTTGGTGCTGTTCATGTGGTTCACAACAATGCTGGCGTGGTTGTATCTGGCCCGGTTGAAGAACTGACCATTGCCGACTGGGAGTGGGTGCTTGGCGTGGACCTGTGGAGTGTGATTTATGGCATCAAGGTTTTCCTGCCGCTGATTAAGCAGGCTGGTGAAGGGCATATCGTGAATACGGCTTCCACCGCCGGGTTGCAGGCGAGTTCAGGCATTGCCCCTTACAATGTGGCCAAATTCGGCGTGGTGGGTCTGACCGAGACACTGCGAAAGGAACTCGAGAATACGGATTCGTCTGTCTCAGCTTCGGTGCTCTGCCCCGGTGCAATTAACACCCAGATTGTCCACAGCAAGCGGAACCGTTCTGCCGAGTCGGCGAAAGATCACCAGGGCAGTGAGACGGAAGCGAACTTCGAGAAGAATGCCGGCGCTCTGCTTGAGAATATGGGGAAGGATCCGGCGGAAGTTGCAGAGATGGTGGTTAATGCCATTCGCCATGACGAATTCTGGATCCTGACTCACCCGGACTGGAAGAATGTCCTGAAAGAACGTGTCGCCGCCCTCGACCGCGACAACTCCCTCTTCCAGGGGTTTGGGGGTTAATCCCGCCTACTGGCCAAGATCACCGGCAGACTTTACTGACTACAACTTGATCATACCGCCATCGACGATCAGGGTTTGACCTGTAATATTGATGGCATCGTCGGAAGCCAGGAACCTGACGGCATTGGCGATATCCTCGACTGTCTGCTCGCGCTGCAGCGGCGTGTGATAAAAAACATCCGGGTAGTCATCGCGGAAGATGCCCTCGAACCACTCGCGGGGTTCCATGTTCTGGTAGGCGGGAATGGATTTCACCGCCCGCTCGGCATTGGACTTCCACGCATCGGTATAGATGATGCCGGGACAGACAGCATTCGCATTGATGCTGTAGGGCCCCAGCGTCTCAGCCAGGCACTGCGTATAGTGGATCAGCGCCGCCTTCATGGCACCATAGCTGGGATGGGTAAAGTTCTGCAGCATCTTCGCAGAGAAGGTTGATTTACCGGCAATCGATGAAATGTTGATGATTTTCCCGGAGCGCTGCTCGATCATGTGCGGCGTGACAGCCTCCGTCATGAGTACGGACGGCAGCAGGTTCTGGCGATATAGCGCAGTCCAGATTCCCTCAACGGCACCGAGGGGATGCTCCGGCGGTGCGTCAGCGGTCTTGGGGCCTGCCCCGACATTGTTGACGAGGATATCGATCTTGCCGAACACGCTGAGGGTTTCATTCACGACCTCCAGCATGCGGGTGGGCGATGTGATGTCGCCTGGCATGCCGACGGCTTTACCGCCCGCCGCAGTAATGTCGTTGACGGTACCCTGGGTCGTTTCCTCACCGTAGGAGTTAACAATGACCGTCGCGCCGTGTGCCGCAAGGCTGATGGCAATACCCTTACCGAGACCACGGCCGGCTGCGGTGACGATGGCTACCTGGTTGTCGAGACTCATGAGTGCTTCTCCAGCATGCTGATTTCCCTGATAATACCTGCTTCTCGTCTCATGTCCTGCCTGTTGCTGAAAAGACACCTGACATTCCTGGTTGCCCTCATGTTGCTCTTGCCGGTCAGCGGAACGAGCGAGGAGAGCGGCTTCAACGATTTTCAGATCGACTTCTCAGGTCACTGGGAGCTGGACTATCAGCTCAGCGATCATGCCAGCGAGAAGATTCGGCGGGTCTACCAGGAGGCGAAGTCCAAGCTTGAGCGTGAAATGCAGCGCCGCGGCAGCTATGTCGATCCATCTGCCTTTAACCTCTCGTCCATTGTGGGTCTTGGCAGGCTTGCGGAGCGCATCGCCCAGGCGACTGTGCTGGACATCGAGCAGAACGATAACCGCATCGTCATAAACAGAAATGACGATTTCGCGCTGGTCTGTGATCTGCGTTTCATGCAGGCCCAGCGCAGTGTACTGGGTGCGGAAGCTTGCTACTGGGAAGAAGATCAGCTGGTCTTCCAGATCGCGCTGCCCGATGGCCTCAATGTGCTGCATCGGCTCAGTATTGCCAGGGACCGGAGTCGCATCAATGTTGCCACCACACTGATGCTGCGCGGTGTGCGTTATCCCTTTACATTGAATCGTGTCTACATGCCTTACGAGCCCGGTGAAGGGTTGTTCCAGTGTGAATATACAATCGCCCGGCAGACGACTTGCACACTGGGCAGCAGTGGGGCCGAACCAGAATGAGGTATCTGCGACTGATGTGCCTGTTCGTCCTGGTGGGATGCAGTTCAAGCCCGCGGCCCCCGCCTGCTGTATCCGAGGCGCTGGCCGATACTGAGTTACGTATTGCGCCGACGGTCGCAGCACCGCTTATGAACATCAGTCTGCATGAATTCGCCAGCCCGCTGGCTCTCGATGATTCTATCTACCTCGTGGATTCGCAACTTCGATCCGTTGAAGCTCGGCTTATCCCCTTCAAATTGCGCCAGACACTGCAGCGCTCAGGTTACTGGGGTGCTGTGCGACTGATGCCAGGGTTTGATCCGGCGGCAGAACTCCAGCTCGAAGGCGCGATCCTTGCTTCAAGCGGCACGGAGCTGAAACTCTCGATCAAAGTCACCGATGCTGCCGGCCGCCGCTGGCTGGAGGCGACTTACACAGATGCTGCCAGCGATCTTGACTACATGGAGGAGCCTGACCTGGCCATGGACCCGTTTCAGGATCTTTACAACCGCGTCGCGAATGATTTGAGCCTGGCGCTGGCCACTAAGTCCGAAACAGAACTGAACGAGATCGCGTCGATGACCACCATGCGATATGCCGCGGGTCTGGCGAGTCATGTGTTTAGCGGATACCTGAGACAGGAAGCAGGTGGCCTCGTGCTGGCCGGTTTGCCGGCGCGGGACGACCCGCTGTTCCAGGCGGTGCAGCGAGTTCGGGAGGCGGAGTACCTGTTCACGGATGCTGTTGATGAGCACTACCAGAGCCTGCATCGGCAGGTAGGGCCGACCTATGCCTGGTGGCGTTACTACAATCATGAACTCCTGCGCGGTAATGAACGCCTCGAACGAATTGATGCAACCCGTGGTGCGACCAAAGGATCCTGGTATGCCGTGGAGCGCGTCTACAAAACCTTTAAAGACGCGAAAATGAATCAGGATGCACTTCGTGAACTGACCGATTCATTCGACCGTGAAACCGCCCCGGTCGTCACCGAGGTTGCCGGTCGTGTGGTAGAACTTTCGGGATCCCTGCAGCAGCAGTACGCCCTTTGGCGCAGCATCCTGAAAGATATGTACCTGGAAGAAATCGGCCGCTAAGCTCCTTTCTGCGCCATCTTCCAGTAACGGACACCGAGAGAAGCGATCAGCCAACGAACTGGTTGATGTCATCGCTCAGCGCCTGCTCATGGCGCTTCATTGCGGCAGTCAGTCGACTGAAGAGCAGGCCGGCGAAATCAGCATCACCGCGATCCCTGATCAGGAGTGGCAAATAGACCAGCGGCAGCAGGCTGAGCCGGTAGCCTCTCTGCAGGGTCTCGAGGGTTATCTCGCGCATGCCAGCCATGTGTACCGCCGCCAGGTATGCTTCGAGCAGGTTCGCTTCCCAGTCGGCGCAATGCTGAGCGGTCAGACTGGTGACCATGAAGCTCGCGACATCGAAGCCGATAGGGGCATAGCTGAACTCTCCCCAGTCGAATAGCACCGGTTCGTCATCTTTGAACCTCAGGTTTGCAAGCCTGCAATCCATGTGGGAAACGACCTGGGTCTGCTGCAGAAAGGCCGGCAGGAATGTTACTGATGCAGCCATATAATGCTGCAGCAGATCTTTGCCCAGTCCCTCGGCTTTGAAAGGGTAGAGTTGAGTCGCCGCCAGGTAGCGCGTTGCCGGATCAAAGCCGGATTGGAAATCAGGTATCTCGATGGTGGTTGCTGTCTTTGCATTCAGAAAGCCACCAGAATTCAACCCGGCCAGCGCTGCGAGCGTCGCCCTGGCCTGCGCCAGCGAGCACCCAAGGGTCTCTGGAACCACGCCAAGACTGGAAAGATCCTCAAGGCCGATGGCCGGGTTGCCGGCGGCATCCAGGCGGCTGAAATAGCATTTGGGCGTCTTTACGCCAGCCCGCTCGACTAACGGTTTCAGCTGATTGTAGAAATGCACCTCTTTCTCGTAGGAAGAGAAGGCCTGCGCATCACTGCGGCGGTCTGCGGCGCTCGCGGCCAGTTTGAGGATAAAAGTGAAGTCATCTCCTGCCTGAACGGTGACGCGCACGCGATAAACATCGCTCATGTAGCCAGACGGCAGTGGCTGAGGGTCAAACGCCTCGATTTGCATATCCAGGCATTTCGATAGCCATGCCGGGGTGACTTCACTGATCTTTGCGGGGTTGTTCACAACCCTATTCTACATCGAGCAGTCATCCTGTAAGGACGATACAAAGGCTGGCCTCTCTGCAGGAAGAGGCCGTCGCTTCGGATTTGACGCCTAATGGTGACTTGAGACCACACTGGGGGACTTAAGCAGGTATGATGCTGCCTCGGCGGCTTTTGAACCATTGCAGTTAAAGACGTGAAATTTCGTGCTATCAACTATGACAGTGACAGGGGTAACTGGCGGTTATTCAGTGACTGTCTGCGGCTACTGGTGGCTCGCACAGTCGACGAAATTCCGGCGCTGCTGGCAGAGGCCGAGGCCGCCTCGCGCCAGGGTCAATTTGCGGTCGGATTTGTTGCTTATGATGCGGACGCGAGAAATCGAGAAGTCAGCAAGGCAGGCCGTGATCTGCCGCTGGCGGCGTTCGGCATTTTTCAGAACTTTGAGGACTATTCGCTCGTCGAAAATGACGCTGTGCAGCTGGCATTGCAACCGATCATCTCACGTACTGATTACGGCCGCGCGCTGCAGTCCATTCGCACCTACCTGCAGGCAGGCGATACCTACCAGGTGAATTTCACACATCCCCTCGTCGGCAGCTATGAGGGCGAACCCGAGGCGATCTTCGCACGGCTGGCACGGGCCCAGGCGACACCCTATGCAACATTGATCGATATTGATGACATGTCGATCTGTTGTGTTTCCCCGGAACTTTTTTTCGAGCGCGACGACAAGCGGCTGGCGATGGAGCCAATGAAAGGAACTCGCAAGCGTGGACTTACCCTCGCCGCGGATCTTGCTGTGCAGGCAGATCTTGAACAGTCCGAGAAAGACCGGGCCGAGAACCTGATGATCGTCGACATGGTGCGTAATGACCTCGGGCTTTTGGCCGACACGGGTACAGTGCAGACCGACCGCCTGTTCCATGCTCGGAAACTGCCGACGGTGTGGCAGATGGTGTCGAACGTGAGTGCCGTGACGAAAGCCACTTTGCCAGAGATCTTTGCGGCACTCTTTCCCTGCGCGTCGGTTACCGGTGCCCCGAAGACGCGAACGATGCAGATCATCCATGAGCTCGAACAACGGCCCAGGGGTGTTTACACCGGGGCGGTGGGCACACTGGAACCTGGCGGTGATTGCGTTTTCAGTGTTGCGATAAGGACGCTGGTGCTGAATCGCTCTCTAGGAGAGGCAAGCTATGGGGTGGGCGGCGGCATTGTCTGGGATTCTGATGAAGAAGCCGAGTGGCTGGAAAGTCTAATCAAGGGTGAAGTCCTGCAGCGCCAGCAGCCCTCTTTTGAGCTGCTCGAAACGCTGAAGTTCGAGCTGGATGAAGGCATTGTTCTGCTTGAGGAGCACCTCGCCCGGCTTGCGGCGTCTGCCGAATACTTCGATTACCCGGTGGACGTGGCGGCAGCACGTGATTTGCTCGGGAGCTTTCAGTCAGAGGAACCACGGCGTCTGCGGCTATTGTTGTCCAGCAACGGGCATCTCGAGCTGCAGCACTTCGCGCTGAAGCCGTTGCCGCCTGAGCTGAGGCTGAGTGTCGCTGCAGTACCAGTGGATGCGGGCGACGTCTTTCTTTACCACAAAACCACTCACCGCCAGGTTTATGCAGCGGCGCTTGCCGGTGCCTCTGATTGTGATGATGTGATCCTCTGGAATGAGCGTGGTGAGCTGACTGAAACCAGCATCTTCAACCTCTTTCTTGAAATAGACGGTGAGCTGCTGACTCCGCCGGTGAGTTCGGGGCTGCTGGCTGGCACTTTCCGCGAATCGATGCTCCGAACGGGCAAGGCTCGCGAACGAATACTGATGAAAACTGACCTCTCGCGTGCGGCAGCAATCTATGTCGGTAACAGTGTCAGGGGATTGATACCGGCAAAGCTTGTTTCCGCTGAGTCATCTGTCATATCAACAAAACCGGATACAGCGAGCCGACGATAAGGCCTGCCATCACCTAGTATCGTTCAGAGGCTGACACAGGTGATCAGTACTGCCTGGGCGGCAGACCGGGGTGAGGGCCGTCGCCGCCCACAAAATGCTGCGTGGCGTAGCGTCCCTCATGCAGGGTAAGGTGGAACACGGTGTCGTTTTTCTGACCGAAACTGAACATCTCCTCCGGTGACATGCCGAGCAGCGTGCCGACCATGACCCGGCCGATCATGCCGTGAGAGACGATGGCGATTCGACGGGCCTCGTGGCGTTCAAGTTCTTCAAGAAATGGCCTCGTCCGCGCGATCATGTCCGGGTAGTTCTCGCAGTTGGGGCCTCGGTAGTTAAACTGGTCCGCCTGCCAGGCGGCGAATTCCTCTGGCCACTTGTCGGCGACGTCATCCCACATCTCGCCACTCCAGTCGCCGCAATCCCATTCCATAATGCGGTCGTCGTACTCGATATCGAGCTGGAGATGTCGATTGATGATTTCAGCCGTCTGGCGGGTGCGGTCCAGGGGCGAGGCCACAAGGTATTCAATATCCAGGCCGGCCAGGAACTGGCCATTGCGATCAGCCTGTTCACGGCCGAGATCGTTCAGGTCAGAATTCCACTGGCCCTGCATGCGGCGGATGGCATTCCACTCTGTCTGTCCGTGGCGGACGAAGTACAGCTCTTTCAAACCTCAGCGCCTATCTCAACCAGCTCAAGGTAGGAGTTCTGGAAATGGACATAGGAAACCGGCCCGCCGCCGTCCGGGAATGCCTCTATGGCAGCATCGAGTACCGGCTGTTTTGCCGGCGCGGCCAGGCGGAAATGCGAGTAGCCGGCATCCTGGAAGATATCGAATGAGTGCTTCGGGGCGAGCTCACCATCATTGGGTGTCACCAGGGCAATGGTGATGCCGGGTGTCTCCCGCCGCAGCAGGTGCGCGGTACCCTGACCGTAAAAATCCTCGGTACCTGATGCTGTCACATCGAAGTGCTCTAGGTAGCCGGCGATGTGGTTTTCGAGGTCTGAGGGATCAGTCCAGATGTAGACACGGTGATTGTCGGCCTGGTCAGCCTGTGATTCACAGAGTTCATACTGCTGCCCGTCAGGGCCGGTGAAGAACAGGCGGTCAGTCTGCCCGCTGGTAAAATCACTGAGCGATGAGTGGCAGTCGATCAGCGCGGCTGCCTCCAGCTCACTGGCAACCCTTCTCGCTTCAGGATGTGGCAGCCGGAATATGGTTTCACCGACACGAGGCAAGTCAGCCGATGGCACCGGCACTGCTGTGTAGGATGTGAAGGTATCCTTCTCAAAATAGTCCTGGTCCTCGATGTCACCGCGGCGATAGATGAACTGCCGGCCGACACCGGGATACATGTTGTGGATATAGATTTCCGCGCCGAGCACGGTCAGGAATTCATGGGTTCTTGCCAGATCCCCGGTCATGGGAATCGTCGCCTGGTCAGTCCCTTCCGGTGGTGCTGACTCAATCAGTGTTGTGCCGAAATGCGCAATCGACATGTCTGCCATGGTGAAGTCTCATCGGATCGAGCCGGCAATATAGCACAGGGAATGCCGATGAATTTTCCACATTTTGCTGCCGGGTTTGTTACCTTTCAGGGGTGAACCGATTCCTTTGTAATTGAACGATCGTCCGCAGCGGGAGGAAACATGGAAAGAAGAATACTCGGAGGCACAGGCGTCTCGGTCAGCAAGTTTTGCTTTGGCGCCGGCATGTTCGGTTATTTCGGCAACAGTGACGAGGCCGAATGCCGACGCATGGTGGATCGAGCGCTGGATGCCGGCATCAATTATTTCGACACATCAGATGTTTACTCCCATGGCGAATCTGAAACGATTCTCGGCAAGGCGCTGAAGGGCAAACGGGATGAAGTCGTGCTGGCCACGAAGTTCGCCCTGCCCATGGATGGCGAGGCAAACCATGCCGGCGGATCGCGGCGCTGGATCATGCAGGAAGTCGAAAACAGCCTGCGCCGGCTGGATACCGACTACATTGATCTTTACCAGGTGCATCGGCCGGATGTGACGACCCACATTGATGAAACCCTGGGTGCGCTCTCCGATCTCATTCACCAGGGCAAGGTTCGCCTGATTGGTACGTCGACTTTTCCGGCAGAGCAGATTGTCGAGGCTCACTGGTGCTCAGAACGTCGGGGCCGGGAACGCTTCTGGACGGAACAGCCGCCGTACTCTTTGTTTGCGCGCAGAATCGAGGCGGACATTCTGCCGACCTGCCAGCGCTATGACATGGGTGTGGTCGTCTGGAGTCCGTTATCGCAAGGCTGGCTCACAGGTAAGTGGCGCCACGGTCAGAAACCCAACGATACGCAGCGCCAGAACCTGCAGCCGCATCTCTACCAGATGGATCGTGCCGACAACCA
>JAYQAI010000007.1:20475-73387 GCA_038136715.1 Gammaproteobacteria bacterium | reverse complement strand
GCGTGATCGTCATCAGGTTTTCGTCGTTTCCGACCACATCAATAACGAGATTCGGACCTGCCATGGAGACCGTGCCCTTTACCGGGGGCAGCCGGGTCGTATGGATTTTCTCTGGCGTCTCAATATGCACGATGCCGCCATCCCAGTTCAGTTCAGCGTTCGCGGCTGTCAGCCAGCGCGGGTTAAACTCAAGGCTCGCATGTGAAACCTGAACGTCGCCAGATAGCTCGAGGCCGTAAGGTACCGTAATCGGGTTCAAAAACTCACTGCCGATGTTTCCACTGACATCGCTGATGCTGCCTCCTGAACTGTCGGCATCAGCCGTCAGGCGGAGGTCCAGGCCAGCAGCCTGGAACTCGGCGTTAATATCGGCAGCCCCGATGATCAGCGGCAGGGCCGCAAGGTTCCAGCTGACCCTGACAACAGGGAACTGTCGATAGTAGAGATCGCCTCGGCCATCCCAGACCGAGCCTTCGATATCTGTCAGTATGGCGTCAGGCAGAAACTTGCCAGCATCCTGCTCCACCAGTCGATACAGGATGCCGGCCGGGGCGGTGAAGAGCAGAAAACCGGCGAAGACAAGAACGCCGATACCGAGATAGCCCAGCCTGCTCATGTCAGCCAGTTGACCCGGGTTTTCCCAGCTGCGGTGAACCGGTACCAGCCACCTGTGTCGTCGCCTGTGCCGTTGCCCTCTTCCCCGGGTTCCCAACCACCGCTGCTGCAGCGGGTTTCAAGCCCGAGACAGGCAAACGCATCGCTGGCGCAGACCTCGTCCGTCGACCAGGGCGTCTGGTTTGATTTGAACCAGATCGATGCATACCCGCCCTTGGCGACCTTTTCGAAAATCAAGCAGGTCAGCTCTGCACCCTTGTAACTGAGACCCAGCTCGTGCTTGTCACCTGAGGTCTGGTGACCGGTGATCTCGAAATACCTCTCGAGCCAGCCGAGGATGTCTTCAATGGCAGGTCGTTTCAGATAGATTTCAATATCTGGCTGGGGTTCAGTCATGGCTGAGCAGGTTCGTCAGCAGGGCTTCATATACCATGGACAGCTTATCGAGGTCTTTGAGTGAGACGCATTCATTGATCTTATGGATGGTCGCGTTGCGCGGACCCAACTCGACGACCTCGACGCCCCGCGGTGCGATAAAGCGCCCATCGGAGGTGCCGCCGGAGGTCGAAAGCTCAGTGTCGATGCCACACACATTTGTGATGACGGTCTGTACAGCGGGAATCAGCTTGCCGCCTGCGGTGAGGAAGGGTGGCCCGGACAGCTTCCAGTCCACCACGTAGTCGGTGGCGTGCTTTTTGAGTATTGCTTCGGTTCGCTCCTGTAGTGACGCCTGACTCGATTCTGTCGAGAAGCGAAAATTAAATTCGACGTGAAGCTCGCCCGGGATGACGTTTTTGGCGCCGGTGCCGGCCTGAATATTGGAGATCTGGAAACTGGTAGGCGGAAAGAATTCATTGCCCTCATCCCAGGTTGTTGCAGCGAGTTCCGCCAGTACCGGGCCAAACTCGTGAATCGGGTTGCGGGCATCATTGGGGTAGGCGACATGACCCTGGATGCCCCTGATTGTCAGGCTGCCGTTTAGCGACCCGCGCCGACCCACCCGAATCACATCCCCGAGTTGGGTTGAGCTGGAAGGTTCGCCAATGACGCAGTAGTCGAGTTTGATGCCGCGGGCCTCGAGTGCATCCATTACTTTGACCGTACCGTCTTCTGCCACGTCTTCCTCATCAGAAGTGATGAGATAGCCGATACTGCCGCTATAGTCGGGATGAGTCTCGAGGAAGCGCCGGGTCGCCGTCAGCATGGCCGCCAGAGACCCCTTCATGTCGGCGGCACCGCGGCCGTGCAGCATGTCGCCGGTGACCTCGCCGGCATAAGGCGGGTGGTCCCATGCTTCCAGTGGTCCCGTCGGTACCACATCGGTATGGCCGGCGAACACAAACAGGGGCCCGGTCGATGCGCCGGCTCGGGTCGCCCAGAAGTTGCTGACGGGGCCGAACGGCATGGCCTCAACCTTGAAACCGAGTTCTTCAAGGAAGCGCGACATGATCTGCTGGCAGTTGCCGTCTGCGGGAGATACTGATTCCTCGCGGATGAGTGCCTGGGCCAGCGTGCCGGTTTCAGAAAGGTCGACCATCACTCGATATCAGTTGTTACTGTGCAGCGCATCGTTCAAAGCGATAGCCTGCTTGTTGGTGCGACATTCGACGACACCGCTCTGCGAATTGCGGATAAACAGCATGTCGGACTGGCCGGCGAGTTCTCGTGCTTTAACGAGGCGCAGGAAGTTGCGGTCCTCATCCATCACCTGGACAACTGTTCCGGGGGTAATGTAAAGACCGGCCTCAATTGTGCAGCGGTCGCCCAACGGAATACCCGTACCCGCATTGGCGCTGATCAGGCAGTCCTTGCCGATGCTGATAACAATGTTGCCGCCACCGGAGAGGGTCCCGGCGGTGCTGGCGCTGCCACCGAGATCGGTACCCGCCCCAACGGTGACGCCCTGGGAAATCCGGCCCTCGACCATATTGGGGCCCAGTGCCGCAGCGTTGAAATTCATGAAACCCTCATGCATGACAGTCGTGCCCTCGCCAACGTAGGCGCCAAGTCGAACCCGGCCAGAGTGAGCAATGCGTGCACCGGAGGGGACAACGTAGTTGGTCATTTTCGGGAACTTATCGATCGCAGCGACCTCCAGCACACGACCTTCAAGCCGGGCCTGCAGTTGATGTTCCTCGAGTTCCTCCAGGTCGATGGCACCTTGCTCGGTCCAGGCAACATTCGGCAGCAGAGGGTAGATACCCTCGAGGTTCTGCTCGTTTGGCAGCACAAACCGGTGGGACAGCAAATGGAGTTTCAGGTAAGTCTCTGGTGTTGTCTTGAGGGGATCGTCGCTCGCGAGCAGCGTTAGCACGACAGGTTTTGTTGAACTGCCCAGCTGCGCCAGCAGTGATTTCTGCCCGGCATCGCTGACGCTGTCGGCAAGTGTGCTGATGTCCGCCGCTGAGAGTTCGATGTCAACATTGCCGCCGCTGTAACCGGTGCTGGCAGCAAACTCATCGACCAGCGCCTGCGCCGGTTTGAACACTGGCCTTGGGAAATAAACCTCAAGCCATTCGTTCTTCCTGTTTTTCGTGCCAATTCCAAGGGCGAGCGCGTACATGGGATGATCCAAGAGATGAGTTAAGGGCGCACATTATACAGAGATTCGAAAGGGCAGGGGCGGAGTCGACTCCTCAGGATCGACTGCAAAAGCTCGTGTCAGAGAGGCGCGCTCAGCCTGTCCCAGCTGGCAACGATCCGCTCTGCTGCCTCAATGCATTCTGCTTCTGTTGCGACCAGAGCCATCCGGACCCGGTTCTGCCCCGGATTGCCGGAACCTCCATCCCTTGAAAGGAAGCTGCCCGGCAGTACTTTGACATTGGCATGCTGGATCAGCCGAACAGCAAACGCCGCATCGTCTACCGGTGTTTGCGGCCAGAGGTAAAAGCCGGCTGCCGGTATCACGGTGTCCCAGACCTGGTTCAGGATGCCGGTAACCGTTTTGAATTTGCTGCGGTAAATCGCGCGGTTTTCGATGACGTGGGTTTCGTCTTCCCAGGCCATGGCACTGAGCAGCTGGTGATGCACGGGCATAGCAGCACCCTGATAGGTGCGATACAGCAGGTACTTCTGCAGCACGCTGGCGTCACCGGCGGCATACCCCGAACGTACGCCTGGAATATTGGAACGCTTAGATAAGGAATTGAAGCTGATGCAGTTACGATAATCGGTCCGGCCCATCTCGCTGGCTACCTGCAGCAGGCCGACGGGCGGCGCTGATTCATCGAAGTAGATTTCGGAATAGCACTCATCGGACGCGATAATGAAATCGAACTCATCAGACAATGTGATCAGCTGTTTTAGTTCTTCGCGCGTGTGCAGGCCGCCGGTAGGGTTACCCGGTGAACACAGGTAAACAAGGCGGCAGCGCCGCCAGGTATCTGCGCTGACACTGCTGAAATCCGGCATCAGGTTGGCATTGTTGCAGTCTAGGTAAAAAGGCTCACTACCGGCGAGCAGTGCCGCCCCTTCATAGATCTGGTAGAACGGATTCGGCATCAACGTCAGGCTGTCCTGCCCGGCATCCAGCACGGCCTGGGCAAAAGAAAACAGCGCTTCCCGGGTGCCTGTTACGGGTAGCACCTGGGTGTCGGGGTCGAGATCTGCGCTCAGCTGGAACCTGCGCTGCAGGAAGCGGCAGATGGCAGCTCGCAGTTCCGGCAGACCCTTGGTGGGTGGGTAGGTGCCGAATCCGCGGCGGATCAGCTCGGGGTCTGCCAGCGCGGCAATGAGTGCCGGGGGCGCAACGTGTTTCGGTTCACCGACCGACCAGGCTATGGGTTCAAGATTACTGGTCGACTCGACATCGGCCAGAAGAGCATTCAGTTTTTCGAAGGGATAAGGATGCAGTCTGTCCAGGTTGCTGTTCATGAGGCCAGCTGCTCGATGCGTTCTTCGAGGGCAGACATGGTCTGTTCGCGCAGATTGGCGATGGTCGCGGGATCGTTGATTGGCCGGTCATCAGCATCCGTGATGTAAAAGATATCCTCAACCAGGTCGCCCAGCGTGGTGATTCGGGCTGAGACCAGGCTGATACCGCGCTCAGCAAAGACCGCAGCAATGGTGGTCAGCAGTCCCGGCCGATCTGGTGCTGTGATCTCTACCGCTGTCTGTGCCAGGCGCGGGTGCTGTGTGATGTTCACCTGTGATTTGGTCGAGAAGTGTTTCAGTGCCCGAGGTACCCGGCGGTTGACCGTTGGCTGGGTGCGGCGTTTGGCGATAAACTCGCGGATCGTGTTGCTCACTTTCTCGATACGCTGTGGCCTCTCTCCGAGGGGCTGGCCTTCGGCACTGAGTACGGTGAAAGTATTAAACGTCAGATTGGCGGCGGATGTGGCAATGCCGGCATCGACAATGTTAAGTCCGAGGTGGTCAATGGCGTTGACGATTGCGATGAAGAGTTCGCTGCGATCCTGAGTATGGATAAAGATCTGGGTGAAGCCCTCGTCGCTGCGGCGCGACCGGTCGTCGCGGATCAGTACGACAGGCTTCTCCTCGACGTCACCGGCCAGGATCCCCTCGGTGTGCCAGACGATGTCGTTGACGCTTTCCCGCACAAAGTAGTCGTCGTCGACCTGGTTCCAGAGTGCCTCGACAGCCTCAGTCGTGACAGCCTTTTCCTCCAGCCGTAACAACGCCTGCTGGCGTATATCCTGGATGTATTCCGCCCTGTCTACAGGTTTTTCGAGCCCATGGCGCAGTGCTTTTTTTGTCTCGGAATAGAGCTGGCGCATCAGCGAGGCCTTCCAGCCATTCCACAGGGTCGGGTTGGTAGCATTGATATCAGCCACGGTGAGGGCGTACAGATAATCAAGCCTCACCTGGTCGCCGACCAGCTCAGCAAATTCAAAGATAACCTCAGGATCCTGGATATCTTTACGCTGGGCCGTCGTTGACATGACCAGGTGGTGCTGGACCAGCCAGCAGACCAGATTGGTATCCCAGGTCGGCAGGTTGTGGCGTTCGCAGAAGGCGCGGGCGATGCCAATACCGAGCTCAGAATGATCGCCGCCCAAACCCTTGGCGATATCGTGATACAGACCGGCAATGTAAAGCAGCTCGACTCTTGGCAGACGTGGATGAATGTGCGCTGCCACCGGGAATTCCTGTTCATTGTTCTTATAGCGGAAACGACGCATGTTGCGCACGACCTGCAGCGTGTGTGCATCCACAGTGTAGATGTGGAACAGGTCAAACTGCATCTGGCCGAGGACGCGGCCGAATTCCGGCAGGTAAGCACCGAGAATGCCCCAGCGATTCATCCTGCGGAGCTGGGTGAACAGGTGGTTGTTGCAGCCCAATAGTTCGATGAAGAGCGCGGCATTGTCCGGGTCATTGCGAAATGCGTCGTCGATGAGATGTACGTGGGCCCTGGCAAGGCGGATAGTCCCGGCACGAAAGCCCTCGATCGAGTCGTCGCTGCCGACGATAACAAACATCTCGAGCAGTGCAGACGGCCTTTCTTCGAAGACATCGGGTGAGGTGACTTCCAGAAGGTTGTTGGCAATCTGAAAGCGCTTGTTCACAGGCCTGACCCTGAGGCGCGTGCCGGCCTGGACGATCACCTCCTCGAAGTGCTGCAGCAACGTATCATTGATCGTCTTGACCCGGGTGGCTGTCCGGTAATACGCCTGCATGAACTGTTCGACGGCCAGCTGGTCACCGTCGCTGTAGCCAAAGCCGGCAGCGAGGCTCTGCTGGTGCTCGAACAGCAGTCGGTTCTCGTCTCGACCGGTCAGGACATGCAGAGCAAAGCGAATCTTCCAGAGGTGGTTGCGTGCCTCCAGCAGCTCACCGAATTCGGTTTCGGTGAGAATGCCGCTGTCAAGCAGTCCAGCAAAACCCTTTAGCTCGAAATGTCGTCTTGCCACCCAGGTCAGGGTCTGGATGTCGCGGAGGCCGCCGGGGGACGATTTGACGTTGGGCTCCAGGCTGTATTCAGTGTGTTCAGACTTGCTGTGACGATCCTGCTGCTCAGCTTTTTTGGCGGCATAGAATTTCTTTGACGACCAGATTTTGCGTTTGGCGATCTGCTGGTCGACCTTGTCGAGCAGTTCCTGATCCCCCACCAGGATGCGTGATTCCAGCAATGCTGTCATAACAGTGACATCGGAGGAAGCCTGGCTTTTGCACTCAGCGACGGTCCTGACGCTGTGGCCAACCTCGAGGCCGATGTCCCACAGCAGCGTCGTGAAGCTCTGAATATTCGCCTGATGACGGCGGTAGTGGGCACGTTCCAGCAGGATCATCAGGTCAATGTCGGAATGCGGCAGCAGCTCGCTGCGGCCGTAGCCGCCGACGGCGACCAGGGCGACGCGGGATTTCCGCCAGCTGCGCCGATTTTCCTGCCATTCGAAGCGGTTCCAGGCGAGCCTGAGTACCCCGTCCATAAAAGTGGCGTGGTCAGTGACCAGCTGTTCGACCGGCGCACCTTCGGCGAAGGCCGAAATCAGGGTCTCGCGGGCTGCACTAATCGCAGATTTGAAGCAGGGTATCACCTGGCGTGATGCTGCCAGGTCTTGCTCCAGATGATTCAGCAGGTCAGTGAGCATCTAGCCAATGCGGTCGATAGTATCATCGCGGCGGTGGGTAAGAATCTCGTAGCCGGTTTCCGTCACTAAAATCGTGTGTTCCCACTGGGCAGTGAGCTTGTGATCCTTGGTCACGACGGTCCACTGGTCCGGCAGCAGCTTAACCGCAGCCTTGCCGGCGTTGATCATGGGCTCGATCGTAAAGGTCATGCCGGGCTTGAGCTCCGGACCTGTGCCTTTGCGGCCATAATGCAGCACCTGGGGTTCATCGTGGAAAACTTTGCCGATCCCATGGCCACAGTACTCTCTTACCACAGAGAAACGCTGTTTCTCGGCGTAGCGCTGGATGGCATAGCCGATGTCCCCGAGGTGGGCGCCTGGCTTTACGGCCTTGATACCGAGGTACAGACATTCATGGGCGACCTGGGTGAGGCGCTGGGCCATGACGGCGCCCTTGCCGACAATGAATGTCTTGGAGGTGTCGCCATGATATTCATCTTTGATGAGCGTGACGTCGACATTAATGATATCGCCGTCTTTCAGCGCCTTTTCGTCAGAGGGTATGCCGTGACAGACCACGTGGTTGACAGAGGTGCAGATCGACTTTGGAAAACCCCGATAGTTCAGCGGCGCGGGAACGGCCTTCTGCACATTGATCGTGTAATCGTGGCAGATGCGGTCGAGCTCGCCGGTACTCACACCCGGGCGGATGTATTCCTCGATCATTTCCAGCTGCTCAGCAGCCAGTGCACCTACGGCGCGCATTTTTTCGATCGCCTCGGCGTCTTTGATTTCTATCGTCATGACTCTCAACTTGAGGCAGCGGGCGGGGCCCGCCAAGGCTCGCAACTATACCACGGTGCTAAATCTACGCCCTAGGAATGGTTTTAGTTTGGATGCTGGCGGGTTTTTGTGGTATAAAGCGCGGCGCTGCGGGACCTGCAGCAAATTTACCGTCGTGACTGCGGTTGTTGTGGTTGCTGTCGCGACAAAAGAATCGGGGAGCGGGGAGCTTCCCAAACGAAATTCTCACATAGACCGACACGTGATTCGGGTGCTGCTTTTTTTGTTGGGAAAACAGAAAAAGGGTTGGGTCATGGGGTCTGTGGAGGCGTAACCCAAAACAATTCGGAGATATTATGTCTAGCGTATCCATGCGTGATCTGCTTGAGGCCGGCGCGCATTTCGGTCATCAGACCAGATACTGGAACCCAAAGATGAACGAATTCATCTTTGGTGCCAGAAACAACATCCACATTATCAACCTCGAAAAAACCGTACCGGCACTGAACACCGCCCTTGACTATGTACATGGTGTCGCTGCCCGTCGCAACAAGATCCTTTTTGTTGGCACCAAGCGCAGCGCCGGCAAAGTTATCAAGGAAAGCGCAGAGCGCGCCGGCATGCCCTATGTCGATAAGCGCTGGCTCGGTGGCATGCTGACGAACTACAAGACGATCCGTCAGTCAATCCGCAAGCTGCGAGACCTGGAAACTCAGAAAACTGACGGTACCTTCGAAAAACTGACGAAGAAAGAAGCCCTGTCACGCCAGCGTGAACTCGACAAGCTGGAGTCCAGCCTGGGTGGAATCAAGGATATGGGCGGTCTGCCGGATGTCCTGTTCGTTGTCGATGTCGATCATGAAGACATCGCCGTGACCGAAGCCCGTAAGCTGGGCATCCCGGTTATCGGTATCGTCGACACCAACAGCGACCCCGATGGGATCGACTATGTGATCCCCGGCAACGATGATGCAATTCGTTCGATTCGTCTGTTTGTCTCTGCGATCGCTGATGCAGCGCTGGCCGGCCGGGCGGAAGGTCAGGGCGACGTCAGCCCGGACGAGTTCGTTGAGGTAGCGGAAGAAGAAGCGCCCGCGGCCGATAAAGAGCCCGCGGCCGAAGAAGCTGCGGCGGAAGCAGCGCCCGCGGCTGAAGAAGAGCCCGCGGCTGAAGAAGCTGCGGAAGAGCCTGCAGCAGAAGACGCAGAAGCTGCGCCGGAAGCAAAAAGCGAGTAATCGCCGCGCCAACGCAACACAAGAGAGAGGATTCAAGTGATGGCGGTATCCGCATCGATGGTAAAAGAGCTCAGGGAAAGAACCGGCCTTGGCATGATGGACTGCAAGAAGGCACTGGTTGAAGCCGACGGTGATATGGAAGCAGCGATTGAAAGCCTGAGGAAGTCCAGCGGCATGAAGGCAGCAAAGAAGGCCGGCAGGATTGCCGCGGATGGCCTTATTGCCTGCAGGGTTGATGGCAGCAAAGGCGTCATGGTTGAGGTGAATTGTGAAACGGATTTTGCCGCCAGGGATGAAAACTTCGTGGCTTTTGTCCAGGCCGTGACCGACAAGGCATTCGACAACGGTGTCACTGAGGTCGCTGCACTCGAGTTGGAATCAGAGCGAGAAGCCCTGGTCCAGAAAATCGGTGAAAACATTTCGATTCGTCGCATTGAGTCCTTCAGCGAAGGCACGGTAACGGACTATGTCCACGGCAATGGCAAGATCGGCGTGCTCATCGCGCTTGAAGGCGGCAACGAAGAACTCGGCAAAGATGTTGCCATGCACATCGCAGCGATGAATCCGACGGTTGTTAACCCCGAGGATGCACCGGCAGATGTCGTTGCCAAGGAGCGTGAGATCTATACGGCCCAGGCTCAGGACAGTGGCAAGCCGCCGGAAATTATCGAGAAAATGATCGATGGCCGTATTCGCAAATACCTGGCTGAAATCAGTCTGGTTGAGCAGCCTTTCGTCAAGGACGGCGATACCAAGGTGGGTGCACTGCTGAAGAAGGAAGGCGCCTCTGTTAAAGGCTTCGTTCGGTATGAGGTCGGTGAAGGTATCGAGAAGGCTGAAGACGATTTCGCTGAAGAGGTGAAAAAACAGCTCGGCAGCTGATCGAGATCCGCCCAATGCCCCAGAACAAAGCCAAGCCAAGATACAAACGCATCCTGCTGAAACTGTCAGGTGAGGCACTCGGTGTTGACGGTGTTGGGATCGATCCCAAGGTGCTCGATCGAACGGCGCTGGAAATCGGCCAGCTGGTTGGCATTGGTATCGAAGTGGGACTGGTGATTGGCGGCGGTAATCTGTTCCGTGGCGCTGCGCTGAGTGCAGCTGGCCTCGATCGGGTCACCGGCGATCACATGGGAATGCTGGCCACCGTGATGAATGCGCTGGCTATGCGCGATGCGCTTGAGCGTGCCAATATTCACACCACCGTGATGTCGTCGATTCCCATGAGCGGCGTCGTTGAGCACTACGATCGACGTCTCGCAATCCGTCACCTGGAAGAGGGTAACGTGGTGATCTTCTCTGCCGGCACCGGCAATCCGTTCTTCACAACCGACTCGGCAGCCTGCCTGCGCGGCATTGAAATCGATGCTGATATCGTCCTCAAGGCAACCAAGGTCGATGGGGTTTACACAGCGGATCCCATGTTGGATCAGACCGCGACAAAATATGACCAGTTGACCTATGATGAGGTCCTGGAGAAACAGCTGGGCGTCATGGACCTGACGGCCATCTGTCTCGCCCGCGATCATGATATGCCGCTCAGGGTGTTTGCCATGGAGCAGACCGGCGCTCTCCGCAATGCGGTTGTCGGCGAAGGCGAAGGCACGCTGGTAGTCGCCAGCGTTTCCTGATCAGCGGGCACACATCCAACACCACGAATTGACTGTGATGCAGTGAGATAGGGATCGGCATGATTGAAGAAATACGACAGGATGCAGAAGAGCGAATGGACAAAACGCTCCAGGCGCTCGACGCCGCCTTTGCCAAGATTCGCACCGGCCGCGCCCATCCCAGTCTGCTGGACAATGTCAGCGTCGATTACTACGGCACGCCGACGCCTATCAACCAGGTGGCCAATATTACGGTGGAAGACGGGCGCACGCTCATGATCTCACCCTGGGAGAAGCCTATGATCCCCCAGATCGAAAAGGCGATTTTGAAATCCGACCTTGGCCTCAACCCTGCCACCACCTCAGATAACATCCGACTGCCAATGCCCCCGCTGACTGAAGAAAACCGACGCGACCTGACCCGTGTCGCGAAGGCCGAAGCAGAAAATGCCCGGATTGCGATCCGGAACATCCGCCGGGATGCCAACAGTGACCTCAAGGATTTCTTGAAAGAAAAGGAAATCACTGAAGACGAGGAGCGCAGGGGAGAGGAGCAGGTTCAAAAGCTGACTGACGCCAAGATCAAGCAGATCGATGCCGCGCTGGAAACCAAAGAAGCTGACCTGATGGAAATCTAGGCATGTCCCTTCGCCAGCGGGTGGTTACCGGGGTCATCGCCGCCCCTGTCGCGCTGGCCTGTGTGTTCCTGCTGCCGCCCTACTATTTCTCTGTTTTCATTGCTGTCGTTCTCCTGGTTGCTGCCTGGGAATGGGCCAACCTTGGTTCCCTCGCGGGCAGCGAGCGTTACGTTTACGCAACGCTGGTCGGACTCGCGATGCTGGGCATCAGCTTTCTGCCGGCGTTGCCGGTGCTGCTGCTGAGCCTCGGCTGGTGGCTCGTGCTGGCGCTTATGGTGATTCTTTATCCCCGGCTGAGTGATGCCTGGGGCCGGCAGGCGCTTATCCTCATGATGGGATTTCTGATGCTGGTGCCCGGTTGGGTCGCGCTCGATTTCATTAAAGCGATGGAGCACAGCAGCTTCCTGATCTGTCTGCTCTTCTTCCTGATCTGGGGTGCTGATATTGGTGCCTATTTCGCCGGCAAGGCGCTGGGTCGACACAAGCTGGCACCCAGTGTCAGTCCTGGCAAATCGTGGGAAGGTTTCGTTGGCGGACTGGTGACGGTTGGTGTTATCGCACTGTTGATGTCACTTTGGTTTGGCGCGCCACTGCCGGGGAGCGGTGAAGGCTGGCGCTACCTGCTGGCAGCACTGTTCATCGGGGTGGTTTCCGTCATTGGCGATCTTTCGATCAGCATGTTCAAACGGCTGCGGGGCGTGAAGGACTCGAGCCAGCTGCTGCCGGGTCACGGCGGTGTCCTCGACCGTATTGACAGCCTGCTGTCAGCGAGCCCGATCTTTGCTCTGTATCTGATGCAGGCCCAGTGGCTGCAGAGCTGAACACCGGTGAATTGAAGCGTGTAATCGACAAGATGACAGACATCTAGCCCCTGAGTCACTACAATACGCCCTATGCAGAATAAAGCCCCGTAACGATGATTGAATTTGTCCAGACAGTCCTGGCACTGATCGTCACCATCTCGATTCTCGTTACCATTCACGAGTTCGGCCACTATTGGGTGGCAAGACTTTGCAATGTTCATGTCCTCCGCTTCAGTGTCGGTTTTGGCAAGCCGTTTTTTATGCGCCGCGGCAGGGCACCTGACTACACAACGGGTGATGTGCTGGATGAAGACGGTAATCCCATGCCGATCCGGACTCGCAGTAACGAGCCGCTCGAAGGCACCGAGTTTGCTATCGCCGCGATCCCGCTGGGGGGCTACGTCAAGATGCTGGATGAGCGTGAAGGCTACGTACCGGACGACCAGCTGCACCTGGCCTTCAACCGCAAAACCGTCTGGCAGCGTATCGCAATTGTCTCTGCCGGCCCTGTTGCCAACTTCCTGCTGGCTATTGCCGCCTACTGGCTGCTGTTTGTCACGGGGGTGACGGGTATTGTGCCGGTCATGGGGGACATAGCGCCGGAATCTCGCGCGGGGCAGGCTGGTCTCCGGGCAGGACAGGAAATTGTTGCGATTGATGGTGTTGATGCGCGGACTTGGTCCGAGGTCAATATGCGTCTGTTCGAGCGTCTCGGTGAGAGTGGCGAGATTGTTTTTACTGTCCGTGAAGCCGGCAGTTATGACGCCTTATCAGATTACGCTGTACCGATCCGAAACTGGCTTTCCGATGAGGACGAACCATCGCCGGCACGAGATCTTGGGCTCACCTTTTTTACACCCGAAATTCCGGCGGTGATCGGTGGTGTGACGGATGATGGCCGGGCCAGAACTGCCGGGCTCAAAGCCGGTGATGAGGTGATTCGGGCGGGGGGTGAGCCTGTCGTTGACTGGAATCAGCTGGTTTCTGTTATTCAGGCGCACCCAGAAAAGAACCTGCGGCTTGTTGTGCTGCGCGATGGCATCGAACAGAATCTGGATATTACCCCGGCGGCGATTGAGCGGGATGGCCGTTCCGTCGGTTTCATCGGCGCATCTGTTGAAACGGTGACTTTCCCGGAAGAGATGCAGCGGGAGATCACCTACCCGATCTACTATGCATGGATACCGGCCCTTGAGAAGACATGGGAGGTGACAGCCTTCACGCTGGTGTCTATCAAGAAAATGATTGTTGGCGCGATCTCACCGAAAAACCTGAGCGGGCCGATTACGATCGCGCAGGTGGCGAATGCCACGGCCGAAAGTGGACTCGAGAGTTTTATTGGATTTATAGCGCTGCTCAGTATTTCGCTGGGTGTGATTAACCTGCTGCCGATTCCGGTACTTGATGGCGGGCACCTGCTCTATTACTTTATCGAGCTGGTTGCCGGGCGACCTGTACCTGAACGGGTCCAGGTCTGGGGACTGCAGGTTGGCATGTTCCTCATTGTGAGCATCATGATGCTGGCGTTTTATAATGACCTGGCGCGGCTTTAGATCAGCCGTTCCTTAGCTAAGAAAAGTTAATAAGAAGAGTTAACACGTGGTAAAGCCGAACTTTAGATCAGCGAAATTCGTCGTATTGCTGGGGGCACTGACCTTTGCAACCTCGGCCTTCGGGTTTGTGATTACCGATATCCGGGTTGAGGGCTTGCAGCGTATCTCTGCCGGCACCGTGTTCGGTGCCATCCCCTATAACGTCGGCGACGATATCGGCAACGTTGAGATCCGAACGATTGCCCGTTCCCTGTTTGAAACCGAATCCTTTGATGATGTGCAGATTGGCCGTGATGGCAATGTCCTGGTTATCATCGTCAAGGAGCGCCCAACCATTGATTCCATTGAATTTGATGGCAACAAGGCGATCAAAACGGAAGCACTGCTTGAAGGCCTCGAGAGCTCCGGTCTGGCTGAAGGCCAGATCTTCAAGAAGGTGACGCTCGAGCAGATCGCCTCTGATCTGGAACGCCAGTATGTTTCCCAGGGCCGCTACGACGCCACGGTTGAAGCCACAGTTGAGGATCTGCCGCGAAATCGTGTCGCGATTATGGTCGACGTTTACGAAGGCAACGTCTCTGGTATCCGCCACATCAATATCGTCGGTAACACGGTCTTCGATGATGAGACGCTCACTGATGCGCTGGAACTGAAACTGCCGAGTCTGCTCTCGTTCTATACCAAGGATGATCAATACTCGCGAGAAAAACTCCAGACCGATATAGAGACGCTGGAATCTTATTACCTCGACCGTGGTTACCTGAATTTCAGTGTCGACTCGACCCAGGTCTCAATTGCGCCGAACATGGAAGATGTCTATATCACCTTCAATATCACCGAAGGCGAACAGTTTACAGTGTCCAGCGTCGAGGTTGCCGGCGAACTACGTGACATTCCCGAAGCCAGTATTCGAAGTTTGTTGCTGACCCGCGAAGGCCAGATCTTCTCGCGGGAATATATGACGATTTCAGAAGAGCGCATTGAGACTGCGCTGGGTAATTCCGGCTATACCTTCGCCAGCGCTACCGGCGAACCTGTGATCGATGAAAATGGTGAGACGGTCACGATTCGATACTTTGTCGATGCGGGCCAGCGTGCTTACGTCAGGCGCATCAACTTTCAGGGCAACACGGTCACCCAGGATGAGGTGCTGCGCCGGGAAATGCGCCAGATGGAAGGTGGCTGGGCTTCCACCGCGATGATCGAAGGCTCAAAGATACGTCTGCAGCGGCTTGGCTTTTTCAAAGATGTGAATGTCGAGACGCCCAGCGTACCGGGCACCGAAGACCAGATAGACGTCAATTACACGGTTGAGGAACAACCCTCGGGCTCCATCTCGGCTACCGTTGGTTATGCGGAAGACATGGGTCTTATCCTGGGGCTGTCCTACTCGGAATCCAACGTCTTTGGTACCGGTAATAGTGTAAGCATTGGTGTCAATCGCAGTGATTATCAGGAATCGCTGAGCCTGTCATTCTTCGACCCTTATTACACCGTAGATGGGGTCAGTCGTGGTTATTCCGTGTTTTATCGTAAGAGCGACTACGGTGAGCGTAACATTGCGAGTTTCTCGACTGACTCCTATGGCGCCAGCGTCAACTTCGGTTACCCGATTTCTGAGGTGTCTCGTATCGGTTTCAGCGTTGGTATCGAGAGCACGGAAATCAAGGAAGGGGTTATCCCTGCGCAGGAGATCTCTGAGTTCCTGGCAAACGAGGGTGACCAGTTCGACCTGCTGACGCTGACAGCGTCCTACAGCATGTCTGCCCTGAACCGGGGCCTTCTGCCCACTGGTGGTCGGGCTCAATCCCTGTCGCTTGAAATGACAGTGCCAGGCAGTGAACTCGAATTTTATCGTATCAACTACAGCGGCCAGATCTTCTTCCCGCTGTTTAACCCGTTCGTGCTGCGCCTGCGTGCTGACCTGGGCTTCGGTGATGCCTACGGCGGCACGGATACGCTGCCTTTCTATAAGCACTTCTTTGCCGGCGGCATGGGCTCCGTCCGCGGCTTCGAAAGCAACACGCTGGGGCCGCGCTCGACGCCTTCACCGCAGGACCGGTTTAACGAACCAGACCCGATTGGCGGTAACGCCCTGATCGAGCTGAGTGCGGAAGTGCTGTTCCCGCTGCCTTTCATCGAAGATCAAAGCCAGATGCGCTCGGTCTTCTTTGTTGATGCCGGTAACGTCTTCAACACCAACTGTCCGCAGGTGAGCGTTTACTGTCTTGACCTGGAAGATGGGGAGCTCCGCTACAGTGCAGGCATCGCGATCACCTGGATTACCGGTTTCGCACCGATCAGTTTCGCCCTGTCTGTGCCAATTAACGAGAAAGACGGCGACGAGTCAGAAGCATTTCAGTTTGAACTCGGTAAAACTTTCTAGGATTGGCACGGTCTAAGTTCGTCAGGAGCGGCGTTTTGTGCTTTTTTTTCCGGGATTCCTGCCAGATAGTTGGTGATTGAATCCCTTGAAGGGATATGTAAACATCCGCATCCGTTGCGACAGCCGGTAACTACAGCTGTGCACCAGTTACATCGATAATATTTCTTGAGGAGAAGTTTCGTGCAATACAAAAGAGGCATTTTGGCTATTCTGGCCAGCATTTTCATGGCCGTCTCGTCATCATCTGCTTTTGCCGAGGCAAAGATTGGAATCGCCGATGCCCAGCGGGCCATCCTGCAGTCTGAAACAGGTAAAGCAGGTGTGGATCAGATCAATGCTGCTTTCGCTGAACAGGAAGAACAGCTGAAAGAAATGCAGAAAGAAATCACGACGCTACTCGAGAAGCTCAAGAAAGATACTGAACTCATGAGCGATCAGGAGTTCCAGAACCTGCTGCAGGAGATTTCCGTAAAGCGGGCCCAGATGCAGCAGGGATTTGAAACCGTGCAGCGTGCCAAGCTGGAAAATACCGATCGTCTGATCCAGTCGATGACCGCGCGCTACCAGGAAGCCGTTGAGGCACTGGTGCTGAGCGACAAGTACGACCTGATCCTGCCCCGTCAGAGTGTGCATTACCGTCATGAGCTCTACGATGTGACGGCGAAGATCACTGAAAAGATGAACGCGCTCGAGCAGTAAGCGGCTCGACGCAGAGGCCCTTCAGTTTGAAACTGCAGGCGCTGGCAGAACAGCTTCAACTTTCCGTACAGGGTGATGCCGATGTCGACATACACGGCATCGCCGGTCTAAAGGACGCTGGCCCCGACCAGCTCACCTTCCTGTTTAATACCAGTTACCGCGATCTGCTTGCATCGTCTGCGGCAGCGGCGGTGGTGCTGCGCGAAGCGGACGCCGCGCTGACCGACAAGCCTGTCATTATTGCCGACAATCCGCGCCTGGTTTGGGCCCGGGTCGCGGCATTGTTTGATCAGGCCCCGATGACGATGCCGTTTGTCGAGTCCTCAGCCTGTGTCAGCGACCTTGCTGAGATTGGCAGCGGGGTCTTTATCGGCGAGCAGGCTGTGATCAGGCCGGGCGCGACGGTTGGTGACGGTGCCCGTATTGGGGCGGGCAGTTACGTTGGCGATGGCGTCAGCATAGGTGCCAATACCCGGATCATGCCTGGAGTTGTGATTTATCATGACGTTTCTATCGGAACTGATTGCATCATTCATGCGAACAGTGTGATTGGCGCAGACGGGTTCGGTTTCGAGTTCGATGCCGACACCGGCGATTACGTGAAGATTCCCCAGATCTATGGCGTCCGCATCGGGAGCCACGTCGAGATCGGTGCGGGTACGACGATTGACCGCGGTGCCTTGAATGACACGCTGATCGGTGATCACTGCAAGTTTGATAACCAGGTGCAGGTAGGCCATGGCACACGGATTGGTCACCATACCGTTATCTCCGGCTGTTCGGCGATCGCCGGCAGCACGCAGATTGGTGCTTACTGCCTGATTGGTGGCGCTGTCGGAATCGTTGATAATATAGAGATTGTCGACCATGTGGAGATCACCGCCATGACGCTGGTGAGCCAGTCTATCCTCGAAGGAGGTCGATATTCGTCGGGAACCGGACTGATGCGAGGCAATGAATGGAAACGCAGCATTGTTGGTTTCCGTAAACTCGATGAAATGCTGAAGCGACTGAGACGTCTCGAGTCGAAGGCTGATTAGGAAGTACGCATGGACGTAACAGAAATACAAAAATACCTGCCCCATCGATATCCCTTCCTGCTGGTGGATCGGGTCATAGAGTTTGAAGCCAATGAGCGGATCGTCTGCATCAAGAATGTCACTATCAACGAAGAAGTGTTCAACGGTCACTTCCCCCAGACGCCGGTTTTCCCTGGTGTCATGATCGTCGAAGCCCTCGCTCAGGCATCGGGTATTCTTGCGTTTCGGTCTCGTGGTCGCCTGATTGATGACGGCTACGTTTACTACCTTGCGGGTACTGACAAGACCAAATTCAAACGTTCTGTCGTGCCTGGCGATCAGCTGCGACTTGAGGTCGAGGTGACAAACCTGCGTAAGCACTGGATGAAAGCCTCCGGTAAAGCCTATGTCGGCGACGATCTTGTCTGCTCGTCCCTTCTGACCTGTGCTGAACAGAAGGTCGTTGACTAGCCGCCGTTATTACCCGGCGATGGCTCTGCCTGACTGTGAATGAGTCTGTGCCACCGCTGACCATCGCCCTGCTGGCTGGCGAAGCCTCAGGTGACAACCTGGGTGCAGCGCTGCTGCGGCAGCTCAAGGTGCTTGCACCGGACGCCCGGTTTGTTGGCATTGGCGGCCCTGCCATGCTGGCGGAGGGGTTTCAATCTGATATCGATATCGAGCGTCTTTCCGTCAATGGGATTGTTGAACCCTTAAAACGCCTGCCGGAACTGATCCGGATTCTGTACCGGATGCGGGACCGTGTGCTCGACTCCGGTGCTGACTGCTTCATAGGCATCGACTTCAATTTCTTCAATATCATGCTCGCCGGCATGCTGAAACGTCGCGGTGTCAAGACGGTTCAGTATGTCTCCCCGACAGTCTGGGCCTGGCGCAAAGGGCGTATCCACAAGATCCGGCGCAATATTGACCTGATGATGACTTTGTACCCTTTCGAGACTCGCATTTACCAGGAGCATGAGGTGCCGGTCGTCTTTGTCGGTCACCCGAAAGCTGATGAAATAGAACCGCAGGCGGGGCTCGAGGGCAGGGCGGCGGCTCGACAACTGCTCGACATTGATGAGCGGGAAACTGTGGTCGCCATGCTGCCGGGTAGTCGCGGCAGTGAAGTCGCAATGACGGGCGCGGACTTTCTCGCCACGGCGATGCACCTGAAGGGTGTTGTTGATCGCTTCGTGATTCCCGCAGCCAATGAGAAGCGGCGTGAGCAGTTGACGAAGATGCTGGCAGAGTACCCTGATCTCGTTGTCAGCGTGCAGTTGCTGCAGGGCCAGTCACGGGAGGCAATGACCGCGGCAGATGTCGTCCTGGTGAATTCTGGTACAGCGACTCTCGAAGCCATGCTCTTAAAAAAGCCGATGGTCATGTCCTATCGCCTCGGGCCTGCAACCTATGCCATTGTCTCGCGCATGATTGATATGCCCTGGTTTGCATTACCCAACATTCTTGCTGGCAAGCGCCTCGTTACTGAGATGATCCAGGACGATGCTGATCCTGTGGCGATTGCGCGCGAGGTGCGGATGCTGCTGGAAGCAGACAATGTTGAAGCCATGCTCCTTGAGTATGACGCCATCCACCAGACGCTGCGCAAGGGTGCTGCGCCAGGTCGCGCGGCGGCGACCGCAGTACTTGAACTTCTGGGGAAAAGAACCGATGGCTGAGCGGGTTGCCGGCGTTGATGAAGTGGGTAGAGGGCCCCTTGCTGGTGCTGTCGTTGCCGCAGCGGTCATTCTTGACCCCAACAATCCCATCCCTGGACTCAATGACTCGAAGAAATTGTCGGCGAAACGACGTGATGCCCTCGACGCTCTGATCCGGGAACGCGCGCTGGACTTTTGTCTCGGTCGTGCCGAGGTCGAAGAAATTGATGAGATCAATATCCTTGAGGCCAGCCTGCTGGCCATGCAGCGTGCGGTAGCGGGTCTCAGGGTCTCGCCTGATCGGGCGCTGATTGACGGTAATCGCCTGCCGGCACTTGCCTGCCCGGCAGAAGCCGTGGTGGGTGGTGATGGCCTGGTGGATGCCATCAAGGCAGCGTCGATTATTGCCAAGGTCGCAAGGGACCGGGAAATGGAGGCGCTCGACGTTGAGTATCCCGGTTACGGTCTGGCCCGCCACAAGGGCTACCCGACGGCTGCGCACATCGCTGCGCTTAAACAACTCGGTCCCTCAGACATTCATCGAATGTCGTTTGCCCCCTGTCAGCGGGCACTGGCTTTGCGAGACGCCTGAAGCGACGCGAGCCATCTGTCCGGCGAGTAGCCGACAATCTGATATGATGGCTGGCTTTTGGTACAGGAAGAACTCAATGGCGCATATCGGGCCTCATGTCGAACTGGACAGTCCGGCGTTTATTCATGATACGGCGCAGCTTCATGGCAAGGTCTACGTCGGTCCTGGTGCCAGCATTTGGACCTACGCCGTAACACGCTGCGAGATCTCGGAAATCAGGATCGGCGCGAGAACCAACATCCAGGACTTCGTGATGATTCACGAGGGCGCAGCGCATCCAACGATTATTGGTGAAGACTGCTCGATTACCCACCACGTCACGCTGCACGGTTGTGAGATCGGCGATCGTTGTTTGATTGGGATTGGCGCGGTCATCATGGATGGTGCGAAAATCGGGGATAACTCCATCGTGGCCGGAAATGCGATCGTCACCGAGGGGGCAGAGTTTCCGCCTAATTCCGTCATCGGCGGTGTGCCGGCCAAACTGCTGGCGACCCGGGATAACAGCGAGGCAAACCTGAAGAATGCCGAATTTTATTCGGCCAATGCGGCCGCCTATGCAGCGGGCAGTGAACGCCTGGTCGAAGACTGAGTACAGGAGATAAAGACATGACTATCAAGCGGTTCAAGACCAACAAACGCATGAGCCAGGCCGTGGTGCACGGTGGTCTGATTTACACCGCCGGCCAGGTCGCCATGCAGGCCCCCGGCGAGAGCGTCACGCGCCAGACCGAGGCGATTCTGGCCGAGATTGATAGCCTGCTGGCAGACGCGGGCAGCGACAAGTCGAAACTGATCTCGGCAACCATCTGGCTTGCCTCAATGGATGACTTCAATGAGATGAATACAGTCTGGGATGCCTGGGTGGTTGAGGGTGAAACACCCGCCCGGGCCTGCGTAGAGGCCAGGCTGGCAGCGCCGGATTTCACCGTTGAAATCGCCGTCATCGCGGCCATCGACTGAACCACGAAGACAGGGAGTTTAATCATGGCGTTACAGGACGAGATGATCATCGAACAGATCCAGATTGGTCCCATGCAGAACTTTGCCTACATCATTGGTTGCAAGTCGACGCGTGAGGTGGCGGTGATTGACCCGGCCTGGGACATCGAGGCGCTGCTTAACCTGATGGCGGAACGGGACTACAAGCTGACGGCTGCGCTGGTGACTCACTATCACCCGGATCACTGCGGCGGTAGTTTCGGTCAAAACAAGGTAGCAGGCGTTGCTGAGCTGCTGGCCCTGAACCCTGTCAAGATTTATACCCATAAACTGGAAGCAGATGGCCTGAAGAAAGTAACCGGTATTTCCGACAACGATATGACGAAAGTCGATTCCGGTGACAAGCTGAAGGTCGGCGATGTCGAGGTAGAATTCCTGCACACGCCTGGACATACCCCGGGCTCCCAGTGCTTCCGGGTCAAGCAGACGCTGGTTTCAGGCGATACGCTGTTTATCGATGGCTGCGGCCGGGTTGATCTGCCGGGCTCAAATTCCGAAGACATGTATCACAGCATTCAGAAACTCGCCGCGCTGCCGGATGAGACGATTCTGCTGCCTGGACACAATTATTCCTCAGTGCCCCACGCAACCATGGCAGAGACGAAGCAGACCAACACCTACATGCGTATTAATGATCTGTCTACCTGGAAAACCCTGATGGGTTGAGTGCCCGCGGCTGCAAAACCCGCTGCTAAAAGTCAGCGTTGCCGGGTGTCCGCGGGAACGGAATACAGTCCCTGATATTTTCCATGCCGGTGACGTAGGTCAGCAGGCGCTCAAAGCCCAGACCGAAACCAGCGTGAGGGACTGTGCCGTAACGCCTGAGATCACGGTACCACCACAGCTCTTCTTTCATGATGTTGTCGTGCATCCGTGCGTCGAGCACATCGAGACGCTCCTCGCGCTGGCTGCCGCCGATGATTTCCCCGATGCCGGGCGCGAGCACATCCATGGCAGCGACGGTCTTCTCGTCGTCGTTGAGACGCATGTAGAAGGCTTTGATCTCGGTCGGGTAATTCATGACCACCACGGGACGGCCGATGTGCTCTTCGGTGATATAGCGCTCATGCTCTGACTGCAGGTCCAGGCCCCATTCCACCGGGAACTCAAATTTCTTACCGCTTTTCTTCAGGATGTCGATCGCCTCAGCGTATTCGATGCGTTCAAACCTGTTGTCGATAATAGTGCGGATACGCTCAATCGCGGTCTTCTCGATGCGCTGTTCAAAGAACGCCATATCGTCTTCGCGTTCGTCCAGCAGCCGTGTCAGGACATGTGTCAGAAGATCCTCGGCCAGGTCGGCATTGTCATTCAGATCGGCAAAGGCGATCTCAGGCTCCACCATCCAGAACTCGGCCAGGTGTCGCGAGGTGTTTGAGTTCTCTGCCCGGAAGGTTGGGCCAAAGGTGTAGACCTTTGACATCGCCAGGCAGTAAGCCTCGACGTTGAGCTGGCCAGAAACTGTCAGGAATGCCTCGCCACCGAAGAAGTCTTCATTGAAATCAACGGCGCCATCCCTGACGGGCAGGTTCATCAGGTCCAGCGTACTGACCCGGAACAGCTCACCTGCACCTTCGCAGTCGCTGGCGGTAATCAATGGCGTGTTGATCCAGTGAAAACCCCGTTCAAAGAAATAGTTGTGAATGGCATTCGCCAGGGTAGTGCGCACTCGCGTAATCGCGCCAAAAGTGTTGGTTCTTGGCCGCAGGTGGGAAACGGTTCGGAGGTATTCGAATGTGTGTCGTTTTTTCGCTATCGGGTAGCTTTCAGGATCATCGACCCAGCCCAGCACCGTGACCTGGGTGGCCTGGATCTCAAACTGCTGACCCTTGCCCTGTGACTCTACCAGTTCACCACTGATGCGGACGGCGCAGCCCGTCGTGATCGGCAGAACCTCGCTTTCATAATTTGCCAGTTCCTGTGGTATCACCGCCTGGATCGGGTCAAAGTGACTGCCGTCATGCACGGCGACAAAGCTGATACCGGCCTTTGAATCCCGTTTGCTCCGGACCCAGCCTTCAACGGTAACCTGGGTGCCGGTAGAGACTTTCCCGGTGAGGAGTGATTCAACTGGGGATGATGTCATGGTGCTTCGTCGTCGTGAATGTAGAAGGGCGCATTCTACCAATAAGCCGGGCGCCAAAGGAGTCTGCTGGCGCAGCAATCCAAGGTCCTGTAGATTGCTCCCGGCAGGAGGAACAAATATGGTGGAGTGCATCGATCCCTATGCGGGATTTACCTTCAGGGGCGAACCGGTCGTTATCGACGCTGCCTACCAGGATGACAAGCTGAGCTGTATCGGCCTGGACCCGGGTCAGTATGAATCGTTCATCGATCCGTCTTTTTTTATTGGATTTGGCATTCGTGCCGGTGCCGCGGCGGGGATCTCAGCAGAAGGCAACATCAACATGCTGAGCCGTATCATTCAGCACCGGCCGCTGCAGCTTGGTGAGCCGCTCACCCCCTGCGGCGAGATCAGCGGTGTTGCACCGGTGCCCCGGGGGCGGCGGATCAGCACTGACGCCTGGTTTGAAAGTGCCGGCACGGGTCGCGCGGTCTCAGTCCCGCGCGAATCCCTGAAACCAGACCTGAGCCTCGAGAAGCGCGGTGCCGGCGAGCGACCACCACCCGTTGTCGAGGACGTCTCGAGCCTGCAGCTCCTGGCGGAATACACGCTGACGCCTGAAGCGACCTGTCACTACAGCACCGAGGGCAATGCAATTCACTACGAGATGGAAGCTGCGAACAAGTCGGGCTTCCGGGCGCCCATCATCGGCGGCGGCATGGGGGTTCACTTCCTGGTGGACGCGCTCTGGCCGCCGGGTGGTCTGCGGCAGCTCGACCTGTCAATCTACTTCCGTCGACCGATCTTCTGGGACGATACGTTTGCGGTCGGGGTGTCAACGGCGCGCGATGCGATCGTCCTGGTTAAACAGGGCAAGGTCCTGACGGAAGCCCGAATCAACCAGCTGGAGGTGAACTGATGGATGTTCGAACGCTGATGCAGCAGGCGGTGATTAATCACGCCAACCGCGAGTGTGTCGTTCACGGGCAGCGTCGTCTGTCGTTTGCAGAAGCCTGGGAGCGGGGCGTGCGCATGGCCAATGGCCTGCTCGCGCTGGGACTGAACCCCGGTGATCGGGTGGGTGTCATCGAGGACAATTCCATCGAGGCGGCAGATTTTTTTCATGGCACTGCCATTGCCAACCTGGTTCGGGTCCCGCTGTATCCGCGTAATGGCCGGGAGGCGCATGTCCATATGCTCTCCCATACTGGCTGCCGGGTGCTCGTGGCGAGTGCAGAACATGCGCACGAGATTGAAGGTATTGACAGCGAAATTGAATCACTGGTTCATATACTGGTGCGTGATGAAGCCTATGAAGACTGGCTGGCCAGCCAGTCAGAAAAACTGCCGGAGATCGAAATCGACCCTGAGGATAACTTCATTATCCGTCACACCGGCGGGACTACCGGTCCGTCGAAGGGCGTGGCCTATACACATCGCGCCTGGCTGCATGCGGGTCGTGACTGGTTCTATACCTTCCCGGCGGTCGAGCCTGGTGACAAATGCCTGCACATGGGGCCGATCTCTCATGGCTCAGGTTATCAGTACCTGCCGACGTTTCTCGCCGGGGGCTGCAATGTGATGATGGATGCCTTTGAACCTGAATCCACCCTCGAGGTGATGGAGAAAGAAGGCATTGCCTTCATGTTCATGGTGCCGACCATGGCCAATGCGCTGGTTCGGGATAACACGGCTCGAGGCCGGGATTTTTCCCGGTTGAAATGTATCCTGATTGCGGCGGCACCGATTGCGGATGCGACGGCGCTGGCAGCTCGAGAGGTATTCGGTGATGTGCTTTACCAGGGCTACGGCCAGACCGAAGTCCTGCCAGTCGCGATGATGGGTCCGTCCGCCTGGTTCGCTGAGATTGAAGGCTCGACACCGCTGCGCGCCTGCGGCATGCCGCTGCCGTTTGCCCAGATCCAGATCTGGGATGAAGACAATAATGAACTGCCACGGGGTGAAGTTGGCGAGATCGTAGCTCGCTCAGATGGCCAGATGGTTGGCTTCTGGAATAACCCGGAGGCAACCGCTGAGCGCATTGTGCGCGGCTGGGTCAAGACGGGTGACATGGGCCGCCTGGATGCTAATGGTTACCTGTATATCGTTGATCGTTCTGACGACATGATCATCTCCGGTGGCTACAACATCTGGCCAATGGAGCTCGAAAATGTCATCTCAGACCATGAGGCGGTGATCGAGGTGGCTGTGTTTGGCGTGCCCCACGAGAAGTGGGGTGAGTCACCCTATGCTGTCTGTGTCGTTGCTGAAGGAGCGGTGGTATCAGAAGATGAAATCATCAGCCTGTGTGCTGACCGGCTGGGCTCCTACAAGAAACCGGTGGGTGTTCGGTTTCAAACGGCGCCATTGCCGAAGAGTCCGGTCGGCAAGATCAAGCGCAAGGACTTGCGAGAGCCCTTCTGGGAAGGTCATGACCGCCGGGTCTCTGGCAGTTAGGTCACGCCCGGCAGCCAGTAGTCAGTGATCTGGGTTTCCTCGCCGAGATCAGCGTAGTCTCCAGCGGCTCTCGCACCGCGGAATTCGCCCCAGTTGACGCTGCGATAGCGTGGCGACTCGGTACCCAGCGGGACGCAGTCAGTCGTAAAGCTCGGGTTCATGAAAAATGCCGCGCTGTAGCGCTCGCTGCTGGCGCTTGCCAGCACCCGGTGCAGTGGCGCCTTGAAGCGGTCATTCGACCAGACCTGGATCAGGTCGCCGATATTGATGATCAGGCTTTCTTTATCAGCCGGTAGCGACACCCATTTGCCGCCATGCATGACCTGGAGCCCACTGACACCATCCTGCAGCAGCACTGTGACAGCTCCGGCATCGGTATGGTGATAGATGCCGAGGTTGCCGGTTTCCGGGAAATCCTCTGCCGCATCTGCAGGCGTCGCGCAGACGGGGTAGTGATTGAGGCGCAGGAAGCTGCTGTTGCTGGGTTTGAAATGGGATTCCAGACTGTCTGCTGGAAAGCCCATGGCCTCGCACAGGGCGCGAATCAGTTTGAGACTGATGGCCTCGCAGGCAGAGTGCCAGTCGAGCATTACCTCAGTAAAACCGTCAGGTTGGTCTGGCCAGGGTGTGCTGTTCTGCTCACCGTCTTGAGTCTCTCGACCGAGGTCGAAGATTTCCTTCCAATCCTGCCGGTTCTTGGTCAGCTCGCGATCGAAGTAGCCCCAGGGATTATCTTCGGAACGAGAACAGCGCAATTTTTCGGCGCTGGGCAGAGCAAAGAAAGCCACCGTCGCGGCGAGAAATTGCGCCTGGCGTGACGCCTGAATACTGTGGTCAACCAGACGGAAAAAGCCCCAGTCAGCCGCCGCCGCTGCCAGCGCTTGTCTTGCGCGGTCATCACCGTTTTCAAGCGCTGCCAGGCTGAGAGTTGGAAAGTTCGTCATCGTTGTCAAAGTCTGAAAGTCCGGTGGCGGTCAACGATCGCCACATCGATAAAGCGATTGTACCAGTTGCTCAGCGCCGGCTGTTTATCCGCTGCTCAAGTTGCTCGATGACGTGGTCTGCTTTCTCCTCGATGTGGGACAGCTCGTTCCAGGTTTGCGGGAACAGGATGCCGTTACCGCCGCGCTGCTCAAAGGGGGTGATATTGAACGGCATATCATCAACGAGATAGGCGTTCGCGTGGGCGAGCCGGTCTTTGTGCCGGGTGAAGATAAAGTCATGGAAGTCGCGGCCAAACTGATCGATGAGCCACGCATGTTTGCCGGAAACGCACCCCGGTGCGCCGGTCGGCGCCGTCAGGAAGACGACATGGCCCAGTCGGCCGAGCTCGCTGAACAGGTGCTCGAACCATGGGTAAGGCACGAGTCCTGCCCAGAACTCGCTCGTATTCAGGTTCTCATGGGTAAAAAACTCAAAGGCCGTTTTCTCCATGAGTGGCTCCGGGAACAGCGAGCCCGGATGTTCCTCGTGCCAGCGTGAGAGGTACACCACGGGGTCGTACCCCTGTGCTGCCATCGCAGCACCGAGGAAGTCGACGCAGACGCCGTCCATGTCGAGATAGATCTCCGGCTCTTGCGAGACCACCTTGTCAGGCCTCGTACTCAGTTCGGAAAGCCTGCCAGCGATCGAAAGCCGCTGCCATTGCTTCGGCCCGGTCCTGTACTGGTGTCTTGAAGTGAGGGTGCGAGAAAATATAGAGCTCATTGGTCTGAATGGCGTGGAGCACCATGTCGCCCACCATATTGGCGGGAATGAGATCTTCCAGGCTCGATTTGAAACCGGCCATCTCTTCTTCCGATTGACCGGGATCGCCGGCAATACCGAAACTTGAGGCAGCACTGCCACCCAGAGCGGTAGGGCGGTTGCGCTCAGAGGTATAGATGCTGGTGTCGACAAAACCAGGGCAAAGTACCGAGACACCGACATTGAACGCCTCGAGGTCCTGACGCGCACACTCCGACAGGCCAACGACGGCGAACTTTGAGGTGTTGTAAATGCTCATGCCGCCGATGCCCAGGAGACCAGCCATTGAGGCCGTATTAACGATATGGCCACCTTCGCCGTGGGACAGGATTCTTTGGGTAAACACCTGCATACCATTAATGACACCGTCGAGGTTGACGCCCATAAGCCAGTCCCAGTCCTGGTAGGTGTGATCCTGGATGCCGCCGGAAATGGCAACACCGGCGTTGTTGCAGACAACGTGGATTTTCTCGAAGGCAGCCTCAGTCTGCTTTGCCGCATCCTCAAGTGCATCACGATCATTGACGTCGACTTTGACAGTGATGACATCAGCATTGGATTCAGTGAATGCTGCCGCGGCGGCTGCCAGCGCATCCTCCTGGATATCCGCTATCGCAACTTTCATGCCCGCGCCGCTTAAGGAGCGCGCCATGGCAAGACCAAGACCGCTGGCGCCACCGGTAATGAAAGCGGTTTTTCCTGCGACATTGATCATGGAAACTCCTTCTCATTGTTATTTTGCCCCGGCATGATACGTGAGAGGGACAGACAGAGATAGATAACCCATCGCATGATTATCAAGAGTGATTACCGTATACCCAGTGCGCTCGACGGCTATGGACTGCTGTTGCGCAATAAGCATCTGAACGACAAGGATCACCGGTTTCCGAATCGGGCCGTATTGTTCGTGCACGGCGCTACCTATGGTGCATCGGATACTTTCGATTATGTCATTGATGGTCAGTCCTGGATGGATCGGCTGGCCGCTGAAGGCGTCGATGCCTGGTGTCTTGACCTTCTCGGTTACGGTGGCTCGGATCGACCTGCAGTGATGTCTGAGCCAGCGGACAGTAATGCGCCTGTTGTTGATACGGCCCATGCCGTGGCGGAAGTTGACCGGGCCGTGTCTTTCATTTTGCAGGAACGCCAGATTGAACGGGTTGATCTGATTGGTTACAGCTGGGGCAGCGCGATCTGCGGGGCCTATGCAGGTCGATTCCCTGAAAAAGTCGGCAGCCTGGTGCTGAGTGGTGCACTCTGGCTCGAAGGCCTGGCGCCCCCGGACTCGCCGTCGGCACCGCTGGGTGCATACCGCACTGTCAGTATCGAGGCGATGATGGAACGCTGGGCCGCGGGGCTTGAGCCCGCGGCCATTGACCGGATCGTGAGCGAGGCTGAACGGCGCCGCTGGTGCGAGCAGACGGCGAGCTGTGATCCGGACTTCGAAACGACCGGCCTGCTGCGGGCGCCTACTGGTGTCATGCAGGACTACCTGCATTTTCGCGGCACCGGCACCGACTGGTATGACCCTGGCCTGATCCAGGCACCGGTGCAGATAGTCGTCGGTGAACTGGATCGGGAAACCACACCGGCTCAGGGCCAGCGGCTGTTCGCCCGGTTAAGCTCAGCGTCAGCGCGACGCTGCACGGTGATTGGTGGCGGAACGCACTCGCTGCTGCTGGAAAACCAGCGGCACGAGCTGTACGGCGTGGTCAGCGCTTTTCTTCATGATCATGCAACCAGGACAGGGGGCGCGGTGACCTAGTTGCTTAAGCGGGGCATCCCCATGACCGGGGAGACGATCTGCCGCCGCCGGGCGAGTCAAGCGACTGCCTGCGTTGCCTGTTCCAGCCAGTCGAGGTCTTCGCCCTGCAGTTCATTACTGAGCTTCTGCCGGACCTGGGCGTGATAACTGTTCAGCCACTCGATCTCTGTGTTGTTCATCAGGCTGGTATCAACGAGCCGCGTATCGAACGGGGCGAAAGTGATGGTTTCGAAGCCGAGCATGCCGTCAGGTCGCTCTACTACAACGATCAGATTCTCACAGCGAATACCGTAGCAGTCTTCCTTGTAATAACCCGGCTCATTTGAAATCACCATGCCTGGCAGCAGCTCGGTCTGGGGGCCGGACTTGCCGATGCGCTGAGGCCCTTCATGCACGCTCAGAAATGCGCCGACGCCATGACCGGTACCATGGTCATAGTCGAGGCCAGCCTGCCAGAGAAACTGGCGTGCGAGGATGTCGAGTTGAACCCCGGTTGTCCCTGGCGGAAAGACGGCCTGGCTGAGCGCAATGTGACCTTTCAGCACGAGCGTGAACATACGGCGATGCTCATCGCTGGGTTCACCGATGACCACGGTGCGGGTGATGTCTGTGGTGCCATCGAGATACTGGCCGCCGGAATCGACCAGGTAGAGGTTGTTCATCTGCAGCTGCGCCGGTTTGCCGTTCATGTGGTTGTAGTGACAGAGGGCACCGTTGGGGCCGGCGGCTGAGATCGTGTCGAAAGACAAGTCGTGGATGTCCGGCAGCTCTCGGCGGAAGGCTTCCAACTGGTCAGACAGCTCGCCCTCGTCATACAGGCGACCGGCCGTGACTTCTCTTTCGATCCAGGCGAGATAGCGGCTTACCGCGCCGCCGTCGCGCACGTGGCAGTTCTTCATACCCTGCAGCTCGGTGCTGTTCTTCTGTGCTTTGGGCATCAGAGCGGGATCAGTTCCGGCAATCAGCTCGGCACCTGCATCACGGCAGCGCAGCTGGCACCAGGCGTTGGCTGTCGCCGGGTCGGCCAGTACCTTTGCGGCACTGGAGCCAAGTGCTTCGAGCGCTGCCTCGAGCTCATCGAACTGCTTGACGGAGACACCATCACCGACATGGGTCGAGAAATCGTTGGTGAGTTTGCGCGGGTCCGTATACAGCGTCATTGCGCCGTCTTTGCTGAGCGTGGCGAAAGACAGCAATACCGGCAACCTGGGAACATCAGCGCCGCGAATATTCAAAAGCCAGGCGATTGAGTCAAGCTGCGAAATCAGGGCTGTGTCGGCACCTTGTTCACCGATCGCTGCGCCGATACGCTGGCGCTTGTTGAGGCTGGACTCGCCCGTGTATTCCTCGGACAGGAGCAACGCCAGTGCCAGCTCGGGTACAGGCCGGTCCTGCCAGTGTCGGTCGATTGGGTTCGTCGCAACTTCGATCAGTTCAATCTGTTTTTTATCGAGCGCCGTGCGGGCGTTGTTATACCAGTCGAAGGTGTGCATGCGAGCGTCGAAGCCAACCCGGGCGCCGGTCTCAAGTTTGTCCTTGAGCCAGGTAATGGGCGGCTCTTCGATCAGGTGTAGAAACTCAAACTGGTCGGCCGGCACCTGCTGGCGTACCTGAATCGTGTAGCGACCGTCAACGAAGATGGCGGCGGATGATTTCAGGACGATCACGGCCCCGGCTGACCCGGTAAAGCCGCTGATCCACTGCAGTCGCTCGTTCTGTGGCGGCACATATTCACCGAGATATTCGTCGGCGCGCGGCACGATGAAAGCGTCCAGGTTCTGCTCGGCCATGTCCGCTCGAACCAGCGCCAGGCGGTCTGAAATTGAATTGCTCATGAGCTGCTCTCTCGGGAAAAGTGGCATTATACCTGTAACCTCTTGGTCCATGTGGCGTCGCTGTGGTTTACTGCAGGCTTGTTTGAAAGCTGCTGAGCCGGCGTCGTTTTGGAACCACTGGTTATCCTCATTGCCTTTGTGGCGGGTCTGATATTCAAGAAGCTGGGTTATCCGCCTATGCCTGGCTACCTGCTGGCCGGCTTTGCTGCGCATGCGCTGGAACTGGGTGAAGTCGAGCTGATTGCGGCCATTGCCAACATTGGCCTGATCCTGCTGCTGTTCACGATCGGTCTGAAGCTGAATATCCGTGACATTCTGATGCCGCAGGTTTGGGGGGTCGCTGTCGCGCAGATGGTCATAGCTATTCCCCTGACGGTCGTTGTTATCGTTTTGTCAGGTGTGCTGTTCCCGGTGATGGCTTTGCAGGACCTGTCTTCGGCCTGGACCCTGGCGCTGGCTTTGTCTTTCTCAAGCACGGTATTCGCGGTCAAGATATTTGAAGACCGCGGTGAGTCCAGCGCCTTCCACGCCCAGATTGCCATCGGCATTCTTGTCATCCAGGATATCCTGGCGGTGACATTCCTTGTCATTAACTCTGGCTACCTGCCTTCTGTCTGGGCGATCCTCCTCCTGGGGCTGGTAGTCTTGCGACCTGCATTGCTATGGCTGCTGCGCGCTGGTCGCCACGGCGAGCTGGTGGTCTTATTTGGTTTTGGTGTCGCGCTGGGTGCAGCGGAGCTGTTTGAGGCGGCTGGCCTTAAAGGTGGACTGGGTGCGCTGTTCCTGGGTGTGATCCTATCAAACTCATCGCAGACCAAAGAGCTGGCGCGGCACATGATCGAGCTGAAAGATCTTTTCCTCGTTGGGTTTTTCCTGCAGATCGGTTACTACGGCCTGCCGACCGGTCATATGTGGCTGGTGGCGCTGGCTCTGAGTTGCCTGATCTTCCTGCGGCCGGTCATCTACTACGCGCTTTTCATCGTGACCGGGCTGCGGGCGCGCACTTCGCTGCTGGCCGGCACAGCCTTGTTTAACTATAGCGAGTTCGGGCTGGTTGTCGCCGCTTTTGCAGTTGCCGACGGCCTGCTGTCGGTGGAGTGGCTGACGACGATCGCGCTGGCTGTGACGATCTCTATTTTTATCGCAACGCCGTTTAACACGCGGGTTCACCGGGTATATGCGCGTTATGTGGACTGGTTTCAGAAAACAGAGCGTAAGGAACGAATCGACGCCGAGGTGCCTTCGGACCTCGGTGATGCTGATATCGTCATTCTCGGCATGGGGCGGGTCGGGCAAGGCGCTTACCTGCGGCTTTCAGAAGTGCTTGAACACAAGCTGGTAGGGGTTGAAGAGAATTTGCAGAAAGTAGAAGCCCATCGCGCCGCTGGTATCCACTGTGTGCATGGCGATGCCGGGGACTATGACTTTTGGGCGCACTCCGGTATTCGCAACAAGAAACTGGTGTTGATGAGCCTCACGAACCACAACGAGAACCTGATGTCTCTGGAGCTGGCCAGGCAAACTGGCTTTACCGGCAGGCTGGCGGTGGTGTCTCGGTTTGCTGATGAGCAGGAAGAACTGGAAGCACTCGATTGCGTCACCTTTAATCTCTATGGTGAAGCCGGCGGCGGCTTCGCTGAGCACGTCGTCAGTGCACTGGATATCAAGCCGGCCTGAAACTGCACGAAACCGGTGCACGGCATTGAGGTCCTGGTGAAGATTCGATGAAATTCATGACCTGACCCCGAAAACCTTTGTGATTTCGCATGAAATAGCTCATATTTATTGCAAGGATCATGATTGACCCCGGGTTCATCAGGTGAACCCTTCACGTTTTCACTCACCAATTACAGGGAGGCCCAGCATTATCATCAAACATCAAACAGTCATTGAATCGGGTACTTTAGTTTATGGCGAAACGAAATCGGGCACGTCTGATTACCAATCGAAGAAAGCCAGAAGGAAGAAAATCTAAACAGCAAAAAAAGGTTCAAAAAAACTTCAGCGGTGCAGATATCTACACACTGCATCCAAGCAACTCACATTCATCTCAGTTCGAAACCGCCTACGCTCCCCCCAGAGCGACAGAGCCCCTCACAGCGCGCACCAAAGCACAGAGAAAATTTCTTTGCGGCATCAAAAGCCACTGCCTGACGTTTGGCCTGGGTCCTGCGGGTACAGGCAAGAGTTACTGCGCGACAGCATTGGCTGCCGAAGGCCTGGCCAGTGGCCGGATCGAACGGATCATCCTGACGCGACCCGCGGTAGAAGCGGGTGAACAGCTCGGCCATTTACCTGGTGATGTTGATGAAAAGTTCAGCGTATACATCGACCCATTCAGGGATATTCTGAATGAACGATTGGGTAAAGGGGCGGTGGAGTATCACTTACGCCACGGGCGTATTGTCGCAGCACCGCTGGCTTTCATGCGGGGGAAAACCTTCGGTGAAGGTACGTTCGTGATTCTGGATGAAGCCCAGAACACCTCAATGACGCAGATGAAAATGTTCCTCACCCGTATCGGTGACGGCAGCAAGGTGGTCGTTAATGGCGATATAAACCAGAGCGATATTCGGGGTCGCAATGGTCTTGAGGACGCTGTCGAAAGGCTGCATGACGTTCACGGCGTCTGCGTACATGAGTTTGAGCGTGACGATATCGTGCGTAGCGGCCTGGTACGGGCAGTCATTGATCGTTATGAGGTGACGGCCTGACTGCAAAACCCGGTGGAGCAGGGCCTGGCTCTGCTCTGCTGCCCGCCAGCGTTAAACCTGGTTAGTCCTCCGGGGTCACGACGGTCGCGGCAGGCTTTGCTTTTGGCTCATCGAACTGAGCCAGCTTTCTTTTTACTCGACCCGATTCAGGGTTGATTTCTAGCGCCTGTTCCAATGCTTCCCTGGCATCATCCCATCGTTTCAGGCGAATCAGCGAGAGCGCTTTGTTGTAGTAGGCAATATCCAGTGGCACATTCGCGAGTTCAATGGCCTTGTCATAGTCGGCCAGGGCTTTTTCATACTCGTGGTACTGGTGATAGACGTTGCCGCGGTTGACATAAATCTTGCCCATGTCGGGCGAGATCAGCATGGCTTCGTTATGATCCTTCATGGCACTTTCGAGCTGGCCGTTGGCGGAGTAGATGATGCCGCGATTGGTAAGTGTGGCTGCCAGGTCGCGGAGTACGAGGTCGTCGTTGCGGATCGCGGCTGTACAGTAGCGGATGCCGTAGTCAGAGAAAGGCGCGTTGCTCTCCTGGTAGCAGCGGCTGGCGTTGTCTGAGCCGAAAGTGGTCTTGTTCTGGGACCAGGTGACACTGCTGTAGACTAACAGCAACGCGTAAAATGGCAGGTGTTTCTTCATCACTGGTCCTCTGGTACTGCGTAAAGCGACTCAAGGTTAAAGGAAAATTTCAGTCGAATGTTGTTGGCGCGGACAAGGTCGCCGCCGACTTCTCTTGGTTTGAATTTGAATTTGGCGACGGCGTTCAGGGCCGCCTCATCGAATAACACCTCAGGCTCTGACTGGACGACGACTGGGTTTGACACAGTGCCGTTTTCACGAACAGAGAACTCGACAACAACAAAACCTTCAATTTCCCGCATTGCGGCGCTGAGCGGGTAGATTGGCTGTACGACGTTCAGGGCAAACAGCTCAGAGTGCGGTGCCTCGAGTTCCAGTTGGATGTCGGTCGGGCCAAGCAGGTCAGCGATACTGCCGAAAGTCGGTCTCTCTGCCTTGAGCGCCACCCAGGCATTTTTATTGATCGGGTCGGCCGTGGGATCAGGTGGTGGGTCGATCGGCATCATTCTTTCGGGCTTCTGGCGCTGCGGTTCGGGTTGCTCTTCTTCCAGGGCCTCAGCAATTTCTGGTGTGATCTGGGCAACAGGTTCGACAAGCTGGGGCCCGTTAAGCTCGTTGGCGATGAGGAAGAACATCAGATAAAAACAGGCCAGCGTGGCCAGGCCGGCTGCGCAGGCGACAGCCAGAAACTTCAGTGACGGGTGTGCGTTAATCGTATCCATAGCTTGTCTGACAGGGCGGGTGGGTCAGCCGTGGGGAAGATGACGATGAGCTGTGGCGGGCTTGTTTAAAAGCTGATGTTCCCTTTCATGTCGTCTGGCAGCATGGCCAGAATATTCTGTACGGTCTGCTCCGGTGTTTCGCCTGTTGTGTTAATTTCGATAGCAGGGCCTGGCAGGTCGACCTCGCCATCGTCCTCGGTGCCGAGGTCATCTTCCATGGCGTCGAGATCACTGGTACGACTGCTCTGCCGGTCAGGATCAACGACCCGGCCTCTTAACTCATCGTCATCGCAGGTGAGGCCGACAAAGAGGCCAATGCCGCCGCTGTCTCTGGCCGCTGCAATGAAAGCACCGTAATGGTCGAGGTTGACATGCTGATCATAAGTGAATGAGGCGATCAGGCCGTCTTCTGGCAACGCCATGGCCGCTTCCAGAATCTGCTTGCAGGCATCATTGCGCAGGCTGCCAAAAGTGCTCGAGTTATAGCCAAACACAGGACCCAGCAAGTGCGTCAGGTTCTGGAAATCCACAAAGGGAAAGCCAAGCTCGACGGCCAGTTCGCGGGCAATAGTTCGCTTGCCCACCCCGGGCACACCATGAAGAAAGATTAAATGCATGTGCTCTCTCTGTTCGATGCCTGTCGGATACTTTAACCTTGTTACTGTACTGGCAACAACAGGAACGGATGTGCCGAAATCACTGGTATTGACGATCATCGGCCCTGACCGGCCAGGGGTCGTCGAGCATATATCCCGCTGCGTCAACGAACACGAATGTAACTGGCTTGCGTCAAGGATGAGTCAGCTGGCGGGGAATTTCGCGGGGATCATCCACGTCGAAGGAGAGGCTGCCGAACTTGGTGGGCTGCAGGCAGCGCTCGCGCAACTTCAGGACCTCAGTATTGTGGTTGCTGAAGGCATAGCAACCTTCGATACCCCTCAGCGTACGGTGACCGTTACCATGCTGGGGCTTGATCGTACGGGTATCGTGCGTGAAGTGTCTGCCGAGCTTGCGCGTCATGAGATGAACGTCGAGGAGTGGCAGACCGACATTTCCCCGGCCGCGATGACCGGTGACCCGATGTTCAATGGCCGGGCCCAGCTATCCTTCCCCGAATCCGTCAATCTCACAAGCCTGGCGGAACGACTCGACACCATCAGCGAAGCTCTGGGTGTCGATATAGAACTCCTCGAAGACTAAAGCCAGGGTTTCTGACGCACAAAAAGCTGTTTATGATTAAAAAATGATAATTGGCAGGAGATAAATCGATGGGACTGGGATTAGCACAACTCGAACGCATCACGGCCGATGTTCAGGCCAACGACCTGAACTGGACAGAAGTAGCGGAAGGCTCCTATTTCAAGGCCCTGACTATTCATGTCCCGACGAACACCGTCGCCTATGCTTTCCGTATGGATCCCGGCGCACCGGACTTTCCGTCTCACTTTCATATCTGCCGGGCGATGTCCTTTACGACCAAGGGCTGGTTCGGATACCGCGAAGGCACTAATCGCGTTGATAACGGCATGTTTTCCTACGAAGCGGCGGGGTCCTTCCATACCCCTTTCAGTGACTGCCCGGAAGGTTTTGAAGCGCGAGGCATCTTTGAAAGCGACAGTGAGGTGCTTCTTCAGAATCACCTTGAGCCTGACCCATCCAGTGAGATCATCGGGCTCTTAACCGTCCAGGATTTCATTGATATCGCATCTCCGGAAACTCACATTGTGCACGCAGATGGTTCTGTCACAGGTGACCCGCACTTCAAATACGACTTTTCAGCGGGCGTCGACGTATTTAACTGATCCGTGCCGACGCTGCTGCTGGATGACTTTGTTCGTTCTTTAACCCGTCAAAGTTTGAGCTTACCCTCGGAAACCTGACCGTGAATTTAAGTATCAGAAACCTGTTAGATCGCCTGGACCAGGCGATGCCGCTCTCAGGTGAATATAGGCACCGTGTCCGGCTCCGAGGCCGATTGGTTTTGGTTGTTAGTTTTGGTCTTGCTGCGTTGGCGCCGGTGGTGCTGATCGGCAATCTTTTCATAGGGACTCCATGGCTTCTCGCAGTGCTGCTCACGTTGCTGACTGCCTCGGCGGCCATCCCCGGGGGCATCCTCTTGATGACGGGCAACGCAAACCATGCCGGTTTCAGCCTGGTGTTGGTTGGTTTAATTTGTATCGTCTCTATGGCCTGGTGGTATGGCGGTCTTAAATCCCCCATCAGCCTGGCGATTGGACTGCTACCACTGATGGCGGTCGCGGTTTGTGATCGCAAAAGAGCCATTATCGTCTGGCTGTTGACAGCCGCCGCCATCGTTGGCCTCTTTTTGTCTGAACGAGCAGGCCTGCTGCCGCCTTCTCTGGATCAGCAATCCGAAGGTCTATTGTTACTTTGGTTGTGGAATCATGCAGTTTTCCTCGTGATCAGCGTCAGCATTGCCGCTTTCCTGCAATCCGTGGCTGATCATATGTTTGCTGAACTCTCCGAGGTGAACCAGGAACTGGAAATCGCTTTATCCGCCGCGGAAGCAGCGAAGCAGGAAGCAGAGCGCGCAAGCGGCAACTATGAGCGCATTGCCAGTCAGCGTGGCACGTTTCTGGCAAACATGAGCCACGAGATACGAACGCCCATGAACGGCATCGTCGGCATGGTGCAGGTGCTCGAGGACACAGAGCTCGATGCAAGGCAGCAAGAGTATATGGCAATCATGTCTGAGGCCTCGAAAGCGCTGCTTGTCGTTCTCGACGATGTTCTGGACGTGCTGAAGATCGAGTCCGGCAAGATCAGCCTGGAGGAGATTGAATTCTCCGTTGGGGATCTGGTGCAAAAGATTGCAGCGTTGCTCGAAGGTGAGGTGTCTAAAAACGGAAATGCAATCTTCATTGAAATGCGCGGAACATTGCCTGCGCTGCTGATTGGGGATCCCACGCGAATCCGACAAATTCTTTATAACCTTATCAGCAACGCTGCGAAGTTCACCGAGGAAGGCGAGGTCACTATTTCCTGCGGATACGAAGCCGGAGAGTTGGAGATATCGGTGAAAGATACCGGTATTGGAATAACGCCAGAGCAGCAAGAAAGTATTTTCGAAGCGTTCGTTCAGGCAGATTCATCCACAACCAGGAAGTTCGGCGGGACGGGGCTTGGATTGAGTATTGCACTCAATCTCGCCCAACTGATGGGTGGCGGCCTCACACTGCAAAGCGAACCGAACAGGGGTTCTGTGTTTACCCTTAAGTTGCCGCTCCAACCGCCTGTTGTTAGCCCAACGATGCGAGACGGGACCTTATCGCGAGGCAGCAGTGACGCCCTCAACGTCCTCGTGGCTGATGACGACGCCATCAGTCAACAGGTCATAGCACTCATGTTGCAACGTCTCGGTCACATTGCCCACATTGAGTCCGACGGTGCCGACGTGATTTCTGCTTTCGAGGCCAAGACTTTCGACCTGGTCCTGATGGATCGGCGTATGCCTGGTGTAGACGGGTTGCAGGCCACCGCGCGGTGGAGAGAATTGGAGCAAGCTGCTGGCCGCGCCCGTGTTCCCATCCTGGGGCTTACGGCGAATGTGATGTCTGGCGATCGTGATAAATGCCTGGCAGCAGGTATGGACGATGTGCTGCCAAAGCCCATCACATTGGAGGCCTTAAGTCAGGCAATAGAAAAGGCTATGGATTTGTAAACACGGCCCGTTGCTAACCGCAGCCTAGCCGCAGTATCACGGCCATCAATCTCTATGCGATCGCCGGCGGTTTACGGATGATGTACTTGACGAAATCATCAGGGTCGCCGTAGTTGTCCTCGATTGACACCTGATAGGGAATTGTTATTGCTGCTGCTTCAGCGTCAGCAATAACCTGGGTCATATCGACTGCATTTTGGGGCTCGTGAGAGGCCATAAACAAAAGGGCTGCAATGATCAGGATCAGGCGCATGTCTGGTAAGCATTTCTAAATTTGAGAGCGATCTTAGTAAGTGGTGCGGCAACTCGCCAGAGCTGCGGGGCCAATCTCATCGAAACTTAATGTTTCTTAACAGTTCCTTAATGCGAACCGCACCTTGTGGCACCAGGCTTATGTTGGTTCACATATACCTGGTGCTGCTCTGGGTCGCTGCTTCAGCGTCTGCTGAATCGATTAGAAGTCCCAGTTGAAGTTCACGGAAACGACGCGCCCCGGCTTCTCGACGAAGGTTTCCACACCCTCACGCTCAATGGAAATCTCCTCATCAAGCAGATTGCGGAGTTTCAGCTTCAGGGTGATGGTCTCGGTGGGGAACCACGTGTACGTGAAATCGACTGAATGGTACGGCTGCTCGAAACCATCCGGCGCGCCGTTTCGACCGGCGACAAAAAGCCGCTCACCGAATACGTTGTAAGACAGTGTTGCTGCGTGATTGCCGCTGAACGCGTCATAACCGACGATCGCATTAACCACATACTCTGAAGCACCGGAAAGCTCTCGCACCGGGTTGGTTGGCGCATCGGCCTGCGTGCCGGCGGTGATCTCCGAGTCCTGCAGGGTGACGTTGCCCTGCAGGAAGAAAGCATCTCCCCATTCACCCAGGAAGCTGAGAGATTTCAGCCCTTCGATTTCGATACCGTACACTTCACCTTCTTCTGCATTGATGATTTCACGCGCGGTGTTGGTGTCGCTGGCTGCCGCCTCGAAAAACTCGATTGGATTCTGGATATCTTTGTAATAAAAAGACAGCGTCAGGTTGTCACCTGAATCAAAAAACCACTCTGCCCGCAGGTCGTAGTTCTTCATGTCTGACGGCACTACGCCTGGTTTTCCCAGCACCAGCGCATCCGTGATCGGATCGATGTAACCGGAATCTGTGATTTCCCGCAGGTCAGGCCGGACCACGGTCTCGCTGTAGCCCAATCGCAGCTGAAAGGTCTCAGCCCACCAGCTTGTCATGTAGGTGATGGCAAATGCCGGGTACACCTGATCGTCCTTGAAGACGGCCTCCTGAAGGGTCACGGGGTCGGTTGTGATAACCGGTTGCTGGATCGTGTAGCCGTTAAGGTTCCAGTCGAGTGCCACCTGGCCATAGTCCTCCCAGCGCAGGCCGGCCATGACGCGCCAGGTGTCATTGTAAGTCCAGTCGATCTTGCCGAAGAGAGCTTCAGTCGTCGTGGCAGCGATATAACTCTGGTTGCTGGCGCCGGGCACACCAAAGATAAAGTTATTGGTGGTATCCAGGATATTGGCATCTGAGAACACAGCGCTGAGCGGCCCCTCCAGAATCCTGGGTGAATTCACCTCGAAGGCACCGAGTGAAAACTGCTGCTGACGATATAGTCTGACTTTTCTGGACCACTCGTAGCCGCCACTGACATCAATCGTCGACGATTCCGTCACGAACGGGATTGTCCAGTTCCAGCCACCATTCTCGACCTTGTCTTCAAGGTCTGTAAATCGGTAGACAGCAGCACGGGTATCCAGGTCCACCGCTGAGCTGATGACAGAACCTGTGAGGGGGTCAGTGACCGTCACGCCGGCAAGATTAACTTCACCTGGTATCTGCGTGCGGGCACGGGATTCTGAGTATTTCCACGTGATTCGGGTTTCCTCCGGCAGCTTGTCCAGTGCCCAGGCGATCATGTCGAAGCGCTCCAGTTTCTGCCGGGTGGCATATCCCAGAATGTGCTCACCCATGACCTGGTTCGCCACCAGGTCGCGCTCTTCGAAACGATAGCGATATTCGCGAAAGCCAATGCCGTCAGACTTCTCCCGGTTTTCATTGAAATAATCCCGGATGGCTGTCTCGTCGTCTGTATTTCGCAGATACAGGGACAGCGTCTCTATATTGTGATCGTCGGTGAACTGTACACCCAGGTTCACGTTGGCATGCAGGTCTGTCTTTCGCGTTGATTCTGATTCTATCTCGAAGCGCTCATCAGGAAACTGGAAGTTGCTGGCGGTGGTCTGGGTGTCATCCCAGCCACGCTTGTAGGAACTGCTTGCAAGAAAGCCCAGTTCCCAGTCATTGCCAACATAGAAGTTGTTACCAACGTAGGCTTTGACGTCGTAGTTTGGTTCGCTGCTTTCCTCCTTGATCGAAAGATCACGATTTAACGCCAGCGCCAGCTGTCGGTTCATGAGTTGCGCATCGGCGAGGGTTGCCCCAGGGTTACCCCGCGCGCGCATGGCCGAGAGCAGGCTCTGCACCTCGACGTTGCCCTGGTAAAGGGCCATGGCGGCTTTAATGTCACTCGAAAGCGCACGGGTGCCATCATCGCTGCCCCATTTGTCGTCACTGCCGCCCTTGTAGCTGAGATGGCTGCTTTCGTTCTCGGAATCGTGGCCAATTCCTACATCGATGCCATAGGTGAACTGGTCTGGAATGCCTTTTGTCCTGATGTCGACAGCACCACCACCAAAGGCCGCGGATATATCGGAAGAGTAAGCTTTCTGCACGGCCAGTGATTCAACGATGGTGGTTGGAAACAGGTCCAGTGGTATCACATTACGTGTCAGGTCCGGTGAGGGTACGACAGCGCCATTCAGCAGGGTGCTGGAGTAGCGTTCTCCCAGGCCCCTGACGTAGACGAATTTATCGTTCACCAGGGACAGGCCGGCGACCCGACGCAGCGCAGCTGCGACCGTGCTGTCACCCACCCGGGAGATGAAATCGGCATCGACGAAATCCATGGCGACATCGTCATTCATTCTTTCGCTGATCAGCGCCTCAGCGCTGGATTTCAGGCGGGCTGTGACCACCACTTCTTCCATGGCAGGGCTGATCGCCGCCTCGCTCGCCTCTGCGAAAGCGGGCGAGTGCCAGCACAGGCCAGCCATTGTTGCTGCGGCAGAGAATTGTCGTACTCTGATCTTGTTATTCATCGCATAGTCTCCAGTTCAAGCTCGGATAAATCGGGGGGCAGGGCTCCCATCGGGCACCCTGCATTCAGTGCCCGTTACTCGAACCAGAGTGGCTGCGCCCGGGCGCCGTCAAAGATCCCGTAGGTCCAGCCCATGGCCCAGTCGGCGGACTGAATGATTGCGCCTATATGGCCGCTTGCCGGTGCCGGTATGGTTGGCGCTGCGTCATCAACCACCATGGCGTCGAAGGCAGCGGAGTAGACAGCCGGCGTGCCCTCCAGCAGCACAAGGCCGGTATCAGCGGTTGCTGTAGCATCGGTGGCACCGGTTAAGGTTGCATACTGGTTGCCATTGGCGCTGGCCCAGTCCGCTGCGGATTGCGCGCCGACATCGCCGCGTGAACGGTCTTCGCAGGCAAACAGGTTGGAAGTCAGGACGAGGTCGCCATCGAGGGCCGCCTGCTGGGAGCGGTTGTCGATGCGCAGACAGTAGTTGTTGGCAGCAGAGTCGGTACCGAAGGCGCTGATGATCATCGAGTCAGTGATTGTCGGCGTGATACCCTCACGCAGTCGCCAGCCCGCACCAGGGTCGTGCGTACCGGATTCATTCGGCGAAATGATGCAGGTCAGGTTGCTGATGGTGGGCGCACTCTGCAGGCCCTGGCCGATTTTTGATTCGACCTCCTCTGCCGTCAGGCTGGAAAAACTGCCGAGGCCGTCAGATTCGATACAGTGGTTGCCATCGTTCTCAGCCTGGATGACCAGAGCATTGGTGATGGTGCCGTTGTAGCCTTCGTCGATATCAATGGAGTCATCACGAACGTAGACTGCAACGAAATTCTCGAAATTAACGGAGCCGCCAAACATCTCGATACCGTCGTCGAAGGTGGAGTAGACCTGCAGGTTGCTGACGATGGTATTACTCCCAACGCCGCCGAACGAAATGCCGTTCAATTCGTCGCCATTGGCAACCTGGGCGCCGGTATGCTTCACAACCACGTACTCAAGTCGACCTGAGCTGTCAGCATCGTTGTCACCGCCATAGTGAGAAGTATCGAGGCCGGCGGCCCCTTCCGCGGCGACATGGCAGTCACCGGTGGCGTAACCCGACTGGCCGCGTGTGCCGGTATAGGCACACTTGTTAGTAGTGCCGAAGCCATTGATGACCATGCCGCCCCATTGCTGGACGTCCTCTGGTCCGACGGTGCCGTTGACGTCAGATACTGAGGTAAATGTAATGGGCTGATCTGCCGAACCTACCGCGAACAGTTGAGAGCCGCGGTTGATGATCATGAAGTCAGAACTGGTCTGGAAGGCGAGGGTTGTACCGGCCTCCACCGTCAGTACCGGTCCGTCACCTCCCTGGGTGATCCCGGCACTGGCCAGGCCTGCGTCGGTGTCAAAGTTGCGACCCACGAAAACGCTGCCGTCGAATACGTGGGCACCGCCATTGTCGAGCCTGGGAATCGTCATATCGACCTCAAGTGGGTTGCCTGCATCCAGGAATGACGCTGAGTAACTGCAATTGCCAGATACCGCGTCAAAGCTGCCAGCAATCGTCTGCCCGCCCGAGTTGGTATATGACGCGCAGACCGCATCGGGGTTCTCGTCGCTACCCCCGGTCTCCGTCGTCGTGTTATTGGAGTTGTTGACGGAATTGTCGACCGTAGCCGGCTCGATGTTGATATCACCACCACCGCCCCCGCAACCCGTGGCTACGACCGCGAGCGTTAAGTAAAGCAGAAAACTTCTCTTCATGAAGATAACCCCTTGGAATCCTGAGAATGATTTTTGCAGCGAGCGGAACGTTCCGGACGCTGTTTTGAGTGACGGCAGTCTAGGAGGGGTGTATTAAGCCGGCATTAAGTGCCGGGAAGGCTCGATTAAGATTTCAGGAATATTGCTTAAAGCCCTGTGAACCAAAAGAAGAAGGGCGCCAGTTGGCGCCCCTTCAGAATCAGATGTGATGAGCTTGTTTATTGCACGGTTGCGATGGCCCATTCGCGCATGTCATTGCGATGATTTTTAACGAAATCGACAAGCGACATGTCATTGCAGGAAACTTTCCCCAGCGTTCTCCGGCTCATCTTTAGTTCTCGCGCTTTTTGGTTCAAAGCCTCGCGTGACTCAAGCGCTGCCAGGCAGAGCTGGGCGGCTGCACTGTCATCACTGGATTTGAAAACGGTGCCTTTATTGTTTACTTGTTCTGCAGCGATGGCAGGAACGGTCATCGCGATGACCACTAGTGTGCTGATAAGTAACTTCATGCGGATGTTGCCTCTTCGATAATTTTTCAGTTTGTTATTGGTCGACCCGGATGGCCTTAAACTGAAGATAAAGATCGCACAGACTTATCTTAATATTTATCGCACAAATGTAAGCAAATCTTTATATATCTCGCTAACTGACTGTTTTTACTGTTTTTTAAAGCCCCGGGCTCGGATTGGAATATAAAGACCGGGGCTCTGATTCAGACGGCTTAGAACTTGAAGGACCAATCTAACTGCAGGCGTTCGTAGTCATCACCGGCACCGAGGTCGACGCCAACTTCGTTGTCGAAGTAGGTGAAGCCGATCTTGGACTTCTTGTTGAGTGCCCAGGCGCCCTTGAGGACGTGGCCCTTGCTGTCAGTAACCCCACTGCCAAAGTCCGAGTCATTCCAGAGTCCAAAAACGGCATCCGCCTCAACATCCTGGTAGGTATAGCCCAATTCCCAGGTGCCAGGGCTGCTGGCCTTGCCGAACTTCAGACCGATGGCCCAGGCAGAGTCGTAGTCAGAAGCGTCCTGATTCTGCGCGTAGTCGGCGAACAGTGTCAGTGGCTTCTCGCCAAGGCTCGTTGACAGTTGCGCGAACAGCTCTATCTCATCGAAGTCTCTGGCGAATCTGCAGTCAGTAGTCTGTCCCGCGGGGCAGGTGAAGGTGTTGCCGGCGAAATCACCGAGGTAGGCAATCTCACCCTTGGTGTCAAAAGTGAAATAGCTGGCTCCCGCAGTCAGTTTGCCGAAACCGAGTGAGGTGACGTAGCCAGCCTGCAGGCCGAGTGTCATCGCGTTATTACTGCGCCGTGAATCACTTTCGAGGAAATGCGCGCCGCCGTTCAGGAAAAAGTTGTTGCCCTTGTAGGTGAGCGCCATCCCTTCTGGCCGCAGGTCGCCGTCCCAGAGCAGCGGATTGCCGCCTGGTTTGAAATAGACGTTCTTCATTTTGCCGCCGATCAGGGTCAGCCCAGGCTTTGCCTGCCACTTGAAGTAGGCGAGATCGAGGCGGATATCCTTGGTTGATGCGGCGCTGCCCAGCGTCTGGTTGGTGGAGACGGGATCTGTACCACCGCTGGCGAGCCCGATGCCTACTTCCAGATCGTCTGTTGGCTTGGCGCTGATGGCCAGGCGTGCCCTCACACGGGTGCGTTCCCGATCGCTGCCGTTCTCGGGCTCAATCGTTTCATGCCGTGTGCGGAGATCGCCACTCAGCTTGATGGTATCGGTCCATGACGACTTCTTTTGCTTCGTCGATGATTGGCTGATCGTCTCCTCATTGCGTGAAACCACCTGCCGCAGCTGCTGATTCTCAGCCTCGAGCGACTCAATGCGTGAGATCAGGGACAGTAGTTCCTTCTTGATCAGCTGGAGTTCGTCGTCAGCAGCCAGCCCCGGCTGGGATTGAAAGGCGAGCAGGGCTGCCAGTGGTAACAATTTAAAGAGTCTTTTCATGATGTCCTCGGTCAGAAACGGTGTTGGCCTGTCGGGTCTGACAGCGAGGAGAAAATTAATGACTCTTTATAAAGATCGGGTAAAGCAGGTTTAAATATAAAGATCGAGATAAGGATTGGCTGCAGAAAGCAAAGAATAAGGGCCAAAAATAAAGAAATCGTTGAAAGCGTTTGGATTCTGTAAAGACGGGCGTCTGATGTCTTGTGACAGCTGAAATGTAAGGAGAGGGAACTTAAAGTTGTCTTTAACGTTTCTTAACATTCGGTCTGTGTAATGCAGTTCATCTGAATTTAACCCCCATGTTTGAGGATCTGAGTATGAAGAATCTCTGGATCGCACTGGTTGCTTCTCTGGTGCTGATTGGCTGCGGTGGCGGCTCTGACGATAGCGAGAGCGGTGCAACAGCTTCTGGCGAACCGCAACTGCAAGGAAAAGTAAGGCTGGACGGTTCGAGCACAGTGTTCCCGATCAGCGAGGCGGTGGCTGAGGAATTTAACGCAGTCGCACCGCGAGTCAGGGTGACTGTTGGCGTTTCTGGCACAGGCGGTGGATTCAAGAAGTTCGTTGCCGGCGAGACAGACATCAATGATGCGTCCCGCGAGATCAAGTCTTCCGAAATGGAGAAAGCGGCTGCGGCAGGCATCGGGTTTATCGAGATACCGGTAGCTTTTGACGGCCTCTCAGTCGTGGTGAATCAGGAAAACGACTGGGTGGAGCACCTCACGGTGGCTGAATTGAATGCGATCTGGAAACCAGACTCCGAAGTAACGACCTGGGCAGATGTTAGGGAAGGCTGGCCAGCCGAAGAGATTCGCCTCTATGGCCCAGGCACTGATTCCGGGACTTTTGACTATTTCACCAAGGCAGTGAACGGCAAAGAACAGGCCTCACGTCCTGATTTCACGGCGAGTGAAGATGACAATGTCCTGGTTCAGGGTATTTCCGGCGATCTCTATTCACTGGGTTATTTCGGTTTTGCCTACTACATCGAGAACAAGGACAAGCTGAAGATCGTCCCCATCGACGGTGGCAACGGCCCGGTTGAGCCGACTTTGGAGACCATCAACAGCGGCACTTATGCGCCGCTTTCAAGACCTGTTTACATTTACATCAATCCCGCATCACTTGATGATCCTGCGGTTGCCGCTTTCGTTGACTTCTACCTGGATAATGCCGGTCAGTTGTCACAGGAAGTCGGTTACGTATCGCTGCCTGCAGCAGTCTACGCGGCCGCGAAGCAACGTGTTGCAGATCGCGTCACGGGCACGGCCTATGGTGAGAACGCTGTTGTCGAGAAGCTGTACGGCAGCGCTGACGGATGAAACCCGCTAAACCACGCTACCTGGAGAATTCTCTCCAGGTAGTTTTTTTTCTGTGCGCAGCGATTTCGACGGTAACCACAGCCGCCGTGATTGGCGTTCTGGCAGTGGAGACCTGGGGGTTCCTGCAGCAGGTCTCGCTCACCGAGTTCTTGTTCGGTACCAAGTGGACACCGCTGCTCGAACCTAAATCCTACGGTCTGTTGCCACTGCTGGCAGGCACGATGATGATTGTGGTCGGTGCCTCTCTGGTTGCGATCCCGATCGGTGTGGCCAGTGCCATCTTCCTCAGTGAATATGCGAGTGACAGGGCCAGAAGTATCCTGAAGCCAGTGCTTGAAATACTGGCCGGTATTCCGACCGTTGTTTATGGGTTCTTTGCGCTGACATTTGTGACGCCGTTGCTGAAAACCATCCTGCCGGAAACACACGTCTTTAACGCCGCCAGTGCGGCGATCGTCGTAGGCATCATGGTTCTGCCGATGGTGGCATCGCTGTGCGATGACGCCTTTCGCGCAGTGCCCGAGAGCCTGCGAGAGGGTGCCTATTCACTTGGTGCAACCTCGTTTGAGGTGACGACACGAGTCGTTGTGCCGGCGGGTCTTTCGGGGGTATTTGCTGCCTTCGTACTCGCGATCTCGCGGGCGATCGGTGAGACCATGGCGGTGACGCTGGCTGCGGGGGCAACCCCAATACTGACGCTCAACCCGCTGGAGAGCATCCAGACCATGACGGCCTATATTGTGCAGGTGTCGCTGGGGGATACGCCACAGGGCACGCTCACCTACCAGACGCTGTTCGCTGTTGGGTCGGTACTGTTCCTGATCACGCTGACGCTCAACATCGCCGCGAACATGATCATGAAGCGCTACCAGGAGGTCTACGAGTGAAAAATTCTGACTCCAACAACCTGAAGTGGCGCCACCAGAAGGCGGAGATGTTTCGCTACTTCTGTATCGGTGTCACAGGCTTCGCTGTAGCGATACTGGCTATCCTGATCTACCAGGTCTCTGTGCTGGGAATGCCATGGCTTGATGCCCAGTTCATCAACAGCTTTCCCTCGCGCTTCCCGGAGAAGGCAGGGATTAAATCAGCACTGGTGGGTACGCTGTGGCTTGTTTCTTTGACAGCAGCGATCGCGATTCCTGTCGGGGTGCTGGCAGCTGTTTATCTCGAGGAGTATGCAAAACCGACTCGGGTGACTGAGTTTATTAATATCAATATTGCTAATCTCGCGGGTGTACCTTCTATCGTCTACGGTATCCTCGGTCTTGCGATATTTGTCCGCTTCCTCGGGCTCGAGCGCAGCGTCCTCTCTGGCGCAATGACCATGAGCCTGCTGATCCTGCCGGTGATCATTATTGCGGCAAAAGAAGCGATTCGAGCCGTGCCTTCGTCGCTGCGGCAGGCTGCGTATGCTGTCGGCGCTACCCGCTGGCAGGTGATCAGGGCGCATGTGCTGCCCTCAGCGCTGCCTGGCATCCTGACTGGGGTGATCCTGGCGCTGTCGCGGGCTATTGGTGAAACGGCACCACTCATTATGATCGGTGCGCTCACTTATGTGGCATTTGTGCCTGAAGGTCCCATGGACGAGTTCACGGCACTGCCTATTCAGATTTTTAACTGGACCTCGAGGCCCCAGGCGGAATTCCATGAACTGGCGTCAGCCGGTATCGTGGTGCTGCTGTTAGTCTTGCTGATGATGAACGCGCTGGCGGTTTATATCCGTTATCGCGGGTCACGGAAGTAGGACAGAAGTAAGAGACGTATTAATCATGACAGATAACAACCCCACTATTCTCGACATCGAAGACGTGTGTATCAGTTACGGCGGCGAGCTGGCGGTCAGAAATGTCAGCCTGCCGATCTATGAGAAGAAGATCACCGCCATCATTGGTCCGTCCGGCTGCGGAAAGAGCACGCTCTTACGTTCGCTGAACCGTATGAATGACTTTATTCACGGGTGTGAACAGAGTGGCAAGATCTCGTTCCAGGATACTGATCTCTATGCGTCGAGCACGGACCCCGTTGAAGTCCGCCTGCGGATCGGCATGGTGTTCCAGCGACCCAACCCTTTTCCGAAATCAATCTACCGCAATATTGCCTGGGGGCCCTCCATCAACGGCTTCGGTGGCAATATGGACGAGCGGGTTGAAAAGGCACTGCGTCAGGCCGCACTCTGGGATGAAGTCAAAGACCGACTCCAGGATTCAGCGCTGAACCTGTCGGGTGGCCAGCAGCAGCGACTCTGCATCGCCCGGGCGCTCGCGATGGAACCCGAGATCATCCTGATGGACGAGCCGTGCTCAGCACTCGACCCGGTATCGACAGCAAGGATTGAAGACCTGCTGTTTGAACTCCGCGAGAAGTACACCATCGTGATTGTCACTCATAACATGCAGCAGGCGGCGCGGGTCTCGCAGTATACGGCGTTCCTGGAAAATGGGGTGTTGATTGAATACGGCGACACAGAGGATGTATTTACTCGCCCTGAAAATAAAAGGACTGAAGAATACGTGACGGGCCGATTCGGCTAGGTAACCAATTATGTCAAAACATCTTGAACGCGATCTGATCCGGCTCAGTGACCGGGTCTCAGAACTGGGCTCATTGGTGGTGGATGCAACCGCTAAATGCAATGTCATGCTGCAGAATTTCGATCGGATGATTGCCGATGAAATTGTCGAGAATGAGCAGCGCATCAATGACATGGAAGTGGATCTTGAGGAAGAGTGCCTTAAAGTCATGGCCTTGCATCAGCCGGTCGCCAGCGACCTGCGGTTTCTCATTGTCGTGCTGAAGGTTAACAATGATCTCGAGCGTATGGGTGATCAGGTAGTCAACATCGCTGAGCGAATCAAGCATCTCGCGGACAAGGAGCGTATCGTCGCTGATCTTGATCTCGTTGCAATGGGACAGACAGCCTCCAGCATGGTCAGTCAGGTCATGGTGGCGCTGGTGAAGCGGGATGCCGATGCAGCCAAACACATTCTGGCGATGGATGACGATCTCGACGCCATGCACGCGCGCTCCTACCGAGTGCTTAAAGACACGATGCAGCAACAGCCCGACATTGTTCACCAGGCAGTCTCCTACCTGACTATTTCATCTAACCTTGAAAGACTGGGCGATCTGGCAACAAATATTGCCGAGGAAATCATCTTCATGGAAGAGGGCGAGGTTGTTCGTCACCTCGATGGTGTGCCGCTCGACTAGATTGTGGTCCCCGGGTCGCGGCAGCCGCGTTATGACAACCTGGACGCAAAGTCTCGAACGCTCGACCTCAGCTCACTTGTTGAGAAGCCTGGCCGACATGAGACCTGAATTAGCGGGTGAGGGGAAAAAAGATTCAGGGTCGTCAATACCTCTTTGGCTCACCAGCGCCGCCTTGATGGTCCGGCTTGCGCCGGTTGGAAATTCGGCGATCTTCTGGGCCAGCTCGCGGCAGCGCGCCACAACCTGATCGTCAGGCACCACTTCGTTGACCAGGCCGAGTGATGTGAGTTCTGCGCTGGTTACCCTGTCACCCAGCAGCGCCAGTCGTGCTGCTACCTGCTCGGTGGTTTTGATCTTGAGCCAGGCGGCGTTCATCGGGATGCCAACCCCCTGTTGAATCTCACCGATTTGCAAGAAAGCGCTGTCGCCTGCCACGATCAGGTCACCGGCAAGCGCTAGAGAGGCTCCCGCGTTGATAGCGAATCGCTCCAGGGCCATGATGACTGGCACCTCGCAATGATACAGGGCGAGGTGCATGGCCCGGGCGCTGCCGTCTGGCAACTGCTGCCACTCGGGTGGCGCGTCCTGCAGTGCTTTCAGATCGATCCCGGAGCAGAAATAGCCCTCGGCACCTCGCAGGATGATGGCAGCGATAGTGGTGTTGTCACTCAAGGACCGAAAAGCGGTGGTCAGCTCTGCAAAGAGTGGTGGCACCAGCGAATTGCGCCGATCAGGTCGATCGATAACGACCTCGGCCCAGCCGTTTTTGATGTCGATGTGTGAATATGCCCCCATGACCCGGCTTACCCGGCGGGCACGAAATTCATCGAGATTGAATTCACACAATGTCTGATGTTTTTCGCAGTAAACCCTTCGCCCTCGAACACATGACCAAGATGGCCATCACAATTGGCGCATAAGATTTCAATGCGGTGGCCGTCGGCGTCGACCTCGCGCCTGACCGCACCGGCGATCTCATCATCAAACGATGGCCAGCCGCAATGGGAATGAAACTTGTCTTCAGACCGATACAGGGGTGCGTTGCACTGTTTGCAGACATAGTGTCCGCCTGATTCAAAATGATCTGTATATTTGCCAGTGAATGGCATCTCGGTGCCCTTGTGCAAAATAACCTGGGCTTCTTCTGCCGTCAGTTCGTTGTAGTCAGACATGGTGACACTCCTCTTTCTGGCGTCATAGTTTAAACAGTCTTCAATCTACGGCAAAACCTGTGGCGCGGATTCGACCGGGGGAAATGTGCTAATCTGCGCGTTTTTCGCGAGTGGATAAATATGAAGCACACGTTACTGATGATCGCGCTGGCGGCTCTGATGATTTCGGGTTGTTCAGAGCAGCCCGCCACGGTTGAAGAGCCTGCCGCGACCTCGGAGCCTGCAGCTGATGCGGCCGCAGAGATAGCGGCAGAGGCCTCGAAAGCAGCGACAGATGTCGCGCAACCGGATCCGCTCGATGAAGCGATGGAGAGAGCCCGGGCCGCGAAGGAGGCTAAGGCGCAGGCAGCCCAGGAGGCGCTGGATGCGGGTCAGGCCTACCTTCACATCAATGCTCAGAAACCCGGCGTTACGGTGACTGCATCGGGCCTGCAGTATGAGATTCTCTCGAAGGGTGATGGCAAATCACCGGGGCCGACCTCCAACGTCGTCACGCACTATCACGGCACCTTCACTAACGGCGATATGTTTGACAGCTCAATTGAGCGCGACCAGCCCGCAACGTTCCCAGTGAACCGGGTAATCGCCGGTTGGACAGAAGCACTGCAGATGATGCAGGAAGGGGATACCTACCGTCTCGTGATCCCGCCGAACCTGGCCTACGGTGAACGTGGTGCCGGCGACAGGATTCCGCCCAACTCGGTGTTGATCTTTGACGTCGAGCTGATCGAAGTCGTCGACTGAGCACCATGGCGACACAGGAGGGGCCGGGAGAAATATCGGTCGAAGAGGTCGGTAACTACACGATCGCCCGGACCCGCCTGCTCGATGCGCGGGCCTCGATGGCCTACGCTGCCGGGATTAACGACACGAACCCGGCCTACTTCGACGATCTTCGGCCCGAAGGTCTGAAGGTGCACCCGGCCATTGCTTTCTCGCTGCAGTGGAATGCCCGCTTCATGCCGGACCAGCAGATTAATCTCCGGGCAGCCCCCTTTGGCGTCCACGCTGAAACCGACCTGCGCATCCACCGACCGTTTCGATCCGGTGAAGCCGTCACGACCCAGGGTCGACTGGTGGCCAGGCGACAGATTGGCCCGGGTGTTTATTCAGTGGACCGCTATCGCATGACCGGCAGTAACGGCGATCTCATCGCCGAACTCGACTATAACGGCATCATTCGCGGCGGCGTTCTGGCGGGAAAGGCGGTGGTACTTGAAACCGATGTCGCACGACCTGAACCCGTGGCGGCAGAGGCAGAGCCGCTCTGGTCGGATGCGGTTCACGTGCCGCTGCATGCCGGCCAGCAGTACACGGAATGCGCAGATATCTACAACCCGATTCACACTGAACCCAGCGCAGCTCGCAAAGGCGGCCTGCCTGGCGTGATCCTGCACGGCAGTGCCACCAAGGCAATGGCGCTGTCGGCAGTCATCAAGCATTGTTTTGATGGCAACCCTGATCGTGTCACCCGTCTGGTGGGTCAGCTGCGGGGCATGGTCTTGATGGATACCACGATCTCAATCGACTGCCTGGCCATCGAAGACCATGGCGATGAGCGTCGCGTTTTCTTCCGTGTAGTGAACCAGGAAGGTCAGGCGGCCATTGCTGGTGGCCTTGTCTGTGGTCAGGTCTGTGGTCAGGTCTG
>JAYQAI010000007.1:0-20375 GCA_038136715.1 Gammaproteobacteria bacterium | reverse complement strand
GTCTGTGGTCAGGTCTGTGGTCAGGTCTGAACGCTCAGGCGGCTATGCCCATTGCTTCGGCTGCGATTTCGTAGGAATGCAGCCGCGCCTGGTGATCATAAATTGAGCAGACGATCACCAGTTCATCGGCCTGGGTTTCCTCGAGAAATGCCTCCATCTGCTGCTTGACCGCTTTCGGGTTGCCGACTGCGGCACAGCGGGACAGCTCCCGCACCATGGCCTGTTCCGCTGCCGACAGGCCTTCCTCGTAGCCCGCGACGGGCGGCGGCAGTTTGCCGGGTACGCCGCGTCTGAGGTTGACGAAAGACTGCAGAGATGAGGTGCGCAGCAGGGCGGCTTCTGCCTCCGATTCCGCCGCACAAACGTTGTAGCCCAGCATGACGTAGGGTTCCTGCAACTGGTCTGAAGGCTCGAATTTTTCACGGTAAAGGGCGATGGCCTGGTCCATCGCTGCCGGTGCAAAGTGTGAAGCAAAGGCGAAGGGCAGGCCGAGCATGGCGGCCAGCTGGGCCCCGAACAGGGATGAACCGAGGATCCAGATGGGGACGTCTGTGCCCGCGCCAGGTGTAGCGATGACCTTCTGGCCTTCCTGCGGATCCTTCAGATAGTGCTGCAGTTCCACGACGTCGCGCGGAAAGTCGCCGATGTCCGGCGAGGCATTGCGTCTGAGGGCCTGCCAGGTCATCTGGTCTGTGCCAGGCGCACGGCCGAGGCCAAGATCAATGCGATCCGGGTAGAGTGAAGCGAGCGTGCCGAACTGCTCCGCGACAATCAGGGGTGCGTGGTTCGGCAGCATGATGCCGCCGGCGCCGACTCTGATGGTCGACGTGCCGCCGGCGATATGGCCGATAACCACTGCCGTCGCCGATGAGGCAATGCCGGGAATGTTGTGATGTTCAGCAATCCAATAACGGGTGTAGCCCCAGTTTTCAGCGTGTTGCGCCAGGTCCAGTGAGTGCTGCAGGGCCTCACTGGCCGTACTGCCTTCGGTAACCGGGGCAAGATCGAGTACAGAAAAACGTGTCATTAACAATCAGTTCTCTTCTATCAGTGACTTAAGGGTCCAGTTCATCAAGTGCAGCCCGGCTCTCATTTGCCGCTGAACCGAAAATCCCTTTCGACATCAGGGATGACTCCTGGTCCCGCCGGGTCTGGTAGACCTCCGCCCGGATCTCATGGGCCGCGCGATTCTGCGGCTCTGCCTGCACGGCCAGCTCCACGAGGTGGCAGGCCAGACGGATGTCTGACGCCATCAGCGCATGGCCGCGCTCAGCCAGTTGCAGTGCGCCGCCGGCGAGCCTCGCCAGTTCCTGCGCCAGCGAAGTATCTGGCGCCGGTTTCAGGCGTGACGGATTGCCATCATACCAGCCGCCGTACATGCGCCAGATATTTCTGACAACAAATTCAGGCTCGTCGTAGATCGGTCGCAGGTAGGGCTTCTCCAGCACGGCCGGGTCAATCTTGACCTCGTGCACAATCTCATCAAGCTTCGCACCCTGGTTCATGCGCTCAATGGTCTCCTGCACGAGGAACTCCAGTGCTTCAGCGACATTGTTGAGGACGCCGGCGATACGGTCCTTACCCTCGATCGGCAGGCCGTGGGCCGGCAGGAACAATTCAGCGCCCTGTGAGGCCATGTCGCGCATGGCGGCTGCCCATTCAACCGGATAGCGCTGGACTTTCTGTGGATTGCCGGCATTGGGAAAACACCAGATGAAAAAGTCGCCGGCGCAGATCGCCTTGTGTGCCGGGATCCAGGCCCAGGTGTGGTCGTCGGTTTCGCCTTTGGCGTGTTTCAGTGCAATGTCGAGGCCGCCGATGTTGAGATCCAGGGTTTCCTGATAGGTCACATCTGGTTTCGGGGAGGAGCCTGGCAGGAAGCTGTTGCCATCCTGGATGTCGTAACCGCGCCTTGAAAACTGGCCAAACTGGCGCTGGTTGATGGTGACGTTGTAGCCATCGGTGAAATCGTAGCGGTCAAACCGGCGGGGTACATTCTCATGGCCAATGACCTGCGGGCGCGCATGGCCGGACGCTTCTGCGTCTTTCAAAAAAGCGCCACAACCACCGACGTGATCGAGGTGACCGTGGGTATAGACGAGTGAATTAAATCGGTCTTTGCGCCAGCCGCGCAGGGCTTCAACAACTTTCACGCCGCCGTTCACACCGGAAGTATCAAATGCAACCAGGCCGTCATCGGTTTCAAACGCGATGCAGTGCGAGAATGCTTCTACCATCGCAATCTTGTCCGCAAGGACTGAAAGCCGGAAGTTGATCCGGTTCATCGGGCCTACTTCTTCCTCGGTGGCGTGGCCATCGAGGACCGACGTTGAAAGTGCCAGCAGGTCTGCCATGGGGGTCTCCGTTCTTATCGTTTTTGCTGCCCGAGAGGGTACATCGCAGTCATCGAACTGTCACATGGTCTCAGTCCGGCGCGCCACCGGGCTACTCGATATAGCCTCGGGAAAAGTTCACCGCCGGGTAGCGCCACAGGCCGTCAACCTCGTCGCTCTGCAGATAAACGTAGGACGATTCGTGGGAGGGGATCAGTGGAATGTCATCATGCAGAAGCTGCTGCAACTGGCCGAAGGCATCCATGCGGGTTTTCTGATCTGCGGTCGAGTGGGTGATCTGCATTAAGCGGTCATACGCAGGATTGCGATAGTCGGTGCTGTTGTAAGGCCCGTCGGTCACGAAAACTCCGGCAAAAAACACTGGGTCGGTAATCGAACCACTACAGAAGCCAGCCCGAGCAATGTCGAAGTCGTGGGCATACATCTTGGCAATGGCCTGCTTGAACGTCTGCTTGTCGATCCTGATTTCTATGCCCAGGGCCGAGCCCAACTGGGCCTGCAGGAACTCGGCTTCGATCTGCCGGGTCTCATTGGCGAGCAGGATAATCGGTGGCAGCGCCTCAACGCCCATCTCCTGTTTGACTTCCGCAATCAGCTGCCGGCCTTTTTCAATATTGAATTCAATCGGGGTTGCCGGGTATTCGCGCTGGAAGTTGCTGTTCACGCCCCGGATGCGACGAGTGAAGACGCTGTCAATTTTTCGAGTACCCGGCAGGCCGACAATGTTGTTGACGTAGCGATCGCGGTCAAAGGCCAGTCGAATAGCCTCTCTGACCTTGCGGTTGGCAGTGATACGGCCCGGCTGCATATTGAGATTGAGCCAGGCGAGGCAGTTGGTAGGGGCTTTCTTAATGCGGAGGCCGGAGTCGACGGCATCACCCAGGATTTCCTCACTCAGACGCAGCGCTGCCAGCTCGTGACTCTTATAGACGTTGAGCAGCGAGCGCACATCCGAGGTGATATAGCCAACGTTGATGCCATCGAGACTGATCTCATCACGATTCCAGTAGTGAGGATTCTTGCGCAGCACGATAGAGGCGTTGTGTACCCAGCTCTCCATGATGAAAGGCCCGTTTGCGAGCAGGTTTTCCGCCTCGGCACCATAGCGGCCTGCCTGTGCTTTGACGAAGTCCTCCCGTTGCGGGGCATAGGGATTACCTGAGAAAACATTGAGGGCGTAGGGTGCAGGCTGGCTCAGCGTGACCTTCAGCGTCTTGTCCGTGACCGCTTCCACGCCGAGCGCGGTGGGTGGTTTTTCGCTCCTCAATATGGCCTCGGCGTTGTCGAGTACGTAGGCGAAGAAGGCGGAACCGGCAGCACCGGTCGCCGGTGTCACCAGGCGGCGCCAGGCGAATACAAAATCGTCGGCTGTGACGGGCTGGCCATCTTGCCAGTACGCATCCTCGCGCAGATGGAAAATGATCTCCCGGTCACTGACCTCCCAGCGCTCGGCCACACCCGGCAGGATCTCACCTCGCGGGCTGACTCGTACCAGGGCTTCCTGGATCAGTACCAATATACTGCCGCTGGTCGTGTCCTGGACCAGCGAGCTGTCGAGGTTCGGTGGCTCAGACTGCAGGGCGATCGTGATGCGGTTATTGTCACGGTCAACACCGGCAGCCTGGGTGTGGCTGCTGGCCAGCATGACAACCGTGGCCAGTGAAAACGTTGCCAATAACAGTAAACCAGGGTGCTTGTTCATGCCGCGCGCTTCGCAATCTTTGAACCTGCATTATAGATCGCCAGCTCTTTGTTGTTTGTAGTACATTGCAGACTCGACAGGACGGGATGGGAAGGATCGCTTGAGCAGTCAGCCGGGAAACCTTTCAAGGACAACCATCTATGCTCACGGCACCCTTGGGCTGCCGCTGGCAGTAATCGGGTACCCGCTCGCCATCTGGATTCCGGCTCACTACGCCGGTGGGCTGGGTATCAGTCTGGCGACGGTCGGCACGATCCTGATGCTGGCGCGGCTCACCGATGTAGTCACTGACCCGATTATGGGCGAGTTGTCTGACCGCTGGCGCACCCGGTTTGGTCGACGCCGGCCCTGGCTGCTGCTGGGCGCGCCGGTCATGATGTACGGCGTTTACAAGCTGTTTATTCCCGAGGGTGAAGTCGGGATTGCCTACTTCCTGGGTTATCTCACGCTGTTCTTCGTTGGCAGTACCATGATTGCGCTGCCGCACCGGGCCTGGGGTGCGGAATTGTCGCCGGACTATCACCAGCGCTCCCGTGTCACGGCTGCCCGTGAGTTTTACTACCTGATGGGGCTGCTGGCAGCCGCGACGGTACCAATGGTGGTTGAAATCCTGGCTGATGGGGGCGGCTCAGTGACGTCGGTGTTCGCCATCATCTGGCAGGACGCACGCGGTGCCTTCACGGGCGAACTGATGGACAAGGCGGTTGTCGATCGGGCCACACTGACGGGGCCTGTGCTCATGTGGCTGGCCTATACAGTTATTTTTGCCCTGCCGATCTGTGCCTTCATCGTGCTGGCCTTTGTCAAAGAACCGCCGCCACGGGCGCAGGATGTGGTGCCGATTCGCGAAGGTATCAAGCATCTCTGGCGCAATGGGCCAATGCGACGAGTCCTGCTGATTGTGCTGCTGGTAATTTTTGGCGAATCGTTTCGGAATGCCGTGTCGCTGTTCTTTATTCGTGACATTGTTGGGATTCCAACGATTGGCGCGGCTTATTTCTTTTACTTTGTCGCGGGACTTGGCGCCATCCCTTTCTGGCTCTGGCTGGGGCGAACCATCGGCAAGCATCTGGCGTTCATGGGAACACTGATCCTCGTGTCGCTGGTCAGCGCAGCCAACCTGCTGCTCGACTACGGTGACTACCTGCCGTTCTTCCTCCTCTTTATTGTCAAGGGCTTCTGTTACGGTGGTCTCCAGTTCCTGCCGATCGCCATGCTGGCTGACGTGGTTGATGTCGATACCGCGCGTTCCGGCGGCCGCCGCGCGGGCACTTATTTCGCGATCCTTGGCCTCACCGAGAAAATTGCCATCGCTTTTGGCACCGGCTTCTCACTGATTCTCGTGGGGAATCTCGGCTTTGACGCCGCAGGGGGTATCGAGGCGAGCACCGAAGCGGGCGTGCTCGCACTGCGGCTGGTTTACTGCTGTGGCCCCATCTTCTTTTACAGTATTGCCATGCTGTTTATCTGGTCTTATCCGCTGACGCCAGAGCGGCATGCGCGTCTCAGGGCGCGCATCGAACGCAAGGCGCAGAGAAAAGCGGCGGCCGGCAGCTGAAGCGGCAGACTGCATCGGCCTGGCATGCGAGCAGGCCGGTCGGTTTGCGATTGATCCGAAAAGCTGCTCGAATTAGGCCTGACGTAAGCCCTGGACCCGCTCGCCATGCCCCAATTGACATGCATTTTGCTGCTCCTGCTGCTGGCTGCCTGCAGCCGCGATGAGCAAGCCTTGGTGCCTGCCAATGCCGCTGTGAATGAAGCAGTCGGCACCCATTCAGAGGTCGAGGCAAACCCTGCCGCTATCCGCTGGTTTGAAGGCAGTGTTGAGGAAGCATTCGCGGCTGCGCAGAAGAATGATGGCCCGCTCTTTCTGTACTGGGGTGCAGTCTGGTGTCCGCCCTGCCAGGAAATCAAGTCAACGGTGTTCAAGTCGCAGGCATTCATTAACATCAGTCGGCTGTTTGTCCCGGTTTACCTCGATGGCGATACCGAGCAGGCCCAGGCCTGGGGCGAAAAGTTCGGGGTCAAGGGCTACCCGACGATGCTCGTGTTCAATTCGAAGGGCGAAGAAGTGACGCGTATCCCGGGCGGTATTGATATCGACCGCTACAACACGGTGCTGCAGCTCAGTCTCAACCAGATGAAACCCACCTCGGCTCTGATAGCGCAGGCGCTGGCAGGCGAGGGTGGCCTGACCGAGGACGACTACTATCAGCTGGCCTACTATTCCTGGGGGCAGGATACCGGGGCCATCCCGGAAGGCACGGACGAGACAGCGCTGTTTTTCGCTCTCGCAGAGGGTGCACCGGCTGGCGAGTTGCGCTCACGCTTTTACCTGCGCTATCTGCTGAGTGCGGCGCGTCAGATCAAAAGCGAAGCGCTCGACCCGACAGCGCTGGATGCGACAGCCATCGCTGCAAACCTGAAAGATATTCTCGAGAGCGATGCGCTGACACTCGCCTGCTGGGACACCCTGGCCTATTACCCGGATGACATCCTCGAGATGCCGGTGTTTACGCCGGCACAGCTGTCTCAATTGGAATCGCGCTGGTCGACATCGCTGTTTAAGTTGCGTGAACACGGATCGTTGTCGAAAGCGGAGAAAATTGGCGGTTGGTTACCGAAGCTTTATCTGGCCACTCGCGATGATGCCGTGTTATCTGAGACCGACCAGGCATTGCTGCGTGCAGAGATGGCGCGCGTTGATGGTGAAACGCTCGACAGCTATGAGCGCCAGAGTGTCATCAATGCCGTGAGTTATATATTTCGTCAGGCGGGCCTGAATGGTGATGCCAGGCGCCTGCTGCTGGCAGAGCTGGATAAATCCGCCGCACCTTACTACTTCATGAGTAGTCTCGCGTCGCTGGCCGAGCAGGACGGCGAGTTCGCTGAAGCGATAGACTGGCGGCGCAAGGCCTGGGACGCGGCCACCGGTCAGGCGACCCGATTCCAGTGGGGCTCAAACTACGTTCGGGCAATGATTCGAATGTCGCCGCAGGATGTCGATAGGATCTCATCGGCGGCCACGGCGCTGCTGGCAGAGTTCCCGGATTCGCAGGCACTCTTTGCCGGCCGTAATTTCCGCATTCTGAAAAGACTCAACAAGCAGCTGACCCAGTGGCAGGAAGAGCAAGAAACTGAGTCGAGCAGCTTTGCGGCCCAGCTTGAAGCGCTCTGCAGCGAACAGACGGTTGGCAGCACCGAAGTGGAAAACTGCCGTGCTCTGTTCAGCGAGTCGACGGTGGCTCGGGCAGGCTGATCGGAATAGACGGGTCTAAACGTGGAAACGCTGACAGAAGATGACTATAACCACCTGCGACTGGGTGCGCAGGTGCTGACAGCAGACGAGCATGGCGACAAAGTGCTGCTGCTCAGCGATGAGACCTACCTGAAACTGTTTCGGGTAAAGCGTTTTTTTACCTCGGCGCGGCTCTTCCCATACTGGCGCAGGTTTCAGGTGAATGCTGAAAAGCTGGCAGAAATCGGCATACCAACCCTCAAAGTCCGTGAAGTCTACCGTGTTCCGCATCTTGACCGGACCGCGGTCCATTACGATGCGTTGCCTGGGAAAACGTTACGTGAAGTGCCCCACTTTGATGCCGCCCTTGCCGCGAAACTGGGTGAGTTCATTCGCGAGTTGCATGACAAGGGTGTTTATCTTCGCTCTATGCACCTGGGAAATGTCGTGCTGACGCCGGAAGGTGAACTTGGTCTGATCGATGTCGCCGATATGCGGGTGAAGTCGAGACCTTTGTCCAACCAGTTGCGGTTTCGGAACTTTCATCACCTGTGTCGGTATACCGAAGACAGACAGGTCATTGAACCCTATGCCGACGACTTTCTGGCGGCTTTTGATGACGCCATTGTGCCGCGCTACCGGCGCATGCTGTCAGGGCTTTAGCTGGACCAGAAAAGCACCGGCGTTTCGCCTTTCAACTTCAAAGCTGACGATCTGGCGTCGGTGCTCTGCCTCACGCAGTGAGATCTCGACCTCCTCGCGAATCACACCCGTGCCGACGACAAGACGCAGATACTTCGCGACGCCCTTTTTTGAATCACGGATCGCTATCTGCATTTTCTGTTGAGCCTCATGCACTCGCTCGCCGTGGTGGGCAATATCAATTGTCACCGTGGAGCCGTCGGTCTGCAGTTCCAGCGGGTTGTCGCACTTCGGGCAGCGTTGTTGCCGCATGTCGACGTGCATGCCGCATTCCAGGCAATAGGTCTCATTCATGCTGCGACTGTGTCAGATTGTTGGACGTCAGGAAGTTCAAAGTCATTCTTGAGCTTTCGATACATCTGCCAATGATACCCGCCGCCAAAAATCCGCAGAAGGTTTAATGAGCGATTCCATCCCTGGGCGTATCAGGCGGAAATCGGCATCCACAGCGCTTGTGCAGTGGTAAAGGCGCTACGCCTCAGAGGACCGTGTCGCGTTTCTTTTTCCGGTATCATGCACGTTGTTGTAAACAGGGTGAAATGAGTATGGAAAATCTCTGGCGCGATGAAGACGCGAAAGCGTTTGAGCACTCTGATCTGGCGATGCGGGTCTACACGTCGCGGCTGCTGGGTCTTAACGATGACCTGGTGCTGCACGGAGGTGGCAATACTTCGGTCAAGTCGACTGCAACGAATATCTTTGGCGAAGAGGAAGATATTCTGTTTGTGAAAGGATCAGGCTGGGATCTGAAGACGATTGAAGAGCCTGGTTTTTCGCCGGCACGTCTTGAGGTGCTGCAACGCCTGGCGAGCCTGCCGTCGATGACGGATACCGAGATGACCAGGGAACTGAAGGCGTCGATGACGAATCCGGGCGCACCATCACCGTCAGTCGAAGCCATTCTGCACGCGATCATTCCGTGCAAGTTTGTCGACCACACGCATACCGATGCAGTGGTGGCGATCAGTAATTCGCCGAACGGTGAGGCGATACTGAAAGAGATCTATGGTGAGTCCGTCATGATCCTGCCCTATATCATGCCTGGCTTCGTGCTGGCGAAGCAGGTCTTCGATTCCACCCAGGGGCTGGACTGGAATGACATCGAGGGCATCGTGCTGATGCACCACGGCCTTTTCACGTTCAATGACGATGCCAAAGCGAGTTACGACAAGATGATTGAGCTCGTGTCTCGCGCGGAAGATTATCTGAAAAGGGTCGGTGCCTTTGACGGCGGTGCGACGGCGGAGTACCAGGCGACCGCTGAGGACTACCTGCAGCTCGCTCAGGCCCGGCAGGCGACGTTTGCGCACTTCGGTGGCCCGATGCTTCTGGACTGGAAAAGGGATCCGCAGAGTGTCGGGTTTTCGGCGATAGAAGGGATTGAAAGTATCGCGACTCGCGGTCCGGTGACGCCGGACCATACGCTGCAGACGAAACGCATTCCGGCATTGCTGGGCGACGATCCTGCAGCGGGCGTCAATCAGTTTGCCGCTGACTATGTCCAGTACTTCGACAACAACACCGATGGTGAGCTGACCTGCCTTGATCCTGCGCCGCGTTATGCCGTCTGGCAGGGTAAGGGCGTCGTCACGTTTGGCCCTAACCTGAAGCGCGCTGGTGTGGTTGCTGACATTGTTGAGCACACGGTCAAGGCGGTGCAGTGGGGCGAGACCGTGGGCGGCTGGACGACGCTGTCTGAAGCCGAAATTTTTGAGCTGGAGTACTGGGAGCTGGAGCAGGCGAAGCTGAAACTGGCGCCAGCCAAGGCTGCTTTCGATGGCCGGGTGGCCCTGATTACCGGTGCCGCTTCGGGTATTGGTAAGGCCTGTGTTGAAGCGTTTCGTGCGAAAGGCGCAGCCGTCATCGCGCTCGATATCAATCCTGATGTCACGGGCCTGTTTTCAGACAACGGCGTGCTTGGTGTGGTCTGTGATATTACCAGTGACGCCTCGATCCAGGCAGCTGTCGAGGCCGGTGTCGGTCACTTCGGGGGTATCGATATGCTGGTCAGCAATGCCGGATCTTTTCCGCAGAGCATGCGGATTGAAGAGATGGACGGTGATCTGCTGCAGCGGACCATGCAGCTCAACTTCAATGGTCATGTTGCTGTAATGCGGGCCTGTGCGCCTTTCCTCAAGTTGGGTTACGCGCCGTCAGTTGTCCTCATGTCGTCAAAGAACGTGCCGGCACCGGGGCCTGGTGCTGGCGCCTACTCGGCGGCGAAATCAGCATTAACGCAGATGGGCCGGGTCGCGGCTATGGAGCTGGGGGGCGACGGTATCCGGGTTAACATGCTGCATCCGAACGCTGTCTTCGATACCGGGATCTGGACCGAAGACGTGCTTTCGAGCCGGGCTGCCAGCTACGGGCTCAGCATCGATGAGTATAAGCGCAACAACATCCTGAAAGCCGAAATCACCTCTCATGATGTGGCTGACCTGGTCGTGGCGGTATGCGGTGAGAGCTTTGCTAAAACGACGGGTGCTCAGATTCCCATTGACGGCGGCAACGAGCGCGTCATCTGAGGCAAGCTTGTATGACTGACGGCATGATCGAAGTCTTCCTGGCAAAGAAAATCATTACCATGAATCCGTCCTGGCCGATGGGGACTGCGATTGCGGTGCGTGATGACGAGATTCTGGGTGTGGGTGATGCCAGTGACTTTGATGCCTGGCGCCAGGGCGATGAACCGCTCGTGCTGCGCGATGATTTCGCCGACAAAGTGCTGATGCCGGGGCTGATTGATCCGCACCTGCACCCGCTGATGGCCGCGGTGCTGCTGCCGATGCAGTTCATTACGGCAATGGAATGGCGTTTCCCATGGGAAACAGTAGCTGCCACGACAACACCGGAAGCCTACCTTGCAGCGTTGCGGGCGGGTGATGAAGCGCTCGGGCCCGGAGAGTTTTTCTTCAGCTGGGGTTACCACAGTCACTGGCACGGTGAGATGAGCCGCCAATTGCTGGACCGGGTCTTCGGCGAACGGCCTGCGGTGGTCTGGCAGCGTTCGTTCCACGAGGTCTATCTGAACAGCGCCATGATGGCTGAGCTTGGCATGGTCGAAGCAAAGCTCAAAGGTAAGCACCAGGTGGACTACGATCGTGGTCACTTCTACGAGAACGGTCTTGGATACGCGATCAACAAGCTGAACCGGGTCATCATGTCAGAGGCATGGATTGATCGTGGTCTCGAGCGACTGAAACAGATTGCCCACTTTGGCGGGCATACCACGCTGGGTGATATGGCCGTCGGTATTTTTGATGCCGAACTCGAGTGGCAGGCATCAAGGCGTATGCTGGATCTGGATGGCACACCGTTTCGTGTCATGAGCGTGCCGCACGCGGTGCGCTTTGGCGTCGGTGCCGAGAGTCTCGATGAGGTAGTGCGTCGGGTCGAGGCATTCGCAGCGCGCGCGACTGACCGATTCCTGTTTGCCCGCAAGGTTAAACTTTTTACTGACGGTGCTTTTTTCTCGCAGCTCGCCATGATGAAGGCGCCAGGCTATACCGACGGGCATGAAGGCGAATGGCTGATCCCGCCAGAGCAGTACCTCGATTATGCCCGGGCCTTCTGGCAGGCAGGTTATGAGATCCACGTGCACTGCACGGGTGATCTGGGACTTGAACTGGCGATCGATACCCTGGCAACGCTGCAGAACGAGCAGCCACGGTTTGATCATGGCTATACCATCGAGCATTTTGGTTTCTCCACGCCGGAACAGGTCCATCGCCTGAAAGCGCTGGGTGCGTCAGTGTCTGCGAATACCTACTACCTGCATGAACTGAGTGAAGCCTATGGTGAATTTGGTATCGGCCGGGAACGTGCTGATCAGATGGTGCGCCTGGGCAGCTGCGAAGATGCGGGCATCCTCTGGTCGATCCACTCTGACTTCCCCATGGCACCCGCGATGCCGCTGCACAATGCCTGGGTTGCCGCCTCGCGTCAGAATGCAGCGGGCAGAGTGGTGGCAGAAAACGAAAAAGCCTCGCTGGATGCGGCGTTGCAGGCCGTTACCATCAACGCGGCCCGAATTCTCAGGCTCGATGACATCACAGGATCGCTGCGGGCCGGCAAGAAAGCCGACATGGTCGTGCTCGACCAGGATCCCTACGAAGCAGGTGTGGATGGTCTGCGTGATATCAACATCGTTGCGACAATTTTCGAAGGCCAGGTCTTTCCCACCTGAAACACAGTTGCTCGCGGGCCAGATGCCGCTACTACTCTCGCCCGTCAGGGACAGAGATTTCTCTCTCGCTTTATATAATACTGGCGAGAAAAAGAGGGGAGAGCAGGTATGACGATTCCGCGTACTGTTGAGGAGGTGACGCCTGCCTGGTTGAGTGAGGTGCTGGGAACAGAAGTGGTCGACTGCCAGGCGCATTATCTCGAAGGGGGTGTTGTCGGTGATGCCTTCAGGATTCATGACATCGAGTATGCCGAACCCACAGGCAGGCCCGCCTCAGCAGTGGTCAAGCTGGCCAACGCGATTGCCGAGAAGCGTGACTACGCGGTTGAAAATCGGATCTACGTCAAGGAAGTCAATTTCTACAAGTACTTTGCCCGGGATCTGCCGCTGCGTGCACCGGAGGTCTATTACCTTGAATCTGATGATGACGATAACTGTGAATTCTTTGTCATCCTCATGGAGGACCTGAACGCGCATTCGCTGGTGTTTGACCAGGTTGACGATCCACCGGACGAAAGCTTTACCCGTAAGATCAGCAGCGAGGTCGCGGCATTCCATGCCCGGTTCTGGGAATCAGAAGAACTGCAACTTGACTGGCTTAAATTACCGGCAGAGGGCTATGAATTTCCGATGACGCCGGCCTGCCGCGCCTGTCCGGAAACCTTTGATGTTTTTGTGCCGCTCTGGGAGCAGATGTTTGGCGAAAATCCTTTCACGGAGCCGCGCTGGGCTGATATCGCTGCGCTGTCAGACCTGGTGACCGGACCCAAATCGAGCCAGCTGCTCGACTTCATGAACCAGAAACTCGACGATCGGCCGAAAACCCTGGTGCATGGCGATATCAGGGCCGACAACATCTTTCGTTCCCACCCCGACCAGGGGCGCTCGGTTGCTGACAGTCAGCTGACTTACATTGACTGGCAAATGCTGCAACCGGGCCCGCCCGGTCCGGAATTTACCCAGTTCTGGCAGCACTCGCAGCCACCTGCGGTGCGTCGGCATGACATGAAGTGGTTGCGGGAATACCATGGTCAGCTCGTGGCACTGGCGCCCCAGGCCGCGAGCTATACCTACGAGATGCTGGTTGAAGATTACAAGGTGGGTTTCGTGATCTGGTGGATGGCGTTGATGACGCTCGGTGCCACCACGATTCCCATTTTTGACCAGCCTGAGGGGCAAAGAATGAAGGCCCTTTGGGGCCAGGGGCTGGAGTACAGCTGGCAGGCCATGCTGGATCATGACTGCCTGGGTATGGTGCAGCAGTTTGCTGCTGAAGTGGGCTAGAAGGAGAGACTGATGAGAATACTGTTGCTAACACTGCTGCTGGCCTGCGCAGGCCTCGCGACAGCGCACACCGAGGTGGAATATCTGACTTCACCGGAAACCAGGTCACTGGGCCTGCCGTTTTCTGATGCGGTCAGGGTCGGCGACGTGCTGGTCCTGTCGGGGCAACTCGGTATCCCGCCGGGCACCTTTGAGCTGGTGGAAGGGGGTATAGAAGCGGAGACACACCAGATTTTTGCCAACATCAAGCGAATATTGGAAGAGAACGGTTCATCGCTCGACAAGGTCTTCAAATGTACGGTGATGATGTCTGATATTGCCGAGTGGCCGAAGTTTAATGAAATCTACGTCACCTACTTTACCGGCAACAAACCGGCCCGGTCTGCTTTCGGTGCCAACGGGCTCGCGCTGGGCGGGGCGGTCGAGATGGAGTGCTGGGCAGCGCGTTAGGCCGGCAGGTCAGGCCCGCTTGTTCTTTGCGATCTCTGCAATCGCGTCGAGGGTTCGATCGACCTGTGATTTCTTCGCCATGATGTGCAGCGACAGCCGGTTCACGTCCCAGTTGATGTCTTTGTGGGTGACTTCGCGCTGGTAAATGCCGTGGCGCTCCCAGAGCATAGTCGTCAGCTGTTTTGGTTCGATACCCCGGACCCGGAAAGCAACCAGGCCGGCACTGAGACGCGGATCTCTGGAAACAAAGACCTCGACGCCATCCATTGCCTCTAGTGACTGGCGTGCGTGGGCGGCGAGATAACGATCTCTGTCTTCGATTGCCTGCGGTCCGATTGCATTGTGAAAATCAATGGCCGCATCAATCGATACCAGTGAGGCGTAGTTGGTTGACCCGTGGGTTTCGTAGCGCTGGGCGGTGCGGCCTCGCTCGGCGTCATCCCGGCCGCCATACATGTTCCTGCCAAGCACAGGACCGGAATAAACAGACGGCCAGATTCTGCCCTGCAGTTCCTCCCTGACATAGAAGAAACCAGTAAGCATGCCAGCCAGCATCCACTTGTGGCAGGCGCCTGCATACATATCGCAGCCAAGTTCCCTGATGTTCATGTTCAGCATGCCGGGCGGGTGAGCGCCATCGACCAGGGTGAGGATGCCTTTACTTCGCGCCAGCTCGCAGATCTCTTTCACAGGCATGACACAGCCATCGGTGTAGTTGACATGGCAGAAGCTGATCAGGCGTGTCCTGGGCGTGATGGCGGCCTCGATCGCCTTCACAAGGTCGTCGGGACGCTCGGGCGGGTGATACTTCGGGTGCGAAAGATCCACCATGACGGGCCGCATACCTTCACGGGCACAACGCAGGTTTACCGGCTGGCCACCGCTGGCGTGATCGTGGTTGGTGTAGATAATCTCGTCCCGGGGTTTCATGTCGAGACCGTTGGTGCCGATGGCCATGCCCTCAGTGGTGTTGTTAGTGATGGCGAGTTCGTTCACCTTGCAGCCGAGAAAATCTGCCAGCTTCTGGCGAACGGCTGCTTTGTATTCTGCCGTCAGTGTGCTTTTCACGTAGCCGAGTCGATCTTCGTTTACCTGGCGGATCGAGTTGACCTGTGCCTCGTAGACACTCAACGGGGACGGGCCGCGGGTGCCGGTGTTGAGATAGGTAACCTCCGGTTTGATGAGGAACTGCTCGGCAATATTGTCCCAGTAGGTTTCATCCGTTGCCGATAAGCCGGCGGATGGCAGGGCATGTGACCGTGCAGATGCCAGCAGGCTGGTGCTGGCCGCCAGGCTGGCAAGGCCGCCTTTCAGCAGATGACGTCGCGACAGGCGGGGTTCGACCTCGAATCGGCGGTCGACGGACGGGCCCAATGGTTCGCCATCTATCTCGTGCATGTGGGTTAACTCCGCGGCTTTCGTGGTATCTTATGCCTCTTGTTGTAGCCTCTCAAATTCCCCATGACGAGTACACCCGGCCTCAGAGTTTTCGCGCTGACAGCGCTCGCGTGTCTCTCCAACGGCCTTGTCGCGGCTGAGTTGCCGCCCGCGATACCACCTGTTGCGAGTGCCGTCGCCTTTGCCGAAGCGCCCGAACTTGATGGCAGAGTGATAGGTGACATGGCATGGCAGGCAGCGCCTGCCATTCGCGACTTCTGGCAGATCGAACCGGACGAGGGCAGGCCCTCAACCCAGAAGACCGAGGTATACATCGGTTACACCGCAGATACACTCTATATCGGTGTGGTCGCCTACGATGAAAATCCTGCGGGCATTATCGTCGCCGACAGCCGCCGGGATTCCTCGCTGGCTGATACGGACAGTTTCCAGTTCATCATCGACGGCCTGCATGACCGGCAGAATGGTCTGCTGTTTGGCACTAATCCCGCAGGTATTGAATATGATGCGCAGATCACCAACGAGGGCACTGCCAGCTTTGGTGCCGGAGATGGTGAGTTCAACCTGAACTGGGATACATCGTGGGAAGTTAAAACCAGCATCACCGACATTGGCTGGCAGGCGGAATTTGCGATTCCTTTCAGATCCCTGCGCTATGGCGCGGCACCGGTTCAGACCTGGGGATTCAATTTCCAGCGCAACATCCGGCGTAATAACGAGGTCGCGTTCTGGGCGCCGCTGGGGCGGCAGCACAATATTTACCGGGTGTCTCAGGCTGGCTCGATTGAGAATATCCAGCCGCCTCATCAACGCAGCCTGAAGTTTACCCCCTATGGCGTCGCGAAGCGGAGCGAAGGCGGCACTATCAGCGCCGAAACGGATTATGAGGCCGGTTTTGACCTGAAGTACTCGATTACTTCGAGCCTGACTCTCGATGTGACTTACAACACGGACTTTGCTCAGGTTGAGGTGGATGAATTCCAGGTTAACCTCGACCGTTTCAGTCTGTTCCTGCCGGAGCAGCGACCGTTCTTCCTTGAGAATGCCGGCCAGTTTTCCATGGGCATACCACGGCAGGCTGAGCTTTTTTTCTCGCGGCGTATCGGCATTGGTGCCGGTGGCAGGGCTATTCCGATTGATGGTGGTGTCAGGCTTTCGGGCAAACTGGGCCAGAGTACGAACGTGGGTTTTCTGCAGATGCGCTCCGAAGCGGTGCGCGGGGTTGCCCCGGAGAACGACTATACGGTCGCGCGGGTCAGCTACGAGCTGGGCGCGGGCAGTTCGATCGGCGGCATTGTCGTCAACCGTGAGGGCGATGGCAGTATCATCGGCGATGACGACGAAGACTATAACCGCACCTACGGCCTTGATGGCCAGTGGGGCGTTTCAAAAAACCTGACGCTGTCAGGGTTCGTCGCGAAAACCAGGACACCGGGTCTGGAGGGTCGCGATCATGCTTTCCGCCTGCGCAGCAATTACAACTCCGAGGACTGGACCCTGCAGGCGGCCTACGCCCAGGTGGGTGAAAACTTTAACCCTGAAGTCGGCTTTCTCTCGCGCAAGAACTACAAGCAGCTGTCACTGTTCGGGCTGAAGCGCATCCGGCCGGATGACCTCTGGGGCCTGCATGAGTTGCGGCCGCACATCGCGTACCGCGGCTACTGGAATTTTGACGGTACCTGGGAAACAGGTTTCCTGCATGTCGATAACCACTGGGAGTGGGACAGCGGCATGGAGCTGCACACGGGCGTGAATTTCCTGCATGAGAATGTGACGAGGCCATTTGAAATCGTCTCTGGTGTGACAGTGCCGGTCGGCAAGTACGATGACCGGGAGCTTGCCTTTGTCTACTGGACTGACCCCAGTGCACCGCTCAATTTCAGGATTGATATCAAGCACGGCGGTCTGTTCGGCGGCGATCGCACCCAGGTGGTGCCAACCATTGGCTACCGGATTGGTGAGACCTTTACCAGCGAGTTCTCCTGGATACATAACGACGTTGAACTGGAAACGGGAGATTTCAGAGTAGGGGTGGGACGCCTGCGCATGACTTACTCATTCACGCCGAAGATGTCACTGCAGGCGCTGGTGCAGTACAACGAGCGTGATGACCTGCTCTCAACCAATTTAAGGTTCGCCTGGCTGACGTCGGCAGACACCGGGCTGTACATCGTCTACAACGAGGTCGACGACCGCGACGGCTTTGTCAAACCCCGTAAAGAATTCATCATCAAGTTCAGCCACATTCTCAACCTGATGTAGCGCTGACTCAGTTGAGCTGGAAGCCCTCATAGTGGTTGCCTGCGATACGGTCGCAGGTTTCGAAGTACAGCGGCAGGCCGCCGACGAAGGGCATGAATACCCTGGGTTTGCCCGGTACATTAGCACCGAGATACCAGCTGTTGCATTGCGGCATGAGGGTCTCGTTGGCGAGGTCATTGCCGAATTTCACCCAGTTGGTCTCTGATGCTTCTTCTGCCTCAATGGTATGCAGATCCTCTGCCTTCAGGTAGTCAATGCAGTCCATGATCCAGTTCACGTGCTGTTCAATCGTGACGATCATGTTTGACAGCACTGAAGGTGACCCGGGTCCTGAGATCGTGAAGAGATTGGGAAACCCGGAGATCGACAGGCCGAGATAGGTGAGCGGGCCCGCGGCCCATTTTTCCCGCAGTGTCAGACCGCCGCGACCCTGCACATCGATCTTGAGCAGAGTTCCTGTCATGGCGTCAAAGCCGGTAGCGAAGATGATGATGTCAAACTCGTACTCGTCGCCGCCAGTGATCAACCCCTTCTCAGTCAGCCGCTCAATCGGCGCCTGGCTGACATCAACCAGCGAGACGTTGTCTCGATTGAAAGTGTCGTAGTAGTTGGTATCGACGCAGAGCCGCTTGCAGCCAACGATGCCCTGTGGGCACAGGAGTTCTGCAGTCTCGGGATCCTTGACGATGCTGCGAATCTTCTCGCGGATGAACGCTGCGCCCAGGTTATTCGCTTCCTCTGACATACCAAGGTCGCCAAACGCGCCACTGAAGCCCAGACCACCGAGCGCCCAGCGTTCTTCGAACCGGGCCTGGCGCTTTGCCTCATCAGCATCCCAGACAGAATCCTCATAGCGCGGTCGACGGGCACCGAATCCGGCGTACATCTGCCGGTTTTCTTCTCGGAAAGCGGCATAGTTGGTCTTTACATCCTCAATGAATTTCGGGTCCAGGTCCTGGTTGTGTGCGGGAATAGAGAAGTTCGCGGTTCGTTGAAAAACGGTCAGGTGACCAGCCTGCTCGGCGATAATGGGTATCGACTGGATCGATGATGAACCTGTGCCGATGATGCCGACCCGTTTGTTACTGAAATCAACGCCTTCATGGGGCCACTTGCCGGTGTGATAGGTCTCACCCCGGAAGTCTGCTATGCCTTTGAAATCGGGAGTGTTGGTTGAAGACAGGCAGCCGGTCGCCATGATGCAGAATTGTGCTCTCACGGTTTCACCGCCATCTGTCCTGATCTGCCAGTGACCGGCCGCCTCGTCATAGTGTGCAGACATCACCCGGGTGTTGAAGGTGATGTCACGCCTCAGGTCAAACCGGTCAGCAACATGATTGGCATACTCGAGAATCTCGGGCTGGGTTGCATAGCGCTCGCTCCACACCCACTCCTGTTGCAGATCATCATCGAAGGAGTAGGAGTACTCCATGCTCTCCACATCGCAGCGTGCCCCGGGGTACCGGTTCCAGTACCAGGTGCCGCCAACATTGTCTCCAGCCTCAAATACCCGCGCGGTGTAGCCAGCCTGCCGCATCCGATACAGGCTGTACATCCCCGCAAATCCAGCGCCGACTACGACGGCATCCAGCACCTGACTCATACTGCTTCTCCTCACTGATAGCATGGCATTATTTCGAAATCCCCCGGGGTTGTCATGACCGATTGCCGCTGTGAATTCGCTCCCATATAGCGTAGATTCGACTTTTCTGTCGGTGGTACCGCATTGAATCTGAAGCCCTACCGGACACTCTCAGTGCTGTTCTTTGCCCAGTGCTTCGGCCAGACCGCTGCACCGATCCTGGTGCTGCTGGGAGGCATAATCGGCACGCGGATCGCGCCTTCGCCTGACCTGGCGACCCTGCCCCTGGCGTTCATGATCATGGGTATCGCCAGCGCCACTATCCCGGCCTCAATGCTCATGGCGAACTTCGGCCGCAAGGCGGGGTTTGTTGGCGGGACCTGCTGGGCAATCCTGGCATCGCTGCTGGCGGCCTGGTCTGTGCAGCAGAGTTCGTTCTACCTGTTTTGTTTCGCGTCGTTCCTGATTGGCAACTATGCCGCCTTTCTGCAGCAGTTTCGGTTTGCAGTGGCAGAGTCAGTGCCGGTCGATGAGGTGCCGAAGTCACTCTCTATCCTGATGCTGGCAGGGATTGTCGCGGCAATTCTGGGGCCTGAAGTCGGTCGCCGCTTTAGCGTAGTGGAAGGGTTGCCTGAGTATGTTGGCAGTTTTCTCGGCCTGGCAGCACTGTTGACGACGTCGATGCTGGTGCTGGTGGTGTTCTATCGAAATACGACGGTGGTCGCGAACAAAGTCGAAGGTGAAGAGCGACCGCTGTCGGAGATCCTGAGGCAGCCGGCACTGATTCTGGCGATTTCGTCAGCGGTGGTTGGCTACACCATTATGAGCCTCATCATGACAGCGACGCCCGTCAGCATGCATGAAATGGATCACCACTCTCTCGATGACACGACCTGGGTTGTACAGAGCCATATCCTTGCCATGTATATACCGTCCCTGTTCAGTGGTTTCCTGATTGCGCGTTTCGGGGTCATGCGGATTATCCAGGTCGGCTTCGTATTGATGATGGCCTGCGTGGTGGTCGGCTGGGGCAATCCTGAGCTGATGCACTATTTCGGCTCTATGGTATTGCTGGGGATCGGCTGGAACTTCCTGTTCCTGGGTGGAACAACGCTGCTGACCCAGTCCTACCGTGTCTCCGAACGCTTCAAGGTGCAGGCGCTGAATGATTTCATGGTGTTCGGCTGGCAGGCCGTGGGATCGCTCGGTGCGGGTGT
>JAYQAI010000006.1:74147-79438 GCA_038136715.1 Gammaproteobacteria bacterium | reverse complement strand
CCAATGCACCCTACACCTGGTACCCGCAGCGCCAGGGGCGAGTTGACCTGACGATCCCCCGCGCGAAGGAAACAGGTGCGATCAAAGACCCAACGGTGCGCCAGGAGATAGCGCGACTGCACTGCATGCAGCGTGGCGCGACTCTTGCGCTGGCCGCCGCGGAAGCGAAGCGCAGGACCGGCACCAATGAACTCGTTCCGGCGGGTTCTATCGGCAAGCTGGCCGCGAGTGTTATTGCGCGCCAGGCTTCTCATGTGCACACGCTGATCAGCGGTGCCGATGCCATGCGCAGTGGTCCTGACTCGGCAGCAGATGGCATGATTGCTGAGGTTCTGGTGTCGGTGCCGGCGATCTCGATTGCTGGTGGTACTGACGAGATCCAGCGCAATATCATCTCAGAGCGGGTGCTCGGCATGCCGAAGGAGCAGCGCATGGATACCGGACCGTTCAGAGACATTAAACGGAATGACTGAAAACGGCATGGCTGAGGGGCACTGCGGCAGCGTCAATCCAACGTATCTTTGCGTTTTCTGCCCAGGCGCCAGCTATCCAGGCTGAAAGCGCCTGACCCCAGCGATACCAACGTCAACAGCCCGGCCGTAATACCCATGTTCTTGAAGAAGTTCTGAGTTTCATGTGCACGTTCTGTGCCTTCGGGCATGTCCCAGAAATTGTGCATGTAGATGCTGATGACTATCGTCATGCCTGCCAGCAGGAAGGCGGTCAATCGACCCTGGAAGCCAACGATCATCGTTGCGCCGAGGCCGATTTGCAGAATAATCGTGACGGGTAGCAGCACAGCAATCATCGGTACATTGTGCTCAGCCATGTAGGCTGCTGTCCCTGCATAGCCCGTGATCTTGCTGATGCCTGGCAGAATGAAGTAAAGGCCGAGTAAAAATCGGCCGGCGAGCAGGCAGGCGTTCTGGGTCCAGGCGATGGGTATCATGCCAGCACCTGATCGAGCGCGTCGCTGAGTGCAGTGACTGTTCGGTCAATGTTGCCGAGCTTGTCCAGACCAAACAGGCCCAGTCTGAACGATCGGTAATCATCACCTTCATTGCACTGCAGCGGGACACCGGCTGCGATCTGCATGCCGGCCGGTACAAATGCGCTGCCGTTCTGCATATCGCCGCGGTCCGTATAAGACACGACAACGCCGGGTGCTTCGAAGCCCTCGGCGGCGACGCTCTGGATGCCGCGTTCTGCCAGCATGGCGCGGACCTTGCCGCCCAGCTCAAACTGACGTGCCTTCAAGGTATCGAAGCCGATCTGGGCGCTTTCCATCATGGTATCCCGGAACTGCGTCAGCGAGTCTGTTGGCATGGTGGCATGATAAGCGTGACCACCATCCTCGTAGGTCTGCATGATCTGCAGCCACTTCTTCAGGTCAACAGCGAAGGACGTGCTTGTGGTTTCCTCAATGCGTTCCATCGCGGTTTCGCTCAACATGACGAGGGCGCTGCAGGGTGATGCGCTCCAGCCCTTCTGGGGGGCGCTGATCAGAATGTCGACACCAACCGCCTGCATGTCTACCCAGGCCGCGCCCGAAGCAATGCAGTCCAGCACAAACAGGCCGCCGACCTCGTGGGTGGCTTCCGTGACTGCCTGAATGTAATCGTCAGGCAGAATGATGCCGGCAGCGGTCTCTACATGGGGTGCAAAGACGACAGCGGGTTTTTCTTCCCGGATGGTCTCGCAGACTTCCTCGACGGGCATCGGCGCGAACGGCGCGCTTGCACTGCCGCTGGTGCGGCGGGCCATGCAGACAGTGTGGCTCGCGGGGATGGCGCCCATCTCAAAGATCTGGGTCCAGCGGAAGCTGAAGAAGCCGTTGCGGATAACGAGGCAGTGCTGGTCGGTCGCAAACTGCCGGGCGACGGCTTCCATACCATAGGTGCCGCCGCCGGGGACGACCGCGACGCCGGCAGCATTGTAGACCTGCTTGAGTGTCGCAGAGATGTCCTTCATGACATCCTGGAACCGGTTCGACATGTGGTTCAGGGACCGGTCGGTAAAAACGACAGAGAATTCCAGCAGACCGTCGGGATCTATATCGGGCAGAAGTCCTGGCATTGCTTGCTTCCTTTAGCTTGTATCACGGGATAGAGATTGAGCGCGATTTTACCTTGAAAGGATCGTCACGCCACTGATGCCCGGTGCGCCGTATACGTGGGTATAAGCCACTTTTGGATTGCCCGGTACCTGGCGCTCGCCGGCATCGCCGCGCAGCTGCAGCACGTTCTCGTAGACCTGGCGCAGGCCTGAGGCACCGATGGGCTCGCCATTGGCAATGCAGCCGCCGTCGGTATTGACGGGAAAGCGGCCATTAATCTCGGTCTCACCCCGCGCCAGCATGGCTTCCTGTTCACCATCCTCGCAGAAGCCGTTCTCGGCCATATGCATGATCTCAGCGCCGGACTCGGTATCCTGCAACTGGGCCAGGTCAACATCCTCGGGGCCGATACCTGCCGCTTCGAAGGCTGCCTTCGAGGCATCCACCGTCGGGCCCACATTCTCCTCTTTCGGCAGCCAGGATGACTTCACCTCGAAACTGCCAAACCGGCGCGAGCGCATTACAGCAGCGCTCAAGAAAACCGGGTTGCGGGTGTACTTGTGCGCCTGGTCGGCGCGACAGAGGATGAGGGCAACACCGCCTTCGCCGGGGGAACAGAACATGTACTGGGTCAGCGGGTAGGCCAGCATTTTTGATTGCAGTACTTCGTCCTCCGAGAAGGCCTTGCGCCGCCAGGCCATGGGATTCTTCGCACCGTTGCGGGTCGCCTTGGCAGCAACCCGGGCCAGCGCTTCGTGCGAAATGCCGTGCTTTCTCATATAACGATTAATCTTGATGGCAAAAAACTGCGGGTTGATTGCCATGCCGCTGCCGCCGTACCAGTCGAGACCGCCGTCCACCGGGTGCACCGGTTCGTTACTGGCAAAAGCACCGCGGGGGTGTTTGTCATAGCCGATGGCGATACCGAGGTCGTAGACGCCGGCCGAAATCATATTGTAGGCCGTCGACAGGGCCGTGCCACCGGTGGCGCAGCCGTTGGTGACGTTGACAAACTGGAGGCCGGTGAGACCCAGCATGGACACCATCCGGTCCGGGTTACCGGCCGCCATACTGCCGCCGACGGCGAACTGGACGTCCTGCCAGTTGATGCCGGCATCAGCGCAGGCCGTTCTGACCGCGATGGCACCCTGTTCCATGCCACTGATTTCGTGGCGGCCGAAGGGATGCATCCCAATCCCAACAATGGCGACGTCATTACTCATAGTCAGTTCCTCCTGGATCAGGCTGCGGGGGCAAAGGCGAATGTTACGACGTCGTTGCCGTCTGCATCGGTAAAAAGTGTTTCGGTGACGAGGGTCATTGCCATGCCTTCCTCGAGGTTGGCTGGCTCCGCTTCAGTCAGCCTGGCTTCGACGATGACCTCCGGTAGTTCAACGTATCCCACACCAAACGGTTCGAACGTGTCAGGGTCGTTCTCACCGAGATAGGGGGGATCCTTCGGCGGGAAGGCCTGGACGGTCCAGCCCCAGAGCGTGCCTTCAGTGCCGAGCAGGACAGGTTCAATCTCGGCACCGGTGCATTTCGCGCAGCCCGGCAGCATGGGAAAAGTGTGATTGCCGCAGGACTTGCAGCGGCCGCCTTTGAGGCGTGGCGTGTTCCCCGAGATATCGAGGACAAATTCATTAATAGAGACGGGATTTGCCACCTAATGTTCCCCCGGTTATTGGTGTTCGCGCCACCATACCAGAATTAGTCTGGCTTGTTTTTTGGTGGATAGTTTTGGCGAATTCGCTCTGCAGCGCGCGCAGACGATTTGAATGCGGCGCGCCGCGCGCTGCTCAGGTCAGGTCTGGAAACGCTTTCTTCAGCAGCCTGGCGACCTCGGCCACGGCCTCAATGCCTTCTTCTTCGGTGGCCGCACAGGGCTTGATATTCAGCACCCGCGCGCCGCGTTCAATGTAGGGCGCGAGGAACTCAGCCGTGGTCTCGGCCGAGCCATAGGGTGAGTATTTCTCGAAGCGCTCAAACGGAATTCGGTACATGGTTTCCATCTGCTCGGCGACATGGGCCCGGGCAACGGCTTCACTCGCGCCATAGCCTGTCCAGAGCTGCAGGCCGTGCTGCCATTCGGGTTTGTCCTCGCGCTCGGCTGCCATCTCGTCAATCTGCTCTAGCACCGCACCGAAGCGGTTGGCAGAACTCCAGACACTCAGCCAGCCATCGCCGTGCCTGGCGGCACGCCTGATTGCGGCATCGGCACGACCGCCGATCAAGAGCGGAATCGCCGGATCTGGTGCTGGCTTGATGAGGGCGTCTTCAAACTCGAAGAACTCGCAGTCGTAGCTGACTTTCCTGCCGCTCATCAGTCCCCGCAGTGCCGCGAGCGCGTGGTTGGTCTGACGCCCGCGTTTCGCCGGATCGACGCCGCAGATCTCCATTTCGTGGCGATCTTCGCCGCCGACCCCGACCCCCAGTACAATCCTGCCGGGTGCTGACATCGACAGACTGGAGAGCTGACGTGCGACTGGCACCGGGTGGCGCAGGGCCAGCAGGTAAACACCGATCACGATAGTCGTCGTCGGCGCCATAGCGGCGAGGGTAGCGGCGTTGATCAGACCATCCATGCCGAGGCCTGTGTGAAAGCTGATGTGATCAGCAATGAACAGGTGATCAATCTCTGATTCTGTGACGCGATCAATCAGCGACTTTCTTGCCGTCATATCGCCGGAGAGCATGGCGGGCGAACCAACAGTACCTATCAAAAGTTTCGACATAAGAGGTGTGCTTCAATCTGGAGCTGAAAGGTTAGAGGAATTTCAGGTTGCTTGCCACGGCGAGCGCGGCAGCGGCGGTTCGATTCTGCTATGGTGGTTTGATCCTGTTGTGTCAGTGCTAAGAAAAAGGAACAACGCATGAAACTCGGATTATCTCTCGGCTATTCCGGCGGCCAGATGAAGCTGCCGGTGGAAAAGGTGCAACTGGCAGAGCGCCTCGGTTACGACAGTGTCTGGACCGCAGAGGCTTATGGCTCAGATGCGCTATCGCCCCTCGCTTTCCTTGCCGCGAAAACTGAACGCATCCGCCTGGGCACAGCGGTGATCCAACTGGCAGGCCGGACACCGGCCAACGCCGCCATGACCATCGCGACGATTGATGCGCTGGCGGGCGGCAACCGGGTGATCTGCGGCATCGGCGTCTCGGGTCCACAGATTGTTGAAGGCTGGTACGGCCAGCCCTGGGGCAGGCCCTATTACCGCCTGAAGGACTACGTCAC
>JAYQAI010000006.1:72635-74047 GCA_038136715.1 Gammaproteobacteria bacterium | reverse complement strand
GTGAAGACGGCGCTGGACCGTCTCAAGCCCAACATCGCGCTTTACGTCGGTGGCATGGGCCACAAGAACAAGAACTTTCATAAGGAAATGATGATCCGCCGCGGTTTTGGTGATGCGGCTGAGCGTATCCAGGAACTTTACCTGGCTAAGCGCAAGGATGAGGCGACCGCCGCGGTGCCGGATGAATTTGTCGATCAGGGTGCGCTGGTGGGTGACCGGCAGCGCATCCAGAATCGTTTCCGCGACTGGGAAGACAGTGGCATCACAGGGCTGACCATCAACGGCGATGAAGAAGCCCTGCGCTTGATGGCCGAGGTGGCCCGGCTGAACGTGGAACCGGGTGTCTAGGAGCCTGAACCCGGCATGACGCAGGATCGATCAATGCGCCTGGACCGCGCCCTGACCCTGGTGCCGGCTGCTGCGCTGATTGTCGCCAGTGTTGTCGGCACCGGCGTTTTCGTCAAGGCACGGGTCATGACCTGCAACGTAGGTACGCCCGACATGGTGCTGCTGGTATGGTTTGTCGCTGGCCTGCTGTCGCTGGCGGGAGCGCTGGTTTATGCCGAGCTCGGCAGCATGATGCCGCGGCCCGGTGGTGAGTTTCACTTCCTGCGGGCCGCGTTTGGCTCGCGGCTTGCGTTTCTGTTTGGCTGGACCAAGATCCTCTCCCAGGGGGCGTCGGCCGCGGCGGTGTCGATTCTTTGTATCGTCTTCTTTAATGATCTGCTGGGCGGGACGCTGCCGGATCTGGCCCTTTATCTATTGCCCCTCGGCCTGATCGTGATTGGCACGATCATTAACCTGCTGACCATGCGATTTAACGGTCATGCGGCAACCCTGTTGACGATGTTCAAGCTGGGTCTGGTTTTAATGGTCGGCTTTGGTGCCTTCCTTCTGGCCGATGGGAACTGGGGGCATTACGCGCTGTCGGGGGCCGATGGCAGCTGCGAGGGCGTACCGGAAAGTGCCCGGCTGGGAATTGGAGGCTTTGGTGCGGCCATGCTGGGTGCACTCTGGGGTTACAACGGCTGGTCCATACTCTCTGCCGTTGGCGGCGAGATCAGGGACCCGGCGCGAACCATACCACGGGCACTGATCGGTGGTACGGCGCTGATCGTGGTGTTGTACCTGCTGGCCAACGCCGCCTACTTCTATGTGCTGACGCCAACCGAGGTGGCCAGTGTGGGCGAGGATACCTCTGTTGCCTACGCGGCGGCGTCGCGCTTTCTTGGGCCCGAGGTGGCTGCCTTTATGTCGATCTGCCTGATGATTTCGGCTTACGGCACGCTGCATGCGACACTGCTGTCGGGACCGCGGGTGCCCTATACCATGGCTAAATCTAACCTGCTGCCAGAAGGTTTTGCGCGCCTCAACACGCTAAGGGTGCCAGCCGTCGCGGTGGTGGGTATCGG
>JAYQAI010000006.1:47915-72535 GCA_038136715.1 Gammaproteobacteria bacterium | reverse complement strand
AGTAGTAGGAGGAAGTCGTGAACTTCGAATTTTCAGAAGAGCAGAACATGCTCAGGGAGCAGGCGAGCGCCTTTTTGCGCGACAACTGCCCGATGTCGACGGTGCGAAAAATCGTTGACGGTGATGAATCTTTTGACCAGGGGCTCTGGCAGAAGATCGTCGAAATGGGCTGGACGGCCACCACTATCCCGGAAGAGTACGGTGGCCTCGGGCTGTCCTACCTGGAGCTTTGCGTGATCGCCGAGGAGTTGGGTCGCGTTGTTGCCCCGGTACCGTTTTCTTCATCCGTCTACCTCGCGACAGAAGCTCTGCTGCGTTATGGCGCTGATGACGTGAAGGAAGCCTGGCTGGGTAAGCTTGCTGAGGGCACCGCAATCGGCACGCTGGCTACCGCTGAACAGGCAGGTCAGGCGTCATCATCAGGCACGGGCTGTGCCATGGGTGCGAATGGCCTCACCGGCACCAAGATCGGCGTCGCTGATGGCGACATTGCCAGCTTTGCGATCGTGACGGCAGCAGATGAGGCCGGCGTCAGTCTTTATCTCGTCGACCTTGAAGGCAGTGGTGTCAGCCGCGAGACGGTGAAGACGCTTGACCCGAGTCGTTCTCACGCGACGCTGACTTTCAGCGACGCGGCTGCCACCCTTGTTGGCGAGGCCGGTAAAGGCTGGGATGCTGTCGCTGATATCCAGGACCGTGCCGCCGTACTGTTTGCCTGGGAGCAGGTCGGTGGTGCAAAAACCGCGCTCGACATGGCGAAAGACTACGCCATGGAGCGCTATGCTTTTGGTCGACCAATTGCTGGTTACCAGGCTATCAAGCACAAGCTGGCTAACATCTACGTGAAGACAACGCTGGCCGAATCCAACAGCTATTACGGTGCCTGGGCGCTGTCGACTGACGCCGCAGAACTGCCGCTTGCTGCGGCCACGGCGCGTGTTGCTGGTATCCAGGCATACCAGTTCGCTGCGTCAGAGAACATTCAGACCCACGGTGGCATGGGCTTCACCTGGGAGTTTGACTGCCAGTTTCTGTACCGGAGGGCACGCCTGCTGTCGATGGTCATCGGTGGTGAACTGGTCTGGCAGAAGAAATTAGTCGCAGCGATGCGAACGGCTGCGTAACGAAGAGCCTTCAGTGTGCTGATTCATACGGCAACAAAGAAGTTGAATACATCGATCTGGCACAGCGCCGGATCAGGAAAGATATAGAGAGAACGACAATGGATTTTAATGATACGCCACAAGAAGCAGAATTCCGCGCCGAGGTGAAAGCCTGGCTCGAAGCCAATGTACCGTCAAAGGAAGAACTGGAGGGGCTCTCGCCGATTGAGCGAGCCAAGCTCTGGCAGAAGCGCAAGTACGAATCCGGTTGGGCCTGTCTGCGCTGGCCAAAAAATTATGGCGGGCGTGATGCAACAACTATCGAGAACGTGATATTCAACCAGGAAGAAGCCAAGTTCGACCTCGAGCCAGGCGTCTTCTCAATTGGCCACGGCATGTGTGCCCCAACCATGATGGCCTGGGCGACTGACGAGCAGAACCAACAGTACCTGCCGAAGATGGCGAGTGGTGAAGAGATATGGTGCCAGCTGTTCAGTGAGCCGGCTGGTGGTTCTGACCTGGCGGCTTTAAGAACCATGGCGGTGAAGGATGGCGACGAATGGGTCATCAATGGCCAGAAGATCTGGACTTCCGGTGCGCATTACTCTGACTACGGCGTCATTGTGCTGCGTACCGACACAAGTGTGCCGAAGCACCAGGGTCTCAGTTACTTCTTCCTTGACATGAAGTCGCCGGGTATCGAGATCAAGCCGATCAAGCAGATATCCGGTGCTTCTAACTTCAACGAGGTTTACTTCACCGATGTGCGTGTGCCGGATGCCCAGCGTCTCGGCGCGGTTGGCCAGGGCTGGCAGGTAGCACTGACCACCCTGATGAACGAGCGTGCTTCGATCGGTGGTGGCGGTTCCGGTCGCGGTACCGTGACCTGTGACACGCTGGTCGAGCTGTGCGAAACCATCAACCTGGATGGCAAGCCGGCGATTGAAGACAGTGCAGTGCAGGCTAAGTTGGCGGACTGGTACGTGAAAGAAGCCGGTCTGAAATTTACGGGTTATCGTTCCATGAGCGCGCTGTCTCGTGGCGAGACGCCAGGACCGGAAAACTCAATCGGTAAACTCGTCGCCGCGCCGATGCGGCAGGACATGGCAGCCTTTGCCCTGGACCTGCAGGAAGCGGCCGGAGCGATCTGGGATTCCTCACTGTCAGAAGCGGGCGGTTTGTTCCAGGGCGGTTACATGGGGGCGCCGGGTCTCAGGATCGCAGGTGGCACCGATGAAATCATGGCGAACATCATTGCCGAGCGCGTCCTTGGCCTGCCGCAGGATGTGAGGCTCGACAAGGGTATTCCGTTCACGGAAGTCCCGACCTCGTCTTCATCCTGATAGCCAGAGGCTGAAGGACGCCCGCCATGCAGAAAGTTATCGGCTGGTTTTCGGTCGGTTTGTTGGTGCTCGTCCTGGGGGCGGCGGGGTATCTCGCTCTCACCCGGGATGCCGCCAACGCCAGGGTGGCGGAAGACATCCGCCAAAACCCTGCTGGTGCACGGGCGGCGAAAACCATGCTGCTGACCATGGCTGATGGCCGCATGTATCCCGTCAACTACCTTCATGAGGGCAACAAAGTCTTTATGGGGATTGATGGTCGCTGGTGGCGCGAGTTTGTCGGTGAAGGCCAGCCCGTCAGCATGTTCATCAAGGGTGAATCCTACGAGGGGCACGCAGTGACCAAGCTGGACGACCCGGACTACATTAAGGATATTTTCAGCCGGTTGCGGCCGACGGTACCGAAATGGCTGCCGGACGCGCTCAATGGCAAGCTGGTGGTAATTACATTGAAGGAGCCAGCGGGCGAATCCGGTTAGCGCTTCGCCCGCTGGATTGACGAGGCAGGCTAGGAAGCCTTCGCCATATTTACAACCTTCAGCTGGGTGAACTCCTCGAGGCCTTCCTCGCCCAGTTCATTGCCGAGTCCGGACTGCTTGGAACCACCAAACGGTATCGATGGATCCAGTTCCGCATGCTTGTTGATCCAGATCGTGCCGGCGTCCATCTGGTCTGCCACGGCATAGGCTTTGTCGAGGTCAGATGACCAGACCGAACCGCCGAGCCCCCAGTCAGAGGCATTGGCGCGTTCGATTGCTTCTTCTTCAGAGGAGAAGCTCATGACCGGCAGTACCGGGCCGAACTGTTCTTCATCTACAAGGCGGGAGCCTTCCTTGATGTCGCGGATGATGGTCGGCTTGATGAAGTAACCCTTGCCCTCGGGTGCCTCGCCGCCGGCGATGACCTTACCCTGTTCTTTGGCCTCTTCGATCAGTTCCTTGACGCGGTCGTACTGCATCTTGTTCTGCAGCGGGCCGAGCTGCGTGCCTTGCTCAAGGCCATTACCAATGTGCGTTTCATTGGCGATGGTGGCGAGTTCTTCGCACATCTCATCGTAGATATTTTCGTGCACGTAGAGCCGTTTCATGGCGATACAGACCTGGCCCGAGTTCTGGAACGCGCTCTGGAACAGCGCCGGTGCCGCTTCCTTCGGGTTGACGTCATCCAGCACGATGCCGGCGTCGTTGCCGCCGAGTTCCAACGTGATGCGCTTCAGGAGGCCGGCAGCTCCTGCCATGACCTTGGAGCCTGTCGCAGTCGAACCGGTGAAGGAAATCTTGCGCACGTCGGGGTGGGCGGTCAGCGGTGCACCGAGATCATTCTGGTCGGTGATCACGTTCAGCACACCGGCGGGGACAATATCGGCGATCAGCTCGGCGATGCGCAGCGTTGACAGCGGCGTTGTCGGTGCCGGCTTCAGGACCATGGTGTTACCGGCGATGAGCGCGGGCGGTAGCTTGAACGCCATCAAAATCAGCGGGAAGTTCCAGGGCACGATGGCGCCGACCACACCGAGGGGCTTGCGGTGGGCTTCCACCTTACGGCCTTCACTGTCGTCGATCACCTTGACCGGCAGGTCGAGTGACATGAAGTAGCGAAAGAAAGCGGCGGTGCCGTAGACCTCGCCAACGGCAGCTTCCATGGGTTTGCCCTGTTCCTGCACCAGCAGCTGGGCCAGCTCCTGGCCATTGGCTTCGATGACATCAGCAATCTTGCCGATGACTGCCTTACGCTCGTCCATGGAAGTTTTGCTCCATGCCGGGAACGCGGCCTTGGCCGCAGCCACTGCCTGGTCGAGCTGTGCCTCAGATGCACGGGCACAGGTGGCGACAGTGTCTTCGGTCGCTGGGTTCAGCACATCCATCGTGCTGTCGCCTGCAACCAGCTCGCCATTGATCAACAGCTTGTACTCACTCATTCGTTTTTGCTCCAGAGTCGGTTTGGGTTAAAAGCGCCAGATCATATCGCATTGTCTGGTCTTGGTTGGGTATTCTAAAAAGTATTGTACGCGGTAAACATTGAGAAAGATGAGGATGGCACGAGGTGCCGGAGATGCGACTCAAGGTAAATTGGCAGCCTGGTACTGGCCCACCGGCTTCAATCGCGGAAATTGTCATCAATTTCCTGTCCCCGTGATCCCGTTATAATTGTGGCATGCAGACAGCGCACGACATTCTGAATGAAATTTTTGGCTACGATGCCTTCCGTGGCAGCCAGGAAGCCGTGATCGAGACCCTGGTGGCCGGGCAGGATGCCCTGGTCCTGATGCCCACCGGTGCGGGCAAGTCGCTCTGCTATCAGATCCCCGCCATTGTCCGTGAGGGTTGCGGTATTGTGGTTTCGCCGTTGATCGCATTGATGCAGAACCAGGTTGAGGCGCTGGCCGAGAATGGCGTGCGGGCGGCATACCTGAACTCGACGCTGATGCCGGCGGAAGCCGCCGCCGTTGAAACGGCGCTGCAGGCCGGTGAGCTTGACCTGCTATACGTCGCGCCGGAGCGGCTCCTGCAGCCGGCAACATTGGCGCTGTTGCAGCGGGTGAAGCTGAGTCTGTTTGCGATCGACGAGGCGCACTGCGTTTCACAGTGGGGCCATGATTTCCGGCCTGACTATATTGGCCTCACCGTCCTCGGTGAAATGTTCCCGTCTGTACCAAGGATAGCGCTGACCGCGACGGCGGATGCGCGAACCCGTAAGGAGATCGTCCAGCGACTGGGACTGACGGCGGCGCAACAGTTCGTTTCGAGCTTTGACCGGCCCAACATCCGCTACCAGATCGGCCTCAAGCAGAACGGCCGGAGTCAGCTGCTGAAGTTTCTGAAAGCCGAGCATAGCGGTCATGCCGGCATTGTTTACTGCCTGTCGCGTAACAAGACCGAGCAAACCGCAGACTGGCTGCAGCAGGAAGGCTTCAACGCGCTGCCCTATCATGCCGGTCTGACTGCCGAGGTGAGGGCAGCGCATCAGCGCCGTTTCCTGTCGGAAGAAGCAGTGATTATGGTTGCGACCATTGCTTTCGGCATGGGCATCGATAAGCCCGATGTGAGATTCGTGGCGCACCTCGATCTGCCGAAGACGGTGGAGGCCTATTACCAGGAAACGGGCCGGGCCGGTCGCGATGGCGAACCCGCCGATGCCTGGCTGATCTACGGCCTGCAGGATGTCGCCAAGCTGCGGCAGATGGTCGAGGCTTCCAGCGGCAGCGAAGAATTCAAGCGTATCGAGCAGATGAAACTGAATGCGCTGCTCGGCCTCTGTGAGATCGCAAGTTGCCGGCGCCATGCGCTGCTGGCCTACTTTGATGAGGCGTCACCCGCCACCTGTGGCAACTGTGATACCTGTCTTTACCCGGTCGAAACCTGGGATGGTACCGAGGCAGCGCAAAAGGCACTTTCAACCGTGTACCGCACGGGTCAGCGCTTTGGTGTTAATCACGTGGTGGATGTGCTGCGCGGTGTTGAGACCGATAAGATCTTCCAGTTCGATCATCACCGGCTCGGTGTCTTTGGTATTGGTGCAGATATCGATGCCGACCAGTGGAAATCTGTTTTCCGGCAGCTGCTGGCGGCGGGCCACCTGCGCACCGATGACCGCTATGGTGCTGTCATGCTCGAGGAGAAGTGCCGCGCGCTGCTGAAGGGCGATGAGCACATCGAACTCCGGAAAGATGTAAAACGGAAGGCGGCAAAGAAGCTGACCAAAGAACCGCTGCCGGATGATATTGATATCGGGCTCTGGGAGGCACTGCGGGAAACCCGCCGGCAGTTCGCTGAAGCGCAGGGTGTGCCGCCCTACGTCATTTTTCACGACAAGACGCTGCAGGCAATGGCGGTGCACCTGCCTGATTCACTGGAAACGTTTGCGCTGCTGCCCGGCGTGGGTGAACGCAAGCTCGAGAAATACGGCCAGGCGTTCCTCGATGTGATCCGCGACTACGACGCCTCGCTGTCGGCTTAATCCGACCGTGCTGACAAGCCCGCAGTGTGGCCGAATTCCCTCACCCAGCGCGGGTGGTGCCAGACGGCGCGGGCTTCGTCGGCAGCGGCGATCGACGGAAACTTGCCGATATCGGTCCACCTGGCGCCTGCATCATGAAAGTCAGAACCCGCCGATAGATACAGTTGATGGTCGCGGGCGAGCGCTGCCAATACCTGCTGCGTCTCCGCTGCAATGTTCGGGTAGGCGCATTCAATTGCATCACCGCCCGACGCTTTAAACCCTTCGATCAGCAGCGAAAGCCTGCGTCGGTTGAGTGGATAGCGGCCGGGGTGGGCCAGGATAGCGATACCGCTGGCAGCGTGAATGGCGTCGACGGCACTCTGCAGTGAACACCATTGCGGGGCGACCGCGACCTTGCCTTGCTTGCCCAGGAACTGTTTGAAGGCTTTCTGGCGGGTCTTGCTCGCACCGGTGGCGACAAGGAAGTCTGCGACGTGGCTTCGGCTCAGGGAAACGGCAGGCAGCTCACTCAGTGATCGCATCAACCCTGGAATGCCTCGCTGGCTCAGCAACTCATCCATCGCCGCAATGCGCTCACGGCGCTTTGCCTGTTGGCTGACCAGCAGGTGCTGCAGCGCTGCGCATTCAGGATCAACCAGCAGACCGACGACGTGCAGTTCGAGGTTGTGCCAGTCGCAGGAGATCTCGACCCCGTTGATCAGTGTTAATGCCTGTATGGCCTCAGTATCGAAGGTGGTGTGGGTATAGTCGTGATCAGTGATGGCGAGATGCGTTACGCCATTAACGGTGGCGCGTTGCATGAGGAATTCGAGCGAATGTTTGCCATCCGAAAGATGGCTGTGACAATGCAGATCAGCTTTCACAGGCCAGGGCCTTGAGGTTTGGTTTGGCCAGACACTAGCGAGCAAACAGCTGGTTCATATCGCGGAAGGATTTGAACTCCAGCGCATTTCCCGCGGGGTCACGGAAGAACATCGTGGCCTGCTCGCCAACCTCGCCCTCGAAACGAATGCCGGGTTCAATGACGAAGACCTGGCCGGTCTCCCGCAGGCGTCTGGCAAGTACATGCCAGTCATCCCATCCCAGTACTACCCCGAAGTGGGGTACCGGCACGTCCTCACCGTCCACGGGGTTGGCACCGGCATCAGCTGACGCCGAGGCGACCTCGTGCAGCACGAGCTGATGCCCGTACAGGTTCAGGTCGACCCAGTGGGTATCACTGCGGCCCGTGCTGCAGCCCAGCACTTCTTCGTAGAAGCGCCGGGCCGGGGCAAGGTCGGCGACCGGGATGGCAAGGTGGAAGGGGTTCAGCGCCATGTCAGGGTCGTGGTCAAGCCTTATTCGGTGACCGGGTTGCCATCGACATCCCAGATCTCAATCGGCGCGATTTCCAGTGCCTCGATCTGGCTGCGGATCTTCGCGAGGTCTCCCACGATCAGCCAGATCAGACTGCCGGGCTGGACGATCTTCGTCTCTGCCTGCAGGTCGCTGATCGACAGTGCTGCGTACTTGTCTGCCAGGGTGGCCGGGTAGTCGAGTGGCCGGCCGTAGCTCGCCGAGCGCTGCAGGCTGGAGAGGACTGATCCTGCCGTTTCGTAGCGACCCGGCAGTTCACGCGTCAGGCCCGCAATTACCCGCTGCATCTCTTCAGACTCGATGGGGCGAGAGTTACGGATGATCTCGAGCTCACGGATCAGCTCTGCGATTGAGTCTCCGGTGCGGTCAGTCTGTACCGGTGCGTAAACCAGAAAGGGGCGGGGACCCTTGGCACCGAACAAGATCGTCTGGGCGCCGTACGACCAGCCTTTATCTTCCCGCAGGTTCATGTTGACCCGCGCCGTGAAGCTGCCGCCGAGAACATCGTTCATGGCTGTTATCGCAAGATCCCGCTCGCTGCCAAGCCCTGGTGCGACGTGACCAGCCAGGATCAGCGACTGTGGTGAACCTGGCTTGTCGATGATGACGATACGCGGTGAATCCGGCAGTTCAACATTCGCGACATTCTTGGCCAGCTGCTCGCCGCCGGGTGCTTTCCAGCCGCGGAAGGCACGCTCCAGCATGGGTGTCAGCTCATCCAGATTAGTATCGCCAACGGCGTAGATGGTGGCATTGCCGGCGTTCATCCAGGTGGCATGGAAATTCACGAGGTCATCTCGTTGCAGCGACTCGATGGATGCCACCGTGCCGGAGCCCGTGTAAGGAATGCCGTAGGCATGATCTTTGCCGTAGATCGCAGGTGGCAGCAGGCGTAGTGCCAGGTTCATCGGTTGTGCTTTTTCACCGGCGATGGCGGCGATGCGCTGGCCCCGCAGACGTTCGATCTCTTCCGCATCGAAGACCGGGTTCCGGATTACATCGGCCCAGAGGTCAATGGATTCTGCCAGGTTGCTTGACAGGGCAGACAGCGAAACGGATGTGGCATCCAGGTTGGAACTCGCAGAGATCTCTGCGCCAAGGCCTTCGGCTTCGGCAGAAATCTCGAGAGCAGAACGTTTCTTCGTGCCCCGGTCGAGCATTGCTGTGGCAAAAGAAGCAACACCCAGCTTGCCGCCACTGTCAGCGGCGTAGCCGGCATCAAACTGAATGGCCATCTCAACCAGCGGCATGGCAGAGCGCGCTGCGAGCACCACCTCAACACCATTACTCAGGGTCGCCGTCTGCATCTCCGGGAAGGTGAGTTTCGGCAGACCGTCGGGAATCGCGGGCAGGCCGGTTGAGCGGTCGACACCGCTCTCGGCATTGCTGAAGGTAGGTGTCGGTACGACATTCACCTGGTGCCAGCCATCGCCGAGCCATTTGCGAGCAACCGCCTGTACATCCTCAGCGGTCGCTGTGTTGATCCAGTCCAGGTACTGCTTGATGAAGAGGGGGTTGTCGGCATAGAGCTCGCCCTCTGCCAGCACGGTGGCTTTGCCACTGAAGCCGCCAATGCGCTCAAGGCCGCGGATGCGCTCGGCGTTGATGGCCGTGACAACACGAGCCATTTCCTCGCGGGTCGGTCCTTCCGCTATAAACTCCGCGATCAGTCGATCCATGGCCTCGGCGGCAACGTCGGCAGACTCGCCGGGCTTCAGGCGAACAGACAGGTCAAATACGCCGGCGAGCTCAAACGGCATGACGCCGACGTCCACTGAGCTTGCCACCTGCTTGTTGTAGATGAGGTCGACATAGAAGCGTGAATTGCGGCCGTTGCCCAGAATGTTGGCGGCAATGTCGAGCAGTGCCCATTCGCGGGAAGAACGTTCAGGTACGACCCAGGCGCGGTTCGCCAGCACAGCGGCAACTTTGTCGTACTGGGTTTCCCAGGTGTTGTGTTGTCTGGTCGGGATCCAGGCATCATTGGCATCGACCTCCGGACCGGCTGGAATATCGCCGAAGTACTTCTCGACCAGCTGCTGGGCGGTGGCCAGGTCAATGTCACCGGCAATAGCCAGCACGGCATTGTTTGGACCGTAGTAGTCCTTGAACCACTGGTGCACATCGTCGAGCGAGGCGTTGTCCAGGTCCTCCATCGAACCGATGGTGGAATGGCGATACGGGTGTCCGGCGGGGAACAGGCCCTCGTACAGATTGTAGTTAACGCGGCCGTAGGGCTGGTTATCGCGCTGGCGTTTCTCGTTCTGCACGACGCCGCGCTGGTTATCAAGTTTCTCCTGCGTGACGGCGCCGAGCAGGTGACCCATTCGATCGGACTCCATCCACAGCACGAGATCAAGGGCCGGAGTCGGTACGGTCTGAAAATAGTTGGTGCGGTCGAGCCAGGTAGTGCCGTTCAGGCCGGTAGCGCCGACGCGCTGCATGGGTTCAAACCACTCGCCGTCGTAGTTCTCGCTGCCGTTGAACATCAGGTGTTCGAACAGGTGGGCGAAACCGGTTTTACCGGCAGGCTCATTCTTTGAGCCGACGTGATACCAGATACCGACAGCGACAATGGGTGCTTTGCGGTCCTCGTGCACGATGACGCGCAGACCGTTGTCCAGCGTAAATTTCTGGTAGTTCAGTTCAATTTGAGGAACGGGTTCTGCCTGGGCCAGGCTCGTGGCAATCGCCAGCACGGCGAAGGACAATAGCTTTCGCATGGGAAGATTTCTCGTGATTTTGACAGGGCGAACGATACTGAACCCACTACAGCAGGGCAATCAGGAAAGCCCTGTTATTTCGGTGAAACGACAGGTTTGGTAGATTGATGGTTGTTTTGAATGGCTGAAACCATCAGCACAAAGACCGTTAGAGAGAGATAGGAGGAATATCCATGGCTGATCTCGTGATTCGTGAAGACAAGGCGGGCGTCGCCTGGCTGACGCTGAACCGGCCTGACAAGCTGAATGCACTCAACGTGGCGCTGTTCCAGGAACTGGAAGCGCATGCTGATGCGATTGCAGGCCAGACCGACGAGATTGGTTGTGTCGTCTTGCGCGGCGCCGGCCGCTGTTTCTCGGCGGGGCACGACCTGAAAGACATCTCGGCCGGCGAGAAACTGCCGCGCCCGAACTTCCAGGCGAAGGTGATCGAGAAGCTCTGCAACCTGCCGCAGCCTGTCGTTACCGCCGTGCACAGTCACTGCTACACCGGCGCGCTGGAGCTCGCTCTTTGCGGCGACCTGCTGCTTGCCAGTGAAAATGGCCGCTTTGCCGACACCCATGGCAAGTGGGCGCTGCAGCCGGTCTGGGGTATCAGCCAGCGATTGCCACGACGGGTCGGCCACGCGAAGGCGACCGAGATGATGCTGACCGGGAAAACGTATACGGCCGCAGAAGCGCTTGATATGGATCTCGTCAATGCGGTGTTCCCCGATGACAGCTTCGAAGCTGATGTCGCTCAGTTCTGTGCTGACATGCTCGCCAATTCGTGGCATTCACTGCGGGGCTACAAGCAGCTCATCATCAATACCGACGGCATGAGCCTGGATGAGGGCCTCGCTTACGAGGTCTACAACGGGGTAGGTGTCGGGTCCGATATGCAGGAGCGTATTGCAGGTTTTGGCAAGAAATAGCTGTGTCGAACCTAGGCAAACCCGCACTCTTCATCCTGGCTCTTGCTGTTCTCCCGGGTTGTGACGAGCCTGGTGAACCCGTCTCAGAGACCAATCCGCAAACGGATGCCACCACTATGCAGGAACCCCGCGCAGAAAAACGACCCCATGAGCTGACACTGCACGGCGATACCCGGGTGGATGAGTACTACTGGCTGCGGGATGACGATCGTTCTGACCCTGAGGTGCTGGCCTACCTAGAAGCCGAGAATGCTTACTTCGAGCGGGTCATGGAACCGACTCGGAAATTGCAGGCCACGCTTTACGATGAAATGGTCGGACGGCTCGACCCCGATGAATCCAGTGTGCCGTATGAAAAAGACGGCTGGTGGTATTACTACCGTTACGAGCCCGGCAAGGACTATGCGGTCTATGCCCGGCGCCAGGGCAGCATGGACGCCGTTGAGGAACTCCTGATCGATGCCAACGTGCGGGCCGAGGGCCGCGAGTTCTACAATCTTGGCAACCTGGAGATGAGCGATGATCATCGCTACGCCGCAATTGCCGAGGATACGTTGAGCCGACGTATCTATGAGATCCGCATCCTCGATACCGGGACCGGTGAATTTCTGCCGGATGTAATCGTTAACGCATCGGCCGCTCTAGCCTGGTCAGCCGACGGCAAATACCTGTTCTACCTCGATAAGCATCCCGAAACACTGCTGGCCTATCGCGTCATGCGTCACGAGCTCGGCACCGACCCTGCCAGTGATGAGCTCGTGTATGAAGAAGCCGACAACCGGTTCTACACGAGCCTCTACCGCAGCCGATCCGGTGACTACCTGATCCTCGCGCACAGCGAGACAGAGACCACGGAGGTTCGGCTGCTCCCGGCGGACGAGCCGCTCGGTGAGTTCAAGCCCTTCCTGCCCCGTGAGGCCGGTCATGAATACGACCTCGATCATGCCAATGGTCGTTTCTTCATCCGTACGAACTGGGAAGCAGAAAATTTCCGCGTTATGTCGGCGACACTGGAGACCGCAGGCGACAAGTCGAAGTGGGCAGAGGTGATCCCGCATCGTGATGACGCTATGGTCAACAATTTGCAGGCGTTTAATGACTGGCTCATTGTCGGTGAGCGCAAGGATGGCCTGCGCCAGATTCGAGTGCTGGCGCTGGACGGCAGTGTTGATCGCTACCTTGAGTCAGACAGTGACAGCTACGTGATGTGGCCGGGATCGAACGTCAACACAGACACCCACACGATCCGTTACAGCTATACCAGCATGACGACGCCGACCCAGGTCTGGGAAATTGACCTTGCCAGCGGCGAGACCCGGCTGCTGAAATCAACCCGGGTGCTGGGTGAGTTCTACAGCGGCAACTACCGCGACAAACGTTTGATGATCACCGCACGGGACGGCACCGAGGTACCTGCTTCGCTGGTTTTCCACAAAGATACGCCGCTCGACGGGACCGCCCCGGGTCTGGTCTACGGCTATGGCTCTTACGGTTACTCCATTGACCCGACATTTCGTAACACCGTGATCAGCCTGCTGGATCGCGGTTTTATCTTCGCCATCGCGCATATCCGGGGCGGCCAGGAAATGGGTCGCCGCTGGTACGAGGCCGGCCGCCTGATGAACAAGAAGAACAGTTTTACGGATTTCGTGGATGTCACAGCCGGTCTGCAGCAGCAGAAACTGATTGACCCGAAGCGCACCTATGCACGGGGCGGCAGTGCCGGTGGCCTGCTGATGGGCGCGGTCATCAATATGGCGCCCGAGCTCTATCATGGCGTGATCGCCGGTGTCCCCTTTGTCGACGTCGTGACCACAATGCTGGATGAAACGATTCCGCTGACGAGCGGCGAGTGGAATGAGTGGGGCAACCCGAAGGAGAAGGCCGCTTACGATTACATGTTGTCTTACTCGCCCTATGACCAGGTGTCGGCGCAGGCGTACCCGAATCTGCTGGTGACCACGGGGCTGCATGATTCCCAGGTACAGTACTTCGAACCCGCCAAGTGGGTCGCCCGGTTGCGTGATCGCCGCACCGATGACAACAAACTGTTGATGTACACGAACATGGATGCAGGCCATGGCGGGGCATCGGGGCGCTACAGTGCTTACAAGGAACTGGTGCAGGAATATGCCTTTCTCGTTGACCTGGCGGGCGTTGAAAATTAGCGGTGTCGGATATTCCCGGGGATAACCCTGTCGATGCCAGTGATTCCGCTTATAATGGGCGACCAAACAGCAAATAGACCCCTTATGAGTGAATCACAGCAATCTAGCGACTCGGCCCCGAGCATGCCGCCTAACCCTGGTTCGTACGATGATGGTGCGGCGCTGAAGTCAGCCTATGACATACCGCTGGAGAGCCTGAATCCAATTAACCCCAGGCTCTGGAGCGAACACCAATGGCTGGAATGCTTCGAGCGCCTGCGGTCTGAAGACCCGGTTCACTTCAATGAAACAGAAATTGCTGGCCGCTACTGGTCGCTTGCCCGTTACGAAGATATCAAGGCGGTGGATTCGGACTGGAAGAATTTCAGTTCGGCACACGGCATTACGCTTGGCCTCCCGGTCAACCAGGAACTGCCGGAAGGCGCTCTGAATGTCACCACGTTCATCGCCCAGGACCCGCCCGAGCATGACGTGCAGCGGAAAACCGTGACAGGTGTGGTGGCTCCACCCAATCTTGCTGCCCTGGAACCCCTGATTCGGGAGCGTACCTGCAAGGTGCTCGACTCACTGCCCGAGGGCGAGACCTTCGACTGGGTCGACAATGTTTCCATCGAGCTGACCACCTTGATGCTGGCGACGCTGTTTGACTTCCCGCTGGAAGATCGCCGCAAGCTGACCTACTGGTCCGATATCACGTTTGCTGTGCCCCAGCCCGGCGGTCTGATCGAAACGGAAGAGGAGCGCCGTGAAGGCCTGCTGGAATGCCTCGAGTACTTTTCGGCTCTCTGGCAGGAGCGTCTCAAGAATCCGGGAAGCGACCTCGTCTCGATGCTCGCTCACGGTGAAGACACCAAGAACATGGCGCCGATGCACTACCTCGGTAACCTGCTGCTTTTGATTGTCGGGGGCAATGACACCACACGGAACAGCATGTCTGGCAGCGTGTATGCGCTGAACAAGTTTCCGGAGCAGTACGACAAGCTGATCGCTAACCCGGCGCTGATCCCGAAGATGGTCTCGGAACTGATCCGCTGGCAGACGCCGCTGGCCTATATGCGCAGAACCGCGAATGCGGATTGCGAGATCGGCGGTAAGCAGATCAAGAAAGATGACCAGATCCTCATGTGGTATGCCTCAGGCAACCGGGATGAAGACGTCTTTGAGAATGCCAATGACCTGGACATTGAGCGCCCCAACTCGCGCCAGCACCTGTCATTTGGCTTCGGTATTCACCGCTGCATGGGCAATCGACTGGCTGAACTGCAGCTAAGGATTCTCTGGGAAGAAATTCTGCCGCGGTTCGAACGCATCGTCGTCCAGGATGAGCCGACACGCACGTTTTCATCGTTTGTGAATGGGTACACTTACCTGCCTGTGCAGGTGATTCGAAAATAACTCGAAAGCGCATGTACGACACGATCATCAAAAACGGCACAATTTACGATGGCAGCGGTGGTGAACCCGTTCAGGGTGACATCGCGATCACGGCCGGTCGGATTGACGCGGTGGGTGACGTGTCGGGGCAGGCGCGTGAAACCCTTGATGCCGATGGTGCGATCGTCACCCCCGCCTGGGTTGATATTCATACGCACTATGATGGCCAGGTGACCTGGGACTCGGAGATGAACCCCTCTGCCAGCCACGGTGTCGGTACGATCGTGATGGGTAACTGTGGTGTCGGCTTTGCGCCGGTTGCCCGTGGCGGTGAACAGGACCTGATAGACCTGATGGAAGGCGTCGAAGACATTCCCGGCACGGCGTTGCATGAAGGTATGCCCTGGGGCGCCTGGCAATCGTATCCAGATTATCTGGACTTCCTCGCTTCTCGGGAATATGCCGTTAACATCAGTTCGCTGATCGCCCATGGAGCGGTACGTAATTTCGTCATGGGCGAAAAGGGTCGCACCAACCAGGCTGCGACTGAAGGCGATCTGGCGAAAATGGGTGAGATTGTTGAAGAAGCACTGCGGGCTGGTGCTGTTGGTTTTTCGACATCACGAATACTGGGGCATCGCTCAATTCAGGGGGAGCCGGTGCCCGGCACGTTCGCCAATGACACGGAAGTGATGGTGATCGCACAGGCATTGAAGCGCGCTGGCAAGGGTCTGTTCCAGATTATCCCCTCGAGCACGCTGGGCCCCGGCCGAGAGGGCTTCGAAGAGCATGCATCACTCGAACAGGAAATCGACCTGATTGCACGGGTCAGCAGGGAAAGCGGTCGACCGGCCACGTTTACACTGTTCCAGATTGATGACTGGGCTGACAAATGGCGTCAAGCCATCGATCAGGTCAAGCAGGCCAACACACAGGGTGCAAAGGTATACCCGCAGGTTGGCAGCCGGCCCACGGGTCTTGTGTTTGGCCCGTTGACCTACCATCCGTGGATGTTGAAGCCGACCTTCCAGCGCCTTCGGTCTCTGCCTTTAGACGACCGGCTTGTCGAGCTGAGAAAGCCTGAGGTGCGCCGCGCCATCCTTGCGGAAGAAAATGAGATTGATGGCGTGGCCATGGGATCCATGGAGTTCGGTGTTGCACACCTGGATCTCAACTTCGAACAGACGTTCATGCTCGATAGCCAGAGCACCTATGAACCTGGCAGGGAAGAGTCTTTCGCTGCCATCGCATCGGAGCAGAATATCGCCCCAGAGGCGCTGCTCTACGATCACCTGATGGGCGCGCCGGACCGGTTGGCGATCATGTTTTTCACGAACTACACCGACTACAGCCTGGATGCGGTCCGGCAGATGCAACTGGATGATGCCACTGTCACCGGCCTGTCTGATGCGGGTGCCCATGTGTCGCTGATCTTCGATGCGGTCAACCCGACTTACCAGCTTTCTTTCTGGACGAGGGACCGCCGCCGAGGCGAAACACTGCCTCTCTCTTACGTGATCCATCGCGCTACCCGAAAGAATGCGCAACTCTTCGGGTTTGATGATCGAGGTCTGATAGCGCCGGGCATGAAAGCTGACGTTAACGTGATTGATTACGACAATCTGCGATTAGGTGAACTGGCCATCAGGCAGGATCTGCCGGCAGGTGGTGTCAGGCTGATGCAGGGGGCAAGCGGGTATATTGCGACGCTGATCGATGGTGTGCGGACCCGTGACCACGATCAGGACACCGGGGCCCGGCCCGGACGGTTAATTCGGGCTTAAGCCCCGTAGTTTAACGACCCTGTTCTGCTGCGCGCGGCCTACCTCTGCGCATATCGGCTGTCTGAATGCAGCGGCACCTCCGGTACACCCAGCGCTTCGTTGGTCCAGACCCAGACGCGCCACATCATGCGGTTTAAATCTTCATATCCTTCCCGCGCATGCAGCATCCGGTAATTGTCGATGATCAGCGCCTGACCGGATTCAACTTTGAATCGTGGTGCAACGTCACCAGCCGCGTCGACAGCGTTCACCCAGGTATCAATCATCGTCTGATCTTTTTCCGGTCGCTGGCTGGTTGGAAGGGGTCGCTGGCTGAAGTTTCGCCGCAGCAGTTTTCGGCCCGAGGCGTTGTACTGCACGATGGGTGACTGCGAGACCTGCATGTCTTCTTCGGTCTGGTCAATCACGATACTCTCAAGGTCTTTGGCGAGTGACGGATTGTCCGCGGCAAGCTGATCGAGGACAGCGTAGCTGTCGACCAGAAAGCTTTCACCGCCGACCTGTGACGCATTCACACAGATCAGCATGATGTAGTCAGGGAAAAAATCGCCGTAGGCAAAGCCGTCTGTGTGGGGTTTGAGCGGCATGTGATGGTCAGGCTGCTCGTATCGGTCCATCTCACCGCCGACAAAGACACGCGCAGCCTCTGGAATGGATTGGACGGTGTCGCCGAAAATGGTATGGCCAAGAGCGACGGCATCGTCTGCAGAATTGCCGACGGGCGCGAAGATGACGGCACCGTCACGGCGAACGAGTTGCAAGGCAGTGTCCGCAACGGTCGTAATTTCCGGCGCTAAGCCCAGTGAAATCGTCATGTCTAGAGTATTCATCCACGTTGGTTTGATGTAAAGCACGGGTTGTATCGATCGCGTCTGCGCTCTTGATCATGCTAAGTTTCGGAACATGGCGTTTGAAGAAGGCAGACCATTATGTCGCTGAAGATTATAGGTGCCGGCTACGGTCGAACCGGCACGCTGTCACTCAAGTCCGCGCTCGAAACCCTCGGTTATAACCGCTGCCATCACATGATCGAAGTGATCAACAAGCCCGGTGAGGCTCACAAGTGGCTTGATGCCATCGACAATCCGGCGGTGAACTGGGATGAACTGTTCGAAGGTTTCGAGGCCTGTGTCGACTGGCCGGCCTGCCATTTCTACCAGCAGCTGGCTGATTATTACCCTGAGGCAAAGGTGTTGCTGACTGTCAGGGATCCTGAGGCCTGGTTTGAGAGCATGTCTGCCACGACGTTGAATGTTATCCGGCCGCGCCTTACTGACCCGGGTAATCGAAACCTGGGTGCTGAGCTGGTGGTGAAGGGCGCTTTAAAGGGCAACATCGACGACCCGGTGCACGGTGCCGAAATGTTTCGGCGTCACACCGCGGAGGTGATTGCCTCCATCGATGCCGATCGTCTGCTGGTTTACGACGTGAGTGAGGGCTGGGCACCACTGTGTGAGTTCCTGGGGAAGCCTGTGCCTGCTGAACCTTTCCCAAGGGTGAATTCCCGTGATGAGTTTCATGATATCTTTTTCGGCAATAGAAGAGCCCGCTGATGAGTTTTGAATCACTCGAGAATAAGACCGTACTTGTCACCGGGGGTGCCCGGGGTATCGGCAAAGGGCTTGCCCGTGCCTGTCTGGAAGAGGGCGCGAAAGTCATCATCACCAGCCTGCATGCTGAGACCGGCGAGGCTGCGGTGGCGGAACTATCTGGGTTGGGTGCTGTGCGGGCCATCCCCTGCGATGCGAGAGAACCCGAAGCCATCGATCACATGCTTGATGATATCTGGGCGAAAGAAGGTTCCCCTGACGTTGTTTTCAGCAATGCAGGTGCCGGCGGCAGCGAGCGCGTGCTGGAAGCGCCGCTGGCAGAGGTGCATGCCCTGTTTGCGACTAACTTTGAATCCAGCCTTCATGTGGCGCAGCGGTGCATTCCCCGAATGCTTAAAGAAGACCGTCCTGGGCATGTCATGTTTACAGGCTCTGAGCACTCTGTAGGTTTGCCTGCGGGCAATGAGGATCTTGGTTTCGCATTCTACGGGGCGACCAAGCATGCCATGTTGATCATGGCAGAATGGTTGCGTGCAGATCTTGCAGGCACCCAGGTCTCTGTCAGTCTGTTGATGCCTGGCCCGGTGCTCACCGAGGGAGTCGCGGGTGCTTTTCAGATGCTGGATGAAGACCCTGATCATCCGGCGGTAAGGCCTCAGTTCAGTCACCAGGTAGAGTCGCTGCTGCGTCAGCGCGTGATCACAACAGCTGAATGCGCGGCGATCGCTTTGCGAGGCATGAGGGCGGGTTTGTTCTACATCCCGACGCAGCCGCACATTAAGCAGGATATCGACAGGCGCCACGTAGAATTGATGAGTGCGTTCGAAAGTCTGGGCCTGGGCTAAGTTCAGTTGGCTTAAGCCAAGGCAGCATAAGAGCAAAGGCGAGCCTTAACGTGCTCTACCCCGGGGCATCGGGTTTCAGATGATCAGGCCGGGTGCCGACTGAGTCAGGATGAAGAAAGCCATCGCAACGAGGAAGACACCGAACCCTGTCTTCAGTTTGTCTTGCGGCAGTCGACAGGCAATGCGTCCACCGACAAGGCTGCCGGCGATGCCCGCGACAGCAAAGAAAACGATGACGCCATAATCGATGTTGAGGTTCAGGTCGCCAACAATCTCGACGTACTTGGCGAAGCCTGCGACTGACTTGGCGGTAATGATAACGAGGCTCGTCGCCACGGCCTGCTGCATGGTCAGGCCGGCAAGCAGTACCAGCGCCGGTACAATCAGAAAACCGCCGCCGACGCCGACGAACCCGGTGACCGCACCGACGACAAACCCTTCAGCACTGATCAGGTGCAGGTTGGGTTCTTTCTGACAGGCCATCGGTTTGCCTGGCTTCAGCATGAAATAGGCGGCACCAAACATGACGACGGCGAACACCAGCATCTGGACATTGCCCGAAACATAGGCGGAGACCGCTGCACCCGCATAAGTGCCGACGATACCGGGCGCCCCAAAGATGAGGGCTGTGCGCCACTGGACGAGACGTTCCTGAATGAAAGGAATGACGCCGACGGCAGATATCAGGGCGACGATAGCAAGGGAGCTGGCGATGGCGACTTTCTCGTCCTGCCCGAGGATATAGACCAGGATCGGTACAGTCAGGATCGAACCGCCCGAACCGAGGAGGCCGAGGCTGAGTCCAACAATGAGTGCACCTGGCAGGGCGAGAATCATATAACCATTTTGTATATAGATATAACTAAAATAATATAAACCGCGAAGAAGCCGCACGCAAGGTCAATTCTCGCCTGATCGCGATGTCAAAATAAGAGGGAGTCAGGTGGGTGCCCGCGCGGGCTTTTGGATCAGTCCGGCAGGCCGAGGACGCGTTTGGCAATAATATTCATCTGCACCTCTTTGGTGCCACCAGCGATGGTCAGGCTCTTCTGGTAGAGCCAGCGTTTCATGGCAGTATTACTTTGGCGGCTGCCCTCCGGCTGCCACTCATATCCCTGCGTGCCCATTGCGGCCATGATGAGTTCATCGCCATCCTGGACGTTGAGCGCATTGCTGAGCTTGACGGCGGAACTGGCGAAACCCGGGGCGTGGGCCTTGGTTTCGGCGACGACTCGCTGGCGCGTGATTTCGATGGACTGCCTCTCCATGCGGTAGCGGGTGAGCCACTCGCGGATCTCCGTGTCAGACACGGTGCCGTCCTCATTCCCCTGGTGTTGCAGGACCAGATCCTGCACAACGTCGCTGCGGTCGCGGCCACCCTCGGAACCGGATGTGTTAATGCCGGCGTGGGTTGAACGCTCAAACTGTAACAGGCGCTTCCCAACCGTCCAGCCATTGTCGACACCGCCAATCAGGTCGTCGACCGGCGCAATGGCGTTGTCAAAAAAGGTTTCGCAAAAATCAGACTCACCGGAGATCAGCTGAATCGGAGACACCTTGACGCCGGGCTGGTGCATGTCGACCAGGATCAGGCTGATGCCCTGGTGCTTGGGTTTATCGGGCGAAGTGCGGCAGAGAATGAAGATGTAGTCGCAGTTCGTCGCATCGGACGTCCAGATTTTTGAACCGTTGATGATCCAATTGTCACCGTCTTTGACGGCGCGGGTACTGAGGTTGGCGAGATCAGAGCCGGCGCCTGGCTCGGAGTATCCCATGGCCCAGGCACCCTTGCCGCCGCTGCACAGTGGCAGCCAGCGAGCTTTTTGCTCATCAGTGCCAAATTCGAGAATAGTGGGGCCAATATAGTTAACGGCACGACCGGTCAGCGGGGCGCGGGCGCCTGTGCGCTGCAGCTCTTCGATCAGAATCTTGTATTCATCTTTGTCGAGACCGGCGCCACCGTATTCTTTCGGCCAGGTCGGTGTCGTCCAGCCTTTCTCGACCATGCGTTCGAGCCAGAGCTGAGTGTCGGGTTCGAGCGGAATCCTGGTACTGCCGATCGGTACGTAGCCAGGTCCTCTTGCGCCCGGCGGGCAGTTCGCCTCGAGCCAGGCGCGTGTTTCCCGTCTAAATTGTTCCAGATCGCTCATGATGGTTTACTTTGCCTGCCCGTTTTTTGCTGCGGGCATTACAACAAAAACCTGAGGCTTAATCGAGGGAAAACCATGTCGGAAGAAATCGAAGCCCTGCGACAGCGAATTCTTGCGCTTGCACCGACCACCGTGACCCGACCGACGCTGGTTTACTTCGACATTATCGGTATTGCCTGGCCTATCCGTTGCCTGCTGCATTTGCAACAGGTGGATTACGAGCTGATCCAGATTTCTGTGCAGCACTGGAACTATCGCGATGCGGCAGGGGAACAGGTGCTCAAACGGTCTTTCACCAACGGTCATGTACCGCTCTATGTTGATCAGCGCATCAGAATCTCGCAAAGCATGCCTATCCTGCAGTACCTGGCGGAAAGAAACGGGATGCTCGGTCAGGGCGAAATCGAAAAGTACGCAGTACTCGAGGTCGTTAATCATGCCTACGATGCGTTGTTTCATTTCAACGGTATGTTGCAGATTATGGTCAGGCGTGGTGTGAGTGACGAGGTCGTTGCTGCGCGCCTGGATGCCTTCATGGGAAAGTCACAATGGGGCCTTGTCAGCAATGGATACGATAATCACCTGCGCGGTTTTCAGAATTATCTGGAGAGCAACGCGGCACAGAGTGGCTACATGGTTGGCCCTGACCTGACCGTGGCAGATCTGCATGCCTTCAACGTACTGTGTAACTGGTACAAGGCGTTTTCACGCGAACGTTTTGCTGATTACGCGTTGCTCGAGGATTACATTCAGCGGATAGCGAATTACCCGGGCGTGGCCGATTACGTTAAAACAGCGCAGGAGCCCACTGCCTGGTTCCAGCTGCCACAGGTGGCGATTCGGTTAACGTCTCCAGAAGAGTTACAGGGACTCGTCAAATTTTGAGCAACGATCCCATAAGGGGACGCAGTTTGCGCCAGTTGTTCTCGGGGTGGGCGAGCTTTCGGCCAACGAGGTAAAACACCTGGGGGTTCACCACCAGCCCGACATGGCTGCTAATCACTTCCAGGTTCTCGGTGATGTCTGACTCAGGCTCTTTCGCGATGTGGTGCGAGACGATGGCGTCACTGCGGCTGTAGATGGCCGTGGCAGGCACGCTGCAGGGCTGCAGGTTTTCCATCAGGTACTGATCAATGACCTGCTTCGGCACGACCTCATCGCCAATGCGCTCGTAAACAGTCTGGGTGTACGTCTCGGGGTCGTTGATTCTGCCAATAGGTGATCCCAGTGAAATGGTCTGACGCACCTGTTCCGGCCTTGCTCTTGCCAGGCGCCTGGCGAAAACACCACCCAGGCTCCAGCCGACAATCGAAACCCGCGTCTGGTCGTTGGCTTGGTAGATGTCGTCGAGCCTGGCAAGCAGGGTGTCGAGACCACCCATCTGGTGCAGGCCCATGTTCCTGCCCAACTCCCAGCCGTGGACCTGGTAGCCCCGGCTCTTCAGGAAGCCGCGCAGGCAGCGTGTATGGTCGTCATGCCCGAGGAAGCCAGGGATCACGAGTACGGGGTGGTTGTCGCCCCAGGGTACCGTTATCAATGCCGGGGTTGCCAGGGGAATCGAAGCGAGCTCGAGGGCAGCGCGGGGCAGTTCCCAGAGCAGCAATGGATTTCTTCGGCGGCGTTGTGGCATGAGCATGTCGTGTTATGTTGCAGTGCAACAACCTGCGTCACTATAGAGGCTGCCGCTGGAGAATTCAACGCCGGATGCGGCCTCAGTGAGGCTTATGCCCCGGTGTCCAGCGAGATGCGGTAGGCTCGCTGCGCAGCACCCGCCATCAGCTCCCGCTTTTCATCTTCGCTGTAAGGGGCTGCGAGTTTCTTGCAGGCATTCCATAGCACCGGGTAGCTGTAGTGACGCTTGTCGACCGGGAAGTTGCTTTCGAACATGCAGCGCGACGGGCTGAACGAACTAATAGCGACCTCGGTCCAGCCTTGCCAGGCCGATGCGATGTCGTCTGATGAGGGAGGCAGGTCAGGGTCAGAACGATCCGCTCTGCGCATTGGCAGTGCGCCGAGCTTGAAGTAGACATTCTCCAGTTCGCCCATTGCTTCGATATCGCGGCGCCAGTCAGCGAAGACTTCATCCGCTTTGCCTTTGAAAGGGCCGCCGAGAATAGGCACGCCGAAATGGTTAAGGATGATGGTGAGGCCAGGGAAATCCCTCGCGAGTTCGATGACTTCCTGCAGCTGCGGATGAAACACCCAGATGTCGAGACTGTGACCTCTTCGCATCAGACAGTCGATGGCTTGCCTGACGGCAGGTTCTTTCAGATAACCGGGCCTGTCCATGGGGCCGGCGACGCCCGGGTGCCACGCCGCTTCAGCCCGGACACCGCGAAATCGGCCGCCGCTTGCTACTTCGTGAGCCTCAAGGACCTGCTGCACCTCTGAGCCCAGAGTCAGATCAGCAGCGCCAAACATCACTTTGCAAATCTGAGCCGGACCGAACAGGCCGCTGTCACTCATGGCGGCGATACCGGCGACAAATTCAGATTCACCCACAGGGCGAAACGCCGCGGGCCCCGTGCGTCTGTACATGGAGTGGCATTCGGCGAAGACTGAGGCGACGACATTGTGGCCGGAAGCAACATCGGCCAGATACTCGCGAAACAGGTAGGGCGGTGGCTGTCGCATCCAGAGGTGATGATGGGCATCAATGATGGGCAATTCGGGTTCGAGAATGTCTTCCCTGCGACTGTCGAGCCAGGCGTCGTGATCCGATGAATTGGTGAAGTAGAAATGATCTGCAGATGCCATATCGAGTCTCTTGGCGGTGGTTCAAGCAGGATGATACGTGATTTAACGATGTTTCTTTGCAAGGTTTCGCGGGTTTATCACAGAGCGGTTGTGCGCCAGCCGTTGCTGTATAATCCTCGCACGCGGCAAAGCCGTACAGTTTTCGGTAACAAACAGACATGTGAGCTCCCGACAGGGTAAGTCGCATGGCCACGAGGATCGTGATTAATGATGGAGTACGCAGACCTCCAGGTGCTGTCGCAGCTGACCGACTGGGTGAAGTCCGGTCGGATGGCGTGGCTCTGTACAGTGGTCAAAACCTGGGGTTCATCGCCGCGACCGATCGGTTCTCTACTCTGCTGTAATGATGACGGCGAAGTCGCTGGCTCTTTGTCTGGCGGCTGCATTGAGGAAGACCTGCTTGAACGACTGCAGCAGGGCCGGCTCACGACCGACAAACCCCAGCTGCTGATTTATGGCGCAACGCAGGAAGAAGTCGAACGCTTTCAACTGCCCTGCGGCGGTCAGCTTCATATCGTTATCGAACCTTTCCCGGACACAAAACATCTGGAAGCACTGCAGGCAATCACCGGGCGGCTCGAAGACCGCGCCTG